>CALAXT010000081.1 GCA_937895435.1 uncultured Paracoccaceae bacterium | reverse complement strand
CTTACAGCACACTACATATTAATACTAAATCAATAACTCCTTACGGAATAGTAAAATATTTACAAACACGCATGGGTTGCGCGGCAAAGATGTGCCCACACCCCACGCCGCATGAAACAGCCTGCTGTCTGGCATGACAATTGCAGTCATCATGTGCGTTTCATCTGGGGATTTCGGTGAATTCAGTCCGGTGAGTGGGGCCCAAAGCCCCCCTCTTTGACCGTGCGCGTGGCTGACAGCCCATGCCCCAGATCCAACGCAAACACAGTTGCGGGCCACCCTCGGCACCTTTTTCACCCACAGCCCAACGTCGGGCTTGCACGCTTGGATTGTTCGCAACCCAAGCGACCAAAGACAGACAACGGCACCATAACCAGTTCGGAGATTCACGATGAACCATGACATGGCAGGCCCCATGATAACGGGCACGAACCGTGCCGACAGCCTGGTTTCGACAGATGGCATAGCCAAAATGATCGCAGGCTGGGCTGGGGATGATACAATCATTTTTCGCGGTGCTGAAACCGGCGTGCACAGCGATACAATCATACTTAGTGGCGATAAAGGAAATGACAGCTTTTTCGTCAGCAACGCGTGGCGTGGACAAATTCATCTTTATGGCGGCAGTGGCGATGATACGATTTATCTTGATGTTGCCCGCCCAGCCGGGGCGCAAGCCCTGACCGAGGGCAACAGGCTTGATATGACAACGCTCGCCCGCCACGGCGTGCACGTTTATGGCGATGCCGGTTCGGATATTTTTGACTTCGTCAATATCGACGCCGCACTGGGCAAAACCATCGGTAGGATTGATGATTTTGATCCATCCCGAGATAAAATTCGGATTGATGGGACAGATGTTGCCTTGGACGATTTGCCCAGCAATGCGCGGGTGATCGGCCATCAAGGCCAGCAATGGCTGCTAATCAACGACAAGGTGCTTTACACGCTGGACGGCGCACGACTTGAGGCGGATGGCGATGAAGAGCTGCATTTTGTCTGGTGGCCCACAGAGTGGGAAAATGGTGTGCCTGCCTCGGCCGATGTCATCTATGTCGATCCGGTCAATTTTGTGCCCTACGGTCTCTATGAACAAACCGAGCAAACCCTGAATGAGGTCAAGCGCATCAGCCCCCACTATCTGGGCACAGACGGCGCCGATATCATGTATGGCCGAAAAACCACAGACTCAAGCGAACACATCCACGGCAAAGCGGGCAATGATGTTATCAACGGCGTGTCTGGCCATGATACGATTCACGGCGGCGCGGGGCGTGATCTGATGGCCGGTGGGCTGGACAATGATGACCTTTACGGGGGCCGTGGTGCCGACCAAATGTGGGGCGGCAGCGAACATGACCGACTTTTTGGCGGCGGCGGCAATGATCGCATTTGGGGCAACGCAGGCCGTGACAAGCTTTATGGCGATAACGGCAATGACACGTTGGTGGGCGACGCTGGCAGTGATCTTATCAACGGCAACCGGGGCGCTGATAAGCTGTTTGGGGGCGGCAGTTCTGATCAGCTTATGGGGGGCAGTGGCGCAGACAGTCTTTATGGCGGCGCGGGCCAAGATCGGCTGAACGGCGGCGCAGGCAATGACCGCCTGATCGGTGGCGCGGGTGCAGATACATTCATATTTGATCGGTTAGACACGCCCGGGCGGGACGTTATTGTTGATTTTCAAGATACACAGGACCATCTGATCTTTCAGGCCAAAAGCCTCAGCTTTAGCGCCCTCTACAATGGCGTGATGATCACCACCGACACTGGGCATCAGGTTTTGGTGATGGGTTGCACATTGGATCAAATCAACGACAGCGATTGGATGATAATCTGACAGCACCCGCAATGTCTGCGGTTGCCAGCGGCAGGGCGCGGTTTGTTCAATAAAACCCAATGCTGGCAACCAAAACATCCGCCGTGTGATCGCGCCCAAAGGCCACCACTGCCACACTTTTGATCGCATCTGCCAAAAGTGTTTTGCGCAAGAAAAACCCCTGCGCCTTGAACGTGTCAAAGGGGATACGCAGCGTCTGCCAATCGGGCGTTGCCTCAAACGAGGCTTGATAAAAGTTCCACGGCAAAATCGTGCCACCAGTGCGCGCATGAAGATAATAGATTTGCCCGTTTCCCTTAACTCTCAGCTCAAATCCCTGTGCGCCTTTGGGCAACCGCTGCGGCAAC
>CALAXT010000080.1 GCA_937895435.1 uncultured Paracoccaceae bacterium | reverse complement strand
CTGCGGCTTGCCCAGCCTGCATCCTGACGCCGGATGCGGCGCGGCTGGCCCGCGCAGTCTCTGCTGCGCAGCAGCCCGCCCTGCGCGAGCATTTGATCGTATCGGTGCCCGGCATGCACTGCGCGGGATGTATTTCGACAGTTGAACGCGGGCTGGAACGGTTGGATGGTGTGCGTGCGGCACGCGTCAATCTGGGATTAAAACGGGTGATGGTTGATGCCGCCCCCGGGCTGCAACTGTCAGATATCATCACGCATTTGGCCAACTTGGGCTATGAGGCGCATGAGTTAGACGCCGACGCCCTCGGCCCCGAGCAAAACGATCCAGAGGGTCGCGCGTTGTTGATGCGCCTGGCGGTGTCATTTTTTGCGATGATGAACGTCATGCTGCTGTCTGTCGCTGTTTGGTCGGGCGCCGAGGATGCGACGCGCGATCTTTTTCACTGGATTTCAGCGGCCATCGCCCTGCCCACCTTAGCCTTTGCCGGTCAGCCGTTCTTTGCAAGCGCCGGGGCCGCGTTGCGTGCGGGCAGGTTGGGGATGGATGTACCCATCAGCCTTGCGCTGCTTTTAAGCGGGGGATTGTCGCTTTACGAAACGGTGGCCGGTGGGCATCAGGCCTATTTTGATGCCGGTGTGATGTTGTGCTTTTTTCTGCTGGCCGGGCGCTATCTTGATTATCGCAGCCGCAGCGTAGCCCGATCCGCCGCGCAGGAATTAAGCGCGCTGGAAGTGCCGCGCGCCACCCGTCTGGACGATGGCGTGGCACAAGAGGTGGCGATTGCCGCGTTGGCTGTGGGTGATATCGTCCGCGTACGCCCAGGTGGCCGCATGCCTGTCGATGGAACCGTGATCCGCGGGGAAAGCGAGCTGGACCGCGGCTTGTTGACGGGTGAGACCCGCCCCGTGCAAGCGTCGCCAGGCAGCATTGTGTGCGCGGGCGAGATCAATCTGACAGGCCCACTTGATCTGCAGGTGACTGCGGCCGGTCAAGACAGCTCGCTTGCACGGATGACAGCCTTGGTGGCCTTGGCCGAAAGCGGGCGTGACCGCTATCGCTCGCTGGCCGACCGGGCGGCACGGGTTTATGCGCCGCTGGTGCATCTGCTTGCGCTGGCGGCCTTTGGGTTTTGGCTATGGCACAGTGATGGCGATGTGCGCTTGGCGCTGAATATTGCTGTGGCGGTGCTGCTGATTACGTGCCCCTGTGCTTTGGGACTGGCCGTGCCTGCGGTGGTGACCACTGCCAGCGGCAAGCTCTTTCGTAAGGGGTTTTTGATCAAAACCAGCACCGCGCTGGAACGGCTGGCGGGGGTTGATACGGTCGTTTTTGACAAGACAGGCACGCTAACGCTGGGTCTCTTGCAGCCCTTGGGTCTTGATCAACATCGGCCTGATGATCTGGCACTGGCGCTGGCACTTGCACAAGGCTCTGGCCACCCGCTGGCCCAAGCCCTGACGCAGGCTTTGCAGGCACGCAACATCATACCGACAGTGCTGTGCGATATCACCGAACTGCCAGGCCATGGTATTCAGGCCACAGCCGATGGAAAAATTGTGCGGTTGGGTCGCGCCGATTGGGTGGGTGCCGAGCCCCCAGCTGGAACTGCCAGCTTTTTGCAAACACCCCGTGGGGACATCTGCACCTTTGGGTTTGCCGATCACCTCCGCCCCGGCGCAGTCCAAGCCGTAGCTGCACTGCAAGCCCAAGGTCTGCAGGTGCATTTGATTTCAGGCGATAACGCACATGCGGTGGCCGACTTTGCACAACGTTTGGGGATCACCCAGTGGCAGGCCAATGCCCTGCCCACCCAAAAAGCCGCGCGCGTTGCTGCAATGCAGGCCAATGGCCAACATGTGTTGATGATGGGCGACGGGCTGAACGACACCGCAGCCCTTGCCACGGCAGATGTTTCCATCGCGCCCGGCTCAGGGCTGGATGCTGCGCGGGTCGCAGCTGATATCGTGTTCTTGGGCCAAGATCTGGCCCCCTTATCGGATGCGCTGCGGCTGGCACGGCAATCCCGCCGCAGAATTTTGCAAAACTTTGCGATGGCCGCTGTTTATAATATGATCGCCGTACCGCTGGCCCTGGCAGGGCTTGCCAGCCCGTTGGCGGCTGCGGCTGCAATGTCGCTGTCGTCGATATCGGTTTCGCTCAACGCGCTGCGACTGAGGTAACACATGGAAGTTCTGGCCTATCTTATCCCTATCTCAATCGGCCTTGGTGGTCTGGGACTGTTAGCGTTTATCTGGGCCTTGACGCACCGGCAATATGATGACCCCAAGGGCGATGCGGCCCGCATGCTGAACACCGATTACGACGATCACCCAAAGGTCTGACACCCAAAGGTCTGACACCCGAAGGTCTCAGATACGTCAGATCCGACGCCCTGCCACCTGTCAGGGGCTGACCGTCACACAGGTTGTGTTGCGCGCCTGCAATCTGCGACAAGCCATATCGGCCGCATCACGCGTCATTGACAAGAATGTGGCCTCAAACCCAGTTTTGCGTTTGACGACCTGGCGCAATGCCCCCGTTAGGGTGGCAGGTTCAGTCAGCGCCACGCGCATCATAATTTTTTCTGCCTCATAGGGCGAATTGAACTTACCCAAGCTGATACCCCAAACATCGCCCTCAGCACTGGCCAAGCGGGTCACCACTTCGGGTGTTGCAAAGGTGGTGGTGTCATCAGTCGTGGGCCGATCCAAAATCAGGACTGGGGTTGGGGGTGTTTGAGCGGGCACCACAGCAGCCAATTCAACCAAGACCTCCGCCTGCTCTGCCGCAGCATCGACCGGCTCGGTTTCAGCGATCACGATTGCGCCTGCTTCGGTATCGGGCGCCGTTGGGCGCGGACGCGGCACAGGAATGTCAGCAGTCGCCACAACGATGCCCGGATCAGCTTGCGGGCTCTGGGCTGCAAGCGGTTCAGACGTAGCATTTACCCGCTCCAACGCCTCGGCCACATCAATTTGGATGGCGGCCAACACCTCAGGCGACAATGTCGCCGGTGCAGGCTGTGCCGGACGCGGCAGCGGCAGTGCAGCGCGTTTTGGTGCACCCGCATCTGCAACGGTCATCACACCCAGCTTGCTTAAATCAACCATGGCAGGTGGGGCTTCTTTTGCGCGGGCTGGTGCCTTGGCAAACCCAACATCAAGCAGTGAGGCAACTTTGGCATTACGTTGCGCAGTCGATGTGCCACCAAACACCGTCGCAATAATCCGCGTGTTGCCACGTTCCGCCGAGGCCACAAGGTTAAACCCAGCTGCATTGGTGAACCCAGTTTTGATCCCATCAGCGCCCTTGTAAGCATCCAGAAAACGCCGGTTGGTATTGCGGACCTGCGCGATGCTGGCATCGGTCGAACGGCGCGAAAAGATGTTGTAATATTCTGGAAAATCATAAAACAGCCGCCGCCCCAACAGCGTCATGTCATGCGCGGTCGACAAATGACCGCTTTCCGTTAGACCATTGGCATTCTTAAACGTGGAATTTTTCATGCCCAAGGCCCGCGCTGTGCGGGTCATGCGTTTGGCAAATTCTGCTTCTGATCCGGAAATCGCCTCACCAATCGCGGTTGCGGCATCATTGGCTGATTTGACTGCCGCAGCCCGGATCAAATAGCGCAGCGCCAAGCTTTGTCCGGCACGCAACCCAAGTTTCGATGGCGGCTCATTGGCGGCATGGCGGGAAATTTTAACCTTGGTATCCAGCGAAATTTCGCCGCGTTCAATGGCATCAAATGCAATGTACAGCGTCATCATTTTGGTCAGTGACGCGGGATGCAGCCGGGTATCTGCGTTTTGTTCAAACAAGATTTGCCCACTGCGCGCATCCATGACCATCGCAGCATAGGGCGCAGCCCATGCTGACAGCGGCATCAACGCAAGCGCAGATGCCCAAGCCACGCAGCGAGCCGCCGCGCAGACATATCGCCAAAGCCGTGTATCCACGTTGCCTGACCCTTACTGCTCGTGCCCCTGTTTTTGTGGTGTCACACCGCGGGGCTTATAAGATCTGGCTAGCATATTTACCCGAATCAGGAAAGCCCTTGGATTCAATAAACTTTCTGATCAAAATACGCGTGGAACAGATCGGCAACAGTGCAAGCGCCGCCCAAATATGGTATGAAATACTACGCTCAATACAAGATACAGCCGACCCATCCTCTGACCCTTAGGCCATGAACCAGATGCCACACCTGACGCTGCCCCCTTTTCATAGCGGGCAGAAACACTATAACAACGGTGTAGTTGATAATTCAGGAGCAGATCTTTGCGCATTTTTCCCAACCGCCTGTCCAAAGATAAGGACGACCGCGAGGGCGAAGGCATGGTGGCCACCAAAACCCGCGCCAAAAGCGCACGCCCGCCAATGTATAAAGTGATGCTGCTCAATGACGACTTCACACCGATGGAATTCGTGGTGCATGTGCTGGAACGGTTCTTTGGGCTGACACATGCCCAGTCGTTTGAAATTATGCTGACTGTGCATAAAAAAGGCTTGGCCGTTGTTGGCGTTTTTTCGTTTGAGGTTGCGGAAACGAAAGTAGCACAGGTGATGGATTTCGCCCGCCGCCAACAGCACCCGCTGCAGTGCACCATGGAAAAAGAATAGCGCGCAGGTTTTCCTGCGCACTTTCTTTTATCCCATCAAACTTTTAGCCCATCAAAGCCCCGATTGGGGCTTTGTTTTTTTGACGCTAGAAATGCAGAGACAGATCGCGATGATGCGACAAGCAACTGGCCAACGACAGGGCCTGATCACGGCTTAGCTTGGACTGGCTGCGGGCACCGATTGAGTTCGCCAACACCGGCAGCGCATCAGCCAACGTCGTGCCAACCTGGCCAGACACTGCAACCACCAACCCCCGCTGCGCTTCAAAGGCATCAAGCACCGTCTTATAAGCTGCATCGATCTTGTCTGCCTTAGGTGTCTTGGCCTTTACCTCACGCCGCAATTTATCGATCGCCGATTTCACTTTTCCAGCGCCACCGATATCAGACAACTTGCTGCTCAAGTCTTGCAACACAGGGTCGAGATCAGCGGCCGGCTCAGAAAGCCGGGTGGCCAAGGCGCGCAGATCACCCGCCAGCGCATCAAGCGCCGGCCCAGACTCGGCTGTCGCTTGCGCCGCCACAAAGTTTTCATATGCTGAATCGGCTGCACGGCGATAAATCATCCGCGCCTTTGACTCCGCCCCTAAAAGTTTGCTGAAATCAGCATAGGTTTGGCCCCAAATTTCGGGAATTTGGTCTGATAGCGCCGCAATTTCAGTTTCATTCCGGGCAATAATGGCTTCCAAAGCGGCTTTGCGCGGGGCATCCCCCTCTGGGTCGCGCATCCGCGAAATTTCAACCGACATCTCTTTGTTATCAGCCTCAAACCTGCGTATCTTTTTCTGCAGGGCGCGCACATCAGACTGAATGGGCTGGAATGCAGGCGCGGCCTCATCGACGGCTAATTGTGCCAAATCAGCCTGCTGCAGCGCAGTCATCGCCTTGGAATAATCATCCAAACCAGCCCCCAACACCACCCCAAAGTCTTTGGGCAAAGATTGGCTGCTTAGCTGGGTCAAACGGCCAATCACAGCTTGGGTCGCACCGCCGTCACGGGTCAGATAATCGGCCACGTGCTCTTCCAAACACACCTGCAAGCGCGGGTTTTGTGGCGGTGGCGCGGAATCGGCCAAAAGCCCTGAGCGGTTTGGCAAATAGTTCACCAACGGCGGGGTCAACCCAACCACCGCCAACGCCCCCAGCTGCAACATAATGAACGGCACCACGCCCTTGTAAATCGCGCTGGTCTTAACAGCGGCCGGCGCCACGCCACGCAGATAAAACAGTGCAAAGCCAAACGGCGGTGTCAGGAATGAGGTCTGAATGTTCAAACCGATCATAACACCCAACCAAACAGCGGTGATATTGGCAGACGGATCGGCCAACAAGATCGGGGCCACAATCGGCACAACGACCACGGCGATCTCGATGAAATCAAGAAAGAAGCCCAGAAAAAAGATGACCGCCATCACGATGATGAACTGCACCCAGAACCCACCGGGCAATGAGGTAAGGAAGTTACGCACCAGCTCTTCGCCACCAAATCCGCGGAACGCGGCGGTCAACATGGCCGCACCCAACAAAATGATGAAAACCAGCGACGTGGTCTTGGCGGTTTCAAGCATAACACCGCGCAGCGTGTCTTGAATGCGCAGCGCGCGCAGCCCGCTCCAACACAAGGACGCAAGCAACAAAAACGTCGCAATTGCCCCAAGAATTATCCCAAGCCGATCATGGTCCGACTGAATGTTTTTCACGTTCATTTCGAATGTCGACAAGCAGAAAGCCAGCATGATCAAAGCAACCAGCGCCATAATCGCCGGATGATATCGGCGCGGCTGCCCCTCAGTCAGGCGATAACCCGCCATGGTCAGTGCCCCGGCCGCACCCAACGCGCCTGCTTGGTTCACCGTCGCCACGCCCGTAATGATCGAACCCAACACCATGAAAATCAGCGCAAGCGGGGGCACCAACGCCACCAAAACATTGCGCCAGAACGCAGTATCATAGCGACCTTCGTAACCAACAGATGGCGCCTGTTTCGGATTCAAAATGCCATAGGCCAGGATATAGAGCATGTAAAAGGCCACAAGCACCAAGCCCGGGACCAATGCGCCCAAAAACATCTCGCCCGCACTGGTTGACGTTACGTCGAAAATCGACGGCATCGACAGCTCACCCGTGGCATCTTTGTACATCGTCTTGCGCAATGTCGACGCCTGATCTGTGGCTGATGCCAGCTGGTCGGCCAAAATGATCAGCACGATTGAGGGCGGGATAATCTGCCCCAGCGTGCCAGAGGCGGCGATCGTGCCTGACGCAAGGCTGGGCGAGTATTTGTTGCGCAGCATGGCGGGCAGCGAAATCAGCCCCATTGCAACGACAGTCGCACCAACAATGCCGGTTGTTGCGGCCAACAACGCACCAACAAACACCACCGAAATCCCCAAGCCACCCGGCACCCGGCCAAACAGCTGCGCCATTGTAACCAGCAGATCTTCAGCGATTTTTGAACGCTGCAGCATGATGCCCATAAAGATGAACAGCGGAATCGCAATCAGCGTATCTCGCTCGACCTCCCAATAGACGCCCCGCAGGTTTGTGACCCCAGCCGATAGCCATTGATAGGGACCACTGCTGTGGAAATAGACATCGGGATTGCCGGTAAATAAATAGCCCGTCAGCGCTGCAAGCCCAACAGTGATAACCGCAGAGCCCGGCAACGCAAAGGCCACCGGAAAGCCAGAACCAAGGGCCGTGGCCATGATAACGACCAGAAGAAGAAGGAAAAACAGTTCCATGGGGCCCTCTAATGCGAAACGGCGGCTGTCGTGCGTGCACCCGGCTCGTTACGGAAGTCAGCGACAGACTCGAACAGATAGCTGACAAACTGAATAAGCATCGTTACCGCAAAAATCGCGATAAACGCCGCCATCTGATATTTTGTGAACATGCCGATATTGCCGGCCTGCGAAATTTCAAAGTTCATGATGGGGCTGTTGACGATGGATTGCTTGCTGCCCATCCCAATCATCAAGATGACCGAACAGGTCGTAGCCCCCCACATGATCGCACCAAACGCGTTTGACGCGCCTTTTTTACGGCGGGTGAACCCAGCATAAAGAATATCAACGCGGACATGCCCCTCATCATAAAGGGTGTAGGCTGATGAAAACAAAAACAGCGCCGCATACCAATAGCGCACCAGATCGCCCATCAGCGCCTGTTCGTATGAAAACACGAAGCGGCTTAGCACGATGCCAAATTCGGCCGCCACAATCAGCAGGGCCAGCCAAGTGAAACCCAAGGTGCGCGTGAATGCGGCCAGCACAAACCCGGCCACAATCAGCGGCACATGGACATAGGGCCCAACAAATCGCGAACGACCCAGATCACGCACCAAATCTTGGCCCAAAAACCCCAGCAGGTTTTCCACCCGCATAAAGGCCAGACCGGCGTCAACGATCCCGACAAACAGCACCGACCAAAAGCACGCCCGGATCAGATAAAGATTGAAGCGGTGGATCGCGTCGGAATCGGCACGCAGTACCGTGTTTGGGGTCAAAAACACCAATGCAAACGCCAAAACCAGCGCCGCACCATACGTGATCAGCGGTTTCGCGCCGGCACCGGTCAACCCATCACCCAATGACAGCATCGGGAAATCAACCGCCAACATCAGCACATTGTTGAAAAGATATGCCGACAGGACAGCCAAGATTGACCATCCGAACAGCCGAACGACTTGTGTGGAGAAAGTTGAAACCATGAATATGTCCAGCCCAGCCATACACGACGCAAAAGCTTTACAAGCGTTCAACACTTGCAATGCGAAAATAGAAAACCATGCAAACCTCAGAAAAAGGCAGGGAGGACGTGCCCCCCTGCCTTAAATGGTCTGCTTATGCGAAACCAGACACGCGGTTACGCTGGTTTACAAACGCCAACTCGAAATTGGCCATCATTGTGGCCATTTCGGTCATCTTTGCCGCATAGTTGTCAGCAATTTCGGTGGCCAAGGCCGAGTGATCGCGCACTTCGGCAAGAACTTCTTCCCAGGCACCATACATCGCATCCCAAGTGTCGTCATTGAAGCTGCGCACTTGCACGCCCAGCTCTTCGACGAGCTTTTTCAGATAGGGCCCGTTCATCGCGATCGCTTCTTCATATTGGGCCGCGTTTTCTTCGTTGGTGGCTGCGGTGATCATCGCACGCTCCCAATCCGAAAGACCGTCCCACCAGGCTTTGTTCATGCCCATGGCCAGCGTGCTGCTTGGCTCATGCATACCGCCGGTGTAGTAGTATTTGGCGGCTTCATAGAACTTCAAGAAGTAATCGTTGTATGGGCCAACCCATTCGGTCGCATCAATCGATCCCGACACAAGGTTTTCATAGATCTGGCCGCCCGGCAAAGAAACGGTCGATGCGCCCAGCTTTGACAGCACGTTGCCACCCAAGCCCGGAATACGCATTTTCAGGCCTTTGAAATCGTCGGCCGAGTTGATTTCTTTGTTAAACCAACCACCAGCCTGCGTGCCAGTTGCACCACAAGGCAGAGCTTTTACGCCGAACTCGCCCGACAGCTTGTCCCAATAGGCCTGACCACCGCCATATTTGATCCATGCGTTGAATTCGCTCTGAACCATGCCAAACGGCACCGAGGTAAAGAATGCAAATGCTGGGTGCTTACCAACCCAATAGTAATCAGCACCGATATAAGCCTGCGAGTTGCCAGCAGCGACTTCGTCAAACGAATCGAATGCACCAACGCGTTCGCCGGCTGCGTAATATTCAGTCGTGATCGCGCCTTGCGTCAATTCGGTGATACGGGCGGCAACGCGCTGTGCAGATGTGCCCAAGCCCGGAAAGTCGCGCGGCCAAGTCGACACGATGGTCATGGTCTTTGAATTGGTCTGAGCAATAGCCGGTGCGGCCAGTGCCGATCCGGTGATTCCGGCCAAAGCGGCCGAGGTCAGAAACTTACGACGTTCCATATTTTTGCCTCCCTAGGTGCAGGTTTTGTATCAAAGTGTTCTGTACCTAGCGCCCAAAAACCGATCCGGCCAGAAAAACTTGGTAAATCAGACAAAATTTACTCGAAATTCTTGGAATTGCTCGATTTTCACGCAAGATCAGGGCGTGTCGCCGCTAAAGCTGGGCGCTTTGTGCTGCTTGCGTTGCAAAGCAGGGGCAGTGTAGCCTTTGGGGGTTCGCCAGTTTATAGGGTGGGCGCTGAAGCAAAGCGCACTCGGGGGCGCCCTTTGCTGGGGACAATGACATGAGGGCAGAATGAAAACGATCCATATCTTAAACGGCCCAAATCTCAATCTGCTGGGCCAGCGTCAGCCCGAAATCTATGGCCATGCAACGTTGGAAGACGTGGCCCAGACATGTGCCGCGCTTGGAAATTCGCTGGGGCTCAAGGTAGAGCTGTCACAAACCAACCATGAGGGCGTGATGATCGACCAGATTCATGCTGCCCGGCACACGGCCGCCGGTCTTATCATCAATCCGGCTGCCTTTACCCATACATCAGTTGCGATTCTGGATGCGCTGCACACATTTGATGGCCCTGTAATCGAAGTTCATATTTCAAACGTTCACAAACGCGAATCGTTTCGGCACCATTCTTATGTCAGCCTGCGTGCCGATGGTGTGATCGCGGGGCTTGGCGTCGAAGGGTATCAGGCTGCAGTGCGCCGGATGGCCACGCTGCTGGGCTAGGGCGCACCAGCGATCTGCAGTTGTGCAAAAGGCCCAACCCTTCAGCCCTTACTCTTTCATCGGGCAGCTACGCCGCGCATCGCTTCTGACACTTCGTGCCAGGCACTTTGCCCAAACGACCGCATGACCATAATATGGAACACCTGCGGCGCAGCGCGGTGGATGAGGGCGGGAATATGTTGCACCTGCGCACGCAATGAAGCCCCTACCGGGCACGCTGTCAGGCGCAGATCGACCGCCACCAAACGCGCCAGCACTGCTTCGGCCCGCGCGCCTTCCAGGCCCAAGGTGACCCAACCGTCACTTTGATCGGTGACAGCAGCATGCGCGGCCAATCTGGCATCGGGCGCCACCCCCACCAAAAACGCCTGCCCCCGCCCCGACCACAAGAGCTTTGCCACGGCCTGTTGTGTACTGGTATTGGGCACAGGAAAACGCAGCCCATGGCCCGCCTCAAGCACTGCGTTCAGCGCAGATTCTTGGCCATTAAAGGGCGCAATGCTGGTGATGGGCCCCAAATCCTCAATCTGAAAATGCAGATCCTGCAGCGCCAATGGGGCCTGACCAGACAGGGCGTGTTTTGCAATCAAACTAACCACGGGCGCGCGTCCCTTCTTTATCAAAAAACACTGGGTCCACCACCCGCACCACGGTATCGACACCACACAAATGATCGACCAATCGCAGTTCTTGACCGTAACGCGCACGCCCATCGCGCAAAAAGCCCAAGCCCAGATGGCTTGACAGCGTGACGGACCAGCAGACTGATGTGACATATCCTTGGGCATTATCGCGCTGCGCGCTGGCGCCCTGGGCAAAAACAAAGGCCCCCGCACTGATCGCCTGCAGCGGGTCAACCGGCATCAGGCCGACCATCTGCTCACGCTCTGCGCCCAACAGGCCCGGCCGCTGCGCGGCAGCACGACCGATGCAGTCTTTTTGCGCCATCAGTCCTTGCAGACCAATATCAAAAGCCGTGACCCGGCCGTGAATTTCGGCATGGGTGATAAAACCCTTTTCTATTCGCAAGACATTAAGCGCTTCCATACCATAGGCGCAGCCCCCCATGGTTTCAGCCCGCGCACAAAGATCGCGAAACAGCGCCTCGCCATATCGGGCGGGCACTGCCAACTCATACGCATGTTCACCCGAAAATGAGATCCGAAAGAGCCGCGCGGTCAGGCCAGGCAATCGTACTTCACCGCAGTGCATAAAACCAAAGGCTGACTCAGACAGGGGCGTCTCGAGCAGGCTGTTGAGAAGATCGCGTGACTTTGGGCCAGCAATGGCAAATTGCGCCCATTGTTCAGTGACCGAAATAAAGCGCACATCGAACTGCGGGCAAAGCGCCTGATGGACAAATTCCAAATGGCGCATCACCAGACCAGCGGCGGCAGTGGTCGTGGTCATCACAAAATGATCGGGTGCCAACCGCGCCGTGGTGCCATCATCAAGCACATGACCATCTTCGCGCAGCATCAGCCCATACCGCACGCGACCGGGCTTTAGCGTGGAGAAGCGGTTGATATAAACAAAATCCAAAAACGCTGCTGCGTCTGGACCCTGAATATCAATCTTTCCCAAGGTTGAGACATCCGCCACCCCGACCGCAGTGCGCACGGCGCGCACTTCGCGATCACATGACTGTTGCCATGTCGTTTCACCGGGGCGCGGGAAATAGCTGGGGCGATACCAAAGCCCCGCCTCAATCATCGGCGCGCCACGTTCTACGGTGGGTAAATGCGATGTCATAAATCGCTCAGGGGCAAAGCCTTTGCCCCGGCCACCTGCCCCCATCGCGGCAATCGCCACTGGAACAAACGGCGGGCGATAGGTGGTGGTGCCAGTTTCGGGGATACCCCGCCCAGTCGCATCTGCCAACACAGCCAAGGCCGCCATGTTTGAGTTCTTGCCCTGATCCGGCGCCATGCCTTGGGTGGTGTAGCGTTTCATGTGCTCAACACTCGCGAAATTTTCGCGCGCGGCTTGCTGCACGTCTTTAACAGTCACATCATTTTGGAAATCGAGCCAAGCGCGGCCTTGCCCCGCCACCACCCAAAGCGGCGAAATATCAAAGCGCCCATCATCTGCCTGCGGCAGATCCACATCCACACCAGCCATGCCCAGATCTTTCAGACAATCTTGGGCTGCGCGCGCGCCTTCGGCCAGACAGGCGGTTGTGTCCATGGTGCCATTTGCAGCCCCCACCACACTCATCCCCGGCACAGCGCCCGGTTTTGGCACAAAACCCGCGATATCTTCGCGCCAAACGGGCCGATCATTCATGTGGCAACTTAAATGCAGCGTCGGGTTCCAACCGCCCGACACCGCCAGACAGTCGCACGCCAGCATCCGCGTGCCCTTTGGATCACGAATTTGCAGGCCCTCCAGCCCGTGCCGTCCACGGCTGCCCACAACTTGGGTGCCCGTGAAAACCGGGAAATCATGGGGCCCTTTTGCGCGTGCAGGATCAGCGCGGCTGTCCAGCATCGCAGCCACCCGCACGCCGGCCGCAGCCAGATCCTGCGCGGTGCGCCACGCATCATCATTATTGCCCCAAACCGCTACCGATCGGCCAGCAGCCACGCCCCATCGGTTCAGATAGGCCCGCACGGCGCTGGCCGCCATAATGCCGGGGCGGTCATTATTGGCAAAGGCAATACCACGTTCAATCGCACCCGCCGCCAAAATGCAGCGCCGCGCCACAATCCGCCAAAAACACTCCAACGGCAGATCAGCGCCGGGCGCGGCGACGTGGTGGCCCACACGTTCCAGCGCGCCATAGGTGCCACCATCATAGGCGCCCGTGACTGTGGTGCGCGGCATCAGCCGCACATTTGGCAGGCTGGCCAGTTCGGCCAAAATGCCCGCCGCCCATTGATCACCTGGCTGGCCATCAATTTGAATGGTTTCTGCGTTCAGCCGCCCGCCCATCCGCGCATCTTCATCTGCCACGATCACATTGGCCCCGGCCCGGCCCGCCACCAGCGCCGCCATCAACCCCGCAGGGCCTGCCCCAACGACCAGCAGATCACAAAACGCATATGCTTTTTCATAACGGCCAGTGTCATGACTGCGCGGCAGTTTGCCCAAGCCCGCAGCCCGACGAATAAGCGGCTCATAGAGACCTTCCCAAAAGGCACGTGGCCACATGAAGGTTTTATAGTAAAATCCTGCCCCCAAGAATGGTGCAAAAGCATCATTGATCGACAGAACATCCCAGCGCAACGATGGCCAACGGTTTTGGCTTTCAGCGGCAAGCCCGTCATAAAGTTCTAACATCGTGGCGCGCTGATTGGGGATCTGGCGTGCTGTCACCAGCGCGTTTGGTTCTTCGGAACCGGCCGACCACAGACCACGCGGGCGGTGATATTTGAAACTGCGCCCAACCAAACGCTGTCCATTGGCCAAAAGCGCCGAAGCCAACGTATCACCGGCAAAACCCACGTGATTGCGGCCATCAAAGCTGAACCCAATCGGGCGACTGCGGTCAATCTGGCCTTTGTTAACGACTCTCATGACCCAGCCTTGCCTTTCAGATCGACAACCAACGCCACATCGAACACCTGATGCGTGCTGGTATCGCGCGTGACGGCCAGCCAAGCGCCACAACCGCCTTCGTGATACCACAGATCGCGCAAACGACCGGCGGGGTTGTCGCGCAGATGCAGGTAATCCTCCCACGCATCCGACCACCCGCCCGAACTGGCATCAGCCTGCGGATCGCTGTGGGGGCGGTTCAGATAATCGTCTGATCCGTAATAATAGAACTCTCGCCGGTCGCGCGGCCCACAAAGGGGGCAGGAAAGACGCATGATTTGGCCCCCTTTTAATGCAAGTTGTGCTGGCTGCCGGTGCCTTCTTCATCAAGAAGATGGCCGGTGGCAAAACGGTTCAGGCGGAAACGGCGTGCAACCTCATGTGGGTGATCAGTGGCCATCAGATGGGCCATACACCACCCCGAGGCCGGTACCGCCTTGAACCCACCATAGTTCCAGCCACAATCAATATAGAGCCCCTCAATCGCAGTTTTATCGATGATCGGGCTGCCATCGGGCGTCATATCCATGATCCCCCCCCAAGACCGCAGCACCTTAGCGCGGCCAATCATCGGCATCAGGGTCATGCCCGCCTCCATCACATGTTCCACCATCGGCAGATTGCCCCGTGCCGCGTATGACGCGTAAAAATCCAGATCGCCGCCAAATACCAACCCACCCTTGTCAGATTGGCTGATGTAAAAATGACCCATCCCAAAGCTGACAACATGGTCAATCACCGGTTTTAGCCCCTCGGTTACAAAGGCTTGCAAAATGTGGCTTTCGACCGGCAGGCGCATCCCCGCCATAGCCGCAACCTGCCCCGACCGCCCGGCGGCCACCATCCCCACTTTTTTCGCACGGATCGGCCCACGGGTCGTTTGCACACCTGTGACACGGCCATTTTGAATATCAATCCCAGTCACTTCGCAGTTTTGGATCAGATCAACCCCCCGCTGATCCGCACCGCGTGCATAGCCCCACGCCACCGCATCATGGCGTGCCGTGCCGCCCCGAGGGTGAAGCAGCCCACCATAAATCGGAAAGCGCGTCTGTTCAAAATCAAGATAGGGCAGATGCGACCGCACGCCTTCGCGATCAAGCAAGATCGCATCGTCGCCTTGATTGATCATCGCATTGCCGCGGCGGGCAAAGGCATCACGTTGTCCATCGGAATGAAACAGATTGATCAGCCCACGCTGCGAATGCATCACGTTGTAATTCAGATCGCTCTCAAGTCCTTCCCACAGCTTTAATGAATGGCTGTAGAATTCAGAATTGCCGGGCAAAAAATAATTTGCGCGCACGATCGTCGTGTTCCGACCAATGTTGCCTGACCCCAAATAGCCCTTTTCCAACACAGCAATATTGGTGATGCCGTGGTTTTTCGCCAAATAATACGCCGTCGCCAGCCCATGCCCGCCACCGCCGATAATGATCATGTCATATTCAGATTTCGGCGCAGGGGTACGCCACGCTGGCCGCCAGCCGCGATTGCCCATCACCCCTTGGGCAAGCACTTTTAAGCCTGAATAACGCATCGTTCCCCCTGCCAAAATCTGAACTCAGGTCATCGCACGCCACCAGATTAGCGGTGGTTGCCACGTTCATTCAATGGCTGCGCCAAAAAACCTTGCCCAAGCCCGACAGGTTTTGTCGCACCAGACCAGAACAGGCGGCAAACCGGCCCAAAATGCTGAAAATCCTACCCAAACGCATAGCGCCAAGCGCATTTGCAATCATTGCCTTAATTTTAACCTAAAACAGCCTACAACCTATGCTAGAGACATATCTAAACAAATAAATACACCATCCTTTGCTCGTGGAGCAGTTTACCGTTGATTTCGTCTTTTTCATCCGAAGAAGAAACGCAAATCCGTTGCCGCCGGCAAAGGATTAACGCTGCGTTAAGTCGGTGGCAACGCGACGAATCGGGCAGTTTGGTGATCTTGGGAATGTTCATATTTCTGTCGATGTTAACGGTCAGCGGAATTGCTGTTGATCTGATGAACTATGAGCGCCTGCGCAGCAAAGTGCAGATTTTGGCCGATCAGGCCAATTTTGCAGCTGCCAGCCAAGCATTGCCCAACAGCACGATGACCACAGATGCAGTCATCAGCGATCAATTCGACAAGGCTGGCCTGGCTAATTATCTGACCAGCAACGGCCAAACTGGCAATAGTTTCACCCTGACAGCTGCGCCATCCGTCCGCCCAATCTTTACAAAACTGTTGAATATTAACGGATGGACGGGCAGCAGCCAAAGCCAGATCACAGCAAAGCCTACTGATATTGAGGTTTCGCTGGCACTGGATATTTCGGGAAATATGGCGGGATCAATCGATGGTACCGCAAAATTTGATCTGGCCAAAAACGCGGCCAACACTTTCGCTGCAACCCTGCTGGCCGATGATACGGCCGGGCGCACATCGGTGTCGCTGATTCCATTTGGCGCGCAGATCAGCTTGGGCCCCCAGATCGCTGGTTTGCTGTCACTGACACCCGGCGATCTTAATATGACTTGCGTTGATTTCACCACCGAACAGATGGCCGCCCCCTACACGCCTTTGGCAGACCCAGATACCACTCTGACACGCTCTGCTTTTTTTGACCCCACAAGTGATGGAAATCAGGCCAAAGCTCCATATTGCCCTCCGTCGCTTGGCCAAATCATAAGCCCCATCCAAGCCGATGCTGATGCGCTGCAATCCAGCATTGGTGGGCTGGAAAAAACAGAGGCAGGTGCTTCCCTAGATAGTGCAATCAAATGGGCCTATGCGCTGTTGCGCCCTGAATCGAACCCAATCGTCGCAGCACTGGCCGACCAAGGCACAGTGCCCAGCGCCTTAAGTGTGCGGCCAATGGTGTTCAACGGCCCAACGCAAAAGGTGGTGGTGCTCGTGGCCGGTGGCGGCAATAGCACGGGCTATGCGTTGAAAGATAACTTTAAATCAGGTCTTTCACCGGTCTTCGAACGCGCATCTACGGGCGTGCTGTTTATGGATCGCAGTCTGCGCGGCACAGCCATTAGCAGCGCGCATAAACCCTATTACCGGCTAACAGCAGTGAATATTGCAAGCACAGCCACAAGCACAAATAAGGTCGGCACAGGGGTGAACACCCTGCCCTCAGACACAACGCAACTGAGCTATGACGCATTATTTGCGCAATATCCGGTGGAATGGATCGCGCGGCACATTTTTGCTGATGGGCTTTTCCCTGACAAGGACCGCACCGCCACCTATAACGAGGCTTTGGGCGCAATGCTGGATGTTGAAGATGCGTCGACCAAAGATCTCCACTTCAGCCTGCAATGCGACTA
>CALAXT010000079.1 GCA_937895435.1 uncultured Paracoccaceae bacterium | reverse complement strand
AGCGAAATATAAGCCAAAACCTGTTCTCGGATGAAAAAAATCAGGAAAATTACCCCAATTGCCAGAAATCCTGGAATTTCACGCACAGAATGCAGCCAGCCAATTTCAACCCCGGTGAAACCCGCAGCCTCAATGACAAAATTGTTCAAAAGCGCAGACCAAACGGCAAAAGAAATTGGCAGCGCTGCGGCCATCAAACACAACAAAAACACAGGCCGCCGCCAGAATGGCAGGGCGTGAGACTCGGCTATCGTAAAGGTTTGGCGTGCGAACATGCCCAATTCCTTAGGCCCTTTTTTTCGCTTGGGCGAGAGGGAAAGCGCGTCGCGTGAAAAATCGCAAAGCGGATCGATCAAAAGAAGCTTTGTGGGTCGATATCAATCACCACCCGCAGGTTTCCGGGCGGTTTCAATTGTGCCACCCATTGCGCCAGCGCCGTTTGCAGTGGGGCCGCTTTGTCAGCGCGCACCAGCAGGCGCACACGGTGACGGCCCCGTATGCGGGCGATGGGGGCTGGTGCTGGGCCAAAGACCTGCGCGCCCACCGCGCGCAGTGGGCCATCCCGCCGGGCCAATTCTGATGCGAAATCAAACACCTGCGCCATATCTGTTGAAGAAAGGATAATGCCGGCCATCCGACCAAAGGGTGGCATGCCAGCAGACCGGCGGGCTTCAGCTTCGGCACGCCAAAAGGTTTCTTCGTCGCCGCCCAAAATCGCCCGTATCACAGGGTGATCGGGCTGATGGGTTTGCAGCAAGGCGCGCCCTTTGCGCGCAGCCCGCCCGGCTCGGCCCGCCACCTGCCGCATCAACTGAAATGTCCGTTCTGCCGCGCGCATGTCAGAGCCCTGCAACCCCAAATCTGCGTCAATCACACCCACCAGTGTCAACAGTGGAAAGTTATGCCCTTTGGCCACCAACTGCGTGCCGATGATGATATCGGCCTGACCTTCGGCAATGGCCAAAATCTGTGCTTTCAGTGCGCGGGCTGAGCCAAACAGATCAGATGACAAAACCGCAACGCGGGCATCTGGAAAGCGCGCGATGGTTTCTTCGGCCAGCCGTTCAACACCTGGGCCGACCGGGGCCATGCGCCCGGTCACACCACAGGCCGGGCAGGTTTGCGGCACGGGCTTGGTTGCGCCGCATTGATGGCAAACCAACCGCTTTTGAAACCGGTGTTCGACCATGCGCGCATCGCAATCATCGCAGGCAATCTGATGGCCGCAACCGCGACAAATGGTGGTGGGCGCATAGCCGCGGCGGTTCAAAAACAGCAAAGCCTGTTCGCCTTGCGCCAAAGATTGGGTGACGGCCTGTGCCAAGCTAGGTGAGATCCAGCAGTTGGGTGACAGGCTTTCGGCGCGCAGATCAATGGCTGTCATTGTGGGCAATTCTGCCGCGCCCACCCGCCCCGGCAGATCGAGGCGTGCATATTTGCCCGCATCGGCATTCACCCACGTTTCTAACGATGGTGTGGCCGATGCCAGCACCACAGCCGCGCCCTCTAGGGCGGCGCGCAGAACGGCCATGTCGCGCGCGTTGTAAAGCACCCCGTCTTCTTGTTTGTAAGAG
This sequence comes from uncultured Paracoccaceae bacterium, assembly GCA_937895435.1. Lineage (GTDB taxonomy): Bacteria > Pseudomonadota > Alphaproteobacteria > Rhodobacterales > Rhodobacteraceae > CALAXT01. Next base: position 15,575 of record CALAXT010000079.1, on the reverse strand, counting down.
CTGTCATGTTCCTCATCGACAATGATCAGCCCCAGATCACGAAACGGTAAAAATAGCGCAGATCGCGCGCCCACCACCAGCGATACATCGCCCGTGCCTGCCATGCGCCACAACCGCCGCCGCTCGGTCTGTGTAACGCCCGAATGCCATTCGGCGGGTGCTGCCCCAAACCGGGCCTGGACGCGGGTCAGAAATTCGGCCGTCAGCGCAATTTCTGGCAACAAAACCAGTGCTTGTCGCCCCTTGCGCAGGCATTCGGCCACAGCTTCCAGATAAACTTCGGTTTTGCCTGACCCGGTGACACCTTTCAGCAATGTAGTGCCATAGGTGCCGTCGCTTATCTTTTGGCGCAGAGCATCGGCTGCAGCAGTCTGTTCGGCGGTCAGTGGCAGGCTGGGCCGCTTGGGGTCAAGCATGGGATAGGGCAGATCGCGCGGGGCGTCTTCTTCCAAAATCGCACCTTTGGCAGCCAGCCCTTTGATGACCTGTGCGCTGACGCCGGCGGCCTGTGCCAGCTCTGACAGTGTCAGGGCCAGCCCACCAAAGCTTTCCATGACCGCAAGCACACGCGCACGCGCCGGGGTCATGCGGCTGGGTGGCTGGCTGGCCGCGCGATAGACGCGGCGTGTGGCGGCTGGGGCGCCCAACCCGGGGGCGCGGGTGGCCAAGCGCAGCATGGCGGGCAGCGGCGTCAGCGTATAATCTGCGGTGCGGGTCAAAAACATACGCATCTGATCGCGCATTGGGGCGGCATCCAGCACTTGCCCAACGGCCCGCAATCGCGCGCGATCAAACCCACCTGATCCCGGCCCCCACACGACCCCCATCACCCGACGTGGGCCCAGGGGCACCTCGACAAAGGCCCCGATTACACAGCCACCTTCGGGGGCGGTATAATCTAGCACTCGCCCGATTGGTTCGGCCGTCAGCACCCCGACCGGGGTGCCTTGTTCAAAAAACGCGGGCTCTGTCATGTCGCGCTCTGTCACTTGGGGGCACCGATATATGGCTTTTGATTTTCACGATGCTGCGCTATGACACCCCCGTCTTTTTGCCGCAACCATGGTTGCCCTTTACGGAAAGTCTGCCTGATGAAATTCTTCGTTGATACCGCTGATGTCGCCGCGATTTCGGAACTGAACGATCTTGGGATGGTGGATGGCGTCACGACCAACCCATCGCTTATTTTGAAATCTGGCCGTGACATTTTGGAAGTCACGCGTGAAATCTGCGGCCTGGTCTCGGGCCCCGTTTCGGCTGAGGTTGTCGCGACTGAGGCGGATGCCATGATCGCCGAGGGCCGCAAGCTGGCGGAAATTGCAGAAAACATCGCCGTCAAAGTGCCGCTGACCTGGGCCGGGCTGAAAGCGTGCAAGGCGCTTTCGGATGAGGGTCGTATGGTCAATGTCACACTGTGCTTTTCTGCCAATCAGGCGCTTTTGGCAGCCAAGGCAGGCGCCACGTTTATTTCACCCTTTATCGGGCGGTTAGATGATATCAATGTCGATGGTTTGGACCTGATCGCGGATATTCGCCAGATTTATGATAATTATGGGTTTGAGACGCAGATTTTGGCGGCCTCAATCCGGACGGTCAACCATATTTCTGATTGCGCCAAAATCGGTGCTGATGTTGTGACGGCCCCACCTGCGGTGTTCAAAGCGATGGCCAACCACCCGCTGACCGATGCTGGGTTGGCGCAGTTCATGAAAGATTGGGCCAAGACAGGTCAAAGCATTCTGTAAGATGTGTCGGGTGGGGCCTTTGCCCTGCTTTTTGGCCCATTATCTTGTGGCAATGACGCCATGATACCGCTTATTTTGCGCCCCACTGCTTGATGGGGCGCATTTTTTATTGGCTTTGCGCGTGTAAAAGCCGCTATCCTGCCTGCAAGAGCCCAAAATGGGCCGATTTGTGAGGCAGAGAAATGGCAGAAACGGCAGTGATCGAAGATCAGCTGCGCGCGTCAATTATCGCGCGCCCAGATGTAATCTTGCAAGACCCCGATGTGATGCGTGCGCTGGTGAATGCCGATGGGCAGGCCCAGGGCGCAAACGTCATCGACCTGCGGTCCGTGGCGATGGACCGATTGGAACAACGGCTGGACCGATTGGAAAGCGCGCATCGCTCGGTGCTGGCGGCTGCCTATGACAACCTGTCGGGCACGCAGCAAATCCAGCGTGCAATTTTGCGGATGTTAGAGCCGCAAGATTTCGAAGAGTTTGTGCAAACGCTTTCTGGTGATGTGGCCGATGTGCTGCGGGTTGATGGCATGCGGTTGCTGCTGGAAACTGAGCAAACCGAAGATGAGCTATCGCTGACAGCAATGGGTGATATCTTATCTGTCGCTGAACCGGGCTTTGTGCGCGCCTATGTTACGGGTGGACGCGATATTCCGATGCCCAGCGTCTTGCTGCGCCAGCGCCGTGCTGAAGTTGATCAGATCTATGGCCCACGCGGTGCTGATATTCAGTCTGAGGCATTGTTGGTGCTGGAACTGGGTGCAGACAAGCTGCCCGCCCTGCTGATCATGGGGTCGTCTGATCCTGATCAGTTTCATCCCAGCCACGGCACGGACCTGCTGGGCTTTTTTGGTGGGGTGTTTGAAAGGGCGATGCGGCTCTGGCTGGCATGACAGGCATTTCACCAGCTGCGTTGGATGCGGTGCAAGAATGGTTGCGCCGTCGTGCGGCACTTGAGGGTCTGAGTGATAACACCGTTACCGCCTATCAGTCGGATGTGTTGGGATTTTTGGCGTTTCAAACCCGCCATCACGGTGCACATCTTGGGCTGGGCCCCTTGGCAGCAGTTTCGCAAGGCGATTTACGGGCCTGGATGGCGCATGAGCGGGGGCGTGGGCTATCAGCGCGGTCTTTGGCGCGGGCGCTTTCGGCGGTAAAGGGGTTTTATCGTTGGTTGGCTGAACGTGATGGGCTGGAGCCCAGCGCCGTTTTGGCAGCCCGCAGCCCGCGCTTTCAACGTAAATTGCCGCGTCCTCTCAGCACTGATGGGGCGCGTGCGGTGCTGGAGACGGTTGAACTGCAACATCCAACTCAATGGATCGCACAGCGCGATGTGGCGGTGGTGACGTTGCTTTACGGCTGTGGCTTGCGCATCTCTGAGGCGCTGTCATTGCGTGGGGCAGACCGTTTGCTGACCGATCGGCTGATCATTCGTGGCAAGGGTGGAAAAGAGCGGGTGGTGCCTGTGATCCCTGTCGCCCGTCAGGCGGTGGCGACCTATGCTGCGGCCTGTCCCTTGGCCTTTGTGGCCGATGGCCCGCTGTTTTTGGGTGCGCGTGGGGGGGCACTGAACCCGCGGTTGATCGCTAAGGTGATGGAAACGGTGCGGATGCAATTGGGGCTGCCCGCCAGCGCCACGCCGCATGCGCTGCGCCATTCGTTTGCAACGCATCTGTTGGATGCGGGCGGGGACTTGCGCACCATTCAAGAATTGTTGGGCCATGCCTCATTATCCACCACACAGGCCTATACGGCAGTTGATACGATGCGCCTGATGCAAGCTTATCACAGCGCCCATCCCCGTGCCTAAGGTCGGTTGACGGTTGCCTTGGGCGCTGATTTGCGACATGACGGCAAGATGAATGCTGAAAGAAAAGCCTATTTAGTGCACTTGTTCACCGCTACGGGTGCAATTTTCGCATCGCTTGCCATGCTGGCGGCGGTTCAGGAAAAATGGAACCTGATGTTTCTTTGGCTGGTGGTGGCCTTTGTCGTGGATGGCATCGATGGCCCGTTGGCGCGCCACTATCAGGTGCGCAAATATGCCCCGCAGATTGATGGCGTTCTGCTCGATCTAATTATTGATTACCTGACCTATGTGTTCATCCCAGGCTATGCGCTTTTTGCATCAGACCTGCTGCCGGGTTGGACGGGGTGGGTGGCCATAATCGTCATCAACTTTGCGTCTGTCGTCTATTTCGCCGACACGCGAATGAAGACGAAAGATTATTCTTTCGCCGGGTTTCCGGCATGTTGGAACATGGTAGCTGTGGTGCTTTTTGCGTTGCAGCCCAGTTTCTGGGTCAGTCTGGCAGTGGTGGTGCTGCTGGCTGCCACCATGTTCACCAATGTCAAATTCATCCACCCCGTGCGTACAGAGCGGTGGCGTCGCCTGTCGCTGCCGGTGGCGCTGGCGTGGACTGGCTTTGCCGGTTGGGCGGCTTGGGTCGATTTTCACCCCCAAAGCTGGGCGCATTGGGGGCTGGTCGTCACGTCGGTTTATCTGCTGGCGGCAGGCCCGTTACAGGATATTTTGCACGGGCGTGATTGACCCCTGTAGGGGGCCGGCACCACAGGCCTGAAGGGATGCGTTGGCCTGTGGATGCTGCCTAGCTTAGCGCTGCGTTGCAGCGTGCGCATGTTCCAGCATGGGCGTGTTGTCCGACATCTGGCAAGATTTTCCAGCAACGTTGGCATTTATCGCCCGGTGCGCGCTCAAACAGAACGCCCACACCGGCCACTTCGGGCAAACGAAACGCCTCTGGGGGGGCGGCGTCGGCTGTCAGGGCTATGGCTGACGTGATGCAAAGATCGGCAAAATCCACCGAACGGGCTGCAGCCAACATCTGTGGGTCTTCAATATGAACCACCGGTGCGGCTTCAAGGCTGGCACCGATGACTTTGGCGCTGCGTTCAATTTCCAGTGCCGCGGTTACAGAGCGGCGCACTTGGCGCAGGCTTGCCCATTTCGCAGCCAGTGGCGCATCCAGCCATTCCGGCGGGGTGGTCGCCATATCGCGCAGATGCACCGACCCCGCATCTTCGGGGAAACGCGACAACCAGACATCTTCCATGGTAAAGACCAAAATGGGCGCAAGCCATGTGGTCAGTCGTTCAAACAACAGATCAAGCACGCTGCGCACCGCGCGCCGACGCAGGCTGTCGGGCGCATCGCAATAAAGCGCATCTTTTCGAATATCGAAATAAAACGCTGACAAATCTGTGGTGCAAAAGCTGAACAGCTTTTGAAAAACGCCCTGAAAATCATAGACGGCATAGCCTTGGCGCACCTCGGTATCCAGTTCGGCCAAGCGGTGCAAAACCCAGCGTTCAAGCTCGGGCATATCTGCGGGGGCTATACGTTCGGCTTCGGAAAACCCGGCCAAATTGCCCAAGATAAATCGCAAACTGTTGCGCAGGCGGCGATAGCTGTCAGCCACACCTTTCAGAATTTCTTTGCCGATCCGCAGATCGACGGTGTAATCTGATTGCGCCACCCAAAGCCGCAGGATGTCGGCGCCATATTCACCAATCACCTGTTCCGGCGCTACGGTGTTGCCCAAGGATTTGGACATTTTCATGCCCTTTTCATCCAGTGTGAACCCATGGGTCAGCACACCGCGATAGGGCGCCCGGCCCTTGGTGCCACAGGCCTGCAGCATCGATGAATGGAACCAACCGCGATGCTGGTCGGTGCCTTCCAGATAAAGATCGGCGATGCCATCCGGGCTGCCATCGGTGCGGTCGCGCAGCACAAAGGCGTGGGTTGAACCAGAATCAAACCAGACATCCAGAATATCAAACACCTGATCATAGTCATCGGCCGGGTGCAGACCATCAAGGATCTCTTGTTTAAAGCCGGGCAGATACCACACATCTGCCCCACCCTTTTCAAAGGCGGCCAGAATGCGGGCATTGACTTGTGGATCGCGCAGCAAGAAATCAGGGTCGGTCGGCTTTGCCCCGCGTTTGACAAAACAGGTCAGCGGCACGCCCCACGCGCGCTGGCGCGACAGCACCCAATCGGGCCGGGCCTCAATCATGGAGTAAAGCCGGTTGCGGCCAGTCTGCGGTGTCCATTTGACCAATTGATCAATCGAGGTCAGCGCGCGGCTGCGGATCGTATCGCCATATTGGCCCAGACCATCGTCCAGCTTGCGGTCAATCGCCACAAACCATTGGGGCGTGTTGCGATAAATCAGCGGTGCCTTTGATCGCCAGGAATGCGGATAGGAATGTTTGACCTTGCCTTTGGCCAGCAACGCGCCCGCACCGTGCAGCGCTTTGATATTGCTGACATTGGCTGGGCCTTCTTTGCCATCGGGTTGAATGATTGACTGACCACCAAACAGTGGCAGATCGGCGCGATAGCTGCCATCGGGTTCGACGTTATAGGTCATCGGCAGGCCAAATTTCAGGCCCAGTTGATAATCATCATCGCCATGGCTTGGGGCGGTATGCACAAAACCTGTGCCAGCATCTTCGGTGACATGGTCGCCGGGCAGCAACGGCACGTCATAATCCCATTCGCCCGCGCCACCCTCTGTCGCACGATAGGGGTGTGCCAGCAGCAATCCCCGCATTTCGTCGGTAGTTACATCGCGCAGGCGGTTGAACGATTCCACCTTGGCCGATGTCATAACGGCTTGGGCCAGTGCATCGGCCAGCACCAATCGCTCATCGCTGTGTGCGGTGGCGTTTTCGGCAGTGGTTCCCACCTGATAAAGCCCATAGCTGATGGTGGGGTTAAACGCGACTGCGCGGTTTTGTGGAATTGTCCAAGGCGTGGTGGTCCAGATCACCACCGATCCGCCGTCCAGAAGTGCTGGATCGGTGGGGCGGAACCGCACCCAGATCGTGTGGCTGGTGTGATCGTGATATTCCACCTCGGCTTCGGCAAGGGCTGTTTTTTCCACCGGTGACCACATCACGGGTTTTGACCCCTGAAAAAGACTGCCGTTCATCACGAACTTCATGAATTCTTCCGCAATCACCGACTCAGAGTGGAAATCCATCGTGCGATAGGGGGCATCCCAATTGCCTGTGATGCCCAGACGTTTGAATTCTTCGCGCTGAATTTCAATCCAGCCTTCGGCAAATTTACGGCATTCTTGACGGAAATCGACGATGCTTACATCGTCTTTATTCAGGCCCTTGGCGCGGTATTGTTCTTCAATTTTCCATTCAATCGGCAGGCCGTGGCAATCCCATCCTGGTACATAACGGGCGTCTTTGCCCATCATCTGCTGGCTGCGTACGATGAAATCTTTCAAGATTTTATTCAGTGCGTGGCCGATATGCAGATGACCATTGGCATAGGGGGGGCCATCGTGCAGCACAAAGGGAGGGCGATCGGCGGCGGCGCGCAGCGTGTCATAAACCCGTAGGTCTTCCCAACGTTGCAGCCATGCGGGCTCACGCTGCGGCAGGCCTGCGCGCATCGGAAAATCTGTTTCGGGCAGAAATACGGAATCTGTATAATTTGGGGTGTCGGCGCACATATCGGCAGTTCCTTGCAGGGCGAAAAAGGGGGAACGGCGCGAAGGGTCAGACGCCTTGTCCCGGCGTCTCTGGGGTCAGAGCGCCGGGCTGATAATTCGTTGGATCCTATCAAACCTTGCCCGCATGGGGGGCTTATATTCGGGGGCGGTGGGGGCGTCCAGCCCTGCCATGCGGGATGCTTGCGCTAGCTGTGCGTGAACACGCCCGCCAGTGCGCGTGTGACCAAGGCGCTCACGCGGGGGCGTGGGCTTGCGGCAAAGGGCATGGGGCGGCAAAGTTCCATGGCGGCCACGCCCACCCGTGCGCTTAGCGCCGCATTCACGATGCCTTCGCCAAAACGGCGGGAAAGCTTTGCCAACAGATTGCCGCCCAGAACGGATTGAATGACATCATCACCCACAGCCATGGCACCTGTGGCGGCCAGATGCACCATGATGCGGCGTATCAATCGCCAGCTTCCCAGCCAACCGGTTCGCCCACCGTAGATCTGTGCGATGCGCCTGATAAGCCGAAGGTTGACAAAAAGCACCGCCGCCAGGTCGGCTAAGGCCAGCGGCACAAAGGCCGTGATGGTCGCCACTTGGCGGGCTGCGGTTTCGATGGCTTGGGTGGCCTGTGCATCAAGTGGGGTCAACACCTCGTTCTCGGCCAGATCGAGCAGTGCGTCACCGTCCATCAAACCCGTTTGATGTTCGGCCAGCCGGGCCAGCCCCCAAGCACAGTCTGCCCGATGGGCATAAAGCCCGCGCAATGCGGCCACGGCGGTTTGCGGGGCGGCCATCTGATCTGGCGCGGTGGCGCGGGCCTGGATGATTTGCCCCCGAAGGTCATCTAGTTTGCGCATCCGTAAAAGCGCTGCCGACTCGCGCAGCAGGGCCAACAGAAAAAGTATGGCCAACAAGCCTGTCAGGCCCAGCGCCAGCGTGCCCAACACTGCGTTGCGCGCCATAAGGCTGGTGGTGAAATCCCACAGTGTGACCGATACCATCAGCCCCAGCAGCGCCATGCCAACGGGCCAAATCAGCGAAATTTTGCGCTGACGCTCGGTGGCGCTGGGCACGGTTTGGGTGGGGGTGATGTCTGGGTCGGCGATGGGTGGGGCTGTCGCTGGGGTCAGCGTGCTGGCTGAATCCAATACAAACACCTGAGGCGCACGGCGTGGGGTGGGGCTTTGGGTCATAGCAGCCGGTCTCCAAACAGGAATTCAGCGGCGCGGTCCAGCCTGATATGCGGCAGACCGGGGCCGGCATTTGGCCCAAGCTTGGCAGGCGCAAAGGCCATGGCGGCATAATCGCCATCCAGCCACCGCGTGTCGCCCTGTTGGGCGGGTGACAAGATGCGCGCGGGGTCTTGGGGCAGGTCGCCGGGGAAAAATGCGGCCTGTGCGCCGCCTTCTGACAGTGTGCCGCGCACACATTCCAGTGGTTCACCGTTATGCATATGAGTTTCCTCGACTGTGACGCGCAGCCCGGCCAGAGCGATGGATTGTGTGAGTGCACCGGCGAAACGGGCGCGCGCTGTCGCCTCGGCCATCAAGCGCTCGGTGATGGCGCTAAGCCGAGCGTGTTGGCTGTGGTGCAAGTGATCGGCCTTTGTTGCGGCAAATAAGATCCGTTCGACCCGTCTGCCACCCAACAGTGGTGCCAAAAAGCGATTATGTCCGGGGCGAAAGGCGGTCATGACCCCAGCCATGGCATGCCGCAGGTCTTCTACCGCTTGGGGGCCAGAATGGATCGCCCCCAGGACATCGGCCAGCACAATCTGGCGATCAATTCGGGAAAAATGGTCACGAAAAAACGGCGTCACGACTTTTGATTTATAGGCGTTATAGCGGCGTTCCATCTGGTACCACAGGCTGGTGCGGGGCGCGCCGGGTGCGGGGGGCAGCGGTGCAAAGGTCAATGCCGGGCTGCCCGCCAGATCACCGGGCAATAAAAACCGCCCCGGGGTGCAATCTGCAAATCCGTTTTGATGCGCGGTGCTGAGCGCCGTGGTAAAGGCTGCAGCCAGTTGCGTGGCCAACGGCTCATCCAGTGGGGCCATCCCATCAATGCCGCGCAGCGCCGCCAGAAAGGGTGCGCCAAAGTCGTGTGATGCCAGCCGTGCCAACGTCTGTGCTGACCATTCGCCATATGTTTTGCCCAGCAGCGCCAAGTCGAGCAGCCATTCGCCCGGATAATCAACAATATCCAGATGCACCCTGCGCGGGCCTGTAACTGCGCCCATAAGACCTGTGGGGCGCACCAGAAATGACAAACGCAGCTCAGATATTGCGCGGGTCGACTGTGGCCAATGTGGTTGATCGGCGGTCAGGGCTGACAGATGCGTTTCATAGGCAAAGCGTGGCAGTGTCAGATCGGGTTGGGGTTGCAGCATCACGGCCTCAACCCGGCCAAGCGCCACGCCGCGCAGTTGTGGCATCCGCCCGCCCTGCAAAAGATTGGCGATCAGCGATGTGATGAATACCGTCTTGCCCGAACGCGCAAGGCCCGTGACCCCCAGCCGGACAACCGGCTCAAACAAAGCTTGTGACAGGCCGGCGCCCATGTTTTCGACCCGGCGCGTCAACCCATCGGCAATATGTCCCAATCTCAAGATATGTCCCCGCATGCTAATCCCAGACATGGGGGCAAGCCTGCCCATTGCCAAGCCCCGCCGCGCGCGCTAGCCAAGGCTATGCCCCGTTATGCCCTGAAAATTGAATATGATGGCACGCCCTTTTCAGGGTGGCAGCGACAATCCCACCACCGGTCGGTTCAGCAATCTATCGAAGACGCGCTGCGGCGGTTGGAAGCTGATGCCCCAGGCATTGCCGGGGCCGGGCGCACCGATACTGGTGTGCATGCAATTGGGCAGGTGGCGCACTGTGATCTGCGCAAAGATTGGGATGCGTTTCGTTTGGCCGAGGCGCTGAATTTTCATTTGCGCCCCGATCCAGTGGCTGTTTTGGTTGCAGCCCGGGTGGATGATAATTTTCATGCGCGCTTTTCTGCGCAAGAGCGGCGCTATCTGTTTCGCCTGCAGGCGCGGCGGGCACCGCCAACGTTTGCCCGTGACCGGGTTTGGCACATTCGCCACCCGCTGGCGCTGAACCCAATGCAGGCCGCGGCTGCGCATCTGGTGGGTTTGCATGATTTTACCACGTTTCGATCAACCATGTGTCAATCGGCATCGCCCGTCAAAACGCTGGATATGATTGAGATTGAGGCGATTGAGATACCACATGGAACCGAATTTCGGTTTCATCTGCGCGCACGCAGTTTTTTGCACAATCAGGTTCGCAGCATTGTTGGCACGCTAGAGCGGGTGGGCTCAGGCGCATGGCACCCAGAGGATGTCAAGACGGCCCTGCAGGCCGCAAACCGTGCGGCTTGTGGCCCAGTTTGCCCACCAAATGGGTTATATTTGGCGGGTGTGGGATATGGCGTTGATCCGTTCGTGACGGGATGACGTTGGCCAATTTGGCGTTAGCCGATGGCCCCATCCATCACGGAAATCAACTGCGCTGTAACAGGGCCGATGTCTTGCATTGCGTCCACCCGGCGCAACACGCCAGCCCGATCAAAATGTCCGATCAACGGGGCGGTATCGGCGTGATAGGCGGCCAAGCGCGCGGCAACGGTGTCCGCGTTATCATCTGCGCGTCGCTTGAAATTGGTGCCACCACATTTGTCACACACACCAGCAACGGCGGGCTGTTTAAAGCTGTCATGATAGCCTTCGCCGCACATGCCGCATGTATAGCGCCCCGACACCCGCGCGACCATCGCGGCGTCATCAACCTCTAGCGATATGGCGGCGGTGATTTCCTGACCAGCCTCTGCCAACATGGCATCCAGCGCCTCGGCCTGACCTTTGGTGCGGGGAAACCCATCCAAGATCACACCTTGCGCGACATCGGCTGCGCGCATTCGGTCGTTTATGATCTCTAAAACGATCTCATCAGAGACCAAGCCGCCTGATTCCATGACGGCCTTGGCCTTTTGCCCAGCGTCAGTGCCAGCCGCCACCGCTGCGCGCAACAAATCGCCCGTTGACAGTTGCACAAGGCCAAACTGCTCTTCAAGAATACGGGCCTGTGTGCCCTTGCCCGCGCCCGGAGGCCCCAACAAGATAACAACAGCCGGTTTTGAAAGTTCTGACATGCTCAGCCCCGATTCATGCGGTTAGTAATCAATTCCTCGACCACCGAGGGATCGGCCAAGGTCGAAATATCACCAAGGCTTCCATAATCATTTTCAGCAATCTTGCGCAGAATGCGGCGCATGATCTTGCCCGAGCGTGTTTTTGGCAGGCCCGGTGCCCATTGAATAAGATCGGGCTTGGCAATTGGCCCAATTTCGGTGCGCACCCACGCCTCAAGCTCTTTGCGCAGAGCCTCTGTTGGTTCAACCCCGTTCATCAGTGTGACATATGCATAAATGCCTTGTCCCTTGATTTCATGCGGATAGCCAACCACTGCGGCTTCGGCAACGTTGGCATGTGCCACCAAAGCGCTTTCCACCTCGGCTGTGCCCATCCGATGGCCAGATACGTTGATCACGTCATCGACACGGCCAGTGATCCAGTAGTCACCGTCCGCATCTCGGCGGCACCCATCGCCGGTGAAGTAATAGCCTTTGTATTGCTGAAAATATGTTTCTTCGAATCGACCATGATCGCCCCACACCGTGCGCATTTGTCCAGGCCAGCTGTCCGCAATACACAAAACGCCTTCGGCGGCAGTGGTGTCGATCATCTTGCCGCTTTCTGGTTCCAAAATAACTGGTTTCACGCCAAAAAAAGGCTTTGTGGCCGAACCGGGTTTGGCTGCAGTGGCACCTGGCAGCGGTGTGATCATATGACCGCCCGTTTCGGTTTGCCACCATGTGTCAACGATCGGGCAGCGGCCTTTGCCGACGATCTCATTATACCAGTTCCAAGCCTCTGGATTGATCGGCTCACCGACTGAGCCCAGCAGACGCAGCGACGATAGATCGTGTTGTTCCACCCAAGCATTGCCTTGGCCCATAAGTGCACGAATGGCTGTTGGGGCGGTGTAGAACTGGTTGACCTTGTGCTTTGCGCACACAGCCCAGAACCGACCAGCATCGGGATAGGTGGGCACGCCCTCAAACATCAGCGTGGTCGCACCATTCGCAAGCGGACCATAGATGATATAGCTGTGCCCAGTCACCCAACCCACATCGGCCGTGCACCAAAACACATCGCCGTCATGGTAATCGAACGTCATTTGATGGGTCAGCGATGCGTATACAAGATAACCGCCCGTGGTGTGCACCACGCCTTTGGGCTTTCCGGTCGAGCCGGAGGTATAAAGGATAAACAGCGGATCTTCGGCGCCCATTTCTTCTGGTGGGCAATCGGGTGCGGCAGCTGCCATTTCGGCGCGCAAATCGACATCGCGCCCCTCCACCCATGCCGTTTGCCCGCCTGTGTGTTTGACAACCAGACAGCGTACGCTGTCGGGGCAATGCAAAAGTGCTGCATCGGCGTTTGATTTCAGCGCCGTTTTGCGGCCACCACGCGGTGCTTCATCGGCGGTGATCAAAATATTGGCGCCGCTGTCATTGATGCGGTTGGCCAAGGCATCGGGCGAAAAGCCCGCAAATACGATAGAGTGGATCGCGCCAATTCGGGCGCAGGCCAGCATGGCAAAGGCCGCCTCGGGGATCATGGGCAGATACAGCACCACGCGGTCCCCCTTGGTCACGCCTTGGGCTTTTAACACATTGGCCATCCGGCAGACTTGATCATGCAGTTCGGCAAAGCTGATATGGCGGGCGGGGGCATCGGGGCTGTCAGGCTCCCAGATGATCGCGGTTTGATCGCCGCGCGCCGCCAGATGGCGGTCGATGCAATTGGCGGCGATGTTCAGTGTGCCATCTTCATACCATTTGATTGAGACTTGGCCAAAAGTGAAATCGGTATTTTTGACTCGGGTGTAGGGTTTGATCCAATCAATCCGCTGGCCCTGTTGATCCCAAAATGTGGTTGGGTCAGACAATGACTGAGCGTAGAGGCGTGCATAGGTGTCGGGCGTCACATGTGCGCGCGCCTTAAAGGCGTCTGATGGCTCATAGGCCGCCTGATGGGTGGTTTGATCTGCGGTCATTGTATTTCCCTCCCCTTTGATCCGTCCCTTTTGGCCTGTGGCCGATCCGCATGCAGGATTATGGTTGTCTCACTATTGCCTGTTCACACGTCTTTTGCCCTTGTCTAACGCCATTTGACAACAGGCTGCAACGGTCTGCATGCAACGGCACACCCGTGCTGCCTGCGACAGCCTGTCTCAAGGCTTGGGGGGGTGTGCTGCGATCGCGTTCAGGGCGGTGGTAATTGTTGTGTAAAAATCCACCGTCTGTGGGTCAACGCCTTGGGCATTCAGCATTTGGCGCACTTGGGTGTTGGTGCCTGTCAGATAAAGCCTGCCATCGCGCCGTGCCATCTTGCGTGCCAAGCTTTCGATGACGTGCGCGGCTGTGCTGTCAACAAAGGGCACCTCGTCAAAATCTAAAACGAAATGACGACAGGTTGCGCCGATATCATCAAGTGCGCTGGCAACGCGCGCGGCGGCGCCAAAAAAGAATGCACCACGAATACGATAAACAACCACCTGATCTTGCAGCGTAAAATTATCATCCATCTGGGGCGTGTTGGGGGCTTCAAGTTTGGCATTTTCTGACATGCGCTTAATAAAGATCAGCCCTCCAAGTGCAAAACCAACAACGATCCCTTCGGTCAAATCGCGCAGCACCACCAAGCCAAAGGTCACCGCCAGAACCAACGCATCGCCCGGGGATGTGCGCACCAGTGCGGCGATTTCGGCCCGTTCGATCATATTCCAAGCCACCAGTGCCAGCACGCCCGCCAGCGCCGCCAGCGGGATATATCCAGCGAGGGGTGCGGCAATCAGCAAAAACGCCAAAACAAAGATGGCGTGAAACATTCCAGATAAGGGCCCACGTGAGCCCGCACGCACATTCGTGGCCGTGCGGGCAATCGTTCCGGTGACGCAAAACCCACCAAAAATCGCTGCTGCACTATTTGCAACGCCTTGCGCCAGCAGTTCGGCATTGGGCCGGTGCCGGTGGCCTGACATGCCATCCGCCACCACCGCTGACAAAAGTGATTCGATGGCACCAAGCAGTGTAAAGCTTAGCGCATAGGGCAAGGCCGCGCCCAATGTGGCCAGCGACAAAACCGGCAGTGCGGGCCAAGGTGGCAGGCGTGGCAGATCGCCAAACCGGCTATAGATGGTTTCGACAGGCAGCCCGATCAGCACTGCAGCAGCCGATACGATGACCACCGCGATCAGCATGCCTGGCCATCGGGGCCGCACCGCCCGCAACCCCAAAATGAGCACAACCGTTGCCACAGCCACGGACAAAGCGGCCGGTGTCAGCGTGTCGCGTGCTTGCCACAAGGTGGCAAGCTTTTCCAAAATGGGCCCCGTCTCTGATCCAGTCAGATGCAAGCCCAACAAATCTTTGATTTGGCTTGAAAATATAATGACGCCAATACCCGCCGTAAACCCAACCGTGACGGGATAGGGGATGAATTTTATGTAACTGCCCAGTCGTAGCAGGCCCATGCCCAACAGCAAAAAGCCCGACAAAAATGTGGCCAGTATCAGGCCATCAACGCCAATATCTGCCACGCAGGCCGATACCAGCACGATAAATGCCCCCGCCGGCCCGCCAATTTGAAACCGGCTGCCCCCAAGCGCTGATACCAAAAAACCCCCAATGATGGCGGTGAACAGGCCGCGCTCTGGCCCAACGCCAGAGGCAATTGCAATCGCCATCGACAGCGGCAAGGCGACAATGGCGACGGTCAGGCCTGCAATCATGTCGGCGCGCAGGTCGGCCAGGCCGTATCCTTCGCGCAGAACGGTCAGTAATTTTGGTTCGAATTGCACGCGGCTATGCCGTGGTTTGGGGCTGGCTGCATTGGGCATAAAAAATCCCTTCACCCGCAGCCATTGCGCTGCGGGTGGGGCTTGTCAAGCGGGTC
Source organism: uncultured Paracoccaceae bacterium (assembly GCA_937895435.1). Lineage (GTDB taxonomy): Bacteria > Pseudomonadota > Alphaproteobacteria > Rhodobacterales > Rhodobacteraceae > CALAXT01. The sequence continues at coordinate 315 of CALAXT010000079.1, read as the reverse complement.
GCGCTTTTTGCCCTTGCTTGGGCCTGTGTCAGATTGGTTGATCTGCGCGTATGGTCACATGCACTTTACCCCGCGCCGCTTCTGCCCAATTCAGCGTGACCGATTTCTTTCCCGTCCCCCGTTCCGTCAACGCATAGGGCATGTTCCAAAGCGGCTCATTGCTGCCCGAGGTGATGGGACCCTCGGATTGAACACTCTGAACGGTGCGTGCCGTGCAGCCAAAGGGCAAGAACGCCCCTGCGTCGATCGTCCAAGTGGATGCGGCGGTGTTTTGTACATGGGCCAACATCATTGGTGTGCCGGAAACTTGCTTAA
>CALAXT010000078.1 GCA_937895435.1 uncultured Paracoccaceae bacterium | reverse complement strand
TTGGCCCGGCGCGCCCCGGACACCGAATGGTGGGCAGTGGACTGTTTATCGTCAACGCGCCCTATGGCTTGGAGCAAGAGGCCAAACGTCTGGGCCGGTTGTTTGCCAAGGGTTAAGTTTGCCAAGGGTTAAGTTTGCCCAAGGCTAAGCCCAAAAGCCGCCGGTGCGTTTAAGGGGAACCGGGCTGCCTCAAACGCCTAGGCGGGGTGAAAAAGCCCCGCCTCAGCCCCTTGCATGGCTGATGTTTTCAGCAGATCAAACACATAAACTGCGACTGAGCGGAAGCAGATCACATGAAACTCACCCGGTGCGCTTTGCCAGAGCGCGCAGGCCACCTGAGCCGCACGGGTCCGGCGCATTTCGCCAATACCAAAAACAGATGGTGCTAGATCAACTGGGCAGATCTTGGCCAAAACCTCAGCCGCATGTACCCCCCGAATGTGAAAGAGTGCGCGCGCATCAGAGACATCGACGATCAAGGCATGCTGGCCCGAAAGCGCGGCGTTCAGCTGCGCCATGGTTGCACCCAACTGGCCATGTGGCACCAACACCAACAGCTCATCGGGTGACATCCAAGCGACCGAGGCATCCCCTGTGGTTTCAATGCGGCGTTGTCCAGGCAGGGGCAGCGATGTGGCGGCCAATGCCTGAGCCAAGGCTGGGTCGGCAAGATCGGCACGAATGGTTATCATGCCCATCGGTGCCGTTGCGGCGCTGACGGTGACATATCCCTCAAAGCTGGCGCCGGTCAGTGGTGCAACAGGGTCAGACATTTTGCTTTGCCCCTTCTTTGTCATAAAAGACCGGATCAACGATCCGCGCCTGCACCGTTGTGCCGGTGGTGGTTGGAAAATCGACGATTTGGCCCATACGCTCTGGCCCACGCCTGATCAGCCCCATCGCAATGCCCCGCCCCAGTGTTGGCGAGAAATATGTCGATGTAACACGACCCTCGGTGTGGCGTTGACCATTTGCATTGCTGCCTGGTGCCACCGCATAGGCGCCATCGGGGATCACCGATCCATCCAGTGTTTCCAGCCCAACCAATTGCCAACGATCAGGGTCGGTCATGTGTGGACGTTCTTGGCCACGTTTTCCTAAATAATCGGGTTTTTTCTTGGAAATGGCCCAAGACATTCCCAGATCTTGGGGAATGACCGTGCCATCGGTTTCATCACCAATCATGATAAAGCCTTTTTCAGCGCGCATCACATGCAGCGCTTCTGTGCCATAGGGCATCGCCCCCAGATCGGCACCCTCGGCATGCAGTTTGTCCCACAGTGCCCGGCCGTGGCCTGCGGGCACCGCGATTTCATATGACAACTCGCCCGAGAAACTGATCCGGAAAATTCGGACAGGAAAGCCGCCCAGCGTGCCTTCGACCCAGCCCATGAACGGCAGCGCCTCTTTTGACACATCCACTCCGCCCAAGCGTTCCAACAGTGTGCGGGCTTTGGGGCCAACAACTGCGATCTGGGCGTATTGTTCGGTTAGATTGGCCGTGAAGACCTGCCAATCCCACCATTCGCATTGCAGCCAATCTTCCATCCAGCCATGAATGCGGTCGGCACCACCTGATGTGGTATGGCACAAAAATGTTTGCTCATCCAAGCGGGCCACCACGCCATCATCTGACAAAAAGCCGTTTTCGTTGCACATCAATCCATAGCGGCATTTGCCAACTGGCAGCGTGCTCATCACGCCCGTATAAAGCATATCCAGAAAACGCCCGGCGTCGGGCCCCTTGACGATGATTTTGCCGAGGGTTGAGGCATCCAACAGCCCAAGAGCGTTGCGGGTGTTAAGCACTTCGCGTTTGACAGCGTCGGCGTGATTTTCTGCACCGCGCGGATAGCAATAGGGCCGCCGCCAATGGCCAACAGGCTCAAAATAAGCGCCCTGATCGCTGTGCCATTCATGCATTGGGCTGCGGCGCAGTGGCTGGAAGATCTCGCCGCGGGCTTCGCCGGCCAGCGTGCCCAGAGTGATGGGGGTGTAAGGGGGGCGGAACGTCGTTGTTCCAACCTGTGGAATTTCTTCATTCAAGCTGTCAGCAAGTACCGCCAAGCCGTTTATATTGCTTAACTTTCCCTGATCTGTTGCCATGCCGAGTGTGGTGTAGCGCTTGGTGTGCTCGACCGATACATATCCCTCGCGCGCGGCCAATTGGACATCAGAGACTTTGACATCATTTTGGTAATCAAGCCACATCTTGGCGCGCAGTTTCTGGTTGGCCCCTTGGGGCATAACCCAAACTGGCGCCATTGCGGCCTGTGTGGGGTGTTCCAAAACTGGCAGCGTCAGATCGGTGCGTGCCGTCTGGCCCAGATGGGCAAGGGCTGCGCGGGCGGCGTGATCGGCATCTGCGCAGGCGTTCTGGCTTTGACCATTGGCCGCACCGGCGGCGCGCACAAACCCCTTGCCGTCAGCGCCCAGCGGGGGGCGGGCCGGGTCTGGATGAAAATGGGCCTGTTCCGGATTCCAAAGCAGTTTACCGCCACAATGCGACCACAGATGAACAACTGGTGACCAGCCACCCGACATCGCGACTGCGTCGCAGGCGATCTCTTCAATCACCCCGCCTTCGCCTGCTTGCATGCACAAGCTGACCCCAGTGACCCGGCGGGTGCCCTTTACCGCAGCAATAGCCCAACCTGCCTCTACCCGGATGCCCAGATCACGGGCGCGCTGGGGCAGCGGGCCGGTGAGTGTGCGGCGGGCATCCACGATCAGGGGCACGCTCAGCCCCGCCTCTTTCAAGGCGATGGCGGTCAGATAGGCGTCATCATTGTTGGTCACAACCACGGTGCGATCGCCGGGGGATACAGCGTAATCATGCAGATAATCGCGCAGGCTGGCGGCCAGCATTACGCCGGGCACATCATTGCCTGCAAAAGACAGTGGCCGTTCAATTGCACCGGTCGCGGTGATGATTTGGCCCGCACGAATGCGCCACAGGCGCTGTTTTGGTCGCCCGTCACCCGGCGTCGTTTCGCCGACATGTTCATTGGCCAAAACATAGCCGTGATCGTAGACACCCGACACAGTGGTGCCCAGACGCAGCGTTACATTGGGCAGAGCCGTCAGTTTGGCCAGTGCGGCCGCTATCCAGTCTTGCGCCGGGGCGCCATCAATCTGCGCGCCATCATTGACAGCACGTCCACCCCAATGCAGCGTCTGTTCAAGCAGCAGCACGCGCGCGCCACTTTCCCCTGCCACACACGCGGCTTGCAGCCCGGCAATTCCACCGCCCGCAATCAGCACATCCGCAAAGGCATAGAGATGTTCATAGCGATCGGCATCGCGGTCTTGCGGTGCTTTGCCCAACCCTGCCGAGTGACGGATAATCGGTTCAAACACATGTTTCCAGAAGGCGCGTGGATGAATGAAGGTTTTATAATAAAACCCTGCCGGTAAAACGTGCGCAGCCAATGAGTTCAGCGCGCCAATATCGAATTCTAAGCTGGGCCAATGGTTCTGGCTTTCGCATTCCAAACCTTCAAAGAGCGCGGTGGTGGTGGCGCGTTGGTTGGGTTCAAACCGTGCGCCACGCCCCATGTTGAAAAGGGCATTTGGCTCTTCTGGTCCGGCGGCAACAATGCCGCGCGGACGGTGATATTTAAAGCTGCGTGCCACCATCATCTGGTCATTTGCGAGCAGGGCCGAGGCCAGCGTGTCACCCGCAAAGCCTCGCAGACGTTTGCCGTTGAAAACAAAATTTTGTACGGTGGCGCGGTTCAGGAAACGGCCACCAGAGGCCAGGCGCGTGCTCATTTGGGGGCCCTCTCATCGGGTCGTCTGGCTGAGATCTCTTGCAAAATGCGTGCGGGCGGCGCGCTGGTTTGTGCGGGGTAGGTGCCAAACACCTCAAGCGTAGCGGTGCATCGGGCGGCAAGAAACCACTTGCCGCACCCATAGGCATGGCGCCAGCGTTCAAAATGGACGCCTTTGGGATTGGTGCGAGCGAACATATAGGCCTCGAATTCATCATCGGACGCGCCGGCGCCCGAACGCACCAGATGCGCCTGACCGCCGGGGGCCAGTTCAGTTTCGCAGGCTTTGATGCCGCAATAGGGACATTCGAGGGTCAACATGGCGCGGATCCTTTGTGGATGCTGCAGGCGGCGGGCGGCGAGGCTTGCTGGTGGCGTTGTGCGTCTATCAGGTGTTCGCGTGCTGGGGGGCTGTCTGCCCCCCAGACCCCCCGAGGATATTTGGCAACGAAAGAGGGGGCTGCGTGGGTCAATGGGCGACCCCTGCGGCAACAGATTCGTCGATAAAGCGGCCTTGGCGGAAGCGGTCCATGCCAAACTCAGCGGCCAGCGCGCCCGGTGTGCCATTGGCGATGAGTTCGGCCATGGCCCAGCCTGATCCGGGGATTGCCTTGAAGCCACCAGTACCCCAGCCACAGTTGATGAAACAATTGCCCAAGGGCGTGCGCGAGATGATTGGCGAGCGGTCACCTGTCATATCAACAATGCCGCCCCATTGGCGTAACATTTTGAGCCGGGAGATCATCGGGAACGTTTCGACCAAAGCGCGCAGCGTTTCTTCGATGTGATGAAAGCTGCCGCGCTGTGTATAATTGTTAAAGCCATCGGTGCCACCGCCGATGACCATTTCGCCTTTGTCAGATTGGCTCATGTAGCCATGTACGGTGTTTGCCATCACGACAACATCCATACAGGGTTTGATGGGTTCAGAGACCAACGCTTGAAGGGCGAGGCTTTCAACCGGCAGGCGGAAGCCAGCCATTTCGGCAACCTGACCCGAGTGGCCAGCGACCACGATGCCCAGTTTTTTGCAATTGATGCTGCCGCGTGTTGTATCAACGCCGGTGACTTGGCCATTTTCGCGCCGCACCGCGGTGACCTCGCATTGTTGCAAGATATCCATGCCCATGTCAGAGCAGGCGCGCGCATAGCCCCAAGCCACCGCATCATGGCGCGCAGTGCCGCCGCGCGCTTGCCAAAGCGCACCGAGGACCGGGTAGCGTGGGCCATCAATGTTGAGAATTGGACAAAGCTCTTTGACGCGTTGCGGTGAGATGAATTCGGTGGCGACCCCTTGGAGGGCGTTTGCGTGGGCTGTGCGTTGATATCCGCGCACCTCATGGTGGGTTTGGGCCAGCATCATGACGCCGCGTGGGCTGAACATGACATTGTAATTAAGATCTTGGCTAAGCGTTTCATAAAGGCTGCGGGATTTTTCATAGATCGCAGCAGAGGGATCTTGGAGGTAGTTTGATCGAATGATGGTGGTATTGCGGCCTGTGTTGCCGCCGCCCAGCCAACCTTTTTCAATTATGGCAATATTGGTGATGCCAAAATTGCGCCCAAGATAATAGGCGGTTGCCAAGCCATGGCCACCACCGCCGATGATGATAACATCATAGCTAGATTTGGGTTCGGGTGCGCGCCAAGCGCGTTCCCAGCCTTGATGATAGCGTAGGGCTTCGCGGGCGATGGCAAAGGCCGAATAACGTCTCATCTGGCGATTCCCTTATGTTCTCGGTGGGCGGCGTTTCCGGTTCTATGCATTGCTGCGTGGTTTATTCCAAGGCAGGGGGCGGCACAATTGGGCAAAATACGACATCGCCCTTCTTCCGGGCCTTGGGGTGCGGCCTTGGGGCAGAGGTTCATTTGGGATTTGGGGTTTTTCATTTGGGGAGGAAGGCTTACATGGTCTTTTAAGAGGGGCGCCTGCCTTCTGGTGGGGCCGGGCAGTGGCGAGGGAGATCGGGTTTGGACCAAGGTTGGATGATGCACGAATGGGTCTTTTGGGGCGCGGTTCTGGCAATTTTGTCGGCTGTTGGCATACCGCTGCTTTGGGCTGTCTTGCGATCAGATCGGGTGCGTGCTGCGCGTGGGGCCATAACAGGCGATGGGGTGCCGGCTGATTTGGCGTTTTATCGTGCCCAGCACACGCAATTGGCTGTGGATTTGGCGCGTGGGGTGATTGCCCCACAAGAGGCCGGATTGATGCGCCTGGAAATTGAGCGACGTCTTTTGGACGCAGATCGATCCCAGAGCCGTGCAGAGCCCGCGCATGCGGTGCCATCTTGGGCGCAGCGCACGCTTTTGGGGGTGGTTGTGTTTGGGTTGCTGGGGGCGGTTGCGCTTTATATTTTTCAACTCGGGGCGCCGCTTTATGCGGATTTGCCGTTGAGGGCCCGACTTGAAGCCGCAGAGGCCGCGCGAGACATGCGCCCGGGGCAAAGTGCGGCTGAGGCAGATATGGCTGTTCGGGGGGCACCTGCGACGGATGCGCCACCTGATCCGGCTTATGCTGCTTTGGTCGAGCGGTTGCGTCTGGCGGTTGCGGCCAATCCGAATGATCTACAGGGGCTTGATCTTTTGGCGCGTAATGAGGCGGGATTGGGAAATTTTGCCGCGGCTGCGCGGTCGCAGGCCCAAGTTGTGGCGTTGCTGGGCGGGCAGGCGGGCGCGGCTGATCATGCAATTTTGGCTGATTTGTTAATTTTGGCGGCGGGGGGGTATGTTTCGCCCGAGGCTGAGACGGCGCTGCGGGCGGCTTTGGCGATTGACCCGAAAAACGGGATGGCGCGCTATTATGCCGGCCTGATGGAGGCGCAGGCCGGTCGGTTTGATCTTTCTTTTGTTGTCTGGCGTGATTTGTTGCAAGATAGCCCCGCGGATGCGCCGTGGATGGACCCCTTGCGTTCAGATTTGCCGGGCGTTGCCCAACGAGCGGGGGTGAAATTTACTCTGCCCGAGCCTGAGTTTGCACCACAATTGGCGGGCCCAACAGCGGCAGATGTTGCGGCTGCGCAGCAGATGAGCACTGAGGACCGCCAAGCAATGATTGCGACAATGGTGGTGGGCCTGTCTGAGCGGTTGACCACCGAAGGGGGCACGCCCGAAGAATGGGCCCGGCTGATCCGGTCTTATGCAATGCTCAACGACCGCGACTCGGCCGTGATGGCCTGGAATGATGCGCAGGCACAGTTTGCTGGGACAGCTGATTTAGAGCAGATCCGGGCGGCGGCACGTGCTGTTGGGGTTGCACCTTGAGTGTTTATGAAACGATTGAGGCATTTGCCGCCAGCCTTGCCCCGATGCAGGCGGTGGCGGCGCTTGATTTGGGCGAAAAAACGGTTGGAGTGGCGGTGTCTGACAGCTATTTGTCGGTCGCAAGCCCGCTGGAAACCATTCGGCGCGTGAAATTCACGCTTGATGCTGCGCGGGTTTTAGAAATTGCCCAGGGACGCAGGCTTGGGGGCATTATTTTGGGGTTGCCCTTTAACATGGATGGGTCAGAGGGGCCGCGCTGCCAATCGACCCGGGCGTTTGCCCGTAACCTGTCGCGGCTGACAGATTTGCCCATTGGGTTTTGGGATGAGCGTCTGTCAACCGTTGCAGCGGAGCGTGCGCTGCTTGAGGCGGATACTTCCCGCAAGCGTCGTAAAGAGGTGATTGATCACGTGGCTGCAGGCTATATCTTGCAAGGTGCGCTTGATCGGATGGCGTTTATTCGGCGTCAGCTCATCCGTGATCAAGACAAAGATGAGGCTGGGAATGAGTGATCAAATTTGGGCGCGTGATGAAATTGAAAGCCCTTGCATCAAAATTTGCGTGATTCACCCAGAGGCCAGGCTGTGTGTTGGCTGCTATCGCACAATTGATGAAATTGGCGCGTGGTCGCGCCTGACATCTGAGGCCCGTGCGGCTGTGATGGACGAGCTGCCATCGCGGGCACCAAAGTTGGCCAAACGGCGCGGCGGCAGAGCGGCGCGATTGTCTTCTTAAATACGCTTTTCTGCGCTGAATCAGCGATTTTAATTTTGTCTGATTTTCGGGCTTTTGATGGCAATAAAGCACAAAAAATAAGCTTTTATAGAAATGCCTAATATTTTAGCCCTTTAGATATCTGCTGCCTCTTTTCCCGGCGTGGCATGTGCGGTTGCTGCACGGCAGGCTTTTAGGGGGACGGAAAAATGGTGGCAGCGGATACGGCTTGGATCATCGTGGCGACGGCGCTTGTGTTGTTTATGACATTGCCAGGGCTTGCGCTTTTCTACGGTGGATTGGTGCGCGCGCGCAATGTGCTGAGTGTGTTCATGCATTGTTATGCGATTGCCTGTGTCATGAGTGTGGCGTGGTTGGCGCTGGGTTATTCCATTGCGTTTGGCGGCGGCCAGACTGGGCTTTGGGGCGGGTTTGACAAGGCGTTTTTGGTTGGTATCACTGCGGATACTCTGGTGGGTACTTTGCCGGAAATTTTGTTTTTTGCCTTTCAAATGACGTTTGCCATTATCACGCCGGCGCTGATCGTGGGTGCCTATGTTGAGCGGACGAATTTTTCGTTTGTGCTGGTTTTTTCAACACTGTGGATGCTGCTTTGCTATGCGCCGGTGGTGCATTGGATTTGGGGCGGTGGTTTTTTGGCCGATGGCGGCATCTTTGGCGAGCAGGGCGTGCGCGATTTTGCGGGTGGCATTGTTGTGCATGAAACCGCTGGCATCGCGGCACTGATTATCGCCGTGATGGTTGGGCCGCGCCGCGATCGTGGCAAACCGCCGCACAACCCGGGTTTTGTTATGGTGGGGGCGGCCATGCTTTGGGTTGGTTGGTTTGGCTTTAATGGTGGGTCGCAACTGGCGGCTGATGGTGGTGCGGCGATGGCGCTGACGGTGACGCATATTTCTGCCGCAACGGCCTCGCTCAGCTGGGCGCTTTGGGAACGGATAAAATACGGCAAGGCCAGCCTGGTTGGCATTGTGACGGGTACGATTGCGGGTTTGGCCTCAATCACGCCAGCCTCGGGGTTTGTTGGACCGCTTGAGGCGCTTGTGATTGGTGCGGTGGCCGGTGTTTTGTGCCAAGAGGCGGTGAATTTGGTCCGCAATCGCTTTAAAATCGATGATACGCTGGATGTCTTTGCGGTGCATGGTTTGGGGGGCATTTTCGGCACGCTGATGATTGCGCTTTTGGGGCATGGCAATTGGGCGGCGCAGTTGGGTGGTTTGGCGATTGTGGGTGGATTTACCTTTGTGGTCACGGTGGCTGTGGTTTGGATTACCCGCGCGATGGTGGGTATGCGGGTTGACGCTGAGGCCGAAGTGACCGGGCTTGATATCAGTCTGCATGGCGAACGCGCCTATGATTTGACATCTTAACTGATGGGCTGGGGGCGCAGGGGGAACCCCGTGTGCCCCCGGCTTGTTCAGTGGCAAAGCGGCTGCGGCCATGCGCCAGCCGCCTTGCTCTGTCGGGGTTGGTGGCTTATGAACAATGAAAATATGATCTGCGCGGAGCTGCCAAATGACCCAACCCGTTCCAGAAGTTGAAATCGTCACCCAGACCCGTGTCGCCTGTGATGGTGGCGGTGGTGCCTTGGGGCATCCGCGCGTTTGGCTGACCATTCCCGAAGAGACAGGATTTGTGGAATGCGGCTATTGTGATAAACGTTTTGTGCTGAAGGGCCCTGAGGATCGGGCAGCCTGATCTGAGGGTGGTTTGACGGGCCAAGCCCAGAAAAAAGCGGTTCAACAGCGCCTTTGAACTTATCCCCTTTGAAATTTTCCAACGTCTGCCCCTGATCTGGCAAAAGGAATGATGATGACCCCTGCACCTGGCGCAACATTTGGCAAGGGCCACCATCTGCATCTGATTGACGGATCGGCCTTTATCTTTCGCGCCTATCACGCTCTGCCGCCTTTGACGCGCAAGTCAGACGGTTTGCCCGTGGGGGCGGTTGCTGGGTTTTGCAACATGCTGGCGCGTTACATAGAGGGCAACAGCGGCCCAGATGCGCCGACCCATGCGGCGGTGATCTTTGACTTTTCATCCAAGACCTTTCGCAACGATATCTATCCGCTTTACAAAGCGAACCGCCCTGATTTGCCCGAAGATCTGCGCCCGCAGTTTCCGTTAACGCGCGATGCCACACGCGCCTTTAACATCGCATGCATTGAGGTGCAGGATTATGAGGCCGATGACATCATCGCAACGCTGGCCTGTCAGGCGCGTGATGCGGGGGGCGATGTTACCATCATTTCCTCTGACAAAGACCTGATGCAGTTGGTTGGGGATGGCATTGTGATGTTTGATGCCATGAAAAACCGCGTGATCGACCGCGATGGTGTGTTTGAAAAGTTTGGTGTTGGCCCTGAGCGGGTGGTGGATGTGCAGTCACTGGCCGGGGACGCGGTCGACAACATTCCCGGCGCACCCGGAATAGGGGTTAAGACTGCGGCACTTTTGATAAATGAATACGGTGATTTGGAAACGCTTTTGGCGCGGGCCTCAGAAATCAAACAGCCCAAACGTCGTGAAGTTTTGATGACCCATGCTGATCAAATTCGTCTGTCGCGCCGGTTGGTTGAATTGGACTGCCACATGCCCGTTGGCGTGCGTTTGGAAGAAACAGAGGTGCGCGCGCCAGACCCCGAGGTGCTGCTTGGCTTTTTGAATGATATGGAATTTCGCACGCTGACCAGCCGATTGGCGGGAAAGCTGGGCGTGTCAGCCCCTGCGCCACGCCCGATCGCCCCTTTTGTGGCGCCCGCTGCGCGCAGCGCGTCTGATGTGGGGGCGGCCCCGCAATTTCCAGACTTTTCGCAGGCAGATTACAGCTGTGTGCGCGATGCCGCCACGTTAGAGAGATGGATAGGCCGGATACGCGAACATGGCTATGTGGCGGTAGATACTGAAACCACCAGCCTTGATGAAATGCGCGCCGAATTGGTGGGAATTTCGCTGTGCGTGGTGGCGGGGCAGGCGTGCTATATTCCACTTGGCCACCTGCAGGGCGGCGATGATCTTTTTGGTGGGGCCACGCTTTGCCCCGGCCAAATGCCGCGTGATCAGGTTTTGGCTATGCTCCGGCCCGTGTTGCAAGATCCGGCAGTTCTGAAAATCGGGCAAAATATGAAATATGATGCCAAGATTTTTGCGCGCAACGGCATTGCCATTGCCCCGATTGATGACACGATGTTGATGTCTTATGCGATGCATGCTGGGCTGCATGGTCACGGAATGGATACGCTGGCCCAAGAATATCTGGGCCATAAACCCATTGCAATCAAGACCTTGCTTGGCAGTGGTAAATCAGCGCAGACTTTTGATCGGGTTGCGATTGACGATGCCGTGCCTTATGCTGCTGAAGATGCTGATGTCACACTGCGGCTGTGGCAGTTGTTCAAACCGCAGTTGCACCGGGCGCAGGTCACCACGGTCTACGAAACGCTGGAGCGCCCTTTGGTGCCAGTTTTGGCACAGATGGAAATGGCGGGTATTTTGGTTGATCGCGATACGCTGTCGCGGATGTCAAATGCGTTTGCCCAGAAAATGGCCGGACTTGAGGCCGATATTCACGACCTGGCGGGTGCGCCATTTAACGTGGGCAGTCCCAAGCAATTGGGTGAGATCTTATTTGATAAGATGGGGCTTACGGGCGGGGTCAAAGGCAAAACGGGGGCCTATGCCACTGGGGCGGATGTGCTGGAAGACCTGGCGGCGGAGGGTAGCGATTTGGCGGCGCGGGTGTTGGATTGGCGGCAATTGTCCAAGCTGAAATCCACCTATACCGATGCGTTACAAACCCATATTCACCCCGAAACTGGCCGGGTGCATACGTCTTATTCTATTGCGGGGGCAAATACGGGGCGTTTGGCCTCAACCGATCCAAATTTGCAAAACATTCCTGTTCGCAGCGATGAGGGCCGCCGCATCCGCGAAGCATTTGTGGCCCCACCGGGCAAGCGGCTGATAAGTTTGGATTATTCGCAGATTGAATTGCGCATTTTGGCACATGTGGCCGATATTGCCGCGCTGAAATCGGCATTCCGCGACGGGCTTGATATTCACGCTATGACTGCCTCTGAGATGTTTGGTGTTCCGATCGAAGGCATGGACCCTTCGGTGCGTCGTCAGGCCAAGGCGATCAACTTTGGTGTGATCTATGGCATTTCCGGCTTTGGTCTGGCGCGCAATCTGCGCATTCCGCGTGATCAGGCGCAGAAGTTTATTGATACCTATTTTGAAAGGTTTCCCGGCATTCGTGCCTATATGGATGACACGATCGCGTTTGCCCGTGCGAACGGCTTTGTGCAGACGCTTTTTGGGCGCAAAATTCACACGCCAGAGATCAATGCCAAGGGCCCGACCGCTGGTTTTGCCCGGCGTGCCGCGATCAACGCGCCGATACAGGGCACCGCGGCCGATGTGATCCGGCGTGCCATGATCCGGATGCCTGCGGCCATTGCGGGTTTACCTGCGCGGATGTTGTTGCAGGTGCATGATGAATTGATCTTTGAGGTCGATGAAGACGCGGTTGATCAGACGATTGCACGTGTGCGCAGTGTGATGGAACAAGCTGCCGCCCCTGCCGCCCATATCAGCGTGCCGCTGACGGTGGATGCAGGCGTGGGGGCAAATTGGGCAGAGGCCCATTAACCCAATCGCGCCTTTACGCCCACGGATGGCTGTTCTAATCAGGGAGAAAGTCACTGGGGGCGGTTTATGCGAATTTTGATTACGAATGATGATGGTATCAATGCCCCCGGTCTGGAGGTCCTGACCGAGATCGCCCTAGAACTTGCTGGCCCAGAGGGCGAAGTGTGGACGGTTGCCCCCGCGTTTGAGCAATCGGGGGTGGGGCATTGCATCAGCTATACCCATCCAATGATGATCGCCAAATTGGCACCCCGTCGTTATGCGGCCGAGGGTAGCCCAGCTGATTGCGTGCTGGCTGCGCTTTTTGATGTGTTGCAGGGCGGGATGCCTGATTTGGTGCTGTCTGGGGTGAACCGGGGCAATAACGCTGCAGAAAATGTGCTGTATTCCGGAACAATCGGTGGCGCGATGGAGGCTGCACTGCAAGGCTTACCTGCCATCGCATTGTCGCAGTTTTTGGGGCCAAAGACGGAAGACTTGGCCGATCCGTTTGAATGTGCCCGCACGCATGGCGTGGCCACGATCCGGGCGCTATTGGACAAGGGGCTGTGGGATCAAGCGGATTACCGGGTGTTTTACAATGTGAACTTTCCCCCTTGTGCTGCGGCGGATGTAAAGGGCACGCGGATTACCGCGCAGGGCTTTCGCAAAGACACAAATTTTGGGATTGTGCCGCATATCTCGCCCTCTGGCCGCAAATTTTTATGGATTAAGGGGGGGCCGCAGCATTTATCCACCGCGCCCGGAACCGATGCAGCGGCCAATCTGGATGGGTTCATTTCAATCACCCCGCTGCGCGCTGATCTGACAGCCTATGACGCTTTGGATGGTTTGCGGGCGCAGTTTGAATGAGCTGGGATGGCGAACAGAAAATGCGGTTTATCTTTGCGCTTCGGTCCGCTGGGGTGACAGATGGCCGCGTGCTTGAAGCGATGGAGGCGGTGGATCGCGGCAAATTTTTGCGCGGTATTTTTGCCGAGCGCGCCTATGAAGATATGCCGCTGCCAATTGCCTGTGGCCAGACGATCAGCCAGCCCTCTATCGTGGCATTGATGACGCAAGCGCTGGATGTGCGGCCGCGCGACAAGGTTTTGGAAATTGGCACTGGCTCAGGCTATCAGGCGGCGGTGCTGTCACAAATGGCGCGCCGGGTCTATACGATTGATCGTCATCGTCAGCTGGTGCGCAGCGCTCAAGGCACGTTTGATCTGGAAGGCTATCACAATATCACGGCGCTTTGCGCCGATGGCAGTCGGGGTTTGCCCGAACAGGCGCCCTTTGATCGTATTTTGGTGACCGCTGCGGCTGAAGATCCGCCCGGTCCCCTCTTGGCGCAGCTGCGCGAGGGGGGTATCATGGTTGTTCCGGTGGGGCAGTCTGATGCCGTTCAAAGCCTGATCAAGGTTACTAAGACCGGCTCAGGTCTGGAATATGAAGAGCTTCGCGCGGTGCGATTTGTGCCGCTGCTTGAGGGGCTTGGCCAGGAATGACCCGCCCAAAGATGATCGCGCAGCCTGCGGTGCCCCGCCAATCGGTTGCCAAACCCGAGGACAGACATGATATTTGAGCGTCGCAGCACCGCACTGACCCGCCCTTTGAAACGGCCACTGGTGGCCGTGATTGGCCTGATGGCGGTTGCCAGCTGTGGCCCTTTGCCCGATTTTGATTTGCGCAGTGGCGCGCGTGGGCTTGATACGTCATCGGCGGCACAGCAGGTGACATCGGCGCGGCCTGAACCCGATGGTCGTGGCGTGATTGCCTATCCCAGTTATCAGGTAGCGGTGGCCCGCAGCGGTGACACGATTGCCTCGGTCGCGGCCCGTGTTGGCGTGCCAGTTGCCGATCTAGCCCGCCAAAATAGCCTGCAGCCTGAAACAGAGCTGCGTGTAGGCGAGGTGCTGTTATTGCCTGAGGGTGTTGTGGCTGGCGGTAATGGCCCGGTTGATATCGCCAGCATTGCGACATCTGCTTTGTCGCGCAACAGCGCGTCCGGCGCGGGCGCGCCTGTGCAAACGGGGGCTGTGTTGGGGCAGGGGGCTTTGAGCAGCCCGCTGCAGTCGGCCAAGCCAGCATCCGCGCAACTGGGGCAAGCACCGCTGCGCCATACGGTCTTGCGCGGCGAAACAGCCTTTACCATCGCCCGGCTTTATAATGTGTCTGCCCGGTCTTTGGCCGATTGGAACGGGCTTGGATCTGATTTTGTGGTGCGCGAAGGGCAAGTGCTGCTGATCCCAACCGCCGCCGACGACGCGCCTGCGCCAACGCCTGTGTTGGAAATGGCCAGCGCCCCTGGTCAAGGCAGTGTGACACCGCCACCGCCCAGTGCTGCGTTGCCCTTGCCCGTTGAACGTCCTACGCGCGCACAGGTTGCGGCCAAAGCCCCCGCGCCCGCTGCCAGCGTTGCTGCAAAACCTGCTGCTGCCCTGGCCGTGCCCAAGCCGGTTGCGCCACCCTCACCCAACATGGCGACTGAGACGACTGCGGCATCAGCTGCGCGCTTTGCTTTTCCAACGGATGGCAAAGTGATCCGCCCCTACGCCAAGGGTAAGAATGAAGGCATCGATATTGCTGCAACAGCGGGAATGCCAGTGCGTGCCGCCGCTGACGGCACCGTGACCTTTATCACGCAAGACACCGAACAAGTGTCAATTCTGGTGTTGCGCCACGCCGATAATATGGTGACCGTCTATGCCAATGTTGACGCGATAAAGGTGAAAAAGGGTGATGTGGTCACTCGTGGTCAAGCGATGGCATCAGTGCGCGCAGGCAACCCAGCGTTTGTGCATTTTGAGCTGCGCAAAGGGGTCGAAAGTCTGGATCCGATGCCATTTTTACAATGATCTGCAGGTGCTTTTGTGGGGCCAGTCTAAACCCAGCCCCACAACAGGCGTTTTCGTCTAGAGGGTGGCGTTGATCGCCCCACCGTCGACCAGAATGTTCTGGCCCACCATGAATTTGGCCTGATCCGAGCATAAAAAGGCGCAAATTGCGCCAAAATCAACAGCGTCACCGTATCGTCCGGCAGGGATAGCGGCCATTTTCCGGGCCGTCACGGCTTCGGCTGATGCGCCCTCGGCTTTGGCGGTGGCAGCGTCAAGTTGGGTGATACGGTCGGTGGCATGGGCGCCCGGCAAAACATTGTTGATGGTTACACCAAACGGGGCAACCTGACGCGCCGTGCCCGCCACAAACCCTGTCAGTCCGCTGCGCGCGGTGTTTGACAGCCCCAGCTGAGCAATCGGTGCTTTGACCGATTGGCTGGTGATATTGATCACTCGGCCCCAGCCACGATCAATCATCGCAGGCAGCAAGGCCTGCATCAGGGCAATGGGGGTTAGCAAATTGGCCTCAAGCGCGCGCAAAAAGTCATCATGTGACCAGTCGCTCCAGAGGCCTGGGGGGGGGCCGCCCGCGTTGGTGACCAAGATATCCACCGATCCCGCCGCTGCCAAAACCTGTGCTCGACCCGCTTGGGTTGTGATATCGGCAGCAACGGATGTGATGGCCACGTTATAGCGGCTGCGCAAGAATTGTGCGGTTTCATCCAGCGGGCCGGGGGTGCGCGCGTTCAATGTCAGGTTTACCCCGGCCTCGGCCAACGCCATTGCCACACCCCGCCCCAAGCCGCGCGATGACGCGCATACCAATGCAGATTTTCCTGCCAGACCCAGATCCATGAAATGCTCCTTTGTTTACCGTAACTTCATACCATCGCCGCAGTCTGTGTGAAACCCGCAGCTTGGGTGCAAGTTTGCTTGACGAAACACCTAAAATAACCGCATATATTGCAGATATGGAAACACATACATCTTTAGGATTTACATGTCAGGTTTTTCCGGCTGATTGCATCAGGGTGCAATCGGGGGCTAATCTTTTTGATGCTATCGGCGATATTGATGCGGTCTGTCCGGGGGATGTGTACCAATTAGATCACCGCGCCCAAGCAGCCACGCTGCGTTTGGCCCCGCCCCGCACAGGATCTGACGCGATTGAGCGTGTACAGCGGATCTTGTCTGGGTCTGATATCGGGGCTCCGGGTGATGAAATCTGCGTGGTGGCTCGCTTGACCCTGATGGGGGCGGATGCCCGCATGTTGGATGTGCTGATTTTTCGCTTTGCAAAAGATCGTGCGGCGGTCTTTGCCATGCCGCTTGGGGCGATGCTGGTGGGGTTAGAGTATACATTGATCCAAGCCAGTGCAGGGGCGGGGGATGTGCCGCTGACCCAGATGATCTGTGTTTCCTTCACGCGTGGCACCCAGATTTTGCTGCCCGATGGCAGCCCCTCGCCGGTTGAGGCCCTGGCCCCCGGTGTTCCGGTTTTGACCCGTGATCATGGGCCACAGCCCCTGCGATGGGTGGGGCGTGCCACGCTGCGCGCGGAGGGCAGCATGGCCCCCGTGGTGATTACGGCTGGCACGCTTGGCAATGTTGATGACCTGATAGTCTCACAGCATCAGCGGGTCTTTTTGTATCAACGTCAAAGGCTTGAAGGGCTGGATGGCGCCGAGGTTTTGGTGCAGGCCAAGCACTTGGTTGACGATCATACAGTTTTTGTGCGCCCCGGTGGGTTCGTTGATTATTTTTCATTGGTCTTTGATCGGCATGAAATCATCTATGCCGAAGGGGTGCCGATCGAAAGCTTGATGGTGACCCCGCAGACATTGGCGCAGCTGCCCGATACGCTTGCTGCTGACCTGCGGGAAAAGTTTGCCCATATGGCCCAAGAACAACATGTTGGGATCGAAGCTGGCGCCAATCTTTTGGCGCGTCTGGGCCGGGGCCGGGTGTTGGGCAAAGGGTTGATGAATTAACGCGCGCGCGCTTTTCATTGCCGCATCTGGGCGATATATGCCGATGCCATGAACACGCTTTCAAACCGCCCCGCTTTGTCTGCCGAAATTGCCCGGCGCCGGACATTTGCCATCATCTCGCATCCTGATGCGGGCAAGACGACATTGACAGAGAAGTTTTTGCTGTTTGGTGGTGCCATCCAGATGGCGGGTCAGGTGCGCGCCAAAGGTGAGGCGCGGCGCACGCGGTCAGATTTTATGCAGTTGGAAAAAGATCGGGGCATTTCCGTCTCGGCCTCGGCGATGTCGTTTGAATATGACGGCTATCGCTTTAACTTGGTGGATACCCCTGGCCACTCTGATTTCTCAGAAGACACCTATCGTACGCTGACGGCTGTGGATGCGGCGATTATGGTGATTGATGGTGCCAAGGGCGTCGAAAGCCAAACGCGCAAACTGTTTGAAGTCTGCCGCCTGCGCGATCTGCCGATCTTGACATTTTGTAACAAGATGGATCGGGAAAGCCGCGATACATTTGAAATTATTGATGAAATTCAAGAAAATCTGGCCATTGATGTCACGCCAGCCTCGTGGCCGATTGGGGTTGGGCGCGATTTTATTGGCTGTTACGACATTTTGCATGATCGATTGGAATTGATGGACAGGGCCGACCGTAACCGTGTGGCGGAATCGGTTAAGATTAAGGGGCTATCTGATCCGGCCTTGGCTGCGCATGTGCCGGCCGATTTGCTGGCCAAACTGCGCGAAGAGTTGGAAATGGCCCAAGCGTTGTTGCCGCCCTTTGACCGCCAAGCCTTTCTTGAGGGGCATCTGACACCGATCTGGTTTGGATCGGCCATCAATTCGTTTGGTGTGAAAGAACTGATGGATGGTATGGGTGAATTTGGCCCCGAGCCGCGTATCCAAAAAGCCGACAGCCGCGGTATTGCGCCAGAAGAACAGGTTGTTGCGGGGTTTGTGTTTAAAGTTCAGGCAAATATGGACCCCAAGCACCGCGATCGGGTGGCCTTTGTCCGGCTGGCCTCGGGACATTTTGAACGGGGTATGAAACTCTTTCATGTGCGCAGTAAAAAGACCATGGCGGTGACAAACCCTGTGCTGTTCTTGGCCGCAGACCGTGAATTGGCCGAAGAAGCGTGGGCGGGTGACATTATCGGCATTCCAAACCATGGTCAGTTGCGCATCGGGGATGCCCTGACCGAGGGTGAGCCGCTGCGGTTCACCGGTATTCCGTCTTTTGCGCCGGAATTGCTGCAAAGCGTGCGCGCGCTTGACCCGCTTAAGGCCAAGCATCTTGACAAGGCGCTGTTGCAATTTGCCGAAGAGGGCGCGGCTAAAGTGTTTCGCCCGATGATTGGTTCTGGCTTTATTGTCGGTGTTGTGGGCGCTTTGCAATTTGATGTGCTGGCCAGCCGAATTGAGCTGGAATACGGCCTGCCTGTTCGATTTGAAAGCTCGGCTTTCACATCCGCGCGTTGGGTTACGGGACCGCGAACGACTTTGGATAAATTCGTAAACGTAAACAAAGGGCATATTGCCCAAGACAGTGACGGTGACATCGTATTTTTGACGCGTTTACAATGGGATATCGATCGGATTGCCCGTGACTTTCCAGACCTTAAGTTGAGCGCCACCAAAGAAATGATGGTTTGACTAACCTTTTGAGACAATCAAGGTTGTTTTGGTTCAAAAGCATATAATTCTCATCATCTGACTTAATACTTTCGATAGATAAATTGCGAAATAACCTATCTTTTGATGGGGTAACATTTTGTTTTCTTTACGGTTTTTCAGACGTCTCGCTGAAAAGCTTTGCCTTTATTTAGACATATTTCTAAATATTTTCGAATATGGTTTACGGCTTACACCTTGGGACTTAACCAAAATGTGATTATCCCCCTTTTTTGGATATGCATTTTAATCTACTTTCAATTGCAACGGCTTCGATGAGGCTGGTCTTGGGTGTCAAAAGGCCCTGAGTAAAATTCCATAACGGATGATGTGCCATCGCAGGATGGACGAATGTTTACCGCGCGGCCTGGTTTGGGCTGTTTCGTGGTGGCTTTGTCACGCCTGTCAGGCTGAACAAAAGGGAAAGAGAATGCGTGTACTGCTTGCTGAAACAACCTGGGCCTCGATGATTGCTGCGCGTGAATTGGCTTTGGCTGGGTTTTTGGTATCGACAGCCAATGATGGGCATGAGCTGTCGGAATATGTGTCGCTTGCGCGGCAAAACGTGATTTTGTTTGATGCGGATTTACCCGACATGGATGGGCTAGAGGCGTTGCGGGCGCTGCGTCGCGCTGATCCAAATGTTGGGATTTGTGTCATGGTGCCTGATGCTGCGTTCGATAAGCGGATGCGGGCCTTTGCGATGGGGGCGGATGAAGTCATTTCGACCACATGCGATCGACGCGAATTGGTGGCACGGGTACAATCGGTGGCCCGTCGGCGCTCGGGTCTGGCGGGGCCGCAACTGCGGGCGGGTGCTTTGGTTATCGATTGTAACACCCGTGCGGTTGAACTGGGTGGCAAGCCGCTGCATTTGACCCGTCATGAGTATGAAATTGTCGAAATGCTGGCGCTGCGCAGCGGGGCGATTGTGCCGAAAGACGATTTGATGTTGCAGATATATGGTCTGGATGAGGCCCCCGACAGCAAGATCATCGGCGTTTACATCTGCCACATCCGTGGCAAGATTGTTGATTTGGGCGGGGATCCGGCAATTATTGAAAATGTCCGTGGTCGGGGCTATGCGATTTTGGAACAAGTGCAAATTGCGCGCGCAGCCTGAGATTTCGCCTCTGGGGGTTGGCCGCGCTAACCTGTTGCTAACCCACAGATGCCACCTTGGGCGGGTTAAACCCAACCGAACCCGCAGCCAAAAGGGCCGATAGATGACACAGTCAGACAAACCCCATGTGTTGCAGCGCAAAGCTTTGGCGGCCAAGCGGCCCGGTGAGCCACCTGCCATATCACCTGACCGTGCGCTGAGCATCGCGTTGGCCAAGACGGCGCAAGACCGCTTTGGCCTGGCGTTAAATGTGGCGGCTGTGAATGAGAATCGGCATAGCCTTGCAGAAATTCTTGAAGATTTGCCCGATTTGGGGCTGTTTATGGTGCTAGAAGGGCCGGGCGATGCATTGGGGTTGATGGCGTTTGATCAATCGCTTGTGGCGGGATTGATTGAGGTGCAGACGATGCGCAAGGTGGGGCGTAGTGATCTGTCACCGCGCAAACCTACCCGAACGGATGCCGCAATGGTTGCGGATTTTTTGGATGCTATTTTAGAAAAAACAGAAACGGCGTTGCTGGATCACCCTGATCTTACATGGATGGGTGCCTATCGTTATGCGTCGTTTATTGATGATCCGCGGCCCTTGGGGATGTTATTAGAGGAAACCA
>CALAXT010000077.1 GCA_937895435.1 uncultured Paracoccaceae bacterium | reverse complement strand
GGGGCCGTATCGGCCACAGCGGGATCATCAGCGGCCAGCGTTTGCACAGCAACCGTTGCTTGCAACACAACCGGCTGGGCCACTGCGGCCTTCAGGTTCTTTGCCGCATTTGCACCCTCAGACGCATCAATACCCGCATCCCCTGGCGCGCTCTGCTCACCAGTACCATCAAGCGCCGATGCCGTATCCATCGCCGAATCGCTGGCAGAGATCTGTAAATCTGCCACAGCTTTTTTGGCCCCACTCGTATCAGCCCCGTCCGGCAAGACTGGGGTGTTGCGCACCATAGCCTTTTGAAAAAGCACCGCTGTCTTTTGCTGCATATCTTGGATGGGTTGCGGCAGCTGAGGGGCAGAGGCGCCAACCGCAGCAACTTCCCCCCCCGAGTCCTTGTCAGAGATTACTTCAGATGCGGTGTCACGCGCAGACCCATCCGCTTTATCCAGCGCAGATTGCCAGCCACGCCCACTGTCTGGCCCCGCATCACCTTTGGCTTGCGATTTGTCCCCGGATTTACCGCCAAGCGGCACCAGAGCATCAGGGCCATCAGACATCCCCAGATTTCCGATCATGATCACCTCAAACGTTTCACGTCAGAGATCTTCTTGCACCAATAAAGTTACCGCAAGTTTACCTCTGTTCGGCAAAATGCATGAAAAGTTGCACACCAGAAAGGAATGCAGATGGATGTTTCAGCCCCCACAGCCCGCAACATGACCCACGCCACCCTGCCAGACCCACAAAACCGAATCACTGGGAAAGCTGATGTGCAAGACGCAGTTTTGCATCAGGCCGCAGATGCCTTTGAAACGCATTTTTTGGCAGAAATGCTGAAATCAGCAGGGCTTGGGCAGGCGCGCGAAAGCTTTGGCGGTGGTGTCGGAGAAGAGCAGTTTGGATCTTTTTTGGTGCAAGCGCAGGCCGAACGGATGGTTTCGGCAGGCGGCATTGGCCTGAGCGAGCAGGTATTTGAGGTTTTGAAAGGGCGCAACAATGCCACAAACTGATTTCAAGGCAGCTGCCGCGCGCCTGTCAGAAGTGCTGATGGCCGAACAACAGTGCATTCGTCATGCACAGTTCCAAGCCATGGCCGACCTAAGCGCTGAAAAAGAGGCGCTTTTTGAAAAAGTCGCTGGAATGGCGCAAGATATGGATATGGCGGGCAAACATAAAGCCCTGCTGAAACGAATCGCCCATCAGGCCCAGCGCAACCAAACGCTGATGGAAG
The DNA here is from genome assembly GCA_937895435.1 of uncultured Paracoccaceae bacterium. GTDB lineage: Bacteria > Pseudomonadota > Alphaproteobacteria > Rhodobacterales > Rhodobacteraceae > CALAXT01. Next base: position 10,953 of record CALAXT010000077.1, on the reverse strand, counting down.
CCGCACAAAAAGGTGTGCGTGCCGCGCAGAATCGATATGCCGCCATGATGCGCGCACAATTTGGTCTGACAACATATGACAATCTGGGGCGGGTTGAAAACCAAATCAAGCCACTGAAAAATTTAGAAAAATTGGCCTGAACACTGCGTATGATTTCGATAGAAAAAATATGCAAATCCCACAATCTCTTAGCTCAACCTTAGGAATTTCCGCGCAACAACAAGTTCAGCGCTTTGGCAACGAAGCGGCGCGGGGTTGGCAAACGCAACCACCGCACTGGTCAGAACGACAGGGATATCATCCGGAATGGATGACCTTTGAAAACCCCGGCGCAAAGCGCCACCTGACTAGAGGAAAACTCTGATGACAAGTGTATTGAACAACTCGAGCTCTATGGTTGCCCTGCAAACCCTCAAGAGCATCAACTCAAACCTCACCAAAACCCAAAACGATATCGCAACCGGAACTTCGGTTTCCAGCGCCAAGGATAATGCCGCGGTCTGGGCAATTTCCAAAGTCATGGAATCTGATATCAAAGGCTTTAAGGGTATCCAAGAGAGCCTGTCGCTGGGCGAAGCTACGCTGACCGTCGCGCGTCAGGCGGCTGAAACTGTGACCGATCTTCTGACCCAAATGAAGGGCAAGATTGTCGCCGCGCAGGAATCGAACGTCGATCGGGACAAGATTCAGGTTGATGTTGCAGCCTTGCGCTCGCAGATTGAAGCGGTTGTGGGTTCGGCACAATTCAACGGCCTTAACCTTGTTGATGGCAGCGCAGGCAATTCATTCTCGGTTCTGGCGTCACTTGACCGTGACAGCTCTGGCAATGTCACCACATCAAGCCTGTCGATTGATACCAATGACCTGTCGACAGGCAGCTACACCGCCAATGACGTCTTTAACAACACCACCAGCGCCGCTGCCACCGGCAGCACAGTTACATCGACCGATGCTGACACTTTTATCATGACCCTGGATCGGGCTGGTGGCAGCGATGTGGTTGGTATTTCAGACGGAGCAACCGCTTGGGCTGCAGGTGACAGTGTTTCGATCACAATTGGCGATAAAACTGCCAGCTATGTGATCAGCGCGAATGATGTGGCCAGCACCAACAACTCGGTAAGTGATCTTGTGGCCGTTGGGCTGAAAAACGCGATTGATGCTTTGGGTATTGCTGATCTGACCGTCGATTATGACAGCACCAACCCGGGCGATCTGGTGTTTACCAACGGAGGTACTACCGATTTGTCCGTGACGGGCCAGTTCGCAAATGCTGGTTCGGGCGCGTTGGGCACGCTGGATACCATTAATGTGTCAACTGCAAATGGTGCCGCAACTGCACTGGGCAATATTGAGGGTCTGATTCAGACAGCAATCGATGCTTCGGCCAGCTTTGGTTCATCGCAGGGACGGGTATCAACCCAGTCTGATTTTGTCTCAGGCCTGACAGATGCCATGCAGACCGGCATGGGGTCATTGGTGGATGCTGACCTAGAAGAAGCCTCGGCCCGGTTGCAGGCGCTGCAGGTCCAACAGCAGTTGGCCACTCAGGCGCTTTCGATCGCCAACCAGGCGCCACAAAACATCCTGTCCTTGTTCCGTTAAGGGCATGAAACCGGCGGTGTCCGGGGGGTCAAAATGGCGCCCCGGATACCGTTTCGCAACCACAGTCACCGGAAGGATCCGAGATGAACGCTCTCGACCTGGCCAAAAGGGCCTATACTTCTCCCGACGCGCCGACCCGCACATTTCGCGGCACCGAATACGATCTGTTCGCCCGGATCACCCACCGTCTCAAACACGCCAATACCGGCGAGGCAAAAATGTCAGTCGCGCTTGTTCGCGCCCTGCATGACAATCGCAAACTTTGGGATACATTGGCCGATGACGTCGCGGATGACGCCAATGCCTTGCCATTTGACCTGCGCAAACAAATCTTTTCTATGGCTGTCTTCACTCGCCAGCATTCCAGCCGTGTCATGGCCGGCACCGCAACCGCTGATGTGTTGATCGATATCAATACCGCCATGATGAAGGGCCTGCGCCCCACGCCCGCCACAGCCCCAATGCTGTCGCCTGTGGTCACGCAACCCCACATCCTGCAACGGGCCATGTCATGAGTGGCTTGGTTTTAAAGCTTGGGCCCAAAGAACGGGTGCTGATTAATGGCGCGGTGATCGAAAATGGCGACAAGCGATCCCGCTTGGCCATCATGACACCAAACGCCCATATCTTGCGGCTGCGCGATGCCATCCACCCAGGCGAGGTGAACACACCCGTCCGGCGGGTATGCTACATTGCGCAGCTGGTGCTTTCAGGCGATGTGGAACCCGAACAGGCTAAACTGCAACTCTTGCGCGGCATCGAACAGTTGAGCCAAGTCCTGGTTGATTACGACAGCCGAATTCAGCTGTCTGCTGCAACAGCTGCCGTCTTGGAAGGGCAACATTACAACGCTTTAAAAGCTCTGCGCAGCTTACTGCCCCGCGAAGAGCGCTTGATGGCGGCACAACCAGCATGAGCTTTCAGCCGGTTATCCCAATGTCAGGTTTTACCGGCTGGCGGTTTCTAAGCCGTACCATGGCACCGCAACAGGCAGCGTTTGATCGCTCGCCTGTTGTTGAAAAAGAAGTGCGGTATTTCCAACAAAATATCGCCAAAGTATCGTCTGCGGCTGAATTGGTCGGCGACCGCAAGCTGCTCAAGGTGGCACTGGGTGCTTATGGTCTGGATTCTGACCTGACCAACAAGTTTTTTATCCAAAAGGTGCTTGAAGGAAACACGGCCGACAGCAAAGCGCTGGTAAACAAACTGGCCGATAAACGGTATGTGGAATTTGCAAAGGCCTTTGGGTTTGGCGATTTTCCCACCCCCAACACCAAACTGTCGGATTTTGGTGATAAAATCACTACGCTTTACAAGACCCGCCAATTTGAGGTCGCCGTGGGCGAACAAGACAATGACATGCGTCTGGCTTTGTCATTGCAACGCGATTTGACAGCTGTTGCGGAAAAGACATCCAGCGAAGACGCAAAATGGTTTACAGTTTTGGGCACGCCCTCATTGCGATCGGTTTTTGAAACCGCCTTCAACATGCCCAGTGGGTTTGGGTCGTTGGATCTGGATAGACAGGTTGAAGAACTGAAAACTCGCACAAAAAAAGTGTTTGGCAGCGACAGCGTGGCGCAATTCAGCACGCCTGCAACGTTGGAAAAACTGACCCAAAGGTTCATGACAATGTCAGATGTGCGGCAATCGCAAAACAGCCAAACCGGTGCCTCATTAGCCCTGAGCATGCTGCAAGACAGCCAATCTAACCGCATTCGGTTATAATTATCCGGCGACACCACCGGCCAGACAGGCGGCCAATCTGGCAAAACTGGCTGTGGTATCTTCGGTCTCGTCCTCGGCTAAAAAATGATCAAGCGCTGGCCAAACCGCAATGGCTGCATCGGTCAGCGGATCCGTACCGGCAACATAAAGCCCCGCTTTGATCATCATTTCAGATCGATCATAGGCCCCCAGCATCTGGCGCGCAGCTTGGATCAGCGTGTTTTCGTCGGCCGTTGCCGCATCAGGCAGAGAGCGTGACACGGAGCGTAACAGATCAATGGCCGGGTAGCGCCCCCGTTCGGCAATGGCGCGATCCATCACAACATGGCCATCCAACACGCCCCGCAACGTATCAGCCACAGGTTCTTCCATATCTGATCCGGCCACCAAGACCGTGAAAACAGCTGTAATGTCGCCCCCACCCGTTTCAGGTCCGGGCCCCGCGCGTTCGGCCAAGGCCATAATTTGATGCGTGGTTGAGGGTGGAAACCCACGCAAGCTGGCGCGTTCACCCGCCGCCAGCGCAACCTCACGATGGGCCTCAGCAAAGCGGGTGATCGAATCAGCCAGTAAAAGAACATGCAGCCCTTGATCGCGGAAATGTTCAGCAACCGTCATCGCAGCCAACCCACAACGGCGGCGCACCAGGGGTGATTGGTCAGACGTCGCCATCACCACAACCGACCGCGCCATGCCTTGGGGGCCCAAAACGCTTTCAATAAACTCGCGGACCTCACGGCCACGTTCACCAATAAGCGCAATCACCACAACATCGGCACTAACGCCACGCGCAAACTTCGATAGCAGCGTCGATTTGCCAACGCCAGATCCCGCAAAAAGCCCAACACGCTGCCCCCGCACCAAGGGCAACAGCGTGTTAAACACAGCCACCCCGGTTTCCAATCGGCCTGCCATCCGTCTGCGCCCAATGGCAGCAGGCGGTGCCGCGCGCAACGGCCGGGCCTGCGCACCACGCAACAGCGGCCGACCATCAAGCGGCCGACCAAACGGGTCAATAACCCGCCCAATCCAGGCCCGATCAGGCGCCAGATCGTTGCGCCCAATCAGCTTCACCAAATCGCCAATCGCAAGCCCTGCCCCTGATTCGCCCGGTAAAACCGTAATCTGGTCCCCCGACAGCGCCAGCACCTCTCCCATATTTGGGGTGCCCAGATTTTCCCCAATCTTGACCAGATCACCCAAGGTTGCCACATCGGAAAGCCCGGCAACGTCAACCGTGCCACGACCAATCGCCACCACCCGTCCGATTCGGTGCATCACCTGCACGGCATCAATTTCTGCCTGCAGAGTGTCAAAAACCCCCGCCATTCTGGCTCCTTTACCGGCGCAGACGCGCCCAATCGTGTTTCGCTTAAGTCTTGTTAAACGAATTGGTCTTAAAGCTTGGTTGAAGCTGATCGAGGGAGAAGCCCCGATGTTTGAAAAATTGGAACTGTCACGCATGGCCCATGCCATGGCGTCGCATGCCATGGTACGGCAGGACGCCATCAGCCAAAACGTGGCCCACGCAGATACGCCAGGCTATAAAGCCAAGGATGTTGCGCCCTTTGCGCAGACATACGCCGCCGAAGATGGCTTTGCCGTGCGTGCAACACGCCCAGGCCATCTACTGGCTTCGGCCGGTGGCTATGTGGCCCAAGCCAGCCTGAATGAAAGCCCCGACAGCCAGTCGCCCAATGGCAATACCGTTTCGCTCGAAACCGAAATGATGAAAGCCGCTGCAGTCCGCCAGCAATACGATCTGGCATTGGCCATTGCCAAAAGCAGCAGCGGCATCGTGCGCACAAGCTTGGGCAGGGGGCGGTGATAAATGGCTGATTTGATGAAATCTCTGGCCCTTGCGGCCTCTGGAATGCAGGCCCAAGCCGGGCGGCTGCGGCATGTGTCAGAAAATATCGCCAATGCCGACACGCCTGGATACCATCGCAAAACCGTTTCGTTCGAAGAACTGGCTGGCGCCAAAGCCGATGAGGCCGGCGCCCTTGTCACACTGGGGGCCGTGCAGTTGGACAGAACCGCCCTGGCGCGGATCTATGACCCCAGTCACCCAATGGCGGATGAAAGCGGGTATCATGACGGATCGAACGTCGATCTGATGATTGAAATCGCCGACGCGCGCGAAGCTCAGCGCAGCTATGAGGCCAATTTGAAAATGTTTGATCAGGCACGACAAATGTCGAGCTCACTGATCGAAATGTTGCGCAGGTAACCCCAATGTCGATGGATGTAAAAAGCTCATTTGCAGCGCTGTCTTATGCCAGTGCCCGGCCCGCCACAGCCCCCAACGCGCCACAACAAAGTGGCGGCGATACGGCCATGGGCAAGCTTGCCAACAGTTTTGTCAACACGCTGAAATCTGGCGAAGAAACCGCAAAGGCCAGCATGGTAAGTGGGGCGGATCCACACGCACTGGTGCAAGCACTGGCCTCGACCGAACTGGCGGTTGAAACCGCCGTGACCGTGCGGGACCGTGTTGTGGAAGCTTATCAGGAAATTCTGCGGATGCCGGTGTAGCGATGGGCGATCAGGTTCTTTTTGACACATTACGCCAAGGGCTTTGGATTTCGGTCATGATGGCCGCACCGCTTTTGGCTGTGGCCCTGATTGCAGGGGTCTTGGTGGGGCTTTTTCAAGCACTCACCTCGGTGCAGGAAATGACACTGACATTTGTGCCAAAAGTCGGCGCGATGTTGGTGGTTTTCTGGGTGTCGATGAGCTTCATGACCGAAACGCTGGTGGCCTTTTTCCGCGACCAAATCGTGCCAATGATTGCGAGGGTGTGAATGGACAATTCAACCTATACAACCCTGACCCGCCAATCGGGTTTGATGCGCGAAATGGAGGCAGTCGCCCACAACATCGCCAACATGTCGACCACAGGCTTTCGCCGCGAGGGTGTTATTTTTGCTGAACATGTCAAAGCATTAGATGGAAATGAACCATCACTTTCAATGGCAAACGCCAGTGCGCGCCACATTGATCTGAGCGCAGGCGCACTTACCCAAACCGATGGCACCTTTGATTTTGCGATTCAGGGTGATGGATTCTTTCTTGTCGAAACACCGCAGGGTGAGCGTTTGACCCGCGCGGGCAGCTTTACCCCCGATGCCGCAGGCGAGCTGGTAAGCATGGACGGCCATCGCCTGTTGGATGGCGGTGGCACGCCGATCTTTATTCCACCTGATGCACAAGATATCGCATTGGCGGCAGACGGCACGCTATCGGCCGATGGCCGCCCTCTATCGCAAATTGGGCTTTGGCTGCCCGAGGTGCCGACAGACCTTATTCATGAACAAGGTGTGCTGTTTCACGCAGAACAGGGCATTGTGCCCTCAGAAACCGCCACAATTTTGCAAGGGTTCACCGAAGGTTCGAACGTTGAGCCAATCACAGAAATTGCCCGCATGATCGAAGTGCAGCGTGCCTATGAGATGGGTCAGACCTTTCTCGATCGCGAAGATCAGCGGATTCGTAGTGTTATCCAGACCCTTGGTCGCTAAAATGGAGGCTGACCCATGCGTGCCCTAGATATTGCCGCCAGCGGCATGAGCGCCCAGCAAATGCGGGTGGAAGTTGTTTCCAACAACCTCGCGAACATGAACACCACCGGCTACAAACCACGCCGGGCTGAATTTGCAGATCTGCATTATCAGCAGCTCGCCCGCGCCGGCACCATCAACGCTGCCGATGGCACGGTTTTGCCAACGGGCGTGCAGGTGGGGCTGGGCGTACGACCCGCAGCGATTTCGGTCAATTTGCAACAGGGCACATCCACTCAGACGGGTGGTGATCTGGATGTGGCGATTGAGGGCAAGGGCTTTCTTGAGGTGACATTGCCGTCAGGGCTGCCCGCCTACACCCGCGATGGCAGCCTGAAACGATCTGCTGATGGGCAGATCGTAACGTCAGACGGCTATGTGGTGGTGCCCGGCATCACCATTCCAAACGATGCCCGCAGCATCTCAATCAATGGTGCGGGCGAGGTTTACGCCTATTTTGGTGACAGGGTGGAACCAGAGCTGCTGGGCCAGTTTTCCCTTGCCGGTTTTAGCAATGAAAAAGGGCTTGAAGCCAGTGGATCAAACCTGTTTTTGGAAACCTCGGCTTCGGGCCCTGCACTTGTCGGGACACCCGGGGATGATGGCCTGGGCACGCTCCGCCAAGCCTATCTAGAGGGCAGTGCGGTCGACGCGGTGCGCGAGGTAACCGAGCTGATCACAGCGCAGCGTGGCTATGAAATGAACGCCAAAGTCATCACCGCTGCAGATCAGATGCTGGCAGCAACCACCCAGGTGCGCTGATGCGCGGCATCGTGCTCGGTCTTATTATGGGTTGTTCGGCGCCGATCTCTGCGCCCAGCGTGGCGCTTGCCGACACTGTGGTGGCCGCACGCACAATCCGCAGCCAAACCCTGCTCAGCGCCCAAGATTTGGCACTGGCGCCCGGCACATTGCCCGGCACGATCAGCAACCCCTATGATATCATCGGAATGGAGGCACGTGTGGCTCTCTATGCCGGCCGCCCAATCCGCCCCGAAGATATCGGCCCGCCTGCACTTGTAGAGCGCAACCAAATTGTAACCTTGGCCTTTGAAACTGGTGGCCTGAGCATTCAGGCCGAAGGCCGCGCCTTGGCGCGCGGTGGGGTGGGTGATGTGATTCGGGTGATGAACCTTGGGTCCCGCAGCACAGTTAGCGGCATGGTAATGCCAGACGGTCGGATAACTGTCGGCAGAGGGGCCGGATCATGATGCGTGGAATAATCAGGAAACTGCTCGTTTGGCTATTCTTGCCAGTTTTGGCCACCGGCTGCGCCCGTCTAGAGGACGTTGGCCGTGCCCCCGCCTTTTCGCCTGCGGCTGCTGGAATTCAACACAGCGCAATGTATTCCGCCCCCACCCCCGACACCAAGACCCGGACATCCAGTGGGGCGGCCGCCTCGCTTTGGACCGGGGGGCGGCAATCACTGTTGGGCGACAGGCGGGCTGGAATGCGCGGCGATATTCTGACAGTCGTTATCGAAATAAATGACCAGGCCTCGATCAGCAATTCAACGGGGCGCAGCCGCACGGGATCTGAATCGATGGGGATTGATGGTCTTTTTGGCCTGCCCCAAAGCCTTGATACACGCCTGCCCGAGGGGGCCAGCATGGCCAATGCCGTGTCAACCAATTCATCAGGCAGCTTCAAAGGCAATGGCTCTGTTGCACGCACAGAAAAGCTGACCCTGCGCGTGGCCGCCACGGTCGTGGAAACGCTGCCAAATGGGGTTTTACGTATCGAAGGTTCCCAAGAAGTCCGCGTGAACTTTGAACTGCGCGAGCTGCTGGTTTCCGGCTTTGTCCGCCCTGGCGATGTGTCACGGCAAAATGAAGTCACCTATGATAAAATCGCTGGGGCGCGGATCTCTTATGGGGGCCGAGGGCAGATTTCTGATGTGCAGCAACCGCGCTATGGCCAGCAGGTTGCTGACATTATTTTACCGTTCTAGGGGTTTCAAATGCTTGGCAAAGTGCTTCCCATTCTTTTGGCGCTGATTGGGCTTGGTGGGGGTGTTGGTGCCGGTTGGGCGCTGCGCCCAGCGGCAGAAATCACCGACATGTCCGAGGGTGGTGGCAACCATCAAACCCCAGCCCCAGCCAGTGGTAACAGTGCCGAACCCGGACATGGGGCGACAGCAGACGGACACGGCGCAACCGATGAGCATGGCATAACTTTGGAGCGCTTTGACTATGTCAAACTAAACAACCAATTTGTCGTGCCGATCGTAGAAGATGGCAAATTGGTCGCCATGGCAATTCTGGGCCTAAGCGTCGAAGTGACCGCAGGGCAAAGCTCATCGGTATATTCCCGAGAGCCAAAGTTACGTGATGCGTTTTTGCAAGTCATGTTTGATCATGCAAATTCTGGCGGATTTCGGGGTGATTTCACCCAAAGCGCCAATATGTTCCTGCTGCGCTCCGCACTAAAAGAGGCTGCCACAAAAACAGTTGGTGCTGTGGTCAGCGACGTGCTGATCCTTGATATCGCACGCAGGGATGTTTAGTCACTGATCACGTTTGCATGGTGGGTGTAACGTCAGGTCTGACCGCTCTGCGGTTTTGCCAAAATCTTATGCAAATCCGAAAGCACACTGTCGCGCCCTTGGGCCACACGCGCACTGTCGCGCGCATCGAGCCATGTTGCCGTTTGGTGCGCCAACAATTCGCTCAGTTCCTTGCGCTGGCCCGTTACCCAAACGGCATGGGTCTCGGCGACATGCAGTGCAGCCTGAAAATGTACTCCATCATCCATGACCGCAGGTTTTGGCGCAGCTAGGGCTTGCAATTGCAATTGGGTCTGGGCGCGGGCCTGCCCAGCGGCTTGCAGCGCAGAGAGCCGCGTTTGCAAGATCATATCGCTTAACCCGCGCAACTGCGCAATTTGCTGCAAGGTACGTTTGCTCATATCGGCCTCTGAGCACGGGCCTTGGCGCGCAGACGTTCGGCAAACCGAATAGCAGCCGCAACGGCACGATAATGCTCAGCGTGAATCTCTTGTCCAATCTCAACGCTGGCATGTACGGCACGCGCGGTCGGTGGGTCACGATGCAACGGCACGCCCGCCTCGGCAGCGACGGCACGAATGCGCGCGGCGATTTCATCGACACCCTTAGCCACACAAACAGGCGCGCCCTGGTCCCCGCGCCGCCAACGTAGGGCCACAGCATAGTGGGTCGGGTTAACGATCACCACATCCGCCGAGGCTACATCCGCCAACATCTGGTTCATGGCAATATCATAACCACGCTGACGGCGTTGCTGTTTGACGAAGGGATCCCCCTCAGATTGCTTCATTTCATCAATGATATCTTGGCGTGACATCTTGTTACGCTCAATTAGGCGGTACTTCTGCCAAAGAAAATCCATGATCCCAATGACAAAGGCCACAATCAGAACAACCAGCAAAAACTGCACCACCAAACGCAACAAAACCACCGTTGCCATACCTGGGCTCAGAGCCATAGACCCTAAAATATCCGTCAAATTATTGGCCAGAAACATTCCCAGAATAACGCCCACAATTGTCATTTTCGCAGCGCTTTTGGCAAATTCAAACAAGCCCTCAGGGCCGAATTTCTGTTTGGCTGTAGAAATTGGCGAAATGCGCGATAACTTCAGTTGCAGATTTTCACCCGTAAAGACGATACTGTTTTGCGCGATCAATGACATCATGACCGCCAAAGCGGGCAATGCAAACCAAGGCAGCGCGGCCAATACAATCTGGCCCATTATTCCACCCATTGGCCCGCCATCACCGCTTAGAAACAGCGGTGCCAACTCATCCGCGCGGCTGAGCAGCGTCATTGATAACGTGCCTATTCGGGTCAGGCTGTCGCCCCCCGCAGCCATAGCTGCCACCAACAGCCCTCCAAACGCCGCAGCGGTGTTCAAATCCGTCGATTTTGCAATATCGCCGCGGTTGCGGGCTTCTTCCAACCGGCGCTCTGTCGGGTCATGTTCTTTTTCGACGCCGCTCTCGTCATCACTCATGGCGCACCCGCAAAGGGATTGGCCAGAACAACCTTAAACGCCTGCAGCCACAGCCCAAGCGCCAGCGG
>CALAXT010000076.1 GCA_937895435.1 uncultured Paracoccaceae bacterium | reverse complement strand
GGAATTTGGGAAACCAACGCATCGCCAACCGTCAGAATCGCATATGTTTCAAAGGCTTTTCCAATTGATAGCCCATGCACAGAGACGCCAATGATCAGCCCGACAATCAAATTCAAAAGCGTAATCAACAAGCCCGCAACCGCATCGCCTTTGACAAATTTTGATGCCCCATCGAGCGAGCCAAAAAATGTGGTTTCTGACTGCTCAAGCTCGCGCCGGATCTTAGCCTCGGCATGGTCAATCGCACCAGCGGCAACATCAGCATCAATCGCCAACTGTTTGCCCGGCATCGCATCCAACGCAAACCGGGCGCCGACCTCAGCCATGCGGCCCGCACCTTTGGTAATCACCACAAAATTCACGATCAAAATCACGCAAAAGACAACGAACCCCACCAATAGGTTGCCACCCATGACAAACATGGCGAACCCCTCAATCACATGGCCCGCCGCATCGGTGCCCGTGTGGCCCTGCCCAATGATCAGCTTGGTCGACGATACGTTAAGCGACAGCCGCAGCATCAATGAAGCAAGCAAAATGGTAGGAAACGCCGAAAAGTCCAGTGGCCGCTCAATGAACAGAGTCACCGTAAACATCAAGATCGCGATGGAAAATGACAGCGCCAGCCCAACATCCAGCACGGCCGAGGGCATCGGCAAAATCATCATGACGATGATCGCCATCAGCGCCAGCGTCAGCAAAATGGTTGGGCGGAAAATGCTGGCCAAGGTGAATTGCGGCATAATCAGTTAATCGCCCCTAAAACAGGGCGCACAGCCGCGCCGATCTCAGTGGGGAAAAGGGCAGCCGCAGGTTGGCCTTGATCAGAAAAGAGGGCCTGCCCCGCTGTGCGGTTCAGTGGCACCAATGAGCCCACAGCCTGCCCATCACCGGGCAGAAACAGTGGGAAAGTGTTTTCCCGAATGACACGCTTGCGCACACCTTGATCAACGCCGGCGGTGGCGCGCGCCAGAACCACATCAGGGGCTTTTGGCAAGGCCCGGCCATCTTCAGCGCGAAAGCGGGCACGCAGCTTTGAAAAGCGCGCGCCATATGCCACGGCCCGGGCATTGCTGCGTGAATGATAGGCACCCGCCGCCGCCTCCCAGGTGCCAAACTCCTGAAACAGGCTTTGCAAAAACTCACCCGCATAAAGTGCGTTGGCCAGAGGATCAAACATCTGATCGACGGACTGAAACGCCCCATGGTGCCATTTATAATTTATCTGAAAGCAACCCACATCAAAGCTGCGGGCACCGCGATCAAAGTGCTGGCCGACAAAGTGGCGAGCCTCGGCTTCGGTATCAAACCAATGGCCAGCACCTTCCATATTCACGGTCCACGGCCAGGGGCGGGTGACCCCTTCATATCCGCGACCACTTTCCCCAAGGGTAATCGCCTTCATGACCGAAACGGGCACATCGGTTTGTTTCGCGGCCCATTCCGCCGCGCGTTCACACAGTGCAGGCAACGCCAAGGACAAGCCAGGATTTGGCAGCGAGCAAAGCGCTGCAAAAACAAAAATCACCCTCTCCGTCCAAAGACGCAAAGACAGCGGCGAACGGCCACGCCCAACCCCGCCTTTTTGTGTGTCGCATCGTGTCAAAAGCACGGTCATTGCCATCCCAGCCGCATTTCTTGCCGCGTCAAAGGCAATAGATACGGTGGGAATATTACCAGAAGGTAAGGATAATCTGAGCTATATCCGTTATTTGATAAGACTTTGCCTTACTGCGGCGCTTCCGCGGGAAATGCTGATAATAGCGCATCCAGTGCCGCCCGACGCTCAGCGCTTTCACGCAACAAATCACGTGCTTGAGCCAATGGCCCAGCCGCAGTTTCGGCCCCGACGTCTGCTAGAGAAGAGCCCGCGCCAGATGCGCCAAGCTCGGCCACGGCGGCGGCTTTGTCGGCGGCTCCATTTGTTGCCATCACGGCTAGGTCACCGGCCTGCCACGCTGCCGAGGCCTGTTGCTCGTTTGCACCCGCCCGGCCAAAAGCCTCGGCGGCGGTCATGGGGTCATTCAGCGCCAAAAGCGCCGCCGCGCGAACACGCTCAGCATCCGCGCCCAGCAGGCCAGACAGGGCCGCCAACGCCCCCGCAGGATCGCGCGCACCCAGCGCAGCGCGGGCTAACAAAATCTGATCATCGTCGTTTTCAGGCGGGATATCAGCCAACATTTTCAGCGTTTCGGCGCCAAAGCCCAAATCCAACAGCCGCTGTGCCAAAGCACGCCGCACAGGTGGCGACAACGGCGCACGCGTCAAATTGTCAGCCTGCGCCAAAACGTGACGGGCAAATGTATCGTCTGGGGCCTTTTCTGCCAAAAACTGAAAAAGCGCATCATTCAGTGGGGCTGGGGTCGTGTTTGGGCCAAGCCGGGTCAGTCGGTCGCGGGTTTCAAACGCTTGATCAAAGGCGCCCGTGCTGGCCAAAGCTAAAATATAGGCGCGCGCAAGGGCCGCCCCCGTTTCAGTGCCCCGGCGTTCTTGCGCCATCGCAGCCACGCTTTCAATCAACCGCGGGTCAATCGCCGTGCCACGCTCCAGCATGTTTTCAAGATAAAAGGCCAGTGCCTCGCCCGCGCCTGATCCGTCTTGCGCTATGATGTCCAACAGCCTGTCGGCGGCCTGCATATCTTCGCCTGTAGCGATCGACAGTTTGGCATCAACCACCTGAAACCGTGCGCCTGTATTGCCAGGCGCCCGCAGAACCGCATCGCGCAGGCTGCGCGCGGTCTGCTCATCCCCCATCGCCAAAAAGCGTTCAATCAATGTTGGGCCCAAATGTCTGCGCAAATGCACTGGCAGAGCTGAAAATGCCCGCAAAACAGCGCCATTTTCAATGACATCCGTTGCCTCCAACTTGGGCAGTGCCATAGCCGCCCAAAGGGCGACGGCGCTGTTACAACTCATCATCCCACCCAACCGTCCCGGATCTTGGGCCACCCCGTTTTCAACAATTTCTGACAGTGTTTCCAACACGTCCGAATCTGGAAGATTCTCGGGAAAATTGCGGATCAACTGGCGCGCTTCGGCCCCAAACCCAAAGTAGATATAAAGTCGTGCAAGCGTCTGAACGGCCTGTGGTTCGGGTGTATCCAATTCAGTAATCAAAGATGCTCGTGCCGCTGAAAGCTGCTGATTTGGCGGGTCGTTCGTGCCCCAAGCCGCGATATTCACGGTCTTTTGTAGCAGGCATTCCTTTCCATCTGGGGTCAGTGGACGCTCGGGATACTCGCGCATGTAGTCTCTGTCGATACTGGTCTTGGCGCGGATGCTCATGTGGTCGGTCGGTTGCTTTGGCGCAGGTGTTGGCGCTTTCGTCGGGGGGGGCGCGATAACCGCCGGCTCGGCGTGGTGAACCGGTTCGACTGGTGGCAAATCAATTTCCAACAATCCCTGAGAAGCCGCGCGGGCGATTTGGTTCACCAGGTGGTCTCGCGCCTCATCGACACGCTCTTCATTTTGGCCAGTGGGTGAAGACGTCACGCTCGGGGCATGCATGGCATCAGCCGCAGAATGCACCGTATCGTGTGGCACAGTAACGTGATCTTGCTTATCTATTTGCGGCTCTGGCACACCGCCGTCCAGGCGTTCTGACACGACAAGATCGTCCGAATCATTGGGCCGCGATGCCAAAGCCTGACGCCAGTACAACGCCAACAGACCTGACTGATCTTGGCCCATTCCCCGCAGTCGGGGCGTTTGGGTTTGTGGGATGTCTGCCGGGGGCGCTGCAACAACAAGGGCATCTGCGGCTGGCGGTGTATCGATCGGATCAACGGTTGGCGCCATCTGCTCGGTCATTTGCGTCATCGGCACTTCAAAAGGCGAATCGGCCGGGGCTGGCCCATCCCGCATATCCATCACCACCAGACCTGGGCGCATTTCAAAAGCGTTGATGTAACAGGGGCAATCGGTTGCAATCATCAAACCGCCGCCCTCTTGCTCGGTCACATCGCGCACCCGATCGCGGGTGATACGGGTGAACAGATCTGCCGTTTCAATTGCAATATCACTGCGGTCAAATTGCAGGGCATAACCGCCCTCTACGCGACCAAGACGCCAGGCCGAGGGGCGCTCAAGTTCCACGACAAGCCGGGTGAAGGCGCCATGCTCACCGCTGCGCATCTGCGCTATCTCAGCCGGGGCTACCAAAGGCACCCAGAGTGTGCAGAGCGCAGCCAGCACCACGCCAACTCGCCGTTGGATGTTTTGCGCAAAATCCGAAATCATCATGCAGCCTCTTGCCGGGTGGCGCGCAGCGCCTCTTCCAGGTCAGAAAAGCTGGGGCGCATGCGATGCGGAGTATTCTGCCGCCCAACCTCAATGCAAATATTCGGGGCGTGGTTGAACAAATTTGCCACCAGCACCTCGCGGATCAGATTATAGAAATGACTGTCTTCTTCAACCACGGCCTTCATCTTGGTTGCAAAGGGGCCAACCAACCCATAGGCCATAAAAACGCCCAAAAACGTGCCAACCAAAGCCCCACCGATCAGCGCGCCCAAAACCTCGGGCGGTTGATCGATTGAGGACATCGTTTTAATCACCCCCAAAACGGCAGCAACAATTCCCAAGGCAGGCAAGCCATCCGCCATCCCTTGCATTGCATGACTAGGGTGCAGGTTATGGTGCAGCGTCGTGTCGATCTGTTTATTCAACACCTCTTCGACCTGATGCGGGTCGTCATAGTTCATAGAGGCCGCGCGAAATGTATCGCAAATCAGATCAATCGCGTCATGATCTTTCAAGATACGTGGATATTTTGAAAATATTGAAGAATCTTTGGGGGCCTCAATATGCTCTTCCAGACCCACCGGGTTTGCTCCTGCCAAGCGAATCAGCTCAAAGAGCAGGCACAACAAGTCTTTGTAATCGCTTTTTTTCCACACCGGACCTTTGAACACCTTGCCCAAGCCGCCCAAGGTCTGCTTGATCGCATGCACATCATTAGCCACGATAAAAGCGCCAATAGCCGCGCCCAGAATGATAATCAGCTCATGTGGGGCAGAATGGAGAATAATCTCCATTTTCCCGCCCGCCAGCAGATAGCCACCAAACACCATCACAAAAACGATGATTATGCCGATAAGACCAATCATCGTGAAATGCTCCGGGTTGAGGCGCGCCGTTCAAACGGACATCTTTGGAAGAGGCATGGGGACATGAGGGCTTATTCCTTGGGAACCATGGCGTTACGGCCTGCCAGCAGAACAGACAGCGCATAGCCTTTTTCAGCAGACAGCCCAGCCAAAAGGGCGGCGGCAGTTTCGGGGCGCATGCGGGCCAGAAACCCAGCCGCGAATTCGGGGGCCATGGCCTCAAACAACAGCGCTGCTTCTTTCGGCTTCATGTTTTCATAGACCGCCGTCAGGCGACTAAGATCATTTTCAGCCGCGTTATCCGCCAATGCCAGCGTCGCAGACAACTTTTGCTCTGCCGCAACCAAAGCCGCCAAACGGCTTTCAACCTGGGTTTCGACAAGGCCCAGCGCCTGTTTGCGTTCGGCCAGTGCTGTTTCATCAGCACTGACGCGTTGCTCACGCGCGCGAAGAGCAGCCAACAGTTCGGCCGTGCCTGCCATGTCAGTTGGCAGGTCAGGACAGCTGGCAATCTCAGTGTGGGAGGCCTCACCATCGGTAGGCATCTCATGTTCCGGGGCGGTTTCACGGGCCAAAACCTGTCCAATTCCACCACCCAAACGCAACGCCCCCGCCACAGCCAGCAAACCCGCAATCAGCAAAAGCGCCCCACGGCCCGCCCGCCTGCGGGCCGATGTGGCAGGCTTTTGCGAGGCGCCACCCTGAGGTTTGGCAGCCGAATCGGATGGCGTCGCCTGTGCATCGGGTGTTTTGCCCACGCTTTGATGAGGCCTGTTTTGTTGCACTGCGGGTTTGGTTTTCACGGTCATTGTGCAGCCTCTAGTGGATCGGCAGGGGCATCATGGGGTGGACGCTTGCGTGTCACGCGCAGCTTGCGCCCCCCGTCTTGCTGCGCTTTCGGCTCGGGCAAATCATGCATCGAGGCCAGCAACAGCTCCAACTGGGCGGCTACATCTTCAGCGCGTTTGGTCTTGGCCTCGAGCGTGCTGCTCGAGTCGTTGGCCGCCGCCTGGGCCCGCTGCAATGCTCGGGTCAGGTCATCAACCTGCACAGACAAAAGCGCAATCGCGCCCCCCATACCCGATTCAAGCTGAGTGAAGCGCTGCAACCGGCGCGAAAGAATCAGGCAATAGGCCGCCGCCGACAATGCCCCAACCCCCAAAAGAAAATCTGCAATCAAAGCCATTCTGGCCTCCTAATTCAGCACGAATTCAGTCACCAGCAGGTCACGCACACGCCCCTCACCCGTAACAATTTGCACCCGCCGCAACATTTGTGCGCGCAGTCGCACAAGCGCAGAAGTGTCTTGCAATTCACGCGTCTCTACCGCGCGCAGATAGCCATTCAGCACATCCAACACCCGTGGCATCAGATGCACCACTTCACGCTCGTAAGAAGGCACCACCTCTAACTGTGCGGAAAACCTAAGAATTTGCTGCTTGGTGCCTGACCCAATCGTAACCAAAATCGGGTTTACCGGCACAAAGATCACATCGGGCAGCGGGCCTGCGGCCTCTAATGTGTCATGGCCATCGCCATCGGCGTGACCGCTGTCTTTAGACCCGCCCAGAATCAATCCAGAATAGGTGGCGTAAAATCCACCGCCCCCCAAAACCAGCATCAATACCGCCCCGATGATCAGCGGCAGTTTCGACGACTTTTTCTGAGGCGCGTCCTGCGCGCTTGCATCAACCATTCTATCCTCACGGCTCAGTGGCACAATCTTTCTATAATCCGAAGGGAACTAACCGATTGTTAAGCGCCTTAGGGCAAATGTTCTGGTGATCGGGGGCAGAAGCCCATCGAAATGGGAGAATCACCGTGCAGCAAATTGCAACGCTCTGGGCCGGGCTTGATCCGCGCAAACGCAGCATCGTTGGGCTGGCAACCGCGGCCATGTTCATAGCGGTCTTGTTGCTGTCACGGATGGCAGCGACACCCAACATGACCCTTCTTTATGCGGGAATGGAAAGCGGTGCGGCGGGCGAAGTGCTGGCCGCACTCGACCAGCGCGGCGTCACCTATGACGTGCGTGGGGATGCCATTTTTGTAGAAAGCGGCCAACGCGATTCCCTGCGGATGAGCCTGGCATCTGAGGGGCTGCCCGCCGCAAGTTCTGCCGGGTATGAGCTGCTGGATGGCATGTCGGGTTTTGGCACAACCTCGCAAATGTTTGATGCAGCCTATTGGCGTGCAAAGGAAGGCGAGCTGGCGCGCAGCATCACGGCCAGCCCGTATATAAGGGCAGCGCGCGTCCACATTTCAAACGCCGATTCGCAGCCGTTTCGCCAAGACAGCCACCCAACCGCGTCTGTCACAGTAACGTCTGGCAGCGGCTCGCTGTCGCCCAGCCAAGCTAAGGCCTTGAAATATCTGGTGGCCTCGGCGGTGCGCGGCATGACACCGGAAGATGTTTCGGTCATTGATACCGAGGGTGGGTTGATCCTGACCGGAGAAGAAGCTGATGCGCAGCGCTCGGGTGCAGACCGCGCGGCTGAACTTAAACGCAATATCGAACGGTTGTTGGCGGCACGCGTGGGTTTGGGGAATGCCGTCGTTGAACTGAGCATTGATACACAAACCGAAAGCGAATCTATCACCGAGCGTCGGTTTGACCCAGAGGGGCGCGTGGCGATCAGCACCGATACCGAACAACGCACGGCTACATCCAAAGATGAAAAACCCGGCGCCGTTACAGTAGCGTCCAACCTGCCCGAGGGTGACGCGGCAGGGGGAGGAAATTCACAAAGCCAAAACAGCGAATCGCGCGAGCGGACAAATTTCGAAGTATCTGAGGTTCAGCGCCAAGTGGTGCGCGCACCCGGTGCGGTGCGGCGAGTCACTGTGGCCGTACTCGTAGATGGCGTCACGCAACCCGACGCGGCGGGCCAACCCGTCTTCACCCCACGCAGTCCCGAAGAACTGGCCGATCTGCGCGATCTGGTCGCCTCAGCCGTTGGGTTTGATGAAGCCCGTGGCGATGTGATCACCATAAAGTCGATGGCGTTCGAACCTTTGGCCCCCCCGGGCAGCATGATGCAGCCCTCGGTTTGGGCCTCAATGGGGATTGATGCCATGACGCTGATCCAGCTGGCCGTTTTGGCGATTGTGGCCTTGGCGCTTGGTCTTTTTGTTGTGCGGCCAATCCTGACATCGGCAGGCCCAGCAGCCTTAGCGCGACCAGACCCCACCAATGCACTGCCCCGCCCTGATCTGGATGAGGGTTATCTGACAGGTGAAATTGACGACCGGGCTTTTGATCCATCGCGCTTGCCGATTGTGTCAATGGATGACGGCCAAGGGCCAGGCTTTGGCGAAAGCGCAGACCCCGTGGAGCGCCTGCGCCAAATGATTGCCGAGCGTCAGGATGAAACCGTCGAAATCCTGCGCAGTTGGATGGAAGACCGAGAGGAGAACGCGTAATGGCAGGCCCCTTAAAGCTTGAAGTATTTGCCTCAGACAGTGCTGCGGCTGACCCCGGGCCACCCATGGTGCCCGCACAACAGATGGAAGAAGCCCGACTGGAAGCCTATGAACAAGGCTATGGTGCTGGTTGGGAAGATGCCCAGACCGCCCAAGGTGAAGAGCAAGGGCGGCTGAACGCTGATATTCTGCGCAGTCTGGAAGGCATGTCATTCACCTATCACGAGGCGCGCGGCCATGTGCTGCGCACGCTTGAGCCTCTGATGCGAACCATGGCTGACAAAATTTTGCCAGACATGGCGCAGCGCGCCTTGGGTACACTTATTTTAGGAACGTTGCGGCCTCTGGCCATTTCAATGGCGCAAACACCGGTCACGGTGGCCCTGCACCCCGCCAGCCGAGCAGCGCTGGAGCCACATCTTTTATCGCAGGACGCGCCCCCCTTTACCATCATCGAAGATCAAAGCCTGAGCTTGGGACAAGTGCGCCTGTGCTTGGGCGAAGTGGAACAATTTGTTGATATGGACAGCGCCGTGGCCACAATCCGCAGCGCAGTTGATGATTTCTTTGCCCTTGAACAAAAGGAACTGGCTTATGGATAGCGCACCGACCGCCGAGATGTCTGCCACCCCCCAATCTACGCCAAACCACAGCGCCGCGCCGCACAACCCATTCGTACAAGTGCCTATTGAAATCACGGTATCCGTTGGCAAGGCCCGCCCTATGGTGCGCGAGCTGCTGCGGCTGGCCCCCGACAGCGTGCTGGTGCTTGATCGCCGTGTGGCAGACCCCGTCGAGCTTTATGTGGGCGACAAACTGATCGCCCGGGGCGAGCTGGAAGAATTAGAAGGGGCACAGGCCGGACAGTTGGCGGTGCGGCTGACCGAAGTGGCCGATGTCCACGGCGGGCTCTAGCCCATGCGGCTTGCGCCGTTACTGGCCGGGCTGACGCTGGGGCTCAGCTTGGCTGCGGGGGCTGCCAGCGCCCAAGAACTTGCGCTTTCACTGGGGGATGGCGGGTCGCTCACGGCGCGCTCGATTCAGCTTTTGGTGCTGATCACGCTGCTCAGCCTTGTGCCGGGGTTGGCGGTGATGGTGACATGCTTTCCCTTTATCGTCACCGTCTTGTCGATCCTGCGCCAAGCGATTGGCCTGCAACAATCCCCCCCCAACATGCTGATCATCAGCTTGGCGCTTTTTTTAACCTATTTCGTGATGGCCCCAACCTTTACCCAAGCTTGGGAGTCTGGGGCCGCACCGCTGATTGCCGGATCACTGGACCTTGAGGCGGCCTTTTCCGCAGGGATGGAGCCATTTCGCAGCTTCATGGCAGGTCGGATCGATCCTGACACATTTGCCGAACTTTTGGCGCTGCGCCCCGATGCCGGCGTGCCCGAAAGCGTGGTGCGGGCTGATCTGTCGCTGTTGGTGCCGTCATTTCTGCTCAGCGAAATAGCACGGGCGTTTCAGATTGGGTTTTTGGTTTTCCTGCCATTTTTGATTATCGATCTGGTGGTGGCGGCCGTTCTGATGTCGATGGGCATGATGATGGTGCCACCCGCCATCGTTTCTTTGCCATTCAAACTGGCGTTTTTTGTGGTGGCCGATGGTTGGAGCCTGATTTCAGGTGCATTGGTGCGCAGCTATTTTTAGCCCCGCCCTGAAACCAAAGCACGTCAGCCAGACCGGGCGTACAGCTTTTCCAAGACATCACCATACTGCGCCCGAATAACATGGCGGCGGATCTTTAACGTGGGCGTCATCATCTGATTTTCGGTGCTAAAAGGCTGGGGGGCAATCGCAAAGCGGCGAACTTTCTCAATCTGGGCCAAATTGGCATTCACACCATCCACCACCGCCGCCAATGCTTTGTGAAAGGCCGGGTCATGCGCCAGCGTGGCCAAATCTGCAGCGCAGCCATGGCGTTGGGCAAAGGCTTTGATAAATTCAACATCTGGCACGATCAGCGCTACCAGATAGGGGCGTTTGTCGCCCTGCACCATCGCTTGCGCAATTTCCGACCGTAGGGTCAGCCGCCCCTCAACCCGGGCAGGGGCGATGTTATCCCCGCCGGAATTCACGATGATATCTTTTTTGCGATCAGTAATGATCAGGTAATTGTCACCATCCAGATACCCAATATCACCAGTGCGCAACCAGCCATCAACCAGCGTCGCGGCCGTTGTTTCTGGGTCGCGCCAATAGCCTGTCATCACTAAATCACCACGCACCAAAATCTCACCATCTTGGGCGATCGCAATCTCAACCCCATCCAACGGCGGGCCAACGCTTTCGATACGAATGTGCAGCGGCGGGTTTGCCGTGATGACGGGCGAGGCCTCAGTTTGGCCATATCCCTGCACAAGCCGGACGCCCAAGGCGAGGAAAAAACTGCCAATGCCCGGGTCAAGCGCCGCGCCACCTGACACAAAAGCCTTGAGCCGACCGCCAAAACGGGCGGCCACCTTGCGCCGCACCAAAAGATCCAACACCCTGTTTTGCAAACGCTCCCACAACGTCAGGCTGGACGGATCTGCCAAACGCTTGCGCCCCAACCGCACAGCAGCATGAAAAACCGCTGCCTGGCGCGGACTTTGTTTGGCCACGCCGCGCAAAATTCTATCATGCAACAACTCATAAAGCCTTGGCACAGCGGTCATAATGGTTGGGCGCACCTCTTGCAGGTTGGCGGCAAGCTGATCCGGGCCCTCACAATAATAAATCTCAGCCCCAATCGAGATCGGCAAAAACAGACCGCCGGTGTGTTCATACGAATGCGACAGCGGCAACAGCGACAAAAACACCTCATGCCCAAGGCCAATGGTCAGCAGCAGCTGATAGGCGCCATGACAATTTGCCAAGATTGAGCGATGCGACAACATCACCCCCTTCGGCCGACCACCCGTGCCCGATGTATAAATCAGACATGCTGTTGCTTCGCGGGGCAGCGTTTTGGCGATGGCCTCAATCTCGGCTGAGGTACCATCTTTGCCCAAGGCCAGCACATCGGCCCAATCGTGCAAGGCCACGCCCACAGTGGGGTGTCGGGGCATTGGATCAATCACGATCACAGCAGTGCAATCAGGCGCGCGCTCTGCGGCGGCGATAACCCGTTCGGCCAATTTCGGGGTGCTGACAATGACGGCACAGGCCCCGGAATGTTCCAAGATGTACAAATGGTCTTCCACCGTGTTGGTGGTATAGGCTGGAACGCTGATCGCCCCCAGCGCCATGATCGCCAAATCGGCAATTGCCCAATCGGGGCGGTTTTCTGACACGATCACAACGCGATCGCCCCCCCGCACCCCCAGCCGCGCCAAACCATGCGCCAATTGCACCACCTGTTCAGCACAGGTGCCATAGCTGCGCGGACGCCATTGTTTATCAATCTTGGCCCACAAAAACGGCCGTGCGCCTTCGGCCTTGGCCCGGTCAAAAAACATCGTCGGCAAATTGGCGATGGCAGAATAATCCATGGTCTTTTCCAACATTGGCCCCGTCTTTGGGCCGCAGAATAGAAGATGGGCGCGCTTGGGTCTATGGCGCAGGCAGCGCAGACAACAGAAAACCCCCAAGGCCAAGCCTTGGGGGTTCTGTGGATCGACAGGACAGGGCAAATTTACCCAAATCACTTAAGTCAGATCAAAGACCGCCTTCGCGCTGCAATTTCTTGCGCGCCAGTTTGCGCGCACGGCGCACGGCCTCAGCCTTTTCACGGGCCTTCTTGACGGAGGGTTTCTCAAAATGCTGCTTAAGCTTCATTTCACGAAACACACCTTCCCGCTGAAGTTTTTTCTTCAGCGCACGAAGCGCCTGATCGACGTTATTATCACGAACACTGACCTGCATGTGGTTTTCACCACCTTCCTAAGTTAGATTTGCGTTGATCGCAGGACGGGGTTCTATAACAAGGCAGCTCATGCTTGTAAACCGCCCGGCCACCCACAGGAGGACCAGATGGAATCGCCAAAGCCCGACACCACCAACCATCTAGCGCTGATCGACCAGCTGCTGGATGCTGCGCTGGCGCATGTGCCCTTTGACGGATGGGGCCCCGAGACCTTTGCCGCCGCCATCACGGACAGCGGGGTGGCGCATGGGCTGGCGCGGGCGCTTTGTCCGCGCGGTGCTGTGGATCTGGCCGTGGCCTATCACGCCCGCGGTGATCGGCTGATGCAACACGCACTGGCCAAAACCGATCTGACGACGCTGCGCTATCGCGACCGGGTGGCCAAAGCGGTACGCCTGCGGATTGAGGCGATATCAGACAAAGAGGCCGTGCGGCGCGCCAGCACACTGTTCAGTCTGCCACATTTGGCCGCCGACGGTGCACGCATGGTGTGGGGCACTGCAGATCTGATCTGGGCCGCATTGGGCGACACATCTGACGACGTCAATTGGTATTCAAAACGTGCGATTCTTTCTGGGGTTTATGGCGCTACGCTGCTGTTTTGGTTGGGCGACGATAGCCCAGATCAAAGCGCCACATGGGCGTTTTTGGACCGCCGCATCGACAACGTGATGCAGTTTGAAAAGTTCAAATCCATGGCCAACACCAATCCACTGCTCAAGGCCATGATGGCTGGGCCTAATATGGTGCTATCGCGGCTGCGTGCACCAAAATCGGCCAGCCGGGCAAATATGCCGGGCTTTTGGTCGGGGAAAACAAATGGGTCTGCAGAGCGGTGGCAAGAATAATGGGGCAAAAACATGATGCGCGTAGTTGAAATCAGTACCTACGGCGGGCCCAAAGTTCTGACCCTTACCGAACGTCCGGTTCCCACACCCGGGGCCGGGCAAATTTTGATACGCCTGGCCTATGCCGGGGTGAACCGCCCCGATGCGCTGCAACGCTCCGGGCTTTATGCCCCGCCCCCCGGTGCCTCAGATTTGCCCGGGCTAGAGGGTGCCGGCCATATCGTGGCCCTGGGCGCGGGGGTCACACAATGGGCAGTGGGCGATGCGGTCTGCGCCTTGTTGCCCGGCGGTGGGTACGCTGAATACGCCCTGACCGAGGCCGCCCACGCCCTGCCCATCCCCAATGGCATGAATTTGCGCGCAGCTGCCTGTCTGCCAGAAACATATTTTACCGTTTGGACCAATGTATTTGAGCGCGGCAGGCTGCAAGCGAACGAGCGGTTTTTGGTGCATGGCGGCACATCAGGCATTGGCACCACCGCAATTCAATTGGCGCATGCCTTTGGCGCACAGGTCTTTGCAACCGCAGGTTCTGATGAAAAATGCAACGTTTGCAAGAATTTGGGCGCAAACCGTGCAATCAACTATCGTTCTGAAGATTTTGTGCAAGTGCTGCAACAGGCGGGCGGGGCTGATCTGATCTTGGATATGGTGGGCGGGCCGTACCTGCCCCGCAACGTTGCGGCCCTGGCCGATGATGGGCGGCTGGTACAAATTGCCTTTCTCGAAGGTGCCGAGATCACACTGAATTTCTCTGAGATCATGCGCCGGCGACTGACAGTCACAGGTTCAACCCTGCGGCCACAATCAAACGCGGCCAAAGCACGGATTGCAACGGCCCTGCACGCCCAAGTATGGCCACTGCTGGCAAGCCAAAAGATTGCCCCCGTGATTGAGGCCGAATTTGCACTAGAGGCCGCGTGGCAAGCACACGAAGCGCTCGAGGCCCCACATATCGGTAAATTGGTTCTGCGCATGGCGGCCGATGGCTAGGGCCGTCTGCTGCCTAATCATCATCGCTAAAGGGGGTCAGCTGCGCCACAATCACGGCGTTTTCGCTGCGCGCGCGCTCCATCAGCGCACGCTCTTCGGGGCTGATCTCGCTGCCACTGGCCAGTTGTTCTTCCAACGTACCATAGCCCGTGACATCTAGGGGGGCCAGATCGGCCTGTTTGAGAACCGCCACAGTTTCATTCACTGCTTCAGCCTCATCCACGCCTGCAGCATAGCACAAAAGCCCCGCACCGGTCGTGCCGTCTGGCAGGCCGTCACCGGGATTGCGGCCGACTTCAACCAGCAAGGTATAGACATGCACCGGACGCTTGGCCTTTGGTTTTGTGGCCTCAACCGGCGCATCATGCGCCGTGGCAGGCGCGGCCATATCTTCGTCTGGTGTCATGGCGCGCGTCAGTCCCGCAGCAATTCGTTGATCGAGGTTTTCGCGCGCGTCTGCGCATCAACCCGCTTCACGATCACTGCACAATAAAGGTTAATGCCATTCTTTGAAGGCATGCTGCCAGACACCACAACCGACCCTGATGGAACTTCACCATAGCTGACAGTGCCAGTTTCGCGATCAACAATCTTGGTCGACTGGCCGATATAGACGCCCATCCCCAAAACCGAGCCTTCGCGAACGATACACCCCTCAACCACCTCAGACCGAGCACCAATAAAGCAGTTATCTTCGATAATGGTAGGGCCTGCCTGCATCGGCTCTAACACGCCGCCAATACCCACGCCGCCTGACAGGTGCACATTTTTACCAATCTGTGCGCAAGAGCCAACTGTGGCCCAAGTGTCAACCATCGTACCTTCGCCCACAAAGGCCCCCAGATTGACAAAAGACGGCATCAACACAACGCCTTTTGCAATGTGGGCCGAGTGGCGCACAATCGCATTTGGCACTGCGCGAAAACCAGCCACACGCCAGTCAGCGGCCTGCCAATTTTTAAATTTGCTGTCGACCTTATCCCACCAGCCGCCACCTTGCGGCCCACCAGACTGTTCTTCCATGTCGCGCAGACGAAAGCCCAACAGCACAGCTTTTTTAGCCCATTGGTTTACATGCCATGTGCCATTTTCACGGGGTTCAGCCACCCGCAGACTGCCAGAATCCAACGCATCCAGCGTCGCTTCGACCGCGTCGCGGGCCAGACCTTTGGTCGCGGGCGACAGCATGTCGCGTGTTTCCCAAGCGGCTTCTATCGCGGCTTCCAGTGCAGCGTTGGACATTGTTTCCCCCAAAAAACAAGCAGGGCCAGAAATGGATTCTGGCTTCAATCTGACTATCCCTATAGACCGGGTGGCATGATTGGGCAATGCGCCGAAAAGAGTATCCATATGAAAGATAAGACCCGCAACCACCGTTTTCGCGACAGTCACCAAGATATGATCGCCGCTGGTGCAACGCCACAAACGCCACAAACCCGGGCGCCCGCCTATCGTTTGGCGTTTAACGACCCCGAATTCCTGACCCGCGATGAACTGCGCCCAATGCGCTTACAGTTGGAACTGATGAAGCCACAGGTTGTGATGGATGAACGCGGCGTGCAATCAACCATCGTGATTTTTGGCAGTGCGCGCATTCGCGAAGCGGTCAATGGGGTCACACCAAAAACTGCGCCACCCGCTGCTATGGCCGTCTATTACGATCAGGCGCGCCGCTTTGCCGCGCTTATGACAGAACGCAGTCTGAAAACCTATGGTCGGGAATTTGTTGTGATGACCGGCGGTGGCCCTGGCATTATGGAGGCAGGAAACCGTGGTGCTGATGATGCGGGCGGGCAGTCGATTGGGTTAAACATCGTCTTGCCCCATGAACAGGCGCCAAACCCCTATGTCACGCCTGATTTGTGTTTCAATTTCCACTATTTTGCGATGCGTAAAATGCACTTCCTGATGCGATCACGCGCCGTGGCGGTTTTTCCCGGCGGGTTTGGCACGCTGGATGAAACCTTTGAAGCGCTGACGCTGGTGCAAACCGGCCGGATGAGGCCAATGCCGTTTTTGTTGTTTGGCAAAGACTATTGGCAGCGATTGATTGACTGGGATCTAATGGTTGAAAACGGCTTTATCGCGCAGGAAGATCTGGCACTGTTTAGCTTTGTTGAAACCGCCGAAGAAGCGGTTGAGATCATTGATGGCTGGGTTGATCAGTGCTGATCTGGGCGCGTTCCCGCCGGGCCCGTTCGGTGGCCGATTTCAGCTGCCCACAGGCGGCCATGATATCTTCGCCACGCGGCTTGCGGATTGGGCTGGAATAGCCCGCCCGGAAAATAATGTCTGAAAACGCCTGAATCCGATCCCAATCACTGCGCTGATACGGCGCATCGGGCCATTCGTTAAACGGGATCAGATTGATCTTGGCTGGAATCCCCGCGATCAGCTGCACCAAGCGGCGCGCGTCGGCATCGGTGTCATTTACGCCCTTAAGCATCACATATTCAAAAGTGATACGTTCAGAATTAGATAATTTGGGGTATTCACGCAGCGCTGACAGCAGCGTGTTTATGTTCCATTTCTTGTTGATCGGCACCAGACGGTCGCGCACCTCATCGGTGGTGGCATGGAATGAAATCGCAAGCAAACACCCGATTTCTGACGCTGTGCGGGCAATTTCCGGCACCACGCCGCTGGTTGACAGTGTAATGCGGCGGCGCGAAAGGGCGATGCCCTCGCCATCCATAGCAATTTTCATGGCATCGCGCACGGCATCAAAATTATAAAGCGGCTCACCCATGCCCATCAAAACAATGTTGGACAACCGCCGATTTTCCACCCCCCGCGTGCCGGGCAACGGCCAATCTTCCAGATCATCGCGCGCCAGCATCACCTGGCCAATGATCTCGGCTGCGGTCAGGTTGCGCACCAGTTTTTGCGTACCAGTATGACAAAACGAACAGGTCAACGTGCAGCCCACTTGGCTAGAAATGCACAGCGTGCCGCGGTCGTCTTCGGGGATATAGACCACCTCAACCTCATGGCCGCCCGCGATACGCACCAGATACTTGCGGGTGCCGTCCGCACTAAGCTGTCGGGTGACAAGCTCAGGCAGTTCAATGACAAAGTGGGTCTCTAACAGGCTGCGATACTCTTTGGCCAAATTGGTCATCGCTGAAAAATCGCGCACACCCCAGTGATAGATCCACTGCCAAATCTGACCCAGACGCATTTTAACCTGACGTTCGGGTGTGCCTGCGTCAATCAATGCCTGTTGCAAGGCCATACGGGGCAGGCCAACGATGTTAATCCGCCCATCGGCCCCAACGGGTGCCTTACGCGGCAGGGTCAGCACATCAGGTGTGATGGCGGTTGGGGCTGTCATGGCGTCAAACTCCGGCTGTCACGCCCGATATAGGGCGCTGGCCGCATAAAGAACAGACCCCAGCCAAGCCGGCTCAGTTTCCGCAGCGTTTTTGCGCCTCAGACAGTGAGGCCGAAAACCCAAGCAATGAAAAGCTGTCACGCGTTTTGGTACCACGGCCAGACCGCCCTTCAGCCACCGCATCTTTGCCAGCTTTCATCAAGCCAATGATCTGCGCATCCTCTGCGGGCGAATTTGACCACGCATGTTCGCCATCTGTGAACATTTCAAACGATTTGCCATCAATCGTCAGCTTAACGGTCGATTTATCAGCAAAGGGGTAACCGCCTGCAAATGACACCACACCCTGATCGCCACCTTTGCGATAGGTCACATACAGCACGATACTGCCACGCTTGGCGTCGACTTTTTTACCGTCGCGTGTATTCACGGTTTCTTTTGGCGCCGAGGCCATAAAGCAAAGTGCCGGATCAGCACTTGGGTTAAAAACTGACCAATCCGTATTGGCCGCAACACGGTCGGCCGATTCCTGTGCAAAGACCGCTGGCGCTGCCAGCAACGCCAAAGCCATCATGGCCGCACCAATAATTCCCCGCTGCATTCCAGATTTCATCTGACCGTCTCCCGCATTCGCATTCACGTGCACGTGCACGCGCACCGCCGTTCCATCAAAAAGCCTTCGGTTTTTACATGGCACAGATGCCGACACCGCGCTATGCCTTCCCTAAACCAGATTATGGCTCAGGACAAAACCCCTTTGGCATAAAATCGCGCATCAAGGAATAAGGGCTTTAAAATGTCAGCAATTGCAATGGTCGAACTTTGGCGCGGTGGCATGCTGGAATCGCAGCATCTGGGGCATGCGGTGATTTGCAGGGCCGGCGGAGAGATTGCTGAGGCTTGGGGCGATCCAAATATCACGATTTTTCCGAGATCTTCGTGTAAAATGTTACAGGCCCTTCCGCTAATGGAAAGTGGTGCGGCCGATACAGCCGGGCTGACAGACCGCCAGTTAGCACTGGCATGCGCCAGCCATCAGGGCGCGGCCTTGCACACCGACGCCGTGGCGCAATGGCTGGCCGGGCTGGGGATGGCAGAAACCGATCTGCGCTGTGGCAGCCATTTTCCCGATGACCGCCCCGCCCGCAATGCGCTGATTAAAACCGATGACAGCCCCTGCCAGTTTCACAACAACTGTTCGGGTAAACATGCGGGCTTTTTGACGCTGAACCAGTATTTGCGCGGTGGCCCCGAATATGTTGACCCAACCCACCCAGTGCAACAAGCCGTGCGCGCGGCAACAGAAGAGGTCGCCGGAGAAACCAGCCCTCTCTATGGGATAGATGGCTGCTCGGCGCCAAATTTCGCACTTTCTTTGCATGGCTTGGCCCGCGCAATGGCGTTTTTTGCTGGCGCCAACCCAGAAGGCGATCTGCGTAACCGCGCCGCCGCCCGGCTTACCCGCGCTATGGCGGCCTTTCCCGAAATGGTGGCCGGCGAGGGCCGCGCCTGCACCGCACTGATGCGGGCCATGGGGGGCCGCGTTGCGGTCAAGACCGGTGCCGAGGCAGTGTTTGTGGCAATTTTACCCGACCAAAAGCTGGGCGTTGCGTTGAAAATAACAGATGGCACCACACGTGCTTCAGAAGCCGCGATTGCCGCGCTTTTGGTTCATCTGGGTGCACTAGATGCGGCACATCCAACGGCCCAAGCCTACATCAATACGCCACAACGCAATTGGCGCGGGTTTGAAACCGGGCAATTGCGCATCGCGAATGGGTTTGTCTGACACCAACCTGCGCTCTCATTGCGGCGCTGCCCTTGCAGGGGCGCAGGGCAATCGCTAGGTCAAACCAAGCAATGTTAGAAAAAGGCAACGCCCATGCACACAGATCTTGAGGGCCTGACGGCCGCACTGCTGGATGCGGCGCGCAAAGCGGGCGCAGATAGCGCCGATGCGCTGGCTGTGGCTGGCACCTCGGTGTCTATCGACGTCCGTATGGGAGAGTTGGAACAGGCCGAACGGGCTGAAGGTATCGATATCGGGTTGCGCGTGTTGCTGGGCCAACGCCAAGCATGTGTTTCGGCCTCGGATATTTCAGGTGGCACGATCACCGCGATGGCCGAACGGGCGGTTGCGATGGCCCGCGAAGCCCCGCAAGATCCGACCTGCGGGTTGGCTGACCCGGCGCAACTCGCCAAAAACTGGGATGTGGCAGCCCTTGATCTGGCCGATCCCAGCGCCGAGCCAACACCCGCCGCCCTGCAAGAGGCCGCGCTGCAGGCCGAGGCTGCAGCCCTGCGCCACAAGGGCATATCCAAGGTCGACAGTGCTGGTGCGGGTTATTCCCAGCGGCAGATGTTTTTAGCTGCCAGCAACGGGTTTGCCGGTGGTTATGGCCGCACAGGGCATGGCCTGTCTTGCGTGGCCATAACCGGCGATGGCACCGGGATGGAGCGCGACTATTACGGTGACAGCCGCATCTATCACAGCGATATGATAGACCCAGACACCATTGGCCGCATCGCCGCTGAGCGGACTTTGGCCCGGGCGGGCGCGCGCAAACCACGCACCGGCGCCTTTCCTGTGCTTTTTGATGAACGCATTTCAAGCTCGCTGATTGGGCATTTACTGGCGGCGGTGAACGGCGCCAGCATTGCGCGCGGCTCCAGTTGGCTGCGCGATGCCTTGGGGGCGCAGGTTTTGCCAAGCGGCCTTTCGTTACATGAAAACCCATTGCGCCCTCGCACCGTTGGATCGCGACCCTTTGATGGCGAAGGTCTGGCCAGCCAACCCCGAATGATCGTCGCAGATGGACAACTGCAAGGCTGGACGCTGGACCTGGCCGCCGGGCGCAAACTGGGCATGGCCAGCACCGCAAACGCGGCCCGCGGCACCTCATCGCCACCCAGCCCATCCACCACCAATGTGGCGCTCACCCAAGGCACGGACAGCCACGCGGCGCTGATGGCAC
Source organism: uncultured Paracoccaceae bacterium (assembly GCA_937895435.1). Classification (GTDB taxonomy): domain Bacteria; phylum Pseudomonadota; class Alphaproteobacteria; order Rhodobacterales; family Rhodobacteraceae; genus CALAXT01. The sequence continues at coordinate 5,113 of CALAXT010000076.1, read as the reverse complement.
AGATGGGCACCGGGCTTTTGGTAACCTCATTAATCGGATCCTCCATCAACCCAACCACGGGCGATTATTCGCGTGGTGCGTCAGGATTTTGGATTGAGGGTGGACAGATCAGCCATGCCGTAAACGAATGCACGATTGCGGGCAATCTGCGCGACATGCTGATGCGGATGATCCCTGCCAATGATGCACGCACGCATCTGTCAACCGTAGTGCCAAGCCTGCTCGTGGAAGGGATGACCCTTGCCGGAGCATGATCCGCAAGCCGATGATCTAGATCTTGCCCTGCTGCTTGATGTCGCCCAGGACGCAGGACAGATTGCGCTTCGTTTTTGGAAAAAATCCCCCGTCGTTTGGGAAAAGCCCGATGGTGCTGGCCCCGTGACCGAGGCCGATTTGGCGGTAAACGACATGCTGGCTGACCGCCTGCAATCAGCGCGGCCCAATTATGGCTGGCTGTCCGAAGAGACCCCTGACACCGCTGCGCGCCGCGCTCAACGTTTGGCGGCTCGGCGTAGCTTTATTCTTGACCCGATTGATGGCACCCGCGCCTTTATTGGCGGTGAAATTGGATTTTCGCATGCACTGGCCGTGGTGGAAAATGGCCAAGTCGTAGCTGCAGTTGTGGCCCTGCCTGCGATGGGGGTGGTTTATGCGGCCACCGCCATCGGGCCTGCCACACGCAACGGCACAGCGATCAACGTCAGCACGCGTGACACGCTAGAGGGCGCCCAAATGCTGGCTGCCCGCACAAATCTCGACCCCAAACATTGGCGCGGCCCGCCCCCCCTGGTTGACCGTATCATTCGCCCCTCACTGGCGTGGCGGATGTGTCTGGTGGCTGATGGCAGCTGTGATGCCATGCTGACGCTGCGTCCGGCGTGGGAATGGGATATTGCCGCGGGTGACCTGATCGTGCAACGCGCCGGTGGGCAGGTCAGCACAAGCGAGGGGCGGCCCATCGTCTATAACTCCGCCAGCGGTCTGGCCAAAAATGTTGTTGCCGCCCCCAAGGCACTGCACCGCCAAATCACCGCACGCCTGCTGCCGCCCACAGGTCATGTTGCCCCACCGCCTGTTTTCGACTAAGATTTGTATCAAATATCCCCAGATCGGAGCCTGCCATGACCCATCGCCTGCATCTTGTTTTTGGGGGAGAATTGGTCGACCCGGAATCGACCACGTTTCGTGATACCAATGCGCTTGATATCATCGGCATTTTTCCAAACTATGATTTGGCCCATGCCGCATGGAAAAATGCAGCCCAGCGCACGGTCGATAACGCACACATGCGCTATTTCATCGCTGATCTACACAAGCTGCGCGACAAGCCCAGCGCATCAGACCCGGACATGCTTGCTGCAAGCCTGTTGTCAGACAGCTGACAGGCCAGGGCCCGCCGTGGCATCGGACATGCGCACCTTATGAAAGATCTGACGGTCCGACTGCGACAGATATTTGGGGCGGCAGGCCCTGAAACGGCGTTTGCGCCGAACGCAGACACGTTGCCAGCCACCCGCAATCTATTGCCACTGATCTGGCTTGATGCGCCCGACACGGCGACGGCGCTGGCCATGGGCGGGCTGATCCAGCCACTTTTGGCCACACGCGAAGATCTCGGGATTTTGCTAACAACCCCAGCCAACCTCAGCGACACAGCATTGGCAGATCAGATGCGCTGCGTTGATCCACCGGGTGAAACACCTGCACAAATCCGGGCATTTTTGGAGCATTGGCGGCCAGATGTTGCGGTCTTTTCCGCTCGACATTTGCCGCAAGGCCTGGTCGCGGCCGCACAGGCGCGCGGGGTTGCCACGTTTTTGGTGGTGCCACCAGATCTGGGCGGAATGCCGACGGGGCTGCACGCATGGCTACGCCCGACATTTCGCAAGCTTATATCAAAATTTCAGCGAATTTTTCTGGAAGATCCGAGCACCGCCCCTGATCTGCGCAAGGCAGGCGCCACTGCACAACAAATCATGCCCGCAGGCCCATTAGAACCGACGCTGCCACCACTGGCCTGCACCGAGCCCGAGCGCGATGCGATGGCGGCTTTGCTGCGCAATCGTCCCGTCTGGCTGGCCGTCGCGCTGCCCCCCGAAGAAGAAAACCTGGTTCTTGAGGCACTGCAGCGCGCACGCGAACTGTCACATCGGATGCTGTTGATCATCGTTCCTACAGCCCCCGCACGCGGGCCCACACTGGCCGATGAGATCACACAGCGCTTTGGGATGCAGGTCTCGCTTCGGTCGCGCGATGAGGACCCAGACAGCGAAGATCAGGTCTATATCGCCGATACAGAAGCCGAGCTGGGTCTGTGGTATCGGCTGGCAACGCTGGCCCATCTGGGTGGTACATCATCAGGGGCAACCCCAGCCCGTCACCCCTATGAGGCAGCAGGTTTGGGCGCAGTTGTGCTGCATGGCCCGTATCTGGCGGATTGGCCCACGGCACACGGGCAATTGCGGCGCGCCGGAGCCGCGCGAATGGTGCGTGACGCGACGGAACTGGCCGAAGCGGTCAGTGACTTGATGGCCCCAGATCGCGCAGCCCAAATGGCCTTTGCCGGATGGCAGGTCAGTACCAACGGCAGCGAGGTCGCAACCCAAATTGCTCAGACCTTGTTAGACGCCCTGCCCACACCCCATGGAAAGACCGCATAATGCGCGCCCCCAGCTTTTGGTACACCCGCCCCAATGCGCCCACTTGGCAAGCCCAGTTGCTTGCGCCCTTGGGCTGGGCCTATGGGGCGGCAACCGCCCGCAGGTTGGCACGCGGCCAACAATACCATGCCGCCAAGCCAGTGATATGTGTTGGCAATATCAACGCAGGTGGCACCGGAAAAACTCCAACCGTCATCGCCCTGATCCAACATCTGGCGCAAGCGGGGCATGTGGTGGCCGTGGTCAGCCGGGGCCATGGCGGGCGGCTGGTTGGGCCGGTTCTGGTTGACCCAACGCACCATGCCGCCGCTGATGTCGGTGATGAGCCACTGCTGCTAGCAGCATTTGCCCCAACATGGATCGCGCGCGACCGCGCCGCCGGTGCAAAAGCCGCCGTGGCGGCTGGCGCTGGGGTGATCGTGCTCGATGACGGCTTTCAAAACCCGGCCCTGCACAAGGATCTAAGTATTGTGGTCGTCGATGCCGCACAGGGATTTGGCAATGGGCGCTGCCTGCCAGCAGGGCCGCTGCGCGAACCCGTGATGGCGGGCATGGCCCGCACAGATCTGTTGCTGACGATTGGCAACAACGCCGCACAGGCGCAGTTTGACACGCATTGGGGGGCTGCGGTGTGCGGCACCCCCCATATTCGGGGCGCATTGGCACCCTTGGCCACAGGGATGGATTGGAAAGACCTGCGGGTTTTAGCATTTGCGGGCATTGGACAGCCACAAAAGTTCTTTGACACGTTGCACGCAATGGGCGCCAATCTGCTTCGGTGCGAACCACTGGCCGATCACCAACCCCTCAGCCCCGCCCTCTTAAACCGTCTGGCGCAAGAAGCGAACGCGCTGGGCGCACAGCTTGTGACGACCGAGAAAGACGCAGCACGCCTGCCACCTGCCTTTGTGCGGCAGGTGCTTACCCTGCCAGTTCGGCTGCAATTTAGCCAAATCGCGCCGCTAGAGCACGCAATTAGTCTCATTTTAAAATAAAGTACTTGAATCTTCTATTCATAAATATAATTCATGTTAAAATATAGCAGGGATTAGATTCATGACAACCTATACAATAACTGGATGGCGCATCACCTATGAAGATGACGCTTGGGACACAATATCCACATTTGAAGCATCTACCCTGACAGGGATTTTCCTGACAAACGACGATCATTATGTTTCATATGATGCAGATTATTCAGATACGTATGATCAATACATCCCTTGGGCTGTTAGCAATGCCGTCTCAATCTTGATAGATGGTGAAGGTGCAGACTATTTTGACCTTTCGCAGGCTTCATATGGGACAAGCTCAACAATATTAGCATTTTATGAAAACTCTGACGCTTACCCAAACTCTGAAGCTTTCTTTATACTCTCCGGTGATCTGCTGGAAATCTCCAGCGTGACAGACTTATACGAGGCCATCACTAATATCGAAGATGGTACCTATTCTTTTGCATCCCTTTCAAACGGCGATCTGTCTGCCGGGACGCTGTATGTTTCAGACGTACTTAACGTCAGTGTCACCGAAAATGACACAATCACAGGCGACAGCGATGATCAGGTCTACAGCTTGGGCCGTGGCGATGACATAGCAATGGGCCAAGGGGGCGATGACACCCTTAACGGTGGGCTGGGCAACGATACCTTAGTCGGTGGTACAGGCGATGATACGCTGCAGGGGGATGGCGGCAACGACATCCTGAATGGTGGCGCGGGTACTGATACGATCGTCTTTACAGGTAGGAACAATGCAACCGTTGATCTGAATAAAACTGGCTATCAGAACACGGGCCATGGCCGTGATAAAATTGTTGGGGTTGAAAACATAATATCCGGTAATGGGGCTGATACACTTACAGGGAACCGGTTTGGAAATGCGCTTACCGGTAACAACGGCAATGACAAGCTTTACGGCAACGTCGGCGCTGATACGTTAAATGGTGGCTCAGGCAAAGACATGATGTATGCGGGGCAAGACAGCCACATCGATGTCTTCATCTTTAGCAGCACCGATGATACCGGCACAACAGCACGCACGCGCGACCAAATTCTGCAGTTTGACAGGGGTGAGGATTTTATTGATTTAAGCGCGATCGATTCAAACAGCGCATTGGCTGGAGATCAATCATTCGATTACTATGGTAAAAAAGCACGAAGCTTTACGGAAGAAAATTCCATCTGGTATTACAAAGCCGGCGCAAATATTGTTGTGCGGGGGGATGTCGACGGGGATGGTAGCTTTGATTTTGAAATTCAGATCAACGGCTTGAAAGCAATCGGTGTCAACGATTTCATTCTTTGATACGACGCTGCGTTTGAAACCATCTGGGTTAAACCAGAGACATCTATAACCGAATAAGGATCTAGGGTGGCTGGAGGCGGGTACCGGAATCGAACCGGTCTACTCGGATTTGCAATCCGGTGCATAGCCTGCCTGCCCACCCGCCT
>CALAXT010000075.1 GCA_937895435.1 uncultured Paracoccaceae bacterium | reverse complement strand
ACTCTCGACCTCACCCTTACCAAGGGTGTGCTCTACCACTGAGCTACCACAGCATAAATCGAAGTGTCCCCCGATTGAGGCCGCGAACTAGCCGCAAAGCGGTACTTGTGCAAGCCCAAACATGCACGGCCACACAATTTTCAGACCCGTCAAACCGATGTCCCTGCAGAAACTGCGACCACCATACCTGATACGGCGCGCATCCATCCTTGCGCACAGGTTATGAATTACGGTAAACTTTCATGGATTGGTGTTCTCGAACATTCTGACCTCGTGTGCGGTCAGGCTTTTCAAGACACCAAAGCCACACGGCGCAGCTTCGTGCCACAGGAGGCCCCGCCAAAAATGCTGCGCCTGATTGAATCCTTTGGGCCTTTTCAGAAGCGCGCCATTTTGCTTGCCCTCGATATGGCTTGTGTGCCGATGGCCTACCTTGTGGCAATTTTGGTGCAGCCTGAGCGGTTCGCAATATTGGGCGAAATCTCACCTTATTTGCCGCTTATGATGATGATTGGCGCAGCAGCGGTAACATCTGCTGGGCTCGGCCTGCATCGAATGCGCCTGACAGCCTATGACCTGAGCGGGATCAAGAAAACTGCGACGGCCAGCCTGATCTTAGGCACATTTGGCTGGCTGTTTAATTTTTTAATTGGCCCACCGCTGACGGTTGGGCTGCATATTGTTTTTGTGTTGGCCTATTTCATGTTGGCGTCCGGCTTACGCATCCTGGCGCTGCAACTGGTGCTAGAGCTGCATCGGATGCGCAACGACCGCCGTAGGGTGCTGATATACGGCGCAGGCACGACAGGAATACAGTTGGTCAATGCGCTCAAGGCACATAAATCCATCGAACCAGCCGCCTTCGTCGATGACAACAGTGCGATGCAAGGGATGACTGTATCAGGGCTGCGGGTCTATGCTCCGGCCCATATCCGTGACGCCGTTGCGCGCCATAAAATTGACCGCGTGCTGTTGGCGATACCGTCGCTTTCATTTCCAAAGCAGATGCAGATTGCCCACCGGCTTGAAAAACTGGGGCTAGAGGTTCAGGCCCTGCCATCCTTTGCACAGTTGATCGGCGAAGAGCCACTGTTGGACAAACTGCGCCCCCTGACACCAAATACGCTTTTGGGCCGGCATGCACTGGATCAGGATCTTTCAAACAGGGCCGAGACCTATGCCGGAAAGTCAGTGATGGTCACTGGGGCGGGTGGATCAATCGGGTCTGAACTGTGTCGGCAGGTTATGACCTGCAGCCCCGCGCGTCTGGTGCTGTTTGAACTGAGTGAGCTGGCGCTTTACACGATTGAGCAGGAACTCCACCCATTAGCCCAAGATAACGGGATTGAACTGATCGCGGTGCTTGGCTCGGCCACAGACCCGCGGATCGTGCGCCGGGTTTTGCGCGAAAATGAAATTAATGTCGTCTTGCATGCCGCCGCTTATAAACATGTGCCCTTGGTCGAGGCGAACCCCCTGGTTGGGCTGGCCAATAATGTGCTGGGCACCGCCACCCTCGCGCGCGAAGCCAAAGAGGCTGGGGTGCAGCGGTTTATTCTGGTTTCCAGCGATAAGGCTGTGCGACCCACAAACGTGATGGGCGCATCCAAGCGGCTGGCAGAGATGGCACTGCAAGACATCGCCTCACGCTCACGTTCAACCGTTTTTGCGATGGTGCGGTTTGGCAATGTGCTGGGTTCATCGGGGTCTGTGGTGCCGCTGTTTCAAGACCAGATCGCCCGTGGCGGCCCTGTCACCCTAACCCATCCGGATGTGACGCGCTATTTCATGACAGTGCAAGAGGCAAGCCGGCTGGTTCTGCTGGCCGGCTCTTATGCCCGTGGCGGCGAGGTGTTTGTGCTGGACATGGGCGCGCCGGTTGCTATCCGGACGCTGGCACGCCAAGCGATTGAGGCATCTGGCTATAGCGTGCGCGATGCAGCAAATCCTGATGGTGATATTGAAATTTCGATCATTGGGCTTCGAGACGGTGAAAAACTGCACGAAGAATTGCTGATTGGCGAGGGATTGCTGACGACACCGCACCCCAAAATCTTGTGCGCACAGGAAAAAGGTCTCTCAGAAATTGAAATGGCCTCTGCCATGCGGGCACTGCGCACGGCGGTTGCCAGCGGCGACACCGAGGCCGCCGTCGCTGTGGCCCGTCGCTGGGTTGAGGGCTACACCCCACCCATGCACCAAAAGCAATTATTATAGCCCCAGCCGATCGCGCAGCGCGTACCATGTCATAGCCAAGGCCAAGACTGGCGTGCGCATCATGTCACCGCCCGGAAACCGCGGATTGGGCAAACCAGCCATCAGATCGAACTGGCCCGCCTGGCCTGCGACGGCCTCGGCCAGAACGCGGCCCGCCAATGTCGCAAGCGCCACACCATGCCCTGAATAGCCCGATGCCGACAATATTTTGGCATGTGGCCGCGCAAACACTGGCAAGCGCGTCATGGTAATGGCCAGGCTGCCCCCCCAAGCATAATCTATGCGAGCATCAGCCAATTGCGGAAAAACCTGCAGCATCGGCTTGCGCACCAAGCGCGTTATGTCAGAGGGAAAACGATACCCATAGCTTTCACCCCCACCAAACAGCAGCCGTCCATCGGCTGACAGACGGAAATAATTCACCACAAATTTGCTGTCGGCCACAGCGACATCCTCGGCCAACACTTGCACCGCCCGCACGCCCAAAGGTTCCGTGGCAACGATAAAGTTATTTACCGGCATCACGCGGGCCGCAACCTGACGATCCAACCCACCCAGATAGCCGTTACAGGCCAAAATAACATGATCAGCCTCAACATGGCCCTGATCGGTTTCCACACGCACCAAACCGCCCCCCAGCGCATTAGGATCGATTTTGGTGACATGGCTCATTTCATGCAGTTGCGCCCCAGCCGCAGCTGCAGCCCGCGCCAAACCCAGCGCAAAATTCAATGGATGAATATGGCCCGCGCCTCGGTCAATCGCACCGCCCAAATAGGCGGGCGCCCCCACCAGCGCCTGCATCTGCGGCCCATCCAATGCTGTGATCTGATCATAACCATAGTCACGGTTCAATCGCTCAACCAGCTGGTGCGCATGTCGCACCTCAGATTTGCGCCAACACGCATGCACAACACCCGGCTTCCACGCTGCATCGATCTGATGGGTGTCAATCAGCCCACGCAACAGCGCCTTGGCCTCTTGCCCCAGATCCCACAACTGATGGGCCTTGGCCGCGCCAAAGCGCGCCTCAAGCACGTCTTGTTCTAACCTTTGGCCCGATCCGACCTGCCCACCATTACGACCCGAGGCCCCAAACCCCACTCGGTGCGTTTCCAGCACAACAACATCCAGCCCGCGCTGCGCCAAATGCAGCGCCGCTGACAGGCCGGTGTAGCCGCCACCAATAATGCACACGTCAGCCCGCCGCGCACCCAGCAGTGGCGCAAAGGGCGCAAGCGGCGTGGCGGTTGCGGCATACCAACTGGCTGGATAGGCACCGCGCTGATCATTTGCAAACAGCAGGTTCATACGTTCAGCAGCAAATGTTCACGTTCCCACGGACTGATCACCTGCAAAAACTCTTTGAATTCATTCCGTTTTACAGATTCATAGACCGAACAGAACTCTGCGCCCAAAACGCCACGTACCGCCGCGCTTTCGGCCATCAGATCCAACGCATCGCCCAGATTCAGCGGCAGCTCATCGGCGCTCATATAGGCGTCACCCAAACATTCAGCGCGCGGGACCTTGCCCTCTTTTAATCCCAGATAGCCACAGCTTAATGACGCCGCAATGCCCAAGTATGGGTTACAATCCATCCCCGCCAGCCGGTTTTCCACCCGCCGCGCGGCACTGTCCGAAATGGGCACCCGAATACCCGTTGTGCGGTTATCACGGCCCCATTCCAAATTGATTGGGGCGGCAAAGTCTGGAACATAGCGGCGATAGCTGTTCACATAGGGCGCCAACAGCGCAATGACCGCCGGCAAATGGGTTTGCAGACCCGCAATAAAGTGGAAAAATTCGGGTGTTTCCCCACCATTTGCATCCGAGAAAATATTTTTTCCAGTCTTGGTGTCAACCACCGAATGGTGAATATGCATGGCCGATCCCGGCTCGCCCTCAATCGGTTTGGCCATAAAGGTCGCAAAACAATCGTGGCGCAGCGCAGCCTCGCGGATCAGGCGTTTGAAAAAGAAAATTTCGTCAGCCAATCGCACCGGATCGCCATGGGCCAAGTTGATTTCAATCTGACCTGCGCCACCCTCTTGCAAGATGCCATCAATTTCCAAACCCTGCAGCTCGGCAAAATCATAAATATCGTCGATCACTTTGCCGTATTCGTCAATTGCCGACAAAGAATAGGCCTGTTTGGCTGCAGCGCGCCGCCCTGTGCGGCCCATGGGCGGCACAATCGGCATATTGGGGTCGGTGTTGCGCGCGGTCAGAAAAAATTCCATCTCGGGGGCAACGACAGGGGTCCAGCCTTCGGCTTTGAACAGCTCAACCACCCGGCGCAGCACATTGCGCGGCGCAATCGGCACTGGCCGGCCCTGCTGATCTTCGGCATCATGAATGACCTGCAGCGTCACATCCGCCGTCCAGGGCGCGGCTGTTGCGGTGGTGAAATCCGGCTTTAGGATCATATCAGGTTCAGTATAAGCATCGACGGGGCTGTCAGCCCATTCCCCGGTGATGGTTTGCAAAAAGATGGAATTGGGCAGAAAATAGCTTTGCTGCTTGGCAAATTTTGAAGCAGGCATCGCCTTGCCGCGCGCAATACCCGCAATATCGGCGATAACACATTCCACCTCATCAAAGCGACGCCCGGCGATATAAGAACGGGCAGCTTCGGGCAGTTGGTCGGTCCAGTCAGACATGGCCTTTCCTTTCAGGGGTCAGGCAGTTTCAAGCTTTTGATGTTGTTTAAAAAACGTGCTGATTTGTTGCGCAATAACCGGGCTGTCGATGGGGATATCCATCCGCGATAACGCACGATCGATCAGGGTATCTGGCACCCGGCCCCGCCCACGCGTATCAATAAGACCCTGCACAAATTCCGGCTGAAATTCAGGGTGCGGTTGAAACGACAAGGCACGGTTGTCATAGGCAAGGCCCGCAAACTGGCAAAAATCGTTGCACGCAATCACCACAGCGTCGGCGGGTTTTTCGACCACCTGATCCTGATGCCAAGCGTTCAGAACAAGGGTCTTGCCAGAAAAATTATAATCTTGTGCGCCTGCGGCCCAGCCGCCGCTAAACTTTTCAACCCGCCCACCCAAAGCTTGCGCCATGATCTGGTGGCCAAAGCAAATTCCCACAACCGGCACATGATCGCGGTAAGCATCGCGGATGAAATTCTCTAACAGGGGTATAAAAGCATGATCTTCATAGGCACCATGGCGAGACCCTGTGATCAGCCAACCATCAGCGTCAAGCACCGAGTCGGGGAACACCCCGTTTTCGACATGCCACGTTCGAAATTCAAAGCCTTGACCGGCCAAAAGATTTTCAAAGAGCCTGGGATAGTCGCCCAGTTTTTCCCCAAGATCATCGGGGGCTTGGCCTGTTTGGAGAATGCCGATCAGCATGAACAACCCATATTTTGATGTTGGTATGGTAGGCTTTCGCCGCCCCAGCGGCAAGTGCCCCGCGTCAGACAGTATCTAGATAAACTTCAACCTGTTCGGTTGGGCTCAGCTCATTCATATAATGCAATTCTTGGCGTTTGGTCAGTACCAGATTGCGGATCAATTCTGCAGGAAAAATCCGCCCGATGATTGCACTGTGTTCAAATGTGGTAATCGCCGCCTCCCATGTGTCGGGGATCTGCGGCAGATCCAGAGCATAGGCGTTGCCAGTGATCGCGGGCGGCGGTGCTATCTTATCTTCGATTCCGATCAACGCGGCCCCCAGAACGCCCGCCAACATCAGATAGGGATTGATATCGCCCCCAGACACCCGATGTTCAATCCGCCGCGCCGTTGCGCTGCCCGAAGGCACGCGGATGGCGGCGGTGCGATTTTCATAGGCCCAGCAAACACCCGTGGGGGCGTGCTTTTCCGGCACCAATCGATCATAGCTGTTGGCGTGTGGCGCAAACAGCAGCGTGCTGTCAGCCATCGCCGCCAAACAGCCACCAATCGCATGGTGCAGCATGTCAGACCCTTCGGGGGTGCCATTGTCAAAAACATTGTGCCCCGCCGCATCAAGCACCGAAAAATGCGTATGCAACCCGTTGCCCGGGTATTCGGGATAGGGCTTGGCCATAAAGCTTGCAGCAAAGCCATGACGGCGGGCCAAGCCTTTGACCAGCAGTTTGAACAACCAAGCATCATCGGCTGCGCGCAACGCATCATCACCATGCATCAGGTTGATTTCAAATTGGCCCAAACCGGCCTCAGATATTGCGGTATCTGCGGGGATATCCATCGCCTCACACGCGTCATAAAGATCGGTGAAAAACGTATCAAACGCATCCAGCGCCCGCAGTGCCAATGTTTCAGCCGCTTTACGGCGCTTGCCAGACCGGGGCGAGGGCGGCACCTGCAGGGTCTTGCCCGAGTCATCGATCAAAAAGAATTCCAGTTCCATCGCGACCACCGGGCTCAGACCCAAAGCTTTGTAGCGGTTCACAATGCCCGAAAGCGCATGGCGGGGATCACCCTCATAGGGCCGGCCATTTTCGCGAAACATCCAAAGCGGCAACAGGGCGGTTGGGGCCTCGAGCCACGGCATGGGCACAAAACCACGTTCGGTCGGCAACAACACACCATCAGCGTCGCCTGCTTCAAAGATCAGGGGGCTATTTTCAATGTCTTCGCCCCAAATATCCAGATTTAGCACCGACATTGGAAAACGCGTGCCATCTTTCACCACCCGATCGGCAAAACGCGCCGGAATCCGCTTGCCGCGGGCCTGTCCGTTCAAATCTACTGCGGCCACACGGATGGTGCGCACCGAGGGATGCTTGCGAAGCCAATCTTTCATGATCTTATCCGATATTGAATGGCCAGATCATAACCTGGTGGCGGTGGCGCCCCGGTCTTGCCCTGCCCGCGCGATCGGGCCAAACCCAAGACACGGAAAATGAACTGCGATCCAGCATGAAGCCACCACTTGCACCCAAATTCAGGCGAATTGCAACTGTCGTGTGACATAAATCCGCAGCAAAGCCATGGCGGCGGGGATGGCGGGGCATTACAGGCTGCGGCGCGCCTCGACCCGCTGGCGTGCCAGTGCGCAATCACGGTCATTTATCCCCAACAGATTGGCCACCAACCGCATCAGCGTGTCTTCTTCGTGATCGCGGCGGCCATCAGACAGCACAACTTGCCACAGCGCCTCAATCACCCATTCGCGTTCTTCATGTGGCACAGCATCTTTGATTTCGCGCGTGAAACGCACGGTATCTGGGGCCTCAGACTCTAACGCCTCGGCTTCGGTGCGCAGGGTTTGGGCCTGCGGCAGGGTCAGCGCATGATGGGCCTGCAAAACATGATCAATCAGCGCCTGTTCGCGGCTGTCATAGCTGCCATCGGCGCGCGCCACGCGCACCAAAAGTGCCGCCAACGCCAAGCGGGCATCAAAGCGCGGCAACGGCGCAGAGGGATTGGCCAAACGGCGAAGGAAATCAGCAAACATGCAAGATCTATAAGACCTGTGTCGTTCAAGGGAAAGGCCCAAGACCTTTCAATATGTTTGCGGCACATAAAGTTCAGACGGCAGCACAGCCCGCTCATAATCGGGGTTAAAGATCCGATCTGGCAAGTGGATTTCGTCATGGGGAACATCGCCATAGGGAAACTGGCTTAGCAAATGCGAAATACAATTTAGCCGCGCCCGCTTTTTATCGTTCCCCTCCACGATATACCAATGCGCCTCAGGAATGTTGGTGCGGGCAAACATCTCTTCTTTGGCTTTGGTGTATTTTTCCCAGCGCACCCGGCTTTCGAGATCCATCGGGGACAGTTTCCACTGTTTCATCGGATCATGTATGCGCATCAAAAAGCGCATCTGCTGTTCTTCATCGGTGATCGAGAACCAGTATTTTATCACCCGAATACCCGACCGCACCAACATCCTCTCAAATTCGGGGACGTCCTGAAAAAAGGCCTCAACCTGATCGTCATCGGCAAAGCCCATCACCCGCTCAACACCGGCGCGGTTATACCAAGACCGATCAAACAGCACGATTTCACCGCCTGCGGGCAGATGCGGCACATAGCGTTGGAAATACCACTGGGTTTTTTCGCGGTCAGATGGCGCGGGCAGCGCCACCGTGCGTACCACGCGGGGGTTCAACCGTTGGGTGATGCGTTTGATCACCCCCCCCTTACCGGCGGCATCGCGGCCCTCAAAGAGAACAATCACCTTTTCTTTGCGATGGCTGACCCAATCTTGCAGCTTGATCAGCTCTGATTGCAGGTGAATCAGTGCATGAAAATAGGTTTTGCGCGCAACGGTATCGGGGTGCATCGCGCGATAGGCTTCCGCGATTTCTGGCGGCAAAAGCGCATCTTCCAGATCCATCTCAGCGGTTTCATCAATCGCCTCTTCCAGCTCACGCGTGATCCAATCTCGCGCGAAAAAGGGGATATCTTCCGTCATAGCCTGTTCCTGTCGCCTGCATTGCCCCGTGTTACAATCACATTGGTATGACAGTTTTGTTGCAGTCGGCCTAAGCCCGCAGAAAAGAGCGCAAGATCACACTGATTTGGGTTGGAAAACGGTTGGCGCCTCGCGCACGGGCAAATGCACCAAGGCGCTAAACGCCCCCACCCCAACCCCAATCCACCAGACAGCCGTATAGCTGTGATAGATATCATAAAGCCGACCGCCCAGCCAAACGCCCAAAAACCCACCCAATTGGTGTGAAAAGAACACAATGCCATAAAGCGTGCCCATATAGCGCAGCCCATAGATATGCGCGACAAGCCCCGAGGTCAGCGGCACAGTCGCCAACCAAAGCCCCCCCATCGTCAGCGAAAACACCACCACACTAAGCGGGGTCATCGGCAGCAAAATAAACACCGCCGCAACTATGGTGCGCGCAGCATAGATGCCAGCCAGCAGGTATTTCTTGGAGTAACGGTTGCCCAACCAGCCCGCTGTGATTGTGCCCACAATATTGGCAAGCCCAATCAGTGAAATCGCCACCGCCCCCAGCGCAGCCGTGCTGCCCACGCCCAGCTTTGCCAAAAGGCTGGCAGGATCAATCGCACCACAAACTTCGGTAACAAAGGCTGGAAAATGCGCAGTCAAAAAGGCCAGCTGATATCCACAAGAGAAAAACCCCAAGAAAATCAACCGAAACGATGGGTCACGCAGCGCATGACGCAAGACCGTGCCCATAGATTGTTCCAACGCTGCACGGTCAGCCTGCGCCGGGGCGCGCATAAAGGGCAACACCAGCAGTGCGCTTAAAATGACGACGGCAAAGATTACAAACACGGTTTGCCATGGATAATGTGCCAGCAGCGCCTGCGCGATCGGCGCTCCGATCACCTGCCCGGCTGAGCCCGCGGCCGTGGCGATCCCCAGGGACAGCGACCGTTTCTCGGGGCGTGATGCACGGCCGACAACGGCCAAAATCACCCCAAAGCCAGTGCCTGCAATGCCAAAACCCACAAAAATTTCAAGCATTTGGTGCTGAAGGGGCGTAATGGCAAAGGACGAAAGCACCAGCCCACCCGCATAACAAAGCGCCCCCAGAATAATCGCGCGCCGGTCACCCAAACGTTCTGCCAAAGCCCCAAAAAGCGGCTGGCCAATCCCCCACGCCAAATTTTGGATCGCGATCGCCAGACTGAATTCACTGCGCGGCCAATCAAATTCGGCGGCAATCGGGATCTGAAACACCCCAAAACTGGCCCGCACAGCAAAGCCCAACATCAAAATTATGCTGCCCATCACCAAGACAGGCGTAAAAATCGAAGCGTTTGAAACAGACCGGGCCATGAGACGCGCTTTCTGGAAAACCTGCCCAACCCAGTGCCTTGGGCAATCCAAGGCGTCAACTGCTATTGTTGCACCTTTTCAGAGATAGGGGCGCAGGGTATAGGGCGGCATGACCCTAACCCTGTCTGACATATACCAAAGCCGCGTGGCGCAGGGGCTGATAAAGCCAGACCCTGCACAGGCCCATCTGTTGGTGCATCTGGAAACGCGGCGCGCATGGCTGGAAAAGCCGTTGCCCCGATCAGGGTTCTTGGGGCGCCGCCTGTTTGCAAAGGCCCCACTTCCCCCACGCGGGCTTTACATTTGGGGTGGTGTTGGGCGGGGCAAATCCATGTTGATGGATTTGTTCTTTGGGGTGCTGAACATTCCGGGCAAGCGTCGCGTGCATTTTCACGCCTTCATGCAAGAGGTTCAGACAGGCCTCGCAGAAGCCCGCCGCCGCGGCGTTGACGATGCGCTGGCCCCAGTGGCACAAAACATCGCAAAAGATCTGCGTGTATTGGCGTTTGATGAAATGCAGATCACCGATATTACGGATGCAATGCTGGTGGGGCGGCTGTTTCAAATGCTCTTTGCCGCTGGCGTTATGATCGTTGCCACATCGAACCGACCCCCTGATGATCTCTACAAAAACGGGCTGAACCGGGCGCTGTTTGTGCCCTTTATCGCCCAGCTGAAAGAGCGGATGGATGTGGTGGAACTGGCCAGCGCAAACGATCACCGGCAAAACCGGCTGAGCGGATCTGAGGTTTATTTCTTTCCCGCCGACATTCGCGCGCAACGTGCTTTGGATGCGATATGGGATGATTTAACTGGCGGCGCCGCAGAAACCCCACTGGCCCTGCAGGTTAAGGGCCGCGCCGTCACATTGCGTGCGTTTCACAACGGGGTCGCCCGCTGTGACTTTCGCGATCTTTGCGCGCTACCACTTGGGCCAGCTGATTATCTGGCGCTTGCCGACACGGTCAGGGTGTTGATTTTAGAAAACATCCCGTTGCTGTCGGGGGGCAATCACAATGAAGCCAAGCGGTTCGTCACGCTGATAGACGCGCTTTATGAGGCCCGCGTGCGACTTGTCGCCTCAGCCGCGGACAGCGCCGATCGGCTTTACCCCGAGGGTGTGGGCAGTTTTGAATTTGTCCGAACCGCCAGCCGTCTGGCCGAAATGCAATCCGCAGATTGGGCAGACGCCGACGCCGCCACCACCCAGAACGATTGACAGCGCAGCCCATTCAACCATAGCGTTGATTTGCAACTTTGGCGGGAATATGATGCAGCGCATGTGCAAGATTTTGACGCCAAAGATCTTGGGTCTGATCGCCCTGCCACTTTTGCTTGCGGGGTGTCTAAGCCCGCTTGAACGCTGCATTGCCCAAGCAAACCGCCCCGCCGTGGCCACAGCAAGCGCCATTACCGAAACCCAAGGAAATATCGCGCGCGGCTATGCGATCCACACCCAAACTGTGCCCTATCCAATCATGTATTTCTGCACGCCGCCCGGCGAACGGGCCCATTACTGCACCCGGCAGGGCTATCGCACCGTCGAGACACCCGTGGCGATCAATATCGACCAAGAACGGCGCAAATTGGCCAGCCTCCGCAAAATCTTAACCCGACAAAAAACCGAGGCGCAGCGTGCCACGGCGCAATGCCGCGCGACAATCACGCCCTGAACCGGCCACAAATCAGGCCTGTCAGCCGTTTTCGCGCAGAATGGATCCAGCCAGATACAGCGATCCACAGATCAAAACCCGGGCGTTTGGCGACTCGGCCATAATGGCTGCCAGCGCCGCGGCCACACTTTCGGCAGGGGCCGCTGTCAGCCCCGCCTTTTGCGCGGCAGCGGTCGTGGCCGCAGCGCTCAGGGTGTTTTGTTCATTGGGGATAGACACCGCATAAAGCCGTGTGGCCATCCCCACCAGCGGCAGCATGAACCCCACGACATCCTTGGTGTTCAACATCCCACAAATCAAATAGGTCGGCCGATCGGGCAGCGCCGACAGCGTGGCTGCAATTGTCTGACCTGCCGCCGGATTATGCCCACCATCCAGCCACAGCTCGGCCCCGGGGGCCATTTCGCGCAACGGGCCACGGACCAAACGCTGCATACGTGCGGGCCAAACAGCCTGGCTCACGGCTGCCTCGGCGGCTGTGCCATCTTGGCCCAACAGCCGCAACGCTGCTATGGCAGCACCCGCATTTTCAATCTGATGCGGGCCTGGCAGGTTGGGCAGTGGCAGATCTAACAGCCCGGTTTCATCCTGAAACACCATCCGCCCGCCTTCGCGCGCGATGTGCCAATGCTGGCCATGCACAAAAAGTGGCGCGCCAACACGGGCGGCGCGCGCCTCGATCGCAGCCAGACCTTCACTGCTTTGCGGGCCGACAACACAGGCCACGCCCCGCTTTAAAATCCCCGCCTTTTCAGTGGCGATTTCAGTCAGCGTTTCACCCAAGTACTGCTGATGATCCAACGACACAGGCGTAATGATGGTGATTGCAGGCGTATCCACAACATTGGTGGCATCCAAGCGCCCGCCCAAACCAACCTCAAGCAATGTAAAATCAGCCGGGGTGCGGGCGAACGCCAAAAAAGCAGCACAGGTGGTAATTTCAAAAAATGTGATCGGCACGCCTGCATTGGCTGTTTCACATTCTTCCAACAAATCCGCCAATGCGGGTTCGGTGATCAGGGTGCCCGCCAGTCGGATACGTTCATGAAACCGCGCCAAATGCGGCGAAGTATAGGCATGCACGCGCTGACCCACCGCCTCAAGCCCGGCGCGCATCATGGCCTGGGTTGAGCCTTTGCCATTGGTTCCGGCAATATGCACCACCGGCGGCAGCTGCCGTTCGGGATGATCCAAGGCTTCCAGCAAACGCCAGACTCTGTCCAACGTCAGATCAATGATCTTGGGGTGCAACGCCATCAGACGCTCAAGGATCTGGTCGCTGCCAGGACCTGCAGGAGAAGCGATGGCCATGATCAGGCTTTGCCTGTCGGGGTAGCCGCCGGGGCGCTGGCCTCAGGTTCAGGGGCCACAGGTGCAGCGGGGCCCGGCAAATCGCCGGTAATTACTGGGGATTGGCCGGTCAGCATCCGCACGATGGTAATCAACTCATCTCGCATTTTTCCACGTGGGGTCACGCGGTCTAACATACCATGATCAAGCAGATATTCGGCGCGCTGAAAGCCCTCTGGCAGCTTTTCACGGATGGTCTGCTCAATCACACGCGGGCCAGCAAAGCAGATCAGCGCGTTGGGTTCGGCAATCTGCACGTCGCCCAGCATGGCATAAGACGCCGTGACGCCACCCGTGGTTGGGTGGGTCAGCACAACGATATAGGGCAGGCCCGCCTCTTTCAGCATTTGCACCGCAATCGTGGTGCGCGGCATCTGCATCAGGCTGAGAATGCCCTCTTGCATACGGGCACCGCCTGCCGCGGAAAACAGCACCAAAGGCAGCTTGCGCTTTACCGCGCGCTCTGCTGCGGCAATGATGGCATTGCCAACGTGCATACCCATTGAGCCAGCCATAAAACTGAAATCTTGGGCTGCCGCGATGATCGGCGTGCGACCGATTTCACCCTCGGCCACCAGCATCGCCTCTTTTTCTCCGCTGGCTTTTTGTGCAGCTTTGAGCCGATCAGGGTATTTCTTTTGATCGCGGAAATGCAGTGGATCGGCCAGCGCATCGGGTACCTTTATCTCGACGAACACGCCACCATCAAACAGCGCCTTAAACCGCGCCCTGGCCGTTATGGCCATGTGATGGCCACAGCTGCCGCAGACATTCAGATTTTCGGCCATTTCGCGATGAAACAACATGGTGCCGCATTCGCCACATTTTGTCCAAAGATTTTCAGGCACCTCGCGCCGAGAAAACAGCGAGTTGATGGTGGGCCGAACGTAGTTTGAAATCCAGTTCATGCGGAGGGGTCGCCCTTGCTGTGCAGCTTTTGCCCTGAGATAAGCTGAGCGGGTGCAAAATGCAATCCGCCGGGTTTGCCAATGCACCCCCTCATTTTTACGGTTGTCGCACCCCCAGTGCTACCCTACGGTCGGCCTCGACCAGTTTCAGGAGCCTCGGCCCCCCTAAAATGAACACGATACCAACGTCAGGCCCTACACCTATTGTGGCGTCCCGTCTCGGGGCGGAACTGGGCCATTGGTTTGTGCGATGGTCTGCTGCTTGGGTCTTAATAGGCGGCGTGGCTTCCTGGGGCATCGGGAGCGCATGGGGGCAAATCACGCCAGCCCCCCAGACTGCCGCCCCCCGCACAGCGGCTGTGCTGGATCAGGCCATTGAAATTGGCGGCCCCACTGGCTTTTGCATCGACCCCGCACAAACCCGCGACAGCTTGGATGAGGCGTTTTTGTTGCTGGGCAGTTGTCAGGCACTTGACCAAAACAGCCGCAGCCCTGCGCCATCACTGCCCGCCATCCTCACCGCATCGGTTGGCCCACCCGGTGGGATGAACCCGGCCAAAACCGCAGAGGCGTTAGATGCGTTCTTTTTGTCAAAAGCTGGGATGGCCACCCTGAGCCGGTCAGGCAGAGCTGAGCGCGTGACGATTTTAGAAACATTCAGCCGCGCCGGCGTGTTTTATCTGCACGTCCATGATGAAAGCCAGGCCACAGGGCCCGCATTGCAAAAAGATTTCTGGCGCGCACTTTTAAACCTGCATGGGCATTTGATTTCGCTAAACGTCATCGGGCTGGAAACAGCCCCCCTGCCACCTGAGGACGGGCGCGATCTGCTGACCCGCTTTGTGCGCCGCGTGAAAGCGCTCAACCGGGCCGACTTTGGTTCTGGCGCCGACAAATAGCCCAACACAATCTTGGGTTGATGCTAGCTGATCTTATGCTAGGCTGGCCTCTTTAAAAGTCGATTTGGTATAACAGTGCAGATTTCCCCAGCCCCCCACGACCCAGCGTTGAGCCCAGCCACAAAGATTGGCTGGCGGTTCAGTGCTGATTGGTGCGCACAGATTGGGCCGTTTACCGCATATGACACACCGGCAGGGCAGGCCCTGCCCTCGGGCAGTGATCTGGGTGGGGGCATAAAGATTTTCCACAATGGCCATGAAACAGCGGTACAGGCGAAAACCCTGATGCCCGACAGCATCACGCTGCAAACAATGCAATTTACCGGAACTTATTTAGCGCTTGCAATTGATCTGCCCGGCCCCGCCATTGCAGGCCTTCGCAAAGATCACATACTGCGGCTTGCAACCCACCTGAATACCCAAAACTGCAACGCCCTGCATGCCCGGCTTAACCTGAGCCAGCTGACAAAAACCCAAGAAATGCAAGGCAGCATTCTTGGGCAGGCTGACCAGATATTTGCTGATTTTGATTTCTATCACACAGAAATGGGGCAAACCCCAGCCAAGCATGGCTGGATTGATCTGATTTTCTCCCCCCAGTCAGACTGCCTGCTGACGTTGGGGCAGATCACGGTTGGCAGACGCCCGCGCGCCAATTTCTAGGCGCGCGGGGTTCTGTGATGGCCTGTCAGATATCTAGCGTGTTGTCGCGTTCCCATTGCGAGAAATGCGCCGTATAGGCTGTCCATTCCTGATGCTTGAGCTTGAGATAAGCGCTTGAAAAGCTCTCGCCCATCATCGCTTTCAAAGTCTTGTCTTTGTCATAATCACGCAGCGCATCCAGCAGGTTGAGCGGCAATTTGGGCGCACCGCGCACGGTATGGCCCTGAGTGTACATATCAATGTCATGACGCTTGCCCGGATCAGCTTTGCTGCGCACGCCATCCAGCCCGGCAGCCAGAATAACCGCCTGCAACAGATATGGGTTCACAGCGCCATCAGGCAGACGCAATTCAAACCGACCGGGGCCCGGCACACGCACCATATGAGTGCGGTTGTTGCCGGTCCATGTCACAGTATTGGGTGCCCAAGTGGCACCAGACACCGTGCGCGGCGCGTTGATCCGCTTATAGCTGTTGACGGTCGGATTAGTGATCGCCGCCAGCGCCGAGGCATGCTTCATGATGCCGCCCAAGAAATTGCGCCCCTGATCAGACAGGCCCAATTCTTTGGAATCATCGGCAAAGACATTGGTCTTGCCGTCAAGATCCCACACAGAAATATGAGCATGGCATCCCGACCCTGTCAGGCCCGCGAAGGGCTTGGGCATAAAGGTCGCCCGCAACCCATGCTTTTCAGCGACAGAGCGCATCATGAACTTGAAAAACGAATGTTTGTCTGCTGTTTGCAGAACATCATCGTATTTCCAGTTCATTTCAAACTGGCCAATCGCATCTTCATGGTCGTTTTGATAAGCTTCCCAGCCCAGTTCAAGCATGTAATCGCAAACCTCGGCGATTACATCATAGCGGCGCATAACCGCCTGCTGATCGTAGCAGGGCTTGACTGCATTGTCATATGGGTCAGAAACCTCACCGCCATCGGCACTTAACAAAAAGAACTCTGGCTCAACCCCAGTTTTGACGCGCAGCCCCTCTTTGGCGGCCTCGGCCACCAGTTTGTTCAGAACGTTGCGTGGCGCCTGATCAACAGGTTTGCCCTCCATCACACAGTTTGAAGCAAGCCATGCAACTTCGGGTTTCCATGGCAGCTGGATCACCGATGACGGATCGGGCACGGCCATCATATCAGGATGGGCGGCGGTCAGGTCCAGCCATGTGGCAAAGCCGGCAAACCCAGCACCATCCACAGCCATGTCATTGATCGCTTGGGCAGGCACCAATTTGGCACGTTGCCCACCGAACAGATCAGTGTAGGACACCATAAAATACTTGATGCCCTTGTCTTTGGCGTACTTGGCCAGATCTTTGACCATATCGAAAACCCCCTGTTGTTTTATGTCTTAGAAACCGGTTTTGCCCGGAATCCAGTTTGTACCTGCCAGCGGAACTCCAGCCATGGCAGCGCCTTCGATCGTCAGGGCTACCAGGTCCTCGGGCTCAAGGTTATGGAGATGGTTTTTGCCGCAGGCCCGCGCGATGGTCTGTGCCTCAAGTGTCATCACTTTAAGATAATTTTTCAAGCGACGACCGCCAAGAACCGGGTCAAATCTAGCGGCAAGCTCCGGATCTTGGGTGGTGATGCCTGCCGGGTCGCGGCCTTCATGCCAGTCATCATAGGCTCCAGCAGTGGTGCCAAGCTTTTGATACTCTGCCTCCCACACCGGATCATTGTCACCCAGCGCAATCAGTGCTGCGGTGCCAATCGCCACCGCATCTGCACCCAGCGCCATCGCTTTGGCAACATCAGCACCACTACGGATACCACCCGACACGATCAGCTGCACCTTGCGATGCATCCCCAGATCTTGCAGGGCCTGAACCGCTTGTGGGATACAGGCCAAGATTGGCATACCAACGTTTTCGATAAACACGTCCTGCGTGGCAGCAGTGCCGCCCTGCATGCCATCCAGCACCACAACATCAGCACCAGCTTTGACCGCAAGCGCCGTATCGTAATAAGGGCGAGAACCACCGACCTTGATATAGATAGGCTTTTCCCAATCGGTGATTTCACGCAGCTCAAGGATCTTGATTTCAAGATCATCTGGGCCGGTCCAATCAGGGTGACGACAGGCCGACCGCTGGTCAATTCCCTTGGGCAGGTTGCGCATTTCGGCCACGCGGTCAGAAATTTTCTGGCCCAAAAGCATACCGCCACCACCGGGCTTTGCCCCCTGGCCAACAACAACCTCAATCGCGTCAGCCCGGCGCAAATCATCTGGGTTCATGCCATAACGCGAGGGCAAATATTGGTAGACCAGCGTTTTTGAATGGCCGCGCTCTTCTTCTGTCATGCCGCCATCACCAGTTGTGGTTGATGTACCGGCCGCTGACGCACCCCGACCCAGCGCCTCTTTCGCGGGGCCAGACAGCGCACCAAAGCTCATGCCCGCGATGGTGATCGGGATATCTAGTACGATTGGCTTTTTGGCAAAACGTGTGCCCAGCACAACCGATGTGTCGCACCGCTCGCGGTACCCTTCCAGCGGATAGCGGCTGATTGAGGCACCCAGAAACAGCAGGTCATCAAAATGCGGCACCCGGCGTTTGGCGCCACCACCCCGAATATCATAGATACCCGTGGCTGCAGCGCGGCGGATTTCGGCGTTTACATCCGGCGTAAAGGTCGCGGAAAAACGCGGCGGCGTATGGGGAAAGTCTGTCATGGCACGTCCTTGAAAAGCGAGGGCCTGTAAGCACTGGGGTTTGTGAACACCCAAGCTTAGTAAGCGGCTGCGTTATCCACGTTGAAAGTGTAAAGCTTGCGGGCAGATCCATAGCGGCGGAACTCTTCCGGCTTGGCCTTGTGGCCTGCCTCGCCGCGCTCGAGCAATTCGGCAAGCATGGCCAAATGGGCTGGGCGCATTTCTTTTTCGATACAATCCGCCCCAAGGCTTTTTACCGATCCGCGCACAAATAGCCGCGCCTCGTAAAGCGAATCGCCCAGCGCGTCGCCTGCATCACCCAAGACAACCATGTTGCCGGATTGGGCCATAAAAGCAGACATGTGGCCAATCGACCCATGCACGACAATATCAATGCCCTTCATCGAAATGCCGCAGCGCGAGGACGCGTTGCCCTTGATCACAAGCAACCCACCACGGCCAGTAGCCCCGGCATATTGGCTGGCGTCACCCTCAATGATCACGCGGCCCGACATCATATTTTCGGCGACACCCGGTCCGGCATTGCCATCAATCCGGATCGTGGCCTGTTTGTTCATACCGGCACAATAATATCCGGTTGAGCCACGCACCGTGATATCAAGTGGCGCATCAACGCCAACAGCGATTGCGTGACTGCCCTTGGCATTCACGATTTCCCAAGCCGTTTCGTTGGTGGTGCCACGCAGCGCGTGCAAGGTTTGGTTCAGTTCGCGCAATCCGCGCGTGGCAAGATCAAATGTCTGCATGTCAGTGGTTCCAGAAATATACGGTTGCGGGCTCGGGCTCCCATACGCGGGCGGTTTCAATCCCGGGCAGGTTGACCATCGCCCGGTACTCTGACCCAAAGGCCACGTATTGATCGGTTTCAGCCATCACAGCGGGCTTGCAGGCGATCGGGTCACGCACAACGCCAAAGCCATCTTTGGTTCCGACGACAAAGGTGAAGAAACCATCCAAATCACTCAGCGATGCTTCCATCGCTTCGCCAAGGTTGGCGCCTTCTTTCATCTTTTGGGTAAGATAGGCTGCGGCGACTTCGCTGTCATTTTGGGTTTCAAATGTCATGCCCTCGCGCACAAGCGTGCGGCGGAGGCTGTTGTGATTCGAAAGCGAGCCATTATGCACCAGGCACTGATCGGGGCCGGTCGAAAAAGGGTGGGCGCCCATCGTTGTCACAGCTGATTCGGTCGCCATGCGCGTGTGGCCGATTCCATGTGTGCCTGACATTTGAGCAATTTCGAATCTGGATGCCACATCTTTAGGCAAACCAACTTCTTTATAAATCTCAAGATTATCACCCGCGCTCATCACTTTGACGTCTGGGCGCAGTGCGCTCAGTGCCGCGCGCGCAGCATCAAGCTGATCCATCGGCATTTCCAAAACCGCGTGCGAGCTCTTGCGTCGCAGCGAAACAGCCACGCCAATGGCCGCACCAAGATCCGCAGCAAGACTGGCAAAATCAACATCCGGCTGCACAGATTGTACGGTGATCTTTGCGATTCCGTCATCTGCGCCACCATAAATCGCTATTCCTGCGCTATCTGGCCCACGATCTGTCATGGTGACCAGCATCTCGGCCAACAATGCCCCAAGCTGAGGTTCCAGCGTCTTGTCTTTGATAAAAAGACCTACAATCCCGCACATCCGAAGAACTCCCCGAGTTTGCGCCCCAACAAACGGGCATGACAGATCGCTAGCACCAAAAATTTCACAACTCAACTGGGGGGAAAATTTTTTTCTTAGTGGGCAAAAAAAATCTTTTCATCGTGATCATCAAATGGTTCATTCACTCAGCGGCAAAAATAAAAATGTGTCGCGGGAACAAACCACAGGGGGTGTCTCTTGGAAGAACAACTAGCACTTTTGGCAACACAAATTGCCGAACTTGAGGCGATGAAAGGTGTGACCAACACCATGTTCGCCGAAACTTTTTACTACCTGACGATTCCGCTGATGATCATCATTCACGCAGGTTTCTTGGCCTATGAAATGGGCGCGTCACGCGTGAAAAACGTGTTGTCATCGGGCGTGAAGAACATTCTTGCCTTCGCGTTCATGGTGCCAACGTTCTATTTCTTTGGTTGGTGGGTCTATTGGGGGTTCCCAACGGGTCTGCCCGGTGCGCCCGGTCCCGCTGGCATCTCTGGCGTCGAATACGCCAATGCAATTGCATGGGGTTGGGGTGAAGCAGCCCAATACATGGGCCCGAACATCGCCGATCAGGCGTCTGGTGTCTTTTTTGGCGCATTTGCCCTGTTTGCCGCCACGACCGCGTCAATCATGTCTGGCGCCGTCATCGAGCGCATTCAAACCGTTGGTTTTGTCATTTTGGCGATCGTGCTTGGATCATTTGCATGGGTTGTTGCCGCCGCTTGGGGTTGGCACGCAGATGGCTGGCTGGTCACAAAATTCGGGGTGCATGACTTTGGTGCGGCCGGTCTTGTCCACGCAGTTGCTGGGTTCTTTGCGTTGGGTGTGCTGATCAACCTTGGGCCACGCATCGGCAAATTCAACGCCGATGGGTCGGCAAATGTCATCGCTGGTCACAACATGCCGCTGACAGTCACTGGCTTGATGCTGATTATTGTCGGGTTTTGGGGCTTTCTGATGGCCTGCGTTATCGTGCCGGGCGAAAGCTGGTCATGGTTTGCCGATAAGCCAGCAACGATCTATGGCACGCCGATTACTTTGTCTGCACTGTCATTTAACATTTTGATGGCGGTTGCAGGTGGTATTATCGGGTCATGGATCCTCACCAAAGATCCGTTCTGGATGATGTCTGGCGCATTGGCCGGTATCATTTCAACGGCCTCGGGTTTGGATATCTATTTCCCTGGCCTGACGTTTATCATCGCGTTTGTGGCAGGTTTGATCCTCAAACCAATTGCTGATTGGATTGAGCGGCGCGGGATCGACGATGCAGTTGGTGCCGTTTCGGTGCACGGTGTTATTGGTCTGTTTGGGGTTGTTATGCTTGGGGTCTTTGGCTCTGGGTTTCCAGCATTGCAGGGCGCTGCGGGTGAAGCCCCAACCATTAACCTTACGGGTCAGATCATCGGGGCCGTGGTGTTCTTCCTGCTTGGGTTCGTGCCGGGCTATGTCGTGTCTTACATTTTGAACATGTTTGGCATGCTGCGCGTCCCACGCGGGGCAGAACTTGCAGGCATGGATACGGTCAAAGTGCCTTTGCAAGGCTATCCCGAAGGGATTCCCCGCTCACCGGCCGCTGCGTCGCACTAAACTCATCAAAAGGAGAAAGCCATGTTTCCCTATCAAGAAGCCAGCTGGTCCGTTGTAGATGGCGCTATGTTCATCGGGTGGGGCACCTCGCTCCCCGGCTGGGCAACCGCAATCTCGGCCATCATCTGCGCCGTCGTGCTGGTCATTGGCCACATGTCTGAGGCAGAAAAAGCGAAAAAGTTCGACTGAGGTCTGAACATGTCGGGGCCGATCACTTGTGATCGGCCCCCCACCACTCAGCTGAATTCATAACAAAAAAGTAATACGATATTTGCCTGTGTGGAAATAAATTTTCACTCAAGTATTGCTTATTGGGGGCGCTATCTGTCAGATTGCTTGCAAGCCAAATCCCAGCCCCCATAAATAAAGACACAACAGAGGAGAATGAAATGACGAACTCTTGGCGCTTTTCGACACTGGGCGATCGCCACCGCGCTCTTGGCTCGGACCTTGAAGATTGGAGCGGGATGGGCACCGCATGGTCCTACAACGCTGATGCCGAGGCCGAATACATGGCCATCCGCACCAAAGCAGGCCTGATGGATGTGTCGGGCCTGAAAAAGGTGCATATCACCGGCGCTGCAGCCAGCCATGTCGTAGAACGCGCAACAACCCGGAACATGGAAAAACTGATGCCGGGGCGGTCTGTCTATGCCGCGATGCTGAACGATGCAGGCAAATTTGTAGATGATTGCGTGATTTACCGCACCGGCCCCAACGCCTTTATGGTGGTTCATGGGTCTGGTCAGGGGCATGAGCAATTGACTATGGCTGCCACCGGGCGTGACGTATCCATTCGGTTTGATGACAACCTGCATGATCTGTCACTGCAGGGCCCGCTGGCTGTTGATTTTCTTGAAAAATACGTGCCTGGCATCCGCCAACTGAACTATTTCAACCAGATGCAGACCTCGCTGTTTGGCAAGCCAGTCATGATTTCGCGCACCGGCTATACAGGCGAGCGCGGATATGAACTGTTCTGCCGCGGTCAAGATGCACCGATGATCTGGGATCGGATTTTGGACGAGGGCGCCGCGATGGGTATTATCCCATGCCGCTTTACCACGCTGGATCTGCTGCGCACCGAAAGCTATCTGCTGTTCTTCCCCTATGACAATTCGGAAATGTATCCGTTTGAAAACGAAGGCCCAGGCGACACCTTGTGGGAACTGGGGCTGGATTTCACCGTTTCGCCCGGCAAAGTAGGCTTTCGTGGTGCCGAAGAGCATTACCGCCTAAAGGGCCGCGAACGCTTCAAAATCTGGGGCTTGGTGCTTGAGGGCAAGAATGCACCCGGCAATGGCGCGCCAGTAATGCGCGATGGCAAACAGGTGGGCGTCGTGACGCAGGCGATGCACTCGCCACTTAACAACCACACAATCGCTATTGCCCGCCTGCCGGTAGATTGCGCCAACAACGACACCAAGCTGGTTGTAAACTGCGCCGATCACGGCGAAATTGCCGCCACAACCCATTCGATGCCATTCTACGATATCGAAAAGAAGCGCCGCACCGCCAAGGGCTAAGCCCGTATCCCGCCACGGGACAAACCCGTGGCGGGATCAACATACCTGAATGATCCCGACGACAAAGGGTTTCTGATGATGCCAAAAACCGTTTTTGAACCCTCAATCAAAAGTCGCCCCACTTATGGCGTGTTAGAGCACCGCCCCGGCACTGCACATTTGATGGTGGCCGATGCAGAAGGTGCGCAGGCACTGCTGGATCTGGCACACTCTGCACCACCCACGCTTTGGACGCAGGCGATGATTGTCTATATTCCGGGCAGAAGCGGGCAGCAGTTTACGCAGGCACTGGCCAATCTTAGCCCCAGCCAGCTGCACATCAGCCCAAGCTATGCCGCCGCACAACCACGACTGCACAAAATTTTACAAACAGCCCATGCGGGGCTTCAGATCTATCTGGCAGGGACCGAAAGTTTGATGGGCCAAGCCCAAGCGGCAGCGATGGCCGTGGGTGTGCCGCATCGTGCAGTGCAGATGGAACACCGCGGATCACTGGCGCGCCGCGTGCAATGCGTGCATTGCAAAGGCATCACCGAAAACGTCACAACCGATCCGTTTGAATGCAGCCATTGTGGGTTAAACCTGTTTGTGCGCGATCACTATTCGCGCAGGATCGCAGCCTTTCAGGGCGTCAACATTGATGCGGAGGACCCCGGACAGGTTCCCCCCGCGGTGGAGCGTTTCACATGAGCATGAGCCACAACAAAATTCCCGTTACTGTCGCCGAAGTGGTCACGCTGAACCCACTGATAAAGCGCTTTCGTTTTGTGCGCCGTGATGGCGCATCGTTGCCTGCGTTTTCGGGTGGTGCGCATGTCGTGGTGGAAATGGATGACCACGGCACCCGTCGTATGAACCCCTATTCCCTAATGAGCGCGCCAAGCGACACCACGGGCTATGAAATATCGGTGCGGCGCGATGATGTTGGGCGGGGCGGATCACTTTATCTGCATCAGCACGTAAAAGTGGGCGACGATCTCGTGATCAGCGCGCCTGTCAATCTGTTTGGGCTGGATCTGCAGGCCAAGAAACATCTGATGCTGGCCGGGGGCATTGGCATCACGCCCTTTATTGCGCAAATGGCCCTGCTTTCAGCAATGGCTGGACGGTTTGAACTGCATTACGCCGCCCGAAATCCAGGCCTTGCGGCCTATGCGGATGATTTGCGCGCGCGCTATGGCGACCGGGTTCAGCTTTATTATGACGATCAAGATCAAAAGATCGCGCTTGCGCCGCTGTTGGCGGGCCAACCTTTGGGCACGCATCTTTATGTCTGTGGCCCCAAGGGCATGATTGATTGGGTGCGCCGCACCGCCACCGATATGGGTTGGCCACAGCAATGTGTGCATTACGAAGAGTTTCTGGCCCCTCCAACGGGCAAGCCGTTTCAAGTGGAGCTGGCAGCATCGCAGAAAACCATCACAGTTGGCCCTGATCAGTCCCTGCTTGAGGCGATTGAGGCCGCAGGTGTTGATGCCCCCTATCTGTGCCGGGGGGGGGCCTGCGGGCAATGCGAAACCGATGTTGTATCGTGCGACGGCCATATACAGCATCACGACCACTGGCTGAGCGATGAAGAAAAGGCCACAGGCCACAAGATCATGCCATGTGTTTCCCGATTTGAGGGGCGTTCCCTCGTGCTCGACCGATAGGAGGCCAAGATGGGGCTGGACTTCAACCAAGAGACCTTTCGAAACGATTTCACCTTTCGCAATTCGCCCAAGGCCATCCGACGGTTCCCGTTTCCGTTTCACGAGGACGGCTATATGTATTCGGTCAATCTGGAACCGCATGTGCCCGGGCCAAAAGGCAGCGTGTTCGAGCATACATTTGATGTTGATGAACATTATGTGGCCGAAATGCGCGACCGTGCGTTGGTGTTGGCCGAAGACCCGCTGCGCTGTCAATCTTTGCCACATATGACACTGGCCGGCTGGGACCTGCTGGAACTGATCATGACATCAAAGGCCCGCGATTATCCGCATTGGTTTGAACTGCACAAACAGGGCGATAAATGGCATTGGATCAACAAGCCATTGGAAATAGAACAAAAATTCACCTTTGGCGATGAAACCACGCTGCCCTATGGCCCAATGGAATATATCACCCGCCAGACTCAGGGTGATTTCAGCCTGCAAGACCACCGCGACGATAATCTGTGGATGGACGCCGGCATGATCACAACTCAGGCCGATTGGAGCCTGGATTTTGATGTGGGGATGTCCTTTCACGAATGGCACGCACCGGTTCCACTGGCACATGAAAAAGGCATTTTCGACCGGGCATTAAAATTTTTGCTGAACCTGCAACTGGGCGCACCCGTGCGCCGGTTTAACTGGACCATGACGGTTGACCCACTGTTGGACACCAGCCCCGAAACCTATCCCCAATGGGGCCCAACGCGTGCCTCACTGACGCCTGAAACGATTGGCAAGCGCATGCATTTGCGGGTTGAACTGCAAACCCTGATCCGGTTGCCACGCTCAAACGCCATTGCCTTTCCCATCCGGTGCTATTTGATCAAGTTTGATGAACTTGTCACCGTGCCCAAATGGGGCCGCAGGCTGCACCGGGTGATCCGCGATTTGCCAGAAGAGCTGGCAGTTTACAAAGGCTTTGCCCGCAACCGCCCCATGATGCTGGACTATCTGGCACAATATGATGACGGCACGCCAACCTCGCCCGGCATCTGGCCGGACTAAGCGGTCAATTGGCCTGCGGGTAAGAAATAACTGACAAAAACCGGGCTGGAAGTTTCACCAAAACCTCTGGCCCGTGTTGCGCGTCTGAATCAAACAACAGGCTGTCGCCTGGGCACAAATGAAAAAGCTGATCACCGTGGCGATATTTCACCTCGCCCTCAAGCATATAAAGCAGCTCTACCCCATCGTGTTGAAAGGTCGGAAAAACATCCGAACTGGCCGACAGGGTGATGATGTAGGGCTCCACCACAACCCCACTCGAGTTTGAACCGATATGACCCAAAAGATTATATTGATGTCCAGCACGGGTTCCGGCACGCTGAATTTCGATGTGGTCGCCAGCTTTGACATGCACCACCTCGCGGCGCTCTTCAAAACGGCGAAAGAAAGATGTCACCGGTGTGCTCAGCGCATGCGACAGCGCCTGCAAAGTACTGAGCGAGGGCGAGGTAATGCCGTTTTCAATCTTGGACAACATGCCAATCGAAAGCCCGGTGGCACTGGCCAATTCCGCCACTGTCAGCTTTTGCTGACGGCGAAAGGCCCGCACCTCACGGCCAATGGCCACTTCCAGATTCCGCTCGCTGATATCCCTGACACGGTGCGGATCTTGATTCAGTTCTGGCTTGCTGCGTGGCAAAGATTTTTGCTTCTGCTTCAAATCGTTCATGTCTGCGCTTTCCAGTTTCCAAACAAACTTTTAGAAAACCCGTCAGCAGTAGTCCAGACTTTCCTCAGAGGAAAATGAACCATCATGTCGCACCATTCGGGCACCACCGCGTTGGGGTTCTTGCTGTTTCCCGGGTTTCCTATGGCCTGTATGACATCAGCCGTAGAACCACTGCGCGCAGCCAATGAAATTATTGGGCGTAAAGCGTTTTCATGGCGGTTGATTGGCGAAACAAACGCCCCGGTGCGCTCAAGCGCCGAAGTTCGGTTTGACCCTGATCTGGCACTGGCCGATGCGGCGGGGCTGGATTTTTTGTTTGTTTTGGGCAGCCCGACATCTGGCTTTGAAAACCCAAAGAAATCACTGGGTCATATCAGGCTTTTAGATCGGCATGGCGTCGTGCTGGGCGCATTTAGCGGCGGTGTCTTTCCGTTGGCCCGCATGGGGTTGATGCAGGGATACCGTTGTTCGGTGCATTGGTGTTACGATGCAGCCTTTCGCGCCGAATTTCCCGATATTGCCGCCACCCCAACCGTCATCACCCGCGACCGACGACGCCTGACGGCCGCGGGCTCTTCGGCGGTGTTTGATCTGATGCTAAAATTGATTGAAGACGAGTTAGGCGAAGAAACAATGACCGAGGTCGCTTGTTGGTTTCAACACCCGATGGTGCGGGGTGAGGGGGTCAGCCAAAAGACGCCCGTGCAAAAAACTGCCGAAACCAATGACATGCTGCCCCAAACCGTGCGCGCGGCCATTCAGATGTTCGCTGACCATATCGAAGATCCAGTACAAATCTCAGACGTCGCGCAGGCGGTTGATCTTTCCCCCCGCCATCTTGAGCGCAGCTTTAAACAAGCCACAGGTCAAAGCCCGCTGAAATACTATCGTCTGCTGCGGCTGAAAAAGGCACGCCAGCGGGTGCTTTATTCAAACGACACCATCACCGAAATTGCGCACTCCGTGGGCTATGCCAGTTCAACCCCAATGGTGCGGCATTATTTACAGGCGTTTGGCGTTGATCCGGCGGAAGATCGCCGCCAGATCAACAGCTTTCGTGTGCAAGCAAACGCCAGCCTGCCAGTTACCTAACAGCGCGATCTGGTCGGTCCCAAGCTTCTCGTTTGCGATAAAGGGTTGAAGGCGATACCCCTAAAACCCGCGCCGCCTGTGGCAACGAGCCCCCCGCCTGCGCAATCGCGTCTTCGATCAACAAACGTTCAGTTTGTGCAAGCGTCAGACCGCGCAGACTTTCCAATCGAGGCGCGGCCGATTGCACAGCACCCGGCAGTGACACCGCGTGAATGGGGGGCTGCATCACTTCTTCATATTCGTGGTGCACTTCAATTGGCAGCATTTGCATGCGCACCGTTGGGCCGTCATGCAAAACCACCACATTGCGGATCACGTTCAACAACTGCCGCACGTTTCCCGGCCAGCGCAGCCGCTGAAACAGCGCTGCCACATTGTCGTCAAACCCAGTGAAACTGCGGCCCTCTTCTGCAGAAAACCGCGCCAGCGCATGGTTGGCAATTTCCATCACATCCGCTCCGCGCAGCCGCAGGGGCGGCATATGGATCGGCACGACATGCAAACGGTAATAAAGATCTTCGCGAAATTGGCCCTGCCGCACCGCCTGTTGCGGATCACGATTGGTGGCACATAGGATGCGCACATTGACCTTACGCGGCGCTGTTGCCCCAACCGGCGTGATCGTAGAGCTTTGCAAAAACCGCAGCATTTTGGTTTGCAAGGCCATATCCATCTCGCAGATTTCATCCAAAAACAGCGTGCCGCCGTCCGCCGCAGCCGCGGCCCCCGGTTTGTCAGACAGCGCACCAGTAAACGAGCCTTTCAGATGGCCAAACACCTCTGATTCCAGCAAATCGCGTGGGATTGCACCACAGTTTAATGCGATAAAAGGCCGGGCCGCGCGCGGTGACAGATCATGGATCGCTTGGGCGCAAAGCTCTTTGCCGGTGCCACTTTCACCCGTGATGAACACCGCCGCCATTGAACGTGCGACCTGTTCGATCATGCTATAGACCTGCTTCATCGCGATAGAATTGCCAATGAAATCCCCCCCGGCACCCGCCTGCACCACCGCCGCAGGGGACCAATCGGGGATATGCGCGTTCTTGATGGCGGCCAGAAAGCGCTGTTCATCAAAGGGCTTTACCAAAAAGTCCTGCGCGCCCATTCGCATCGCCTGCACCGCTTTATTGATAGACCCGTTTGCCGTGATGACGATCACCACGGCATCCTGCTGCAAGGCCAGCATGTCACGCATAAGGTCAAGGCCATCGCGATCAGGCAGCATCAGATCCAGCAGCACGACACGCGGCCGCAGTTTCCGAAACGCCACCAGACCATCGGCGGCGGTGCCAGCCACATGTACCTGATAGCCAGCATGGCGCAGCACCGATTCATAAACCATCTGCAACGATGACGTATCTTCGATCAGCAGAATCGTTGGTGTGGTATTCATCTTGCTGCCCGCCCAGAAATAAAGGTGATCAGATAATCCAGTTGCAACAGCGTCACTTGGCCCAGCGACCGCACCACGGCCAAATTATGCTGATGGGCAGCGGTGTTCAACGCTTCGGCCAAGTTATAAAGCCGTTGGGCCCCCACCGCACCTGCCAGCGCCAGCAGCACATGGGTTTGCGCGCGCACCACGCCCAAGGTCTCGGGGTTGTCAATCAAACTGGCCAATGCGGCAATCAGCCCACGCTCAACGCTGCGCAAATCGCTTTGCAGACGCGCCAATAATTCAGGCGCGGTCGCCGGGCCTGCAATGGCCAATAAATGGTCAAACCGCTCCAAATCAATCAACTGTGCATCCAGCGCAACAGCTTGCGGCACAGGGCTGCGGCGCGCCAAGACACGGGCAATACTATGGGCCAGATCTTCATGTGACGTAACCGGCTTTGCCAAAATGCCATCTGCACCAGCGGCATAAATAGCATCTCGGTTCGCACGCAGCACATAGGCGGTGATCGCCAAAACCGGGGTCTGCGCAACGGGTCCCCCTTGCGCCCGCAATCCACGCAGCACGTCTAACCCAGACAATCGCGGCATTTCGATATCCAACAGCACAATGTCAAACCGCTCACGGTCTAACCAATTCAGAACCTCAACCCCATCACTGGCCAGTTCAACCTCTGCACCCAGGCTGGCCAAAAGTGCGCTGATCAACAGCTGATTGGTCGGACTGTCATCGCCCAGCAGCACTCTGATCTGGCTGAGATCAGGCAGGGGGCCATCATCGTCAGGGCCCTCATCGCTGGGCCGCACCACACATACAGTTGCAGGCAGGCTGACACAGGCGACCGCCCCGCCGGCCGGATCATTGCCCAGACGCAGCATCCCACCCATGCCTGCCACCATGTTTTCGGCAATTTGAATGCCCAGACCATGCCCGGGCTTTCCATGGGTTTCAGGTCGCCCCTTTTGGGCCTGAACGGCAGCGAGGGCTGCGGCAGTGAAACCGGGCCCTTGATCGCGGACAGACAGATCCAACCCACCCGCAGGGCTGCGCACGACGGAAAGCCGCACGCGGCCCTGATCGGTATATTTCACCGCATTGCCCAGCAGATTAGACATGGCACGCTCTAGCGCCAACCGTTCCACATTGAGCAAAACGGGCAGATCAGCGCCACGCTCTAACTCAAACGCCAACCCTTTTTGCAGGGCGCGCCCTTCCCAGCGCATCCGCAAATCATTTAGCAAACGACCCAAGTGAAGATTACGCGGCAAAATACCCGTCGCACTCGGTCCGCCCGCGATCATCGCCAACTCTTGCTCCAGCAGCCGGGCCAACCCTTCGCCTGCCACCCGAACACGTTCCAGCTGCACTTGGGTGCCTGCATCAAGCCCCGTCGGGTCAATCAAACGCAGTCCACCCAAAATGTCAGATACCGCGGCACGCAAATCATGGCCCAAAAGCGCAAAATGGCCCGCATCCGCCCCAGCATTGCCGGTGGCATGATCATAACGAGAGTCTGAGGGCGCGCGGTCAACCATAGCGCGCTCTGTTTAGCCCAGAATTCGCAAAACGCAAAGTCTTTGCGCAAAATTCAAAGCTTAAGCCTGGGGATAGCCAATCGTGGTCAACGCAGTGGCGATTTCATCCAAAACCGCCAGATCATCAATCGTAGCCGGGGCTTTAAACGGCTCACCATCGGCAATCTTGACCATCGTGCCACGCAGGATTTTGCCCGAACGGGTCTTGGGTAAGCGGTCAACCACCACTGCCAGCTTAAACGCAGCAACGGGACCAATTCGGTCGCGCACCAAACGCACGCAATCGGCCACAATGTCATCATGCGGACGATCAACACCTTTGTTCAAACACAAAAACCCAATGGGCACCTGCCCCTTAAGATCATCCGCCGCCCCAATCACCGCACATTCACCCACATCGGGGTGACTGGCCAGAACCTCTTCCATGGCGCCGGTCGACAGCCGATGACCTGCAACATTAATCACATCATCTGTGCGCGCCATGATGTAGATATAGCCATCCTCATCAATATAGCCCGCATCGCCCGTCTCATAATAACCGGGAAAATGCTCAAGATAGCTTTTTCGAAAACGCGCCTCGGCGTTCCAAAGCGTGGGCAGAGTGCCCGGCGGCAATGGCAACTTGACCGCAATCGCGCCCAAGGTTCCAGCAGGCACGCGGTGGCCGCCCTCATCAAGCACCGCAACATCATAACCAGGCATCGCCACAGTGGGCGATCCAATCTTAACCGGCAGATGTTCAATGCCAATGGGGTTGGCCGCGATGGCATAGCCTGTTTCCGTTTGCCACCAATGATCAATCACTGGCACGCCCAGCTTTTCTTGTGCCCAAATGATCGTATCAGGGTCTGCCCGTTCACCAGCCAAAAATAGCATGCGCAATGTCGACAGGTCGTAATTGCCAATCAGATTACCCGCCGGGTCATCGCGTTTGATCGCGCGAAAGGCGGTGGGGGCCGTGAACAACACAGACACGCCATGATCTTGAACAACGCGCCAAAACGTACCCGCGTCCGGGGTGCCGACCGGCTTGCCCTCAAACACAACTGTGGTGTTGCCGTGGATCAGCGGCGCGTAACAGATATAGCTGTGCCCCACGACCCATCCAATATCTGACGCAGCCCAAAATACCTCGCCGGGTTGAACATCATAGATGTGGCGCATCGTCCAATCCATCGCCACCAAATGCCCACCCGTTGGCCGTACCACCCCCTTGGGCTGACCCGTCGTGCCGGAGGTGTAAAGAATATAGGCCGGATGGTTGCCCTCAACCGGCAGACAAGGCACGGGGCTTGCGGCCTGTTGGATCTGCAGCCAATCAAAATCACGGCCCTCAGTCATGTCAGCGCGGGCCTGGTCACGCTGAAAAATCACACAGAACTCAGGCTTGTGGCTGGCCATTTCAATTGCGCCATCCAAAAGCGGCTTATAGGCCACAATCCGCCCCGGCTCGATCCCACAAGACCCGGCGATGATCGCCTTGGGCTTGGCATCATCAATGCGCACTGCCAGTTCAGCTGCTGCAAACCCACCAAAAACAACAGAATGAATGGCCCCAATCCGGGCGCAGGCCAGCATCGCCTCAAGCCCTTCGGGGATCATGGGCATATAGACGATTACCCGGTCGCCTTTTTCCACACCGCGCGCCCGCAGCGCACC
>CALAXT010000074.1 GCA_937895435.1 uncultured Paracoccaceae bacterium | reverse complement strand
GGATCAAGCCGCAACACCCGCCCCGCCGATGACAAGCTTTCGCCCCGGGCCACAGCCAAAAACACCCGCAGATCATCCCAATCGCCCAGATCCATTGCCTGTACCCATATTTTTGCAAAACAGCTTTGGAAACTTGTGCCTTTTCCCCGCAATTTTGCAAGACTAAGGTAAGGCAGATATTTTCAAAGGGAGACAGCGATGCAAGAGCTTAGCCATTGGGTCAACGGCCAGCATGTCAAAGGGACATCCGGACGGTTTGGCGATGTGTTCAACCCAGCCACCGGCGATGTTCAGGCCCGCGTGCCGCTGGCCAGCATAGCCGAGTTGGATGCCGCTGTGGCCGCCGCCGCAGCCGCCCAGCCGCAATGGGGGGCCACCAACCCACAACGCCGCGCGCGGGTGATGATGGAATTTGTCCGTCTGTTGAACCGCGATATGGATAAACTGGCCGAAGCGCTGTCACGCGAACATGGCAAAACCCTGCCCGACGCCAAGGGTGATGTTCAGCGCGGACTGGAAGTGGCCGAGTTCTGTATCGGCGCCCCGCACCTGCTCAAGGGTGAATTCACCGACAGCGCCGGCCCCGGCATTGACATGTATTCGATGCGCCAGCCTTTGGGTGTGGTGGCAGGAATCACGCCCTTTAACTTCCCAGCCATGATCCCAATGTGGAAATTTGCCCCCGCACTGGTCTGCGGCAATGCCTTTATCCTGAAGCCATCCGAGCGCGATCCTTCTGTGCCGCTGATGCTGGCCGAGCTGCTGCAAGAGGCCGGGCTGCCTGATGGCATCTTGCAGGTGATCAACGGCGACAAAGAAGCCGTGGATGCGATTTTGGACAACCCAATCATCCAGGCCGTGGGTTTTGTCGGATCAACGCCGATCGCAGAATATATCTATGGCCGCGGGTGCGCTAACGGCAAACGGGTGCAGTGCTTTGGCGGTGCCAAAAACCACATGATCATCATGCCTGATGCCGATATGGATCAGGCCGCCGATGCGCTGGTGGGCGCAGGCTATGGCGCAGCAGGTGAACGCTGCATGGCAATCTCGGTGGCCGTGCCAGTGGGCGATGCCACCGCAGATGCGCTGATTGAACGGTTGATCCCACGGTTGGAAAAGCTGAAAGTTGGCCCCTATACAGCAGGCAATGACGTAGATTACGGCCCCGTCGTGACGGCAGCCGCCAAGGCCAACATTCACCGTCTGGTGGAAACCGGCGTGGCGCAGGGGGCAAAACTGGTGGTTGATGGGCGTGATTTCAGCCTGCAAGGCTATGAAAACGGCTTTTTCGTTGGGCCACACCTGTTTGACCATGTGACACCCGACATGGATATCTACCGCAAAGAAATCTTTGGGCCTGTCTTGTCGACCGTGCGCGCCCAAAGCTACGAAGAGGCGCTGGCCTTGGCCATGGACCATGAATATGGCAATGGCACCGCCATTTATACCCGTGATGGTGACACAGCGCGGGATTTTGCCGCGCGGGTCAACATCGGAATGATCGGCATCAACGTGCCCATTCCAGTGCCGCTGGCCTATCACACCTTTGGCGGCTGGAAAAAATCAGCCTTTGGCGATTTGAACCAACACGGGCCAGATGCGTTCCGGTTCTACACCCGCACCAAAACGATCACCGCGCGCTGGCCCTCGGGCATCAAAGAAGGGGCGGCGTTCAACTTTAAACAGATGGATTGATCCATTTGCGGCGGCCTTGATGCAGATCATCACGGCCGCCGCAGGTTCTGTTAGCCTTGGGCTTGTCAGCATGGCCCATAGCAAAGGACAGAACAGATGTTTTCAAGAAATATTGGCTCAATCGACAGGATCTTAAGAATCGTGGTCGGCACCGCGTTGGTGGCCGCATTTTTTCTGCGGCTTGGCACCGGCCCGCACTGGCTTTACCTGATCGGCGTCGTGCCATTGGTGACCGGATTGCTTGGCAATTGCCCAGCTTACTCGATCTTTGGCATTTCCACCTGTGGTCTACAGCGCAGATAACGTCCAACCACAGCCAGGGTTTGCCCAGAACGCTAAAAACACGCCCTAAGGGCGGGCCGCAAAAGGCCCGCTTTATCAGTTTTTGCCAGCCAACAGCGCTTTTAGATAGTGGCCCGTGTGGCTTGCCCCGACCTTGGCCACCTGTTCGGGCGTACCAACGGCCACAATTTTGCCACCACCATCGCCCCCCTCAGGGCCAATATCAATCAGATGATCTGCGGTTTTGATCACATCAAGATTGTGTTCAATCACCACCATTGAATTGCCCTGATCAACCAATTCATGCAGCACTTCCAACAATTTGCGCACATCTTCGAAATGCAACCCTGTGGTGGGCTCATCCAAAATGTAAAGCGTGCGCCCCGTCGCGCGGCGCGCCAGCTCTTTTGACAGCTTGACCCGCTGCGCCTCCCCCCCCGAAAGGGTCGTCGCTTGTTGGCCAACCTTTATATAGCCCAAGCCCACCTGCACCAACGCATCCATTTTTTCACGAATGGCCGGCACCGCCTGAAAAAAGCCCTGCGCATCTTCCACCGTCATATCCAGCACATCTGCGATACTTTTGCCCTTGAACTTGACCTCAAGCGTTTCACGGTTATAGCGCGCGCCCTTGCATGTCTCACAGGTGACATAGACATCAGGAAGAAAGTTCATTTCGATCTTTAGAACCCCATCGCCCTGACATGCTTCGCACCGCCCCCCCTTAACGTTGAACGAAAACCGCCCCGGCTTATAGCCACGGGCCTTTGCTTCGGGCAGGCCTGCAAACCAATCGCGGATCGGGGTAAAGGCCCCGGTATAGGTGGCAGGGTTTGACCGAGGCGTGCGCCCAATTGGACGTTGGTCAATATCAATCACCTTGTCTAAATGCTCAAATCCAGTGATCGTCTCACAAGGTGCAGGCGTTTCGCGCGCACCATTCAGACGCATCGCAGCGGTTTTATAAAGCGTTTCAATCGTCAGGGTCGATTTACCGCCGCCCGACACACCCGTCACGCAGACAAATTTGCCCAGCGGAAAATCAGCCGTAACCGACTGCAGGTTATTGCCGGTCGCTTTCACCACACGCAGCGTCTTGCCGTTGCCCTTGCGACGGGTCTTGGGCACTTTGATCGCACGCGCACCGGTCAGATATTGCCCCGTCAGACTGGCCGGATCAGCCGCGATTTCGGCCGGTGTGCCGCGCGCCACCACTTGGCCGCCATGCACCCCGGCACCAGGCCCGATATCAAGCACGTAATCAGCAGTGCGAATTGCATCTTCGTCATGTTCAACAACAATCACGGTATTGCCCTGATCACGCAAATTTTTCAGCGTGGTAAGCAGCCGATCGTTATCACGCTGATGCAAACCGATAGAAGGTTCATCCAGCACATAAAGCACC
This sequence comes from uncultured Paracoccaceae bacterium, assembly GCA_937895435.1. Lineage (GTDB taxonomy): Bacteria > Pseudomonadota > Alphaproteobacteria > Rhodobacterales > Rhodobacteraceae > CALAXT01. Next base: position 28,454 of record CALAXT010000074.1, on the reverse strand, counting down.
CCCGTCAGCCCCGATCCAATCTGGCTTGCCAGTCTGATCCGCTGGCTTTCGCCACCCGACAAAGTGCCCGCAGAACGAGACAGTGTCAGATAATCCAATCCAACGTTGATCAAGAAGCCCAGTCTTTCACGGATTTCTTTTAAAATCGCGCGGGCAATTTCATTCTTTTGCACACTCAGCGCCGCCGGCACCGTTTCGACCCAAGCAAAAGCATCACGGATCGACATCGCCACCACTTGGCCCGCGTGTAATCCGGCAATCTTGACCGCCAGCGCTTCGGGTTTCAGACGAAAGCCACCACAGGCACCGCAGGGGCGGTTGTTTTGAAACTGTTCAAATTCTTCCCGTACCCAAGTCGAATCTGTCTCGCGGTAGCGGCGCTCCATATTGGGCACGACGCCTTCAAAACAGCGGCTGACGTTGTAAACCCGCCCACCCTCGTCATAGCGAAAGGCAATTTCTGTTTCGCCCGAGCCGTGCAACATCACATCGCGCGCCTCTGGCGGCAGGTCTTTCCAAGCCTTGCGCTTATCAAAGCCGTAATGTTTGGCGATGGCATCAATGGTTTGTATGAAATAGGGGCTTTTGCCCTTGCGCCAGGGGGCAATTGCGCCATTGGCCAGTGTCAACGTCGCATCTGGCACCATCAAGCGTTCGTCAAAAAACAGTTCAACCCCCAGCCCATCACAGGCCGGACAGGCACCATAAGGCGCGTTAAACGAAAACAGCCGCGGTTCAATTTCGGGGATGGTAAAGCCCGACACCGGACAGGCGAATTTTTCCGAAAACGTCAAACGCTCAGGCTCGCCCTCCGTGGGGGCAGTTTCCAGAACGGCGATGCCATCAGCCAAATCAAGCGCAGTGCGCAAACTGTCGGCCAACCGGGTTTGCAGCCCATCGCGCACCACGATCCGATCAACGACCACATCAATGTCATGGCGAAATTTCTTATCCAGAACGGGTGGTTCTTCCAATTCATGAAAGCTGCCATTGACCTTTACACGCTGAAAGCCCTGCTTGCGTAATTCGATGAATTCTTTGCGGTATTCGCCTTTGCGATCACGGACAATTGGGCCCAGCAGATAGGCCCGCGTGCCCTCGGGCAGGGCCATGACACGGTCAACCATATCTTGCACCTGCTGTGCTTCGATAGGCAGGCCAGTGGTGGGCGAAAACGGTGTGCCGGCACGCGCAAACAGAAGGCGCAGATAATCATAAATCTCTGTAACGGTGCCAACGGTCGAGCGCGGGTTTTTGCTGGTGGTTTTCTGTTCAATTGAAATCGCGGGCGACAGGCCTGATATGTGATCAACATCGGGCTTTTGCATCATATCCAGAAACTGCCGGGCATAGGCCGACAGGCTTTCTACATAGCGCCGCTGGCCCTCTGCATAAATCGTGTCAAACGCCAACGAAGATTTCCCAGACCCCGACAAACCGGTGATCACCACCAACTGGTCACGTGGAATATCTACATCGATATTTTTCAGATTATGTTCCCGCGCACCGCGCACGGAAATTGTTTTTAGTTCGGCCATGCCTGCCCCCATACCCCCCGCGAGGGTTATGAACAGCATCTAGCGCAAGCCCGGCCCAAGGCCAAGCCAGATGCATCATTCCTGCGGAGGCGGCGGGGCAAAGGGTGGGCTTTGCACCTGTTGCGGATCCCCCCAAAAGGTAAAGGCCCCAACATGGCCAATCTTGGCACGGGTATCGACCCAAATATCGCCACCACAGCCCACCACCCAGCGGTGGCAAAAGCTTTGATCTTCGCCATAGTAAAATTCGCCCGCTTCATCCAACTTATGGCTGAAAAAATCGTGAAAGCGGGGGGCATCTGCATAGATCGGCAGGGTGCCCTGAAATGGCAGCGGATGGGCCACGCCCCGCGCCACCATGGCTTCGGGCACTGCGCGCCGCAGCAAAACACATCCAGCCCCCACCCCACCCGAGGTAACAAACGACCCATCGTAACGCGGTGCCCCCGGCTGATCAGAGAAAAAACCCGGCTGTATCGTATAAGAAAAACTGGCCGCGGCCAATTCGTAAGGCGTTCGACGCTGTTCGGGGGGGCATGCTTCGTTTTGCAGCACGGCCGCGTGAAAACGATCAAAGGACATGGTGCGCCGTGGATAGGGGGCCGCAACGAAATCCCGATCGAATTCCAACATACGCAAGATTTGATCGGGCTTGAAAATCAGATCACTGTCGAGCATGAGCGCATGGGTATAACGACTGTCTGACAGAAAATAAGACATCAAATAGTTGCGCGACACGACCAGATCAGAAAATTCGTAATGTTTCAGACCAAATGTAATGCCTTGCCGGGCAAACTGTTGTGTCAGCCCAATGATTGAGGTCAGAAACCCCGTGGCCACCTGACCGGCCGTCGGCAGCAAAATCAAGATGGTCGGCATACGTGCATCCCCAAGGTTATTACAACCCTAGGTATGTCCTAAATATGGATCGCGCGTCCATAGGCATCCAACACCGATTCGTGCATCATTTCGCTCAGCGTGGGATGCGGAAAGACAGTTTGCATCAAATCTTCTTCGGTGGTTTCCAGCGCGCGCCCGACAACATAGCCTTGGATCAGTTCAGTCACCTCGGCGCCCACCATATGCGCACCCAGCAGCTCGCCAGTTTTGGCGTCAAAGATTGTTTTAACCATGCCTTCGGCTTCGCCCAAGGCGATGGCCTTGCCATTACCAATGAACGGAAAGCGGCCCACCCGCAGCGTATAGCCGGCCTCTTTGGCGCGGGCCTCGGTCAGGCCAACTGATGCAATTTGCGGATGGCAATAGGTGCAGCCGGCAATCGAATTCGGCTTGATGGGGTGTGGATGCTGGCCCGCGATCAGTTCGGCAACCATTACGCCCTCGTGGCTGGCCTTATGCGCCAACCACGGGGCACCGGCGATATCACCAATCGCATACAGCCCAGCAACCCCAGTACGACAGAACGCATCTGTCACGACATGGGTGCGGTCGATATTTACCCCCAAGGCTTCAAGCCCCAGACCCTCAACATTGCCAACAATACCCACCGCTGAAATCACAGTATCAAATTCCTGGGTGGTGATTTTTCCAGCCATCTCGATATGGGCCACAACCTTGCCCGGGCTGCGATCTAATTTTTTGACGGTCGCCGCCTCAAGGATCTTCATACCCTGTTTGACAAACGATTTTCGGGCAAAAGCCGCAATTTCGGCATCTTCGACCGGCAATATTCGGTCCATCACCTCAACAACCGTGGTGTCAGCGCCCAGTGTGTTGAAAAAGCTGGCGAATTCAATGCCAATGGCGCCAGAACCGATCACCAGCAGCTTTTTTGGCATCCGCTTTGGGGTCAGCGCGTCTTTGTAGGCCCAGACCAAATCACCATCAGGCTCTAACCCTAGCAGGCTGCGCGCACGCGCGCCGGTGGCCAGCACGATGGCCGGCGCACTTAACGTTTCACAGCCCTTTTCGCCTGCCACCTCAACCCGGCCTTGGCCCGGCAGGGTGGCCGTGCCCATGAACACGGTGATCTTGTTCTTTTTCATCAAATGACCAATGCCAGACGACAGCTGTTTGGCCACCCCGCGTGAGCGCTTGACCACGGCATCAAGGTCAAACCCAATCCCTTCGGCGCTCAAACCGAATTCTTTCGCGCGCTGCATCAGGTGAAACACCTCGGCCGAACGCAACATCGCCTTGGTCGGAATACAGCCCCAGTTTAAACAAATGCCACCCAGATGCTCACGTTCGACAATCGCCACATTCAGCCCAAGCTGCGCCCCCCGGATGGCAGCAACATAGCCCCCAGGCCCCGCACCAATCACGATCATGTCAAAGTTTTTGTCAGCCATCGCCGCCTCCGCCCCATGGGTCTGCCCCGGCAGCCCATGAGGCACGGGGGCATATTTGAAACTGGTTTAACCTTAAACTATTTTTTTACGCAAGACAATTGCCCCGTCAGCCACGCAACTCTTGCACGATCGCACCATAGCCGCCCGCCGCCAGGTAGGCCTGTTCAGGTTGGGTAGAGGTGCGCCCCAATGCCAGATTACGGGTAGGAAAGCGGCCAAAGCGACGAATCACCTCACGGTGCGCGCGGGCATGCAACAAATTGTCGGCACCACCAGCAGACATATGGATCAGAAACATACACACACAAGCATCCTGATCAGCAGCACTTTCTGAATGCATCAGCGGCAGAAAAAAGAACTGACGTGCGGGCTCATCAATCTTTAAAAAGACCTTGTTCTTGATTGCTAGAAAAGCCGCACGCCGCGCGATGGCGTCGCTGGCAAAGGCCGTAGCACCCCCCCGAAACATGTTGCGCGGCATCTGATCCGTCAACAGGATATGGGCCAACACACCCTGAGCAGACACACGCCAATGATCAAGCCGCCCGGCCACCGCTTGATCCCATGCGGGCGCGAACCGCCGCGTGATTTCAGCATCAATTTCTGTGCCACCCACATACCAGTCAGAGGGCGTCAACGTCTTAAACCAAAAGTCCAACACCTCTTGCGGCCCGGCCACATTGTTTTTCATCCGCCACACTCCCCCGCTCTGGCGCGGCCTAGTCGTCGCGCGTGCCCCCACCCGGTTGTTTCTGCTCCAACACAGCCTCAACCGCAAGGACAGAGGCGGAAGGCATCAATGTGGCAAACCCCCCAACTGTGTCGCCCGTGGGCGCGGCACGTTGTGTCATGCGATAACCGGAATAAAGCGCCAGCGTCCCCATCAACGCCGCAATAAAGGCAAAAAAGCCCCCTGGCCCAATTTGATCCATCACCCAACCCGTCACCAACGGGCCCGCAATGGCGCCCAATCCGTTCAAAAACAACAACCCACCCGAGGCAGCCGCCATTTCGCTGTTGTCAATAAAGTCGTTCGTGTGGGCAATCAGCAGCGAATAAAGCGGGTTCACGATGCCCCCCGCCACCAGCGCCAGCCCAACTAAGACCGCAAAGGGCGGCGCCAGCCAAAAGGCCACCGACATCGCCACCGTTCCCACCACAGACAGCCACAAGATCAGTTTACGGCGGTCAATCCGATCTGACAGCCAACCAATCGGATATTGGAACAGCAATCCCCCCACATAAATTGCAGCAATAAAGAAAGAAATCTGGGGCACCGTCAGCCCCTGCATCGTGCCCCAAACCGACACCATGCCAAACAGCGCGGAAAACACGCCCCCCGTCAGCAGCATCCCCGCACAGCCCAGCGGCGAAATATGCATCAGTCGCCGCACAGTCATCGGTTGGGTCGTATCAAAAGTCGGCGCGGGACTGGCCGATAGCAAAATCGGCGTAAAGGCCAACGACACAAGAACCGATGGGATAACAAACAGCAAAAATCCCGATGGGTCTGAAGCATTCACCAATGCCTGTGCAGCGATAATACCGATCATCTGCACAATCATGTAAAGCGACAGCGCCTGACCACGGGTCTCATTGCTGGATGAATTGTTCAACCAACTTTCAGCGGTGACATAGATACCTGAAAAGCAAAAGCCCATGATCACTCGCATCACCGACCATGCCACCCAATCGGGCGCGGCGGGGTAAAGAATGAGAATGGCCGACACCAGCGAGCCCAAGGCCGAAAACACCCGCACATGCCCCACCCGCCGGATCAGCTTGGGGGTCAGCCGTGAGCCACCCAAAAACCCAACGAAGTAGCCAGACATCACGATCGACAGCTCTAGCGTGCCAAAACCCTCAATCGCGCCGCGCAAGCCCAGCAGGGTGCCCTGCATGCCATTGCCCACCATCAGCAGCATCACACCCAGCAGCAATGGCCAGGATGTTCCGATAACCGTGAACATGGCGCCTCCTTTTGGGGTCGTGCCCCATATCTTTAAAAAACCAACCTATCATGTTTGGCACAAACCATCCACTCAGCCGCGACAGATCACCGACGGGCAGCGCCCTTTGGCAGCAAAAGCGAGGCGTCACCATAGGAAAAAAACCGATAGCGCTGCGCCACTGCATGGGCATAAATTCGGCGGATCGGGTCTGCGCCCATCAGGGCTGATACCAGCATCAGCAAGGTTGATTTTGGCAGATGAAAATTGGTCATCAGGCCATCGGTTACCCGAAATGCGTAGCCAGGATAGATGAAAATATCAGTTTCGCCGCGCCATGGCGCGATCACACCAGGGCCTGTGGCCGCACTTTCAATCAAGCGCAGCGCGGTTGTCCCAACAGCTATCACGCGCCCACCCTCCGCATGGGTGGCCATGATTTCGGCAGCGGCACTCTCGGTTACCTCGCCCCACTCGGCGTGCATGCGGTGGGTTTTGACATCTTCGACTTTGACGGGCAAAAAAGTGCCCGCCCCGACATGCAGCGTCACTTCGGTAAAGGCCACGCCCCGCACGCGTAACTGTGCCATCAGATCGGCATCAAAATGCAATGAGGCCGTCGGGGCAGCCACGGCCCCGGCGTGGCGGGCGAAAAGCGGTTGATAATCGGTGGTATCTTGGGCATCGGCGGGGCGTTTGGCGGCGATGTAGGGCGGCAATGGCATCTGGCCCACCTGCGCCAAAGCCCGATCAAAATCGTCACCCATGCAGGAAAACGCCACGACAACATCGCTGTCAGATCGTTCAGTAACTGTGGCGCTGAGCATATCTGAAAACACGACCACATCACCGGTTTGCAGTTTGCGCAGTGGGCGCGCCAACGCCTGCCAACGGCCATCGGCGCGCGGGGCCAGCAAGGTTAGATCCACCTTGGCCAGAACTTGTGTGCCATCTGGCATCTGGCGGACACGCTGACCAAACAGGCGGGCAGGAATGACCTTGGTGTTATTGATCACCAGCCGGTCCCCCGGCTGCAAAATCTGGGGCAAATCACCAACATGGCGATCTTGGATATGATCAGAACCATCAGCCAGCAACAGCCGTGCAGCGCTGCGCGGACGCATTGGGCGCGTTGCAATCAGCGCGTCGGGCAGATCAAAATCAAAATCACTTAGCTTCATCCGCCAGATCCATTCTTTAGCGTTGGGGGGGGCTTGCGGAAAAACTCGCGAAACATCCCGGGCGTCAAGATCGAAAGCGGATTGACCGCCACCTTTACCTGATCAGCAGGGCCGGTCAGGCTGTAATCAAAGCCCACCAGGCCTTCACCACGGCGGGTCAAAATGCTGCCCAAGCCGTTCACCAGATAAAGTGGGGAAATCAAGCCTGTAAAATTCATCTGCGCCGTTTTGGGCTGATATGTGCCAGCCATCGTCACCCCAAGCGAGGCTCCCACTGCGCTTGACCGCGAAATTTCAACACCCTGAGGGGTCAGACGGAAGTCGGCGTCAACCTCGTTAAAGGTGATCCCAGCACCATTCAGTTGCTCAATCAGCCCAACCACACTTACCGCCCCCAACAGCGAGGCCAAAACTGGTGCGTCTTTCACCCGTGTATTGGCCACTTTGATCCGACCAACATAGGATCCCGGCGCGGTCTCAGGGCGCAATGTCAGCTCAAACGTGCCACCTTGGCCACGGGAAAAGATGCCAGCGGCACGAAAAACTGCGCCCGCGTCATCGGCCCAAACCTGAAAACTGCTGCCCTCTTTCGTGGGGATGATATTGCCACGGATGGCGGCAGCCCCGTTCACCAACCCCTGAAACGGGCCACTCAGCCCCTTGCCAGGGGGGATGGACGCTTTGAACGCTGTAATCATCATCCCATCTGACAAAATCAGCTTATCCAGCGTCAGATCCATCCGGCCAGACTCAGAGGCTGGTGATTTGACAAAATTAGCCTGTCGCAAGTCAAACGACCCACCGTCAATCTGGATCGCCAGCGGTTGCCCCGCGCCTTGGCCGATCAGTGCGCCCTCGGCACGCAGCCAGCCACCAATTTCGACCCGCGACAGGCGGATCTGGTTCAACGCGCCCGTGTTGTTGAGCAAAATAGCCCCCTCAGCCCCTAAGCCAGGCGTATCGAGCAAAAACCGCTCAACCTCAGCTGGCGCAGAGCCCAGCGCCAAACGGCCCTCAAGTTCCAACCTTCCAGCGGTCTTGGCTGTTTTTTGCCAGCCCACCATCGGCAACGCCAGCTCAGCGCCCGTCAGCGGGGTTGAAAATGTAAAACGAGGGGGCTTTTGTGGGGCAAAATCCAGTACCAAATCGCCCGGCGCAGCGCCACGCAGTGCGCCATTTGGCAGCTCAATTCCCAAGGTGCGCATGGCAAGCGGTGACAAATTCACCTTGCCCTCAAGCCGGCTTTTGCTCCCCGAAGCTGCGCCAAATCCTAAACGCCATTTGGCCTGCAACGGTAAATCATCAAACCACCCCGCCCCTGCCAATTCCAATCCCGTGTCGTTCAGGGCAATCGTCATTTCATCTGCGCGCAGGCTGCGCCCAGCCACCAATTGCGTCGAAAGCACATCACGCAGCACGCCACCGCCCTGCAGATGCAGATCACCCGGGCCCAGCCGTTTGGCCAACGGAAAATCAAGCCCTACGGCCAGCGTCGCACGTCCCTGCGCCAAATCAACCGGCAGGCTTGCTTTTGAAAGATACCCAAAGGGCGGCAAATCTAACACCGACAGTGCGGCCGTCACGGTGCTTTCGCTGCGCAAATCCACATGCGCCATGGCCGCTTTTTGTCGTGTGTCCCGCACATGAAACACAGACCCTGCCAGATCAACCCACCCACCTTTTGGCGCAGCCAGCCCGCCTGCATCCACCACCACGCTCAGGCCATCACGCTCAATCATCGCATAGCCACGTGCACTGGTGATGGGGGGCAAGGTTGGAATGACCCGCAGCGCAACATCGGAAAAGTCAAAGCCCACCGCCACCACAGGCCGACCCCCTGGTCGCACCCTCAGCGACAGGCGCGCGTTACGCACTTGGCCAGATTGCCAATTTTTCGTCAACCATGCACGGGTCATGGGGATAACCTGCCTGGGCCAAAGCGCCATGATCTGATCGATTGACAGCTGCGGCGATACCCCATCAAACCGCCCGATAAGCCCATCAGAAGACGCAACGATCTGGCCGTTAAGTTCAAACTGCAGCGGGTCTTGGCCCGGCGCAGCACCCGCGCCACGGCTCAGCAACACCTGCCCCAAATCCAGACGAAACGGCGACAGCTGTAAACGCAGATCAACCGCCGCCTGGTCAAAGGCCACGGGGGCTGGAAAAACACCGCTGGGTGTGAACCGCAGATCTGCCAACCGCAACTGCGCCACCATCGGGCGCGCCGGGTCAAACCCAACTGCGGGCAAGTCCAGATGCCCCAGCCCGGCAAATTGCAACAGCGGACTTTGCAGCCGCACATCATCAAGCCCGATGCGCCGCTGCACCGGATCATAGGAAAATCCAAACCGCAGCCCCTCCAACACCAACTGGCCTTTGGGGGCCAGAGCCGGGCTTAGAATTGGGCCAAGTGCGCGCCGGTCCAAGGGTGCACCATCCGCCGCCACAAGCGCGGATGGCAGATCGATCGTGCCTGCCCCTAATTGCGCCACGCCTGTGACAGGCCCCATCACACCAGCCGGGTCCAACTGGGCTGCTAAACGCAACGACAGTGGCGCGCGCAGCTGCGCCAAAGCCGCCAAACTGGGTGTCTGCGCCGCAATCCAAGCAGGTGCCAAGCCGCGCAGATCCGCCGAAAGCTGGGCCTGGCCATCAGATTTGGCAATATCAAGCGCGACCGAAACTGTGGCATCCGGGCCGGCATTCGGGCCCATAACCGCACCCATCGGCACGTTTAGCGCCAGCGCCATCTGCACTTGGGCGGTGTTTTGGGTGATTAAAATTCGGCCTGCATCAAATTGCCATTGTCGATCTTTTTGCGCATCACGCAAAACCACCGTCAGCTCTGCCCCCTCAATCCGGGTAACATCGGCCAACAGCGGATGGGTCAACGCGCGGCGCAGCGCCTCTTGCGCGCCCGCCACATCCCAAGGTGCCGATTGCCCGGCATCCGTCCCAACATTGGCCCCCATATCGACACGGATCACCCCAGTCGCATCCCGAAGCAGCGTCAGCTCAGCGCCAAAAACCCGCAGCTCGGTCAAGGCAAAGCGGCGTTCCGTAATCAGGGCTGGTGACAAAAACACCCGGACGTCTGGCAAATTCAGCAAAGGCGCGCCCTTGGCATCCATCAAACGCAAATCACGCAAGCTAAGCCGAGGCGCAAGATCGGCATCAACCACCAAATCCACAGCCCCCAGCGCCACCGTCCCACCCCCCGCCAGACGGGCATTCACCTGCTCTTCAACCCAGACAACGGCGATTTGCGGCAACGGCAACGTGCGGCCCGTCAAGGCCAGCATGCCGGCCAGACCGCCAAAGCCCAACAGCACCAAAAACACAGCCCCCCACAGCACACTGCGCAACGCCCAACGGCGCGCGGGCCGACGGTGCTTGGGCGTAGAAACAGAGGCAGGGCGATGTTTCATGAAGCGAAAAACAAAAAAGCCTTTGGGCGCGGTGGCCGGGGTGATGCAAGATCGGGTTATTCGTTGTCTTGACCCATTCCGCCAGCCGAGGCAAAGCCAAACATCGCCAACAACACGCCAGCGCGGTCAAATTTGCGCGCGTCTCTTTCTTCTGGACCGCATTGCGCTAAAACACCGCAACATGTCATAACAAGGAGTGCCCGATGATTACCCAAGGCCAGATTGCCCCCGATTTCACCCTGCCCCGCGATGGTGGCGAACAGATCACTCTGTCGTCGCTGCGTCCCCAATCGGTTGTGCTTTATTTCTATCCCAAAGATGACACGCCCGGTTGCACAACCGAAGCGCTGGATTTCACCAGCCACGCAGCCGAATTTGCAGCCGCAGGTGCAGTTATATTGGGCATGTCAAAAGACGGCATCGCAGCCCATGACAAATTTATCAAAAAACACAGCCTTGGCATCGCACTTGTATCAGATGAAAACGGCCAGACCTGCGAAGATTATGGCGTTTGGGTTGAAAAAAACATGTATGGCAAGACCTACATGGGCGTTGAACGGACGACAGTCTTGATCGACGGCACTGGTGCCATTGCCCGTATTTGGAACAAGGTAAAAGTGCCCGGACATGTGGCCGAGGTGCTGGCCGCAGTACGCGCGCTCTAGCCTTCAGGGCCGCCTCGCCCCAAACATCATCGGCAGGTTATCGCCCACCGCCCGCACAAGAATGGTTGCGGGCGGTGACCTCTTGTCCTTAAGCAGACGGTAACGCCCTATGGCGACCCGATTGCTTAAGAACGGACCCTGCCGCATGAAAACCACCCGCCCCACGATTTCAGCCCGTATGAACCACGCGCTGGAACGGTTCTTACCAGAACGGCGCGTGTTTATCCGATCAGAACAGGAAACACGCTTTGTTCGCCTGCGACCGCTTACACAATTGGCCGCGCTTGCGGGTGGTGGGGTGGTGGTGACTTGGTCGATTTTGGCAACGGCGCTGGTATTTATGGCAGCCATTGGCGCCGGCTCTGAACGCGCGCAGGCGCTTCGCGAACAGGCACTTTATGAAACACGCCTGTCGCGCTTGGCCCAAGAACGCGACAGCCGCGGCCAAGACGCAATGATCGCCCAAGAACGGTTTACCGAAGCCCTTGGCCAGTTATCACAATTGCAAACCCTGCTGCTGAATGCCGAAGACCGAAATGAAGAACTGGAGCGTGGCCTGGCCGTGCTGCAGAAAACCATCAGCCGCACCCTAGCCCAACGCGATGAGGCCGAAGCCCGCGCGGCAAGCTTGCAAGGCGCACTTGTCACCGCCTCAGGGTCGGCACGCCCGCCCGAGGCCCGCGGACGCGACATGGAAAAGACGCTGGGCTTTTTGTCAATCGCCTTGACTGAAACCGCCACAGCGCGCGCCGCAGCTGATGCAGCAGCTCAGCGCGCGGCGGAACAGGCAGAAAAATTAGCCCGTAACACGCGCGAAATGGCACTGCGCAATGACCAGATCTTGGCCACATTGGAAGACAGCGTTACTCGGGGCATGGAGCCACTGAAAAAAATGCTGCGCAGCGCCGGGGTTTCGACAGATCAGATTTTGGGCACCCTGCGGTCTGGCTATTCTGGTCAGGGCGGCCCGTTGATGCCCGAAGACATCACCACAGGCGAATCAGCCCCCAGTGCCGATATGTCAGCCCGCGCCAATTTCGTGATGCGTCAGCTGGAAGAATTACAACTGACCCGCCAGTTTGCCGAGAAACTTCCGTTTGGCATGCCGGTTAAAACAGCGTTTCGCTTTACCTCGGGCTTTGGGGTGCGGACCGATCCGTTTGGCAAGGGCAAACGCATGCACGCAGGCACTGATTTTGCTGGTGCATATGGCAGTCCGATCTATGCGGCAGCCGATGGTGTGGTTAGCCATGCCGGCCCATCATCGGGCTATGGTAAGATGGTTTCACTGCGCCACGCACTGGGACGCGAGACGGTTTACGGCCACTTGTCCCGAATACGGGTCAAAATGGGCCAAAAGGTCTCGCGCGGCGAGCGGATCGGTGATATGGGAAGTACTGGCAGGTCGACCGGCACCCACCTTCACTATGAGGTCCGCGTTGATCGCAAACCCGTAAACCCGATGACCTACCTCAAGGCGGCGAAAAATGTTTTCTAAAAGCAGAATCAACGAGCCCGGCCCAAAACAGGCCGCTGAGGCTGACAAATCCAAGACAACAGATACATCAGTGAGCAAAAGCACAATGGATACGACCTCTCCTTCCAAGTCCAAGGCGCAAGCCTCTGTTTTGTCGTCGGATCTGACGATTGTTGGCAATTTGCAAACAACCGGTGACATCATGGTCGAAGGCACGGTTGAAGGCGATATCCGCGCCCACCTGCTGACAGTCGGTGAAAGTGCCACGGTTCGCGGTGAAATCGTGGCGGATGATGTTGTGGTAAATGGTCGTGTTGTTGGCCGGTTGCGCGGGCTAAAGGTGCGCCTGACCGCAACAGCCCGGGTTGAGGGCGACATCATCCACAAAACTATTGCAATCGAATCGGGTGCCCATTTCGAAGGTTCGGTTCAGCGTCAGGAAGATCCAATCAGCAACGGTGCGCCGCGTGCCGCGTTGGCTGCCCCCACCAAAGACGCCCCGGTCGTCTGATCGCAGACGCGCCCGAACTGCAGACACCTGCAGCCTTATTCTAAAGCCTGGCCGGTTTGGCCGGGCTTTTCTTATCTTAGGCGTTGGTCAAGTTTGATGTTCAGGGTTGGTCGTCAGGCATCTGCCATCTGCAAATGATGCAGAATTTCAGCGCACAGCGCGTTAATTTCTGCTTGGGCGGCTGAGTGTTTTGGCCCTTCGCTGACTGCACGGCCTTGACCCAAAGTTTCAGCATAAACAATACGATTGGCCAGGCGCTGCATGGCCAGATCTGCGGCCAAAAGGCCAGCGGCCTCAGCCACTTCGTTGGCCAACCTTGTGCCTGCTTTGGCGCGATTTAACACCAACAGCACCCGCTTATGTTCGCGTCGGGCCAAATCAATCACGCCCTCAGTCGCCCAAAGATCCACGTGGCTTGACGCCACCGGCACCAAAATCATATCCGCCTCGCGCAGTGCAGGCCGCAAATCGGCGTCAACCTTGGGCGGGGTGTCGACAATCACAAAATCGCGGCTCTGGCGCAGCTTTTCGCATTCATAAGACACGCCCCATGCCGATGCAGTTGAAAACTCTAGCCCCACGTCTCCACGCGCGCGGCGCGCCATGAACCACCGCCCCATGCTGCCCTGTGGATCGGTGTCCAGCAGGGCCACCGAATAGCCCTGCCCAGCAAGCGCCACGGCCAAATTCACAGCCAGAGTTGTCTTGCCCGATCCGCCCTTTTGTTGGGCCACCGTGATCACTTTGCCTGCCATATCATGCCCCACTGATGCCATGCTGCGGCGCAGCATTGCATGGTTGCCAACAGAATGCACCCGTTATTAGCGCAGCCAAAGCCCTGCCTGTTTGATCTGCTGGCGCAGCACGCGCTCAGATGCGGGCAGGCATTCTCGATCAAACAGCGCACGAAGCACTGCGCCCTTGCCCTGATACACCATTTTGCGCACGGCATTACTGCCACGCAGAACCTTTTTGATCGGTTGTCGTCGGGCCAGATTTTCCAAAATTTCCACCGCTGCATCACTTTCTCGCGCATAAAGCAGCGGCAAAAACCGATAATGGCAGCTGATTGCCCCATCTAAGCCGGCCAGTTCATCCCCCGCACGCCCGCCACCAAAGGAATGAATGACAAGCGGCAAGGCAATTTGATCCAACCATGGATCTTGTGATTGGCCCAACAGCGCAAGTGGTGGATCATCCCGAATTTGGCGAGCAAAGTCTAAAAACCGGGCACCAAAACGTTGTGGGCAGCTGTGAAAAAACCAGCCCGCATTGAAATAAAGATAGCGCCGCCAATCATCTTCGGCAAAGCGCAGATCAAGCGTGGGGGTGATATCAAGACCAAACCGGTCATAAAGCGCCGCCCAGATCTGGCCATGGCCGGGGCCATAAAGCGTGGGCACAGGCCAGCTGCCCGAACACCGCGCAGAGGCAGCAGGGTGATCGAAGACAAAGCCCACATCCGACAGTGGCCCCAAAATCAACGTGTCTGTATCAAAAAATACGAACGGCACATCTTCGGGCAGCGCCAAAAGCGCCTCAATCTTGTTGCCATGCGGATAGCTGGCACCAAAAACGTGGTTTTCAAAGGGCAAAATTTCAGCGCCCAGCGCCAACAGCAAATCACGCACCCCCGAATCAGAGATACGCGGATCCTGCGGCCACAGCGGGCCCGGCTGCGGTTCGGCCACAATCAGACGGCCGGAAAAATCGGGATTTGCATCGCGAAACGACGCCGCAAATATCACCGCTTCATATTGCAACCGCCCAGCTTGGGCTATGATCACAACATTAAATGGCGTTGCTGGCGGTTGACTCATAACTTTTTAAAACCCGCAAAAGAATATATTGGGTCACAGTCGACAACCTTAGCGCGCAAAAGTCCAGTCTCTTATACCAAGCCTTTTATGCAAAGACGCGGGCCTCAAAACAGCTGGCGTTAGCGGGGGGGTGAAAATCGCAAAGACAGGCACGACATGCCACCATCCAACTTGGCACACTCAGAATTGCCAATCAGATGCACATCAAAGCCCGCCGCCGCCAAACGCTCGGCGGTTTGGGGAAAGCCTGCGGGCATCAGCACGCGGTCGTTAAAACGAATGACATTGGCCGCGGCCTCTTCCCCCGGGGCAGTGTTGATGAGCTTATAGCCCGCAAAACACCCCGAGTCCGCTAATCGCGCCGTTGATAGGATGGTTTCGGGGTCAAGCAACGCACAATCGGTTTTAAAATGCAAAACACCCGGCGGGGTAATGACCTCGCGCAAGCGATAGCCCCACGGCGCCACCAGATCTGCCAGTTCAGCAATACCCAAGGCGTCTGTCCGCGCTGAACGGCCCACCAAAATTTCGCGCTCAGTTGTCAAAATATCGCCCGCCTCAATCGTGCCCGGGCCTTTGATCCAAAGCACCTGATCATACAGTGCTTCTAAATGCGGGGCCATCTGTGCCGCCTCGCCCAGCCGGGTGGGCGCGCCGGGGCGCATCACCACTGCCCCTTCTGGCAGACAAAGGGCTGTATCTTCGACAAAAAGCGCGTCGGGGAATTGCTCTAGCGCGGGCAATTCAATCACCTCCGCCCCAGTTTCGCGCAGACAGGCCACATATTGCGCATGATGGCGCTGCATCAGCGCCAGATCCGGCATGCCGGTATCAACGGCGCGCAACCCCGCCGTAACACTGGCCCCCGGGGCGCGGGTGATGGCATGGGTAAAACGGATCGAACGGTCAGACATCAACGCACCTGTCGGGTTATAGTTCCTATGGGCTTTCGATGGCCGTGATAGCGTGAAAGGCCGCTGCGGTCCATCGTATCGCTTGATCTTTGGAATTCTTGTGCCCAGCCCGCTGGAACCGCTTGATCCTTGACAAATTCCCAGCCATATCGCTGGTATGACAGAGCTCAGCCACATCCGAAATTTTTCGATCGTCGCCCATATTGACCACGGAAAATCCACACTCGCCGATCGCCTTATTCAGGTGACCGGCACCGTTGCCGCGCGCGATATGAAAGCGCAGTTGCTCGACACTATGGATATCGAACGCGAACGTGGCATCACGATCAAGGCCAACACTGTGCGTTTGGAATACCGGGCGCAGGATGGTGAACTTTACATCCTGAACCTGATCGACACGCCCGGTCACGTCGACTTTGGGTATGAGGTCAGCCGCTCTATGCGCGCGGTCGAGGGATCATTGTTGGTGGTTGATGCAAGCCAAGGGGTTGAGGCACAGACCCTGGCCAATGTCTATCAGGCACTTGATGCAGGGCATGAAATTGTGCCGGTTCTCAATAAAATCGACCTGCCCGCCGCCGAACCAGATCGTATTCGTCAGCAAATCGAAGATGTGATTGGGCTTGATGCATCTGATGCTGTGATGATTTCAGCAAAATCAGGCCTCGGGGTGCCCGATGTGCTTGAGGCGATCGTGACCCGTCTGCCTGCGCCCTCGGGCGATCGGAATGCACCGCTTAAGGCAATGCTGGTCGACAGCTGGTATGACACCTATCTGGGTGTTGTGGTCATGGTGCGGGTGATTGATGGCGTTCTGAAAAAGGGCGACCGCGTCCGCATGATGCAAACCGGCGCGCTTTATGGCGTGGAAAAACTCGCGGTGCTCAAACCCGCTATGGTCGATATCGCTGAATTGGGGCCGGGCGAGATTGGCGTGTTGACCGCCAGCATCAAACAGGTGCGCGACACGCGGGTCGGCGATACGATCACCCATGAACGCAAGCCCTGCACCACGCCATTGGCCGGGTTCAAACCGGCCCAACAAGTGGTGTTTTGTGGATTGTTCCCGGTAGACAGTGCTGAATTTGAACCCCTGCGCGATGCGATTGAGCGTTTGGCGCTGAATGACGCAAGTTTTTCCTATGAAATGGAAACATCGGCCGCATTGGGCTTTGGCTTTCGCTGTGGTTTTTTGGGTTTGCTGCATCTAGAGGTTATTCGTGACCGTCTGGAACGCGAATATGATATCGACCTAATCACCACCGCACCGTCGGTTGTCTATCATCTGCACATGAAAGACGGCGAGATGCGCGAATTGCATAACCCCGCCGATATGACTGACCTAACGTATGTCGATCACATCGAAGAGCCGCGGATCAAGGCGACGATTCTGGTGCCTGACGAATATTTAGGCGATGTGCTGAAACTTTGCCAAGATCGCCGTGGTGTTCAGCTGGATCTAAGCTATGCGGGCAGCCGCGCGATGGTGGTTTATGATCTGCCGCTAAATGAGGTGGTGTTCGATTTCTATGACCGCCTGAAATCCGTGACCAAGGGCTATGCTTCTTTTGATTATGCCATGATTGGCTATCAAGAGGATTTTCTGGTGAAAATGCAGATCCTTGTGAATGATGAACCGGTCGACGCACTGTCGATGATGGTCCATCGCGACCGCGCTGACATGCGCGGCCGGGCAATGTGCGAAAAGCTGAAGGATCTTATTCCACGGCATATGTTCAAAATCCCTATTCAGGCTGCGATTGGTGGGCGCGTGATCGCGCGTGAAACCATTGCGGCCATGCGCAAAGACGTCACCGCCAAATGTTACGGTGGCGATGTTACGCGAAAGAAAAAGCTTCTTGAAAAGCAAAAGGCCGGCAAGAAAAAGATGCGTCAATTCGGTAAAGTTGAAATTCCGCAGCAGGCCTTTATCAACGCGCTGAAAATGGACAATTAAACGAAAACAGGCGCAGGGTATCCCCCGCACCTGTTTTTTTGTGCGTATCCCATCCGCAGTCGGCCCATCACACACAGGCACGCGCAGCGCTCAGCCTGCCCGCATTAATCCGGCGCGCGGCCTTGGGTGTGTTTGCGCAACTTTGAGCGCCCCGGTTTGGTGCGGTCTTTGAACGGGTTTTGATCACTTTGGCTGCGCAATGTCAGACGGATCGGTGTGCCGGGCATATCAAAATTGGCGCGCAACCCATTGACCAGATACCGCTTATAGCTTTCTGGCACCATGTCGGCATGGGCGCACATCACGACAAACCCAGGTGGGCGGGTCTTAACTTGCGTCATATAGCGCATTTTGATCCGGCGGCCGCCTGGCGCGGGGGGGGGATGCGCCTCGGTCATCGCAGCCAGCCACTGGTTCAAGCGCCCCGTGGAAATACGGCGATTCCAGATATCGTGGGCGCGCAAAATGGCCGCTTGCAACCGATCAAGCCCTTGCCCCGTGCGCGCGGACACCGTGACCAGTGGCGCACCGCGCAACTGCGGCAACAAACGTTCAAACATATCCCGCAGGGCGGTCAGCTTTTCTTGTTTGTCTTCTTCCAGATCCCATTTGTTGACTGCAACCACAACGGCGCGGCCCTCGGTTTCTGCAAAATCGGCGATGCGCAGGTCTTGGGTTTCAAACGGAATGGCGGCATCCAACAGCACAACAACGACTTCGGCGAATTTCACGGCACGAATGCCATCAGAGACTGACAGTTTTTCCAGCTTGTCAGAAATCTTGGCACGCTTGCGCATGCCTGCGGTATCAAAAATCCGAAACGGCACGCCGCCCCATTCGCTTTGCACCGATATAGCATCGCGGGTGATACCGGCCTCGGGGCCAGTCAGCAGCCGCTCTTCGCCAATGATTTTATTGATCAGGGTCGATTTACCGGCATTGGGTCGCCCGATCACGGCGATTTGCAGGGGGCGCTCTAGCGTGGGCTTGTGGGCGTTTGCCTCAATCTCTTCTTCGCCCAGTTCGGCTTCGGCCTCGGTCAGGTCAACGTCAACCTCCGGGCTGTCTTGCACGGCGCGGGCGGCAAAGGCCTCTGACATTGGCCGAAGGATATAATACAGCTCATCCATCCCTTCGCCATGCTCGGCAGAAAGACGCAGCGGCTCGCCCAACCCCAGCGAATAGGCATCCAGCACCCCAGCATCCGCCGCGCGCCCCTCAGCCTTATTTGCGGCCAAGATCACATTGGCGTTCTTTTTGCGCAGAATATCGGCAAACACCTGATCGGTTGCCGTGACACCTTGGCGGGCGTCAATCACAAACAAACAAACATCGGCCATTTCAACGGCGCGTTCGGTCAAGCGGCGCATCCGACCCTGCAGGCTGTCATCGGTCACTTCCTCCAACCCCGCAGAGTCGATGACTGTAAAGCGCAGATCCGCCAGACGGGCAGCCCCTTCGCGCAGATCGCGTGTCACGCCAGGCTGGTCATCCACCAGCGCCAGCTTGCGTCCAACCAAACGGTTGAACAGGGTTGATTTGCCGACATTGGGGCGCCCGACAATGGCAAGGGTAAAACTCATGGTGTCCTTCTCCGCAGGCCCCGACAAGGTCGGGCCAAGCGCGGCTTCTACACGGTTCGTGCGTCAGCGGAAAGCGTGCAATTTTCCGTCAACGGTGATGATATAAAGTGTGCCATCTGCTACAATCGGTGCCACTGCCGCCCCTTGCGGCAAGGGATCGGCCGAAATCAGCGCACCCGTCTGCGGATCAAAGGCGCGCATCAAGCCATCATCTGACACAACGATCAATCGTCCCCCAGCCAGAATTGGCCCAAAATGAGCATAGACTCGTTTGCGTTTTTTCACTTTGGCGGCTGCAAACTGCGGCAAATCCACCGCCCAAACCCGCGCGCCCGTTGCCGCATTTAATCGGATCAACTGCCCCGCATCTGTCAGATTAAAAAGCGCGCCACTCACCGCAACAAATTGGCCATACCCACCCTCAGGCAAATCCCAGACCCTGTCACCCGTCGCACGTTCCAGCGCCACGGACTGACCTGACTGATTGGCCAGATACAGCCGATCTTGGTGCAGCACAGGCGCGGCGGGGATACCAAAAAATGCGTTATAGGCCCGGCCCAATCGCCGCCCAGCTACGATTTCGCCCCAGATCGGATATCCGCTGTCTTGCAGCACCGCCCGCACATCGCCCGATGAAAAAGCAAAAATCGCCAAACGATCGCTCAGTGTTGGCGCCGCAGCACCCAGAACGCCACCCCGCGCTGGCGTGGCAGCAATACGCCACAACACCCGGCCATCACGGGCATCCAGCGCCCAGCCACTGGCATCCTCAGACATCACAAAAACGCGACCTGCCGCCACCGTTGGCGCAGCCATTACAGGTGCATCAAAGTCTTGCACCCAAGTCACATCGCCATTCAAACGGTTCAGCGCCACCAACTGACCAAAGCCTGTGGTCACAAAAAGCGTGTCGCCCTCAACCGCCAAGCCACCACCCGAGGCCAGCACAGCGCCCTCTTGCCGAGGGGTCAGATTGCGCGACCAAATCTGTTGGCCATCCAGCCCAAGTGCTGTGACGCGGGCCGCAGCATCAAGCGTAAAGATATTCCCCCCCGCAACAACCGGCGTCGCCGACAAACGTTGCTGGCGCCCGTTGCCCAAGCCAATTGGCACAGACCACCGCAGCTGGGGTGCAGCGGCAAGATCAAGATGGGGTGTATCATGGCTGGCCGATCCGCCTTGTTGCCGCCAATCGGCATTTCGGACAGGACGCTGCAAGGCCAGTTTTGGCGCGTCAACGGGCAAGCTGGCAGGCGCTTGGCTGTTCAGCCCCACAACTTCGGTGCGCGGATCAAGCCGCTCGCCTTGTAAAATTTCTTCTTTTGGGGCGCAGCCCAGCAATCCCAGTGTCAGCATCGCGCCCACCAAAAGGGGACCACAATATTTAGCCTTGGCCTGCGCTATCGCCATCTGCGACCTTTCTCGGCGGGCGGTTGGCCCAAAGGGCTGCTCTGCCCGCTGTTGTTTATTTATCCAAGCCATCGCCACCCAGCGCCTGCCGCAATTGACCCAACCGCCGCTTTTGCAGGGCTGAGGCTTGGGGCTCTTGTTCGGTTGCCGCAATTGTTGCCAATGCACCCGCGATATCCCCAGATTGCACCAAGGCCAGCGCTTGCTGTTCCATCGCCAACGGTCGGAACGGTCGCCCCGCCTCAGCCAAACTGGCCAGCGCCGCATCTCGTTCGGGCGCAGGCAGCGCATCGCCTGCAATCAGCACGCGCTTGATCAGTGCCAAATCACGATAAGCTTGCGGCAAAGTTGCGTCTGCGGAAATTCGGCCCAGCGTGGCCAAGCTTGCCGCCACATCTTGTCCCGGTTGGCGCAGTCCTGCCGACAACAGATCAAGCATCAAGGCCCGTCCGGCATCATCGGCCTGAATGGCGGCCAGCCCCGCGGCCCGCTCTTCGGGCGTTGGGGCCTCAATCGCAGTCAAAACCGCATCGCCAAAGGCCCGGGCCGCAGCCGTATCACGCGCCTTTTGCCATTCATTATAAGCAGCGCCTACAACCAGCAAAACAACCGCCGCAATCGCGATCCAACCATAGCGGCGCATCAGATTAAACAGACGATCACGGCGGACCTCTTCGGTCACCTCTTCAATGAAACTATCAGGATTGCTCACTCGATCCTCCGCATCCGGGCGCGAAAGGGCGCACGGCTTTAATCTTGTCTTTCATAGCGCGATTGCGCCGGGCTTGCCAAGCCCTGCACCCATTTCGCCGTGGCCCCAAAGCCCAACACTGGGTTGGCCCGATCAATCCGCCACTTGGGCCAAAAGCCGCGCCGCTTCAGCCTGCAAACGCTCGGCTTCTTGTTCCGAGCTTTGACGCTGCCACATGGCACGGTATCGCCCGTTGGCGGCCAAAAGATCGTCATGGCAGCCCTGTTGGACAATCCGCCCAGCCTCAAGCACCACAATCTGATCCGCCTCAACAATCGTCGACAAACGATGGGCGATGGTGATGACGGTGCGCCCCCGACCCATTTCACGCAAAGAATCTTGAATGTCATGTTCCGTCTGGCTGTCCAGCGCACTTGTCGCCTCATCTAACAACAAGATGGGGGGGTTCTTCAAAAGCGTTCGCGCAATACCGACCCGCTGTTTTTCACCACCCGAAAGTTTCAGCCCCCGCTCTCCGACCGCCGTGTCATAGCCCTGCGGCAGACTTAGAATAAAGTCGTGGATTCGGGCCGCACGGGCGGCCGCCTCGACCTCAGATTGACCAGCATCTGTGCGACCATAGGCGATGTTGTAATAGATCGTGTCGTTAAAGAGCACCGTATCTTGGGGAACAACACCAATCTGGGCATGCAGACTGTCTTGGGTGACGCTGCGCAGATCTTGGCCATCAATACGTAATGCACCGCCCGTCACATCATAAAACCGAAATAACAGCCGCCCAATGGTGGATTTTCCCGAACCAGATGGCCCAACAATCGCCACCTGTTGGCCCGGCTCAACCCTCAGGCTAACCCCGTGCAGGATCGGACGCGATGGATCATAGGCAAAGCTGACATTATCCAGTTCAACCGCGCCACCGCTGACCTGCAACGCGGGCGCGTTTGGGGCATCAACCAATTCGGCGGGTTGTTCCAACAGATCAAACATTTCACCCATATCGGTCAGGGCTTGGCGAATTTCGCGGTACACCGTGCCCAAGAAATTCAACGGCATTGAGATTTGGATCATATAGGCGTTCACCATCACAAACTCGCCCACACTCAGCGTGCCCTGCCTGACCTCAGATGCGGCCATCACCATCACGATGATCAGCCCCAGCGTGATCAACAAGCCCTGGCCAAAGTTCAAAAAGGCCAGACTGACGTTGGTTTTGACCGCCGCCGCTTCATAACGCGCCATCGCGCCATCATACCGCTTGGCCTCAATTGCTTCAGCGTTAAAATATTTGACAGTTTCGAAATTTAGCAGACTGTCGATCGCCTTTTGATTGGCATCGGTGTCTTGGTCGTTCATCTCGCGGCGAATTTTTACCCGCATCTCAGTCACAGCAAAGGTGAACCAGATATACAGCCCGATTGAGACCACCACGACGATCAGATAGCGCAGATCGAAATAGTAAAACAAAATGCCTGCCACCAACAGCAGCTCTAGCAGCAACGGTCCGATCGAAAAGATCAAGAACCGCAACAGAAAATCAACGCCCTTGACCCCACGTTCGATAATGCGGCTAAGCCCACCCGTTTTCCGCGTGATGTGATAGCGCATCGACAAACGGTGGATGTGGGTAAAAGTTTCAAGTGCAAGTTTGCGCAGGGCGCGCTGACCCACGCGCGAAAAGATCACATCGCGCCATTGCTGAAACCCAATCGACAAAAGCCGCGTCAAGCCATAGGCCAGCGTCAGGCCAATGGCCCCCATGCCAAACATGGCAAGCCCGTCTGATACTGGCGCGTCACCCGCCAACGCATCTACTGCAGATTTGAAGTAAATAGGCGAAACGACCGCAATCAGCTTGCCCAACACCAGCGTCAGCATCGACCAAACGACACGACGCCGCACCCATGCAGCATCTTGTGGCCAGACATAGGGCACCACCCGTTTGATGGTGCGCAGCGCGCTGCGCCGTTCCTGACGTGAGAGATCACTGGCCGCCTGTGCCGCCGCGCGTTGCTCTTCTGCCCGCATGCTGCCCTGCCGCATTTTTCAAACGCCCCTTATCCTCAGCCGCACCCACGACCGCTTGCCCTATCCCTACGCAGGCCCAACCCAAAAGGCCAGACCAACCGCATGGCAAACCGATCAACGCGTTGGGTTTGGCACCGTAAAGACCTGACCGGGGTAGATCAGATTAGGGTTGCGGATTTTATCGCGGTTTGCTTCGAATACCTGCACATAAAGAATGCCACGGCCATAGTTTTCTCGCGCAATCCGCCACAGGGTAAAGCCCGGCTGAACGGTCACGCGGGTGACATCTGGCAAAACAGGCTGGCCCACCGCCGCCACCTCAGGCGCAGCGACAGCGCGCACGGCAGCCGGGTCTTCGCGTTTAAAGGGGGTTTCAATCTGATCAAGCAATTTGCCGCTGGCATCACGCTGCTGCACCCGCAGCGTGTAAATCCCCGGTGCGACATCGGCCAAAAGCACATCCCATGCGCCATCAGCCCCCACCTGCAGGCGCGCCACGCGCTCAGCCCCCAACAACACATCAATTTGGCTGCCCGCCAAACCACGCCCTGCCAGTTCCACAGCACCCTCGGCATCATATCCGATTTGATCAACCGCAAGCTTTGACGACAGGGCAGACACAGGCTTTGATGGTTGCAGATCACCGATATCTGAGCTTTGCAACGCATCGGTAATGGCCTGCGCCATTGCAACCGGTTCCACCGTCATATCTTCCACAGGATCGGCCACGGCAACAGCCAGCAGCGTCGTCAGGTCTTCGCGTTCAAATCCGGTTTCATAGCGTGCAGTGACGGTGCCATCAGCGGCAATCTGATCAACCCGCAGCACATAACTGCCCGGCGCGACATCGCCCAAAGGCGCACGCCACGCCCCCTTGGCATCAGCATTGGCCTGTGCGCGCAAAGCGTTATCAAGATAAATATTGGTCGCTGCTCCGGCCGCACCACGCCCAGACAACACGACCGTTCCGTCTTCTTGATAGGCAATGGTGTCAACCACCACCGTTTGCGCCAGCAGATCACCCGATGGCTGCAACACATCAACCCCACCATCCGCCGACAACAGCAGTGCAGCTGGCGCAGCCGGGGCGGCAGGCGCCGCCACAACAGGCTCTGATGTCGCGGCTTCTGATGTGACTGTTTCGGGTGTTGGTGTCTGAGAAGTCGCCAGATCAGCCACCACGGGCGCATCAGGCGCAGGTGTCAGCAAAACCGTATCGGCCGAAACAATCGTTTGGCCATCCGCCGTGTCCATGCGCAACGCGACAATGCGCGCATCATTGCTGGGGGGCAAATCAAACAACGCGGCAAAGCCACCGTCATTGGCAACCGGTACTTTGATCACCTCAGTGCCATCGACCAGCACCGTGACCTCTGCGCCCGGCGCACCGCGCCCCGCCACAAGCGCGGCACCATCCGCAGCCAAACGCACAACGTCAAAACTGGGTGGGGCAAAGGTTGGGATGACGGGTTGCGGTGCCGGGGCAGCAAGGCGCGCCTCCGTGGCCCCAGCTTCGACACCCGAGGGTGCCACGGTTGGTGCAGGTTCAGGCTGGATTTCAGACTTGGGCGCAGGTTCTGATGCCGGCTCGGGGGCAACCACCGCGGGGGCAGCGCTTCCCACATTTGGCTGCGACACGGCAATATCTGGCGCAGCAACGACCACAGGTTCCGCCATTGGCTCCTCTTGTGGCACATCAAGCGGGCGCAAAAGCGCAACAGCGCCAAATGCCCCCACAACCACAATCGCGCCAAATGCAAGCCGGCGTCGCGATGTCAAATTCTGCCCCTGCGCCATTCCCAACTTTCCAAGTTTTGGCCGCATCTACGGCCCGCCCGTACAGCTTATGCTTGAGCCGGGCCACACGGCCCGCTATCACAGGGCACAGAACATTATTTTAAAGGTATGGGCAAGATGACAGTGTTTCAAACCGCGCAGCAGCCCACAATGAAATCGCTTTGTGTCTTTTGTGGCGCACGAAATGGCGCAAACCCCGCCTTTGCTCAGGCAGCCACAGCGCTTGGCCAAACCATTGCCCAACTGGGTTGGCGGCTGGTTTATGGCGCGGGCGATGTTGGGCTGATGGGCACGGTGGCGCGGGCAGCCAAGGCGGCGGGCGGGGCCACGTTTGGTGTCATCCCCAAACATCTGATGCTGGCCGAACAGGGCAAGCTGGATCTGAACATGCTGGTTATCACGGAAGACATGCATGAACGCAAAAAGGTCATGCACATGAACTCGGACGTGATAGCGGTGCTGCCGGGGGGCGCCGGATCGCTAGAGGAATTCTTTGAGGTGCTGACATGGCGACAATTGTCGCTGCATGACAAGCCGATCTACCTGCTGGATATCGCAGGGTATTGGGCGCCGCTGGTGGCGCTTATGGATCATGTCATCGCTCAGGGCTTTGCCGATCCCAGTCTGCGCGACTATATCACCGTCTTACCTGACATAGCCACTTTGGAAACCGCTTTGCGCGCCCGATCCTGACGGATCAGATCAGCTGAATAAAGCGCCACCGCAAGCCAGATCAGCGCAAAAGCCGCCATATGCCAGCGGCTGAACGGCTCGCCAAAGACAAGCGTTGCGCAGAAAAACTGCAACGTTGGGTTTAGATATTGCGCCAACCCCAAACTGGCCATCGTGATCCGCCGCGAGGCATAGGAAAAATACATCAGCGGCAGCGCCGTGATCACTCCCGAAAACGCCAACATGGCGCTTGTGCGCAGATCTTGGCCAAAATGGCCTGCGCCTGCGCCAAACCAGCCCCAATGCTGGCTGGCCAAATAGCCAAGCGCCAATGGCGACAGCACCAACACTTCGGCCGTGACAGAAACCACAGGCCCCGCGTTCAACCGTTTTTTGATCAGCCCATAAAGCGCGAATGTTGTGGCCAGCAATAAGGCAAGCCAAGGCGCAACCCCCAAACCATAGGTCAGCACAACAACCGCCACCCCCGCCAACCCCACCGCTGCCGCTTGCCAACGGCTGAGCCGTTCACCAAAGGCCAACATGCCAATCAACACCGCCACCAAGGGAAAAATGTAATAGCCCAAACTGGCCTCAACCCCATGGCCAGCTTGGATGGACCAGATATAGGTGAACCAATTCACCGAAATCATCAGCGCTGCCAGCGCAATGCCCCAAAACCGATCACTGACGACCAGCGCGCCTAATCCGGCCAACCGCCGCTGCGCCAACAGCACTACGGCAAAAATCCCAAGCGACCAAAGGGTGCGATGGCTCAGAACCTCTAGCGGGGGAACATGGGCAATGGCTTTATAATAAATGGGCGACAGCCCCCAGACCGTGCAGGCCAACAGCACAGCCGCAATACCTTTGGTCGCATCAGAATACCCGGCCCGCATAATCCCGCCCCCAAGGCTCTGCCACAAAAAAAGACCTGCCAGGCGTACCCGGCAGGCCCGTATATTAGCCCCTAACGGGAACCAGGCCCCTACATGCGGGCGGCGACGGCTTCCCAGTTCACCAGTTTTTCCAAGAAGTTGCTCAGATAGGCGGGGCGCTTGTTGCGGAAATCGATATAGTAAGAATGTTCCCAAACATCACAGCCCAGCAGCGTAGTTTGGCCAAAGCACAGCGGGTTCACGCCATTTTCGGTCTTGGTGACTTTCAGACTGCCATCGGCATCCTTCACCAGCCACGCCCAGCCCGACCCAAACTGGCCCGCACCGGCAGCGGCGAAATCTTCCTTAAACTTGGCGACCGAACCAAAGCTTTCAACCAGCGCGGCCTCTAGCACACCCGGCATGGCCTTGGCCTCGCCAGGACCCATGATCTCCCAGAACAGGTTGTGGTTCCAGTGCTGACTGGCATTGTTGAAAATGCCATTCTGCGCCACAGCGCCAGCCTGATAGGTGCCACGCACGATATCTTCGAGGCTTGCAGCTTCCCACTCGGTTCCGGCAATCAGTTTGTTGCCGTTGTCGACATAGGCTTTGTGGTGCAGGTCGTGGTGATATTCCAGCGTTTCCCGCGACATTCCAAGCGATGCAAGCGCATCGTGGGCATAAGGCAGATCGGGCAGCGTGAAGGCCATGGCAGTGTTCCTTTGTTTCGCGTTGCGTGTAGGCCGAAGTAGGGTCAGACCATGCCCAAGGTCAAGGGCCAAGCTAGGTGCAGGCCAAATCACACCCCATGCCAGCCCCAATTTTTCCATTCAGACCAACGCACCCCAGCAATTTGACAGTTGCACCGCCGCAGCAAGGTCGCTAGTGAAGCGGCCTATACGGCAGGCTGTGTGGTAAAATAGGCGCGATTCGAGTGATGCTCGCCAAATATTGCCCAAAACCCCCGCCGTCCGAAAAGTGCCGCTGTAGCTCAGATGGTAGAGCACGTCATTCGTAATGATGGGGTCGGGGGTTCGAGTCCCTTCAGCGGCACCAATTTTTCTAGCTTAGACATTGTTTTGGTTTGAAAATTGGATGCCGATTTTCCCCACACCCAGCCCAATATCATCCCTGTACGGCTCGCGAACTGATCAAGTTATACGAAATAAGTTGTTGCACGCGCGCACGTGAAGGAATTTCCGTAACCACAAAAAGATCAAACCACACATACCGGTTCGATATCTTCCCCCAGAAACTGCCCCCCCGTTTACAAAAGCGCGTGTGTCAACGGCAGAGGTAAAATGCGCCAAAGGTCAGCGCAAATGTTGCAACGCGGTGAAGGCCAGGGCTTATAAAAAGCTTGGTGACTTGTTTGCCACGCAGGGGGGCCCTAGCGCGCAAAAATAATACCCGTGGCATCAGATGCGACAATGGAGCCGCAGGCCTGGTGCAACAAAAAGATCACTACCTATGATCTGGGCCGCAGTTCGACCCAGAGTGAATAATTTCGCTAACCAGACCGTCGCAGGGCGCAATAAACCCTAGCTGGCCAGATAGGTACGGAACCATGCAATCATGCGTTCCTCGGCAAGACGGGCTGCAGGTTCGTCATACCGTGG
>CALAXT010000073.1 GCA_937895435.1 uncultured Paracoccaceae bacterium | reverse complement strand
CTACGAATCTGAGGGTCGGGCGTTCGAATCGCTCCGGGTCCACCATCTTCCAAATTATTATTTTAAGAACAGCAGACTTCAGTGCGACATCGACCGTTGCCAGGTTTGTGGGCCTTGGGCATAATCATAACCCCGTGACCTTTTGCCCTAAGGCGGCGCCTGTGATGACACCTTTGCGTTTTTTGGCTGTTTTTGCAGGTCTGTTGATCGGTCTTTCGGTGGTTATGTTAGAGCGTGGCCGCGCCGGGCTTGAGATATCAGACATCATGGTCGGCACGACGCCTGCTACGCTTTATCAGCGCCTTGGTGCCGAAGACCCTGGGCCAATGGTTGTGGTGGCCCATGGTTTTGCCGGATCGCGCCCGATCATGCAGGCCTATTCGTTCAATTTGGCGCAAGCCGGGTATCAGGTGTTGGCGTTCGATTTTCAGGGCCATGGCCGAAACCCTGTGCCTATGTCGGGTGATGTTACACAGATTGACGGGACCACCGCACGTCTCATTGGTGAAACCCGCAAGCTGATTGCCAAAGCGCGTGATTTGTCTGTGGGGCCCATTGCCGTGCTGGGCCATTCGATGGCTACGGATGTTTTGATCCGCGCTGCTTTGGCCGAAGCGGATGCGGGAACCCCACTGCGGGCCGTTGTGGCTATTTCTGCTTTTTCGCAAGCTATTACAGCCCAAACCCCCCCACGGCTTTTGATGATTTCTGGGGCGTGGGAGCCGGGCCTGCGCGCCGCATCGCTTGCGGCGTTGCGCGCCGTCCAGCCGGGGGCCAAAGAAAATCAGACCGTCACGGCCCCCGGTGTGATCCGTCGCGCGGCGGTGGCCCCAGGGGTTGAGCATGTCGGTGTGTTGTTCAGCCAACCCGCAATTATTGAGGCCCGCGCCTGGCTGGACCGTGCCTTTGATCGTGCGAGCACCGCGCCGATCTACGCGTCGGGTCTGTGGGTATTGGTGTTGCTGGCCAGTATCGTGGCGCTGTTTCGCCCTGTTGTGGCGCTGTTGCCGGGGGCTGATCTGCCCCCGCCCCAGCCGCTAGAGCGGCCTGTGACGGCTGCGCGGTTTTGGTGGGCGATTTTGGCGCCTGCGGCCGTGGTGCCGTTGGTGGTGCCGCTGCTTTATACCCGGTTTTTACCTGTGCTTGTGGCAGATTATTTGTTGGTGCATCTGGCGGTGCTTGGGCTGGCGCAATTGGTTATTTTGCGGGTTTGGTCTGGTTGGGATCAGTTTCTCGCAGATCTCAAGCGGGCGGTGGTGCCCTGTTGCACACTGGTTATCTGGGGCATTGTGGCGTTTGGCTTGGCGCTGGATCGTTACGCGGCCAGTTTTTGGCCGACGCCAGAACGGCTGGCCATCATCGCCCTGCTGGCTTTGGGCACTGTGCCGTTTATGGTGGCGGACAGCTACGCGAGTGGTGCAGGCCGGGGTGGGATTGTGCGGCGGATTGCGGTGCGGGCGAGCATGATGGCATCGTTGGCCGCTGCTGCCATGATCGACCCGGATCGTTTGATCTTTTTAATCATCGTGCTGCCGGTGCTTTTGCTGTTTTTCATGACATATGGCATGATGGGGCGTTGGGTGGCGCCGCGGTTCGGCGCACTGTCGGCCGGGCTTGGGCTTGGTTTGGTGCTGGCTTGGAGCTTGGGGGTCAGCTTTCCACTGTTTGATGCTGGATAGTGCGCCCTTTATGGTCACCTTCTTGGCAGGAATCGGCGCAAAAGCCCGAAAGCCCTTGACCTTTGCCATCCCAATCTGTTGAACCCGGTCCTGAAAATTATGTGATGGGCGGTGCTTCCGGATGGACGATCAGAACAAGAATCTTATTCTTGCAACGGCTTTGAGCTTTCTGGTGATTTTGGTGTGGTTCATTTTGTTCCCGCCCCCAACTGCGCCGGTTGAGCAAACGCCGGTTGAGCAGCTTGCAACGCTTCCGCAGGCACCCCAAGCCGAGATTGCTGCCCAAACTGCGGCGCCGCTGACGCAAGCGGCCCCCAGGGTCAAGATTGACACGCCTGAACTGGCTGGCTCGATCTCGTTGATTGGGGGACGGATTGATGATCTGTCGTTGAAAAGCTACCGTGAAACGCTGGATCCGCAATCAGATCTGGTGCGGCTCTTTACGCCTACTGGCCAAGATTCGGCCTATTACGCGCTTTATGGATATGCCCCTGCGGGCGATTTGGCCGCTGATGCTGTGCCCGGCCCGAACACGCAATGGACATTGTCGCAGGGGGTGCAGCTGACGCCCACCAGCCCTGTTACCCTCACCTGGGACAATGGTGCCGGTTTGCAGTTCACACGCGTGATTTCGGTCGATGAAAAATTCATGTTTCAGATCACCCAGCGGGTTGAAAACGTCGGCGCGGTGCCGGCGCGCATGCAGCCTTATGGGTTGGTGGCTCGTCATGGAGAGCCTAACACCCAAAAGATCTGGGTGCTGCATGAAGGTTTGGTGCAGATGTCGGATGGCAAGCTGCAAGAGACAAAATACAAAGACATGCCAGATGCCGAACCCATGGATCTCGATGGCCTGCCCTCAGAGGTGATTGAGGTCACAGACAACGGCTGGATTGGCTTTACCGATAAATACTGGATGTCGGCGCTGATCCCCACGCCGGGGTCAGCCTTTACCGCCGTGTCAAAATATGTGCCGCGGGCTGATGTTTACCAAACGGAAACCCGTATGCCTGTGGTGACGGTGCAGCCGGGTGAGGCCAGCACGGTCACAACGCTTCTCTTTACGGGTGCCAAAGAATGGGAAACCATTCGGGCTTATGAAAACGATGGCATTTCTGGCTTTGTCGATTCGATCGACTGGGGTTGGTTTTTCTTTCTGACCAAACCGATCTTTCACATTCTTCATTGGCTGAATGGGGTGATTGGTAACATGGGTCTGGCCATCATTGGCTTGACGCTGCTCCTTAAGGCACTGTTGTTCCCGCTGGCCTATAAGTCCTATGTTTCCATGGCCCGGATGAAAGAATTGCAGCCCGAGATGGAAGCGCTGAAAGAACGCGCGGGCGACGATAAACAGAAGCTTCAGATGGAAATGATGAAGCTTTATAAAGAGAAAAAGATCAACCCGGCTGCTGGGTGTTTGCCGATCCTGCCGCAAATCCCGATTTTCTTTTCGCTCTATAAGGTGATTTTTGTAACGATTGAGCTGCGTCACGCGCCGTTCTTTGGCTGGATCCGCGATTTGTCGGCGCCTGATCCGTCAAGCTTTTTCAACCTGTTTGGTTTGTTCCCTTGGGCTGTGCCAGATGCCGGGTCAATGCTGGCCACGATCTTTATTGGGGTTCTGCCAATCCTGTTGGGGATTTCGATGTGGCTGCAGCAAAAGCTGAATCCAGCGCCCACCGATGCGACACAGGCGATGATTTTTGCCTGGATGCCGTGGGTGTTTATGTTCATGCTGGGCAACTTTGCCAGCGGTTTGGTGATTTACTGGATTTCCAACAACATGATCACCTTCAGCCAGCAATATCTGATCATGCGCAGTCATGGCCACAAACCAAATGTGTTTGGCAATATTCGCGCAAGCGTGGGCCGCAAAAAACCGGCTGAAAAATGATGGCCACACTGGCCCATATCTGGCGCCATCCCATCAAGGCACATGGGCGTGAGGCGTTAGATTATGTGGCATTGGCGGTCGGCCAGACGATGCCATGGGACCGGGCCTGGGCTGTGGCCCACGCGCGGGCCACGGTTGATGCGGCGCACCCGGTTTGGGGAGAATGCGTAAACTTTTCGCGGGGCTCAAAAGTGCCCGGTATTATGGCGATTGATGCGCGCGTAGCAGAAGAGACGGGCTGCGTGACGCTTTGCCATCCTAACCGCCCTGATCTGGAATTTGATCCCGATCTGGCTGCTGATTTGCCCCGCTTTTTAGATTGGGTTGCCCCTTTAATGCCGGCTGAACAACCTGCATCGGCCCAAATTATCCGGGTGCCGGGCCGCGGCATGACTGATACGTCCTTTCCATCAATATCTATTGCCAATCTGGCGTCGAATGTGGCTTTGTCTGATGTGATGGGCGTAGCACTTTCGCCGCAGCGTTGGCGCTGTAATCTGTGGCTTGATGGCCCCGCCGCTTGGGATGAGGCGAGCTGGATTGGCCAGCGATTGCGGGTGGGCAAGGTTGAGCTTTTGGTGCGTGAACCGATTGTGCGCTGCAAAGCCACAACCGCCAATCCGCAAACGGGTGCTTATGATGCCGATACGCTGGGGGCGTTGCGTGCCACGGTCGGCGAACAAAATTTTGGTGTTTATGCCGAGGTTGTACAGGGTGGCATCATCCATCTGAATGACCCTGTTGAGGTGATCGCGTGAAACTACCCTTTCCCATTGCACCAGACCCCGAACCCTTTGCCTTGGAAAAGGGGCGGCTGCTTTTTGCTGGGCCGGTTGATTTTGTCAAAGGCGTTGTGGCGATGCAGGACCTGCCGCCCCCTGACCGGATTGAAGTTTGTTTTGCTGGGCGATCAAATGTTGGTAAATCCAGCCTTATCAATGCGCTGACTGGGCGCAAGGCATTGGCGCGGGCTTCAAACACCCCCGGCCGTACACAGGAAATCAACTTTTTCGCGGCGGGTGATGGGCTTTATCTGGTTGATTTGCCGGGCTATGGCTATGCTGAGGCACCCTTGGCTGTGGTGCAGAAATGGCAAGTTCTGCTAAAATCCTATCTGGCGGGGCGCCAAACGCTGCGGCGGGCATTTGTGTTGGTTGACACGCGCCACGGGGTTAAAGCCGTGGATGAGGAAATCATGACCTTGCTAGACCGCTCTGCGGTGATCTTTCAGGTGGTGATGACCAAGGCTGATAAGGTTAAGACAATAGATCACCCAAAAGTGTTGGATCAGGTGCGCCTAGCCCTTGCCCGTCATCCAGCCGCCTTTCCTGAAATCATCCTGACGTCATCAGAAAAGGGCGACGGCATTGAAACGCTGCGCGCGGTGATTGCGGGTTTAAGCTAGGGTCAGACTAGCGTTCATAGCCTGCCCTTGCTGGTATGGGGATGTTTTCTGTGTGCGGCAGGCGATGCGGGCTGGCGCCCTATGCCACCTTGGCTGGCGTTGGGTGGGTGGCTTTTGCAGCCTCAGTCAGGGCTTTGATGATAAAATCAAGATCGGGCTTTTGCAGCCGGGCGGGCAGCCGCACATCACAGGCGCGCATCAGCATAGACCGGGTTGCGGGCAGATTGGGTTGATCTGCTAAAAATTGCCAATTCCAGAATGCGCGCGCATTGTCGCTGGACAGGCCAAACACCTGCACAGAGATGCCATGGGATTTGGCCGCCGCCTGAAAGGCGCGGGCATCTTCATCACTGTCGAACCCAACCAGATTGAATTGAATGGAATCGGGCGCACGTGTTTCGGGCGTAAGTGCGGGTGGCACGTGCAGCCAAGGCGTCTGGTTTAAGGCGTGGGCGACATAATCGTGGTTGGCGCGTCCGTCAGTTACCCGGCGGTCAATATGTGCGATCTGTGGGCGGATGACCGCGGCTGACAGATTTTGCATCCGCATGTTGTAAAGCGGCAGCCGATTTTGCCAGTGGTTAAAGCTGTTTTGCATACCGGTGTGTTTTTTCCAGTTGTGCTCATAGGCACCCGACATGATGATGGCGCGGGCGGCGAGCTCTGGATCGTCGGTGATCAAAATGCCGCCTTCGCCCGCATTAACCAGTTTGTAGGATTGAAACGAAAAGCAGCCGATCTTGCCAATGGTGCCAATCTTACGGTCATGCCATTTGGTTCCCAAAGAATGGGCTGCGTCTTCCACCACGGGCACACCGCGTGCGTCACACAGGGCCATGATGGCATCCATGTCTGATGTGTGCCCACGCATATGGCTGATAAGAACGGCGCTGATCGTATCATCCAATTTGGCAGCAAAGTCGTCCATGTTGATACGATAGTTTTCGCCCACCTCGACCAAGACTGGAATGCAATCGGCATGCACCACGGCCGATGGCACAGCAGCAAAAGTAAACGCTGGGATCAGCACGCGGGCATCGCGTGGCAGGTCCAGTGCCTTAAGCGACAAGAACAGTGCCGCCGAGCAGCTGGATACCGCCAGCGCATAGCGCACGCCCATATAATCGGCGAATTCAGCTTCTAGTAGCGTGACGGGGGCATCGGATTCGGCGGTGTAGCGGAACAAATCGCCTGAGCTGAGCAGCCGATCAATTTCGGCGCGTGCCGCATCAGGGATCGGTTCTGCATCATAGACATTCGGAGCGGCGGTCTGGTCGAGCGACATGTTTTCACCATTTCTGAAAGTGATTTTCAGAAAATCTTTAAACGAAAATTGTGACAGTTTCTATGCAGTTTTCAAAAATGCGCAAATTCGTGCCAAAATTTGCACATATTTGCTCACTATCGCCATGTACGTTCGAGCAAGGCCAGCCAGTTTTGATGCGCTAACTTGTGCAAAAGTGCCGGAGAATAGCCATGTTTTGCCAACTGATCCAACAAAATGGGCAGACCGGTGACATCGCCAATACCGCGCGGGAGGGTGGCGCCATCAAAGTCTGATCCAAACCCCACCCGATCTTCGCCCAGATGGGTGATCAGATAATCCATATGACGCAGGACCGGTTCCCAATCCATTTCTGGTGATTTTCGGCCATCAGGGCGTAAAAAAATCGTAGCGAAATTCAGCCCCACCATACCATTGCTGTCGCGGATCATTGCCAACTGCCGGTCGGTCAGATTGCGTGATGAAGGCGTGATGGCATGAGCGTTTGAATGGGTGGCGACCAGCGGCGCATCTGACAGCGTGGCGACATCGTTAAATCCGGCTTCATTCAAATGGCTCAGGTCAAGCATGATCCCTAAGGCATTGCAGGCCCGCACCAGCGCCCGCCCCGCTTCGGTCAGGCCCGGCCCGGTATCTGGGCTGGATGGAAAGCGAAACGGCACACCATGGCCGAAAATTGTGGGCCTGCTCCAAACGGGGCCAAGCGACCGCAGGCCCATGGCGTGAAATGCATAAAGTGCATCCAAACCTTCGTCGATCGCCTCAGCGCCCTCCATATGCATGATGCCGGCGATGGTGCCGCGCGCCATGCAGGCGCGAATATCGGCCACACTGCGGCAGATTTGAAAGGCACCAGCTGAAACCCGTTCCATCCGCATCAACTGTGCGGCCATAGTCAAAGCTACCGGCTGCGCTGCATTAAGGGAAATCGGTTCGGGCAGTGCCATATCATAGGGTGGCGCATCCATCACCACATCGCGGTCAATACCGTCATCGGGCGAGGGAATATAGATTGCGAAAAAACCCGCAGCGAAACCCGCCCGTTGCATGCGCGGCAAATCCAGATGGCCAACCCCCTCATTGCGCAACCATAGCGCATCGCGCTGGTGGGGTGCGGCCAGACACTGGCGCAGCAAAATATCGTTATGGCCATCAAAAACTGGGATCAGCATAGCATCGGCTCCTGCACTGGCGGGTTCGTGTTTGATGAGAGTGTGTGGTGGGCGAAATCAGTAATCGCGTTCAAAAAAGACACCAATGCCGCTTTTACTCTCACTATCGACCGCGCCGCGCAGGGTGATTGATTGCGACAGATCAAGGTTTATCGAAACCTCGGTGGTGCCTTCCTGACCCAATGTGACATCGGTATAGATATTTTTTGCCAGATACTTGCCAAAACGCAGCTCGGCATTGCCAGCGGCATCTGTGGTGACATCAAAATCATCCAAGGCAAAGGCTTTGCGCAGCTTGCCCACCATGCCTTCGCCGCCGCGCCCCGACAGCGTCGCAACAGATGAGGCCATCTGGGCGGCCTGAAACGCTGATATGCTGTCAAGGCCATGGCCAAACAGAATACGGGCCAACACCTCTTCCTCTGGCAGGGGGGGCTGAGAGGTGAAGCTTGTGGTGGGATCGGTGGCGGGGCCTTCTATTCGGATGGTTGAGACGATTGCATCAGATTTTGTTGAGGCTTCCAGCAAAATCATTGGCACAAAGCCGCCCTGCAGGGTGGCGGTGCCTTGGTTTAGCGTCAGGCGTTTGCCCAAAATATCCAACCGCCCGCGGATCAGTCGCAGTTCGCCCGATGGGATCACATTGGCCGATGTACCTGCCACCACAATTTGTCCGCCCAATTCGGCATCCAAGCCCCGGCCCCGAATAAAGATGCGCCGTGGGGCATCGATGGTCAGATCCAGCCCATAAATCGGGCCGCGTTTGCGGGTGTTTGCGTCTGTTTCGGCCAAAAGACCGGCGCGACGGCGGGTGGTGTGAACCGCTTTTGGTTCGTTGAGATGAGTGATTGTTGGCATTTCCGAAAGGCCGGCAGCGAGGGTTGCGGGCACTTGTATCTGGGTTTCGCCCACATCAATGCGCCCCGACAGCACCGCCCCGCCCGCCAGTGGCCCGCGCACGGCAAGCTTGCCATTCACAACAGAAGTGTAAAGCGATGGGTCACGCAGGCCCAATTTGCGCAGAACAATCGCCAGATCGGCAGGATAGGGCGTTGCCAAGCCCAGCGACCCAGTCAGCGTTACCTGACCTGACCCACCTGACATACCGCTATTGGCTTTGAGGGTGGCTTGGCCATCGGCAAGATCAATGCTGACACCCAAATCGGCCAAAACCAAGCCAGGAAAGCCGCTGACTGCGCGCAGCCCTGTGCCTGTGATTCGGCCTGAGATCGCAGTGGGCACCAGTGGGCCTGCCAGTTTCAGATCAAAGTTTATTGGCCCACGCAGGGCGCGCGGTTCAATCAAGCCATTGAAAAGTGCGGCTTGGGTTGTGCCTTTGATTGCCAGATGGGCTTGGCTCAGATCATGCGCGACACCGCCGCGCAGGCTGGCATCAATACCGCCCGGCCCTTTTGCCATCAGGTCGATCCAAGTGCGGCTTGGGGAAACAGTTACGGCACCATTGAGGCTGAGGGGGCCGGGAAATTCTGGTGCAAGCAAGGCGGTATCCGTTAGGCGCGCCGTCATCGTAAGCTTTTGGCCCGCCGCCTCTTGCCTGCCAAGGCGGGGGTGGTTGCCGGTGATGTTCAGGCTGAGTTGTGGGTTTTCAACGGCGGCGGCGTCGATCTGAATGTCGCCATTCTTTTCGGCCATATCGGCTGAAAAGTTGGTTTCTCCAGCCAGTAATCGGGTGATTTCGGGATTATTTAGTGCAATATCTTGGGCGGTGCCAGACAGCTTGATGTGGCGGGTTTGGCCAGTTTGGCGCAATGTGGCATCGCCACGGATTTGGCCGCCATAGCCCGACCCCAGCGCTGTCAGATCGCTGCGCGCCACACCAATGGCCAAGGTTGTGACTTTGGGCGTGTACGTGCCATGGGCTGTAACATCTGCAAGGGCACTGCTCAGTTGGGCGTGATCTAGCACCACACTTTTATCGCGCCGCACAAGGCTTAACGACAGTTGCGCTGGCCCTTCCAGGGCGGTGGCCCATGTGGGGTCAATCAGGTCTGGGCCCAGTTGCAGCCCATTGGATTGCGCGCTGAGGGTCAGGAATTGGGCATCGATTTTTGTGATAATGTCGGCTGTTGCGGTAACGTTGCCGTCAAAATCAGGCCCAAGCACAGACAAATCGCCCAGATCAAGAACGGCTGTCAGTTGGCCAACACCCGCTTGCATTTGGCCATTGGCTTGCAGCGATGCGGGGCCTGCCCGAAACTGGCCGCGCTCTAGCGTAATCAGATCGCCGGTGCGGCGCAGCAAAACGGCCAAGTCTGCCTGTTCTGACATCGCAGGGTTCAGCCGATTGTCTTGGCCCAAAAGCCCTGAGAGTGTCAGCCCTTGGGTGGTGCCGTTTATCATCAGGGTTTGCGCGCCGTTATCATCGGTTGTCAAATCTGCGCGGGCCTCAAATGTTCCGGTCAGTTTTGGGTCGATCAGGCCCAGATCGTTGAACGACACTGTGCTGCGCAGAGCGGCGTTCGTGCTGTTCAGGCGCCCGGCAAACGTTGCGCTTAGCGCATCGCTGCTCAGTTGGCCCGCGCGCAGCTCAAGCCCAGTGGCATCGCGTTTGGCCGACAGCGCCAGATCAACTGGCCCGATCAACAGCCGGTCGACGATTTCCTGACCGATGGCTGCATCTTGGGTGTGAACATCAGCTGACAGATCGAATCCGCCCGACAGGGGATCAAAGCGCCCAGACAACGTTGCATTGGCTGCGCCGCGCAGCGGTTGTCCGGTCAGGGTTTCAAGATGTGCGAGCGATTCAAAGTGCAGATCAGCTGTGCCAATTACTGCCACTGCGCTTGTGTCATCGCCCATCTGGCCTTGGGCGGCTGCGCTTAGACCTTGGGCGGTGACACGCAGGGCTTCTAGCTGCAACGGTTGGTCTTGGACCCATAGCACATCTGCCTGTCCTCGAACGATTGGACCAAGCGCTTGGTTAAGCCCTTGATCTTGCAGCATCAGGGCGTTGGCGTCAAAGTTTAGATGGACGCTGATGCGGGGTGTGGTGTCTGTGTCAATCTGGCCTGTGCCGGTCAGGGCTAATGTGCCCACCGACATGTCGGGTTGCGACAGGTCTTGCACCGTGGCCTGACCTGTCCAGTTCTGGCCCTTAGCTGCATCAAAGGCCAAAGAAATATCGGCACGACGCAGGGTCGTTTTTTGCCCCGGCAGCGGTAAAACAACAGGCTGTCCGGTTTTGGATAGAATGCCACCCGTTAGGGAAAACCGCTGTGGCACGCCGGAAGCGGCCAGCGATATTTGCCCTGAAAGCGCCAGTTCAGCGGCTTGCAGTTTAAATTTTGAAAGATCCCAGCCACCATCACTGCGCCGTGCGCCTGCGGTTTGCAACGCAATGTTTGGCCCGAAAAATGGCTGATAGTCGGGGGCGAACAGTGGGGCGATATCGCCCTCAATATCGGCGCGAAACCCTGACGTGCCCGCCAAGACCACCCCACCTGTCAGTCGTCGTTCACCATCGGTATCGAGCGTCAGTTGGGCTTTGAAGTCATCTAATGTGCCTGTGCCGTTGATCGTCAAATCTACCGCTGGAGTGTCTGGCAGGTTTGCCAGCCGGGCGATAATGCCACCCCGTGGTTCGGCCAGATTAAGCGCCAGATCAAGCTTGCGGCTGGCATTGGTAAAGTGCCCCGCCAGCGTCATTCGCCCATTCACCCCATCCACCCGTGCAATCGCCAGATCGGCGCTGCCCTCACCACTGCCAAGCGTTAACGCACCGCGTATTGACAGGCCGACCTTTTCGCCCAAAATCGCCGCCCCAAGATCCACTCGACCGGCCTCGATCTGTGCAATTTGGACCGATATCGGCAGTTCAGGCAGCCGAAAGGGCGTAGCCTCGGCGGTGGTGTGAGGGGCGGCTGTGGTGGGTGTGCGGCTGATCACAATCTGGCCCGCGCGCAATTGGTTGATGCTGATCCGTCCGGTTAGAAGTGCGGCCCGGTTCCAATCAAGGGAGACGTCGCGCAGTGTCAGCCAGATGCCAGTGTCATCGGCAAAGGTCATTTCATCCAGGCTGGCAACGGATGATAGGGCGCCACGGAACCCGGTGATTTCCACTTGCCGGCCAGCCGATGATAGGCTGCTTTCCAGAAACTGGGTTAACGTTGATTTGTCGGCATTGCTGTCTTGGGCTCCTGCGCCCAGTGGGCCAAGGGCCAAGATTGTTGCAACCAAGATCGCAATGCCGCGCATCAAAATGCCTGTCCTATGCCAATATAAATTTGTGGGCCGTTTCCTGTGTTACCACCAACGGGTGCCGCCAAATCCAGCCGGATTGGGCCAACCGGCGTGGCATACCGCAGGCCAAACCCAGCCCCAGCGTGCCACTCGCCCTGATCAAACAGCCCTGCTGATACAAACCCAGCATCAGCAAAACTGGCGATGCCCAAACTGCCACGCAAGGGTGCGCGCATTTCGACGGAAAGACCGGCATAGCTTAATCCGCCAAAATCTAATCCACAGGCTGTGGCGCTGCAAATCTCGGCCCCGAGGGATTGATAGGGCTGGCCGCGCACGCTGCCACCACCACCCGAGTAAAACAAAAATTCGCTGGGCGCATCAAACGCATCGGCCCCAAAAATTGCACCAACCTGGAGGCGACCAGCCAAGACCGGTGGGCGTGGGCGGCTGCCGATACGACGATAGGCGCGCGCGTCAACAAAGCTCCAAACCCCGGCCGTTCCGGTGTCAAACCCAACAAAGGGCGTGATCTCGACCTTGGCATAGGCACCGCTTTGCGCATCGGTGGCCACATCGCGGCCATCAAAGGCAAGATAGGTCGGTAAAAGCAGGGATGTGGCATTTTTGTGGCCCAGATCACTTTCAAAATCTTCGTAGGCAAGCGCAAAGGCTGTTTCTGCCTGCAGCCGTTTTGAAAAGCGATGCGTCAGGCCCGCACCGATCGTAAAGCGGTCGGTGGCATAGGTGCGTTCATTGGCATGTTCGGCGGCTGTATCAAAGAACAAGGTGGTGTCGGGGCCAAAGGTTGCGGGGCGGTTAAGGCGGGCACCAATGTCAAAATTCAGATCATCTGCGCTTAGGCTGTCACTCGAGGCGCCTGCGTTTATCCCGCTGATCTTACCTTCCAGCCGCAAAGACTCTCCGCCACCCAGTAGGTTGCGATGCAGCCAATAGCCCGAAAGCCTCAGCCCATCGGTTGACGCAAGTTCGCCACCAAAGCCCACGCGGTGGAGTGGCGCCTCAACCACTGTCGCGTTGAAATTCAGCTGGTTGTCAGGGGTTGGGGCTTTGGCCTCGGTCAGTGTGACAGATTGAAACACCCCGCTTTGGCGAAGGCGATCGGTGGCGCTATCGACATCCTCGGGGCTGAACCGTTGGCCCGTTGGCAGGCCCGCAATGGCGATCACACGTGCGGCTTCCATGCGCGTGTTGCCAGAAACAGACAGAGTGCCGAATCGCAGCCGTGGCCCTGGGTGCAGAGTGATATCTGCATTCAGCGTTGCACTGGCGTGATTGGCGCGGATCGATTGTGCGCCTTTTTCCGCTTTGGCATGGCCCGCGACACGCCAGCCCTCGACCGCTTGGGATACGACATGAGACAGAGCACTGCTGTGTGCAACCTTGCCCGTCGCAAACTCGGGCGGTAGCACGAACCCTTTGGGCAGGGGCGCGATGTCGGTTTGGCCAAAACGGAACACAGGCCCGGGTTTTATAGCTATGTCGATGCGTGTGATGTGGGTCGGTGCAT
Source organism: uncultured Paracoccaceae bacterium (assembly GCA_937895435.1). GTDB lineage: Bacteria > Pseudomonadota > Alphaproteobacteria > Rhodobacterales > Rhodobacteraceae > CALAXT01. The sequence goes on along the minus strand of CALAXT010000073.1, from coordinate 9,950 downwards.
CAAGGGGGGCAATGTCAGCGGCTTCCTTTCCATCAAGCAAAATGTTGATGCGCGCGGCATAGTAGCCTTGGGCATAGAGCGCGGCCAAAAGGCGTGCATAATCGGCGCGGGCGGTCGTGAAAATTTCTTGAGAATCAACCTTGGGCGGTAATTTGGCGCCCAGCAGGTTGGATTGACCGCGCAATATGGTTTCAGCTTTTTCGGACAGATTGGGTGCGTTCAGCGTAACTGCAGGCGCGGCATGGCCCAATACCGGGGCGAACATTGCAAGGCCTGTGGCGAGTATAACACCGACGAAGAACACGTAATTTTGCCCAGTGCTACCCAAAAAAATCCCCAAAAATTATAAGATACAGTGAGTTCAGCAGAGTTCTGGCGGCTTTTGCAAGATAGGCCTCATTAACGTGTCACACCCAAAAACACTATCACAGCCAGCCCCCCAACGTCTTAGCATAGATCAGCTTTAAGAACAATTTGACGTATTCAAAGGTGAAATTGCCACAATTTGGTCAAAGAGTAACCCTACTAAACTATTTGTTAATATTAATCTCGCCCTCTTTAATGGGGCATCACGTATTGGGTGACACAAATGGCAAATGTTACGGGCACAACAGGCAACGACTTTATCCACATCAGCGGAGATGGCGTTTTGTTGCCCGATGGCATGACAGAATTTGCAGAAGCGACATCTGGGGACGACAGTGTTGACGCAAGATCTGGCGATGACATCATTTATGGCGGTGCCGGTGCAGACACGTTGGTGGGTGGCAGTGGTGATGACACGCTGGATGGTGGTGCGGGCGATGATGTTCTGGAAGGTGGCACCGGCGCTGATCTTTATATCGTGGATTCAGCCGGAGATGTGGTGAACGATACATCACTTTACGGTGCGGATACCGTGCAGAGTTCGGTGGATTTCACACTGGGGTCGCGGCTTGAAAACCTTGAGCTGATGGGATCAGCCGTGACGGGGACTGGCAACGATTACAACAACCATCTGACGGGCAATGGTGGCGCAAACACACTGGATGGGGGCGCAGGGGACGATACTTTGGTCGGCGGTGCTGGAAATGACAGCTATTTCGTCGATTCAGCATCAGACGTCGTGGAAGAAGAGGCCGGGGGGGGCATCGATTCGGTTTCTTCATCTGCCAACTATGCTTTGGCCGATCACGTTGAAAATCTGACGTTGACGGGGCTCTCGGGCCTGAGTGGCACTGGAAACGACAGTGCGAACGTGATTACGGGCAACGCGGGCAACAATCGGTTGGATGGCGGTGCGGGCAATGACACCCTCGTTGGTGGCGCGGGCGATGACATCTATGTGGTGGATGCTGCGGGCGACAGCGTTGTTGAAAGTGTGGATGATGGTACCGATCTGGTGCGTAGTTCTGCCACGCACACGTTGGCCGACAACGTCGAAAACCTGACGCTTACTGGCACATTGGCAATCGATGGCACGGGTAATACGGCCGAGAATTATCTGACTGGCAACGATGGCGACAACAACCTTTATGGTGCTGCGGGTAACGATACGTTGGATGGCGGCGCGGGCAACGATACCTTGGTTGGTGGCGCAGGTGATGACACCTATATCTTAGAAGGCGCGGCGGATAGTGTGACCGAGGCGGCCGGTGCGGGCACCGATACGGTGCTTAGCGCTGGAACATTTTCCTTGAGCGAAAATGTTGAGAACCTGACGCTGACGGGCACATCGGCGATCGATGGCACAGGTAATACGGCGGATAACCTTCTGACTGGTAACATTGGCAACAACAAACTTTATGGGGCTGGGGGCAATGATACGCTAGACGGCGGTGCTGGCGCGGATTCTATCGATGGTGGCGCGGGTAATGACCGGTTGGTCGGTAATGGATCGTCAACGCTTTCGGGCGGTGATGGCGATGACACCTTTATCATTACCGCTTTGGGTGATGTGATTGTTGAGAACGGCGCGAATGGGACTGACACGGTTGAGTCAAGCGTAGAGTTCACACTGCCCGATAATGTCGAGGCGCTTTTGCTGACGGGAAGCGCAAACATTGATGGCACTGGCGCGGCTGGCAATGAATCGATCACTGGCAATGCGGGGGCGAACCGTCTTTATGGTTTGGCGGGCGATGACGTTCTGACAGGTGGTAATGGTGACACGCTTTATGGTGGTGCGGGTAATGACACGTTTATCGTCTTAGAGGCTGGCGTCCAAATTGGTGACAATGCGGGTGCCGACACAGTGCAGACCAGCCTTGATTTTTCCTTGGAAAACGCCCCGACTGTCGAAAACCTTACCCTGACAGGGGGGGCGGGCCGCAGCCTGACTGGGAACGATTTGAACAACGTTCTGACAGGCAGCACGGGCTCGGATACGCTGAACGCTGGAACAGATGGGGCCGATTCGCTTTATGGTGGTGCCGGCAATGACCACTATTACATCGGCAACAATGATGTGGCTTTTGAAACCGCGCAATATGGCGGAACTGACAAAGTTTTCTTGACCGCAGAATTCAGTGTAACCGCCTATTCAATCGCAGACACTTATATCGAGCAGGTGGATTTTTCGGCGACGGGCGTGGCAAACATCACCGTGACGGCCAATGATTTGGCAAATGTGATCATTGGAAACAATGCCGGCAACCTGATTGATGGTGGTGATTTGTCTGACGCGCTTTATGGTGGTGCAGGGGCGGACACGCTGCTTGGTGGCAGCGGCAACGGGGCGGACACGCTTTATGGTGGCAGCGGTGCTGATAGTATGGATGGTGGGGCAGGTAACGACAGATATTATGTCGATGATCTTGGCGACACTTTGGGAAATGAGTCTGCGGGGGGCACAGACACTGTCTATGTTTCGTTGGCCAACTATACCTTGGCCGAGAACTATGAAAATCTTATTGCGATAGGGTCTGGCCCGTTTGTGGGCACCGGAAACGCTCTGAGCAACTCCATCGTTGGAACCGCCGCAGGTGGTGATGTTCTTTACGGTTTGGAGGGTAACGATGCCTTAAGCGGCAGGGGTGGAGGGGATTCCCTTTACGGCGGTGCGGGAAATGACATCTATTTTACGCAGAGTCTTGCCGACCAATTTTTTGAGACGGCCGATGGTGGCATCGATAAAGTGGAAACCTCTGTAAGCTATATATTGGCAGACAATTTTGAAAACCTAACCCTGTCCTCTAACAAAAACATCGATGGCACTGGCAACAGCGCCGACAACACCATTCGAGGCAATTCCGGCAATAACCGCATTGATGGCATGGCTGGTGCCGATACAATGGCGGGGGGGGATGGCGACGATACCTATGTTATTGATAATGTAGGGGATAGCGTTTCCGAAGATGCGAATAAGGGGTTTGACACGATCGAAATTGGCACGGATGCCAATTTGGACGATTTCGCTAATGTTGAGGCAATCATCCTGACGGGCACAACCGCCAGCAGTGCCACGGGTAACATCGAAGACAATCGTTTGACAGCAAACGATAACGCAGATGGCAATACGCTGTATGGTGTTGGGGGCGACAATACGTTTTACGGTGGCGACGGCGCTGACAGTTTTTATGGCGGCACCGGCGATGACGTTTACTATTATAATGACGTCAACGATGTGATCTTTGACACTGGTGGCGATAATGACACCGTCGTGGCCGAAATTTCGGTTTCGCTGTTTGATGACAAGTTTTCGGGCATAGAAAACATCATTTTGTCCGAAAATGCCGACCTCAATCTGACAGGCAACAATTCAGACAACCTGCTGCAAGGCAACGGACGCGATAACCGGCTGGCGGGTCTGGATGGCGATGACACGCTGGACGGTGGTGCTGGTGACGATGAAATGGTGGGGGGGAACGGCAATGATATCTATTACCTGAGAGACGCGGGTGATGTGATTGTTGAAGGAACTGACACCAGCGCTGGCACCAATGATATTGTTTATACATGGGTCGATGTTGATCTTTCATCCAATGAATTCCTGGGCATTGAACAGGTAATCATGATGGCCGGTGCGCAGCTGACCGGGCGGCTGAGTGCTGACAGCCTGTTGGGCTCTGAAGGCGATGACGTGCTGTATGGTGGCAGCGGCGGCTCTGACACGCTCGATGGTGATTACGGCGATGACTCGCTTTATGGCGGGATGGGCGATGATCTTTACCGTGTCGATTCTGAAGGCGACAGACTGGGAGGGGAATCGAGCTCTGGCGGGGCGGATACGGTTGAAAGCGCCGTTGACTGGACTTTGGCGACCTATTTTGAAAATCTGACGCTTGTGGGCGTGGATGATGTGAATGCTACGGGTAATTCTGCGGCTAACTTGCTGACAGGAAACAGTGGCAATAACATTCTAAATGGGAAATCGGGCGCTGACACCATGATCGGTGGTGATGGCGACGACGTCTATTATATCGACAATTCTTCCGATGTGGTGACCGAGCTTGCAAATGAGGGCAATGATACGCTGATCACCGATCGCAGCGTTGCCGATTTGGATGCGAACCTGGAAAATGTGACACTGGTGGGCACATCCTCGCTTGATGTGGTTGCCAATGCTGCGGCGAATATTCTGACCGGTAATACAGGGTCGAATGAGCTTTATGGTTTGGCTGGCAATGACACGATTGTTGCGGGTGCGGGCAATGACACGCTGAACGGTGGCGCAGGCAGTGACCAGATGGTCGGTGGCGCGGGCAACGACCTCTATATGGTAGATAGCGTGTTTGACACGGTCACAGAGGGCGCTGACGAAGGCACGGATGAAGTGCAAAGCAGCCTAACCTATGTCTTGGCCGACAATCTTGAGCACCTGACCCTTACGGGTGTTGCCGATATCAATGGCACCGGCAACGCGGCTGACAATGAGATTGAGGGCAATGCCGGCAACAACGTGCTTTATGGTGATGTTGGAAACGATTTTCTTGCTGGGAACGATGGCGATGATTCACTCTATGGCGGTGCCGGGGATGACACGCTGAGGGGCGGCAGCGGGAATGACTTTTATCTGCTTGATTCAGCGGGTGATCAGATCGTGGAAAGCTCATCCAGTTCGGGTGGCGTGGACACTGTTGAAACTGCGTTTTCGATTACGCTGTCTGTTGGCGTTGAAAACGTCACGTTGCAGGGTGTTGATAACATAGATGCCACGGGAAATTCGGCCGATAACCTGATTGTTGGAAACGCTGGTGCAAATATTTTGGACGGCGGTTCGGGTGACGACACGATGCAGGGCTATGCGGGCGATGATGTTTACATCGTCAACAGCCGGTCTGATGTGGTTCAGGAAGGCCTTGATGCCGGCACGGATGAGGTGCGATCGAGCGCAGATTTCACGCTGGGTGACAATTTGGAAAACTTGATCCTGACGGGCAGGTCTTCCACGGACGGCATGGGCAATGCTCTGTCCAATGCAATAACAGGCAATACCGGCAACAACATTATCTCGGGGGATGGGGGCGCCGACACGCTTTCGGGGGCAGACGGCAATGATACGCTTTATGGTGGGGACGGCGCTGACACCCTGACGGGTGGCGACGGAACAGACCGGATGGATGGCGGCGCTGGCAATGACACCATGGCCGGCGGTGCGGGCAATGATACCTATGTGGTGGATTCGCTGGGGGATACGATCACCGAGGCTGATGGCGAGGGCACCGATACGGTTTTGACGACACTTGCCGGCTATACATTGGCGGCAAGTCTTGAAAACGTGGTGATCAGCAACACCAACAACGTGACAGCCACAGGCAATGCGGCTGCAAACAGTATCACGACCTCGGATGGGGCGGACACTTTGGATGGGTTGGCTGGGGCTGACACGCTGATTGGCGGTAAAGGCAACGATGTCTATGTCGTTGATAATACAAGCGATGTGGTCAAAGAATATTCGCGTGGTGGTGTGGACCTGGTTGAAAGCAGTGTGAACTTTACGCTGGGCAACAATGTTGAGAGCCTGACTCTGACAGGCACGGATAACATTGATGGCACTGGAAACCGGGCCGCTAATACGATCACCGGCAATGGCGGCAAGAACGATCTGAATGGCGCTTCTGGCAACGATATGCTGACAGGTTTGGCAGGCAATGACACGCTTTATGGTGGCGTGGGCAACGATTACCTGGATGGTGGTTCGGGCATTGACAAGATGTACGGCGGGCGCGGAAATGACACCTATGTTGTGGATCATGCAAGTGACCAGATCGTCGAAGCTGCAACCCGAGGCGGTGTTGATACAATCATAACTGATGTCGGTGACTGGACTTTGGATACGCTGTTTGAGCGGCTGACGTTTACCGGCACGGGTGATTTTGATGGCACGGGTAATGCCAGTGCCAATATCCTGCGCGGCAACAGCGGCAACAACGCATTTTACGGCGCGGCTGGCAAAGACACACTGTATGGTGAGGCAGGGAACGACGAATTGTTTGGCGGCGCGTCAAACGACCGGCTGGATGGTGGCACTGGCAATGATACAATGGACGGCGGCGCAGGTAATGACATTTACGTCATAGACAGTGCCAATGATGTTGTGGTCGAAGCTGAGAAATCTGGAACCGATACGCTGTGGTCATCCCTTTTAAGCATTGATCTGGCCGATTTTGCCAACGTTGAAAACGTCACGTTACTGGATACCGCTGTGCGGGCATATGGCGATGACGGCAATAATGTGCTGCGCGGCAACGAAGGGAATAACCAGCTTTTTGGTGGCGCAGGTAAAGACCGGCTGTTTGGTGGCGCGGGCGCGGACAAACTGTATGGGGGCGCGGGGAACGACTATCTGCATGCAGGCCCGGCGGACGAAGACAATGAATTCTTGTATGGTGGTGCTGGTCGCGACACTTATATAATTTCGAGTTCAACCCACAGAGTTGCTGAAAATGAGGGGGATGGCTATGACGTCATCCGGGCCTCTGTAACCTATAATTTGTCGTGGGTGATTGGGACTGGCACGCAGAGGGTTGAGCGGTTGGTTTTGACAGGCCGCGACGCGATTGACGGCATCGGCAGCAGTGCTGACGATAAGATCAACGGCAATCGGGCCGAAAATTATTTGTTCGGTAGCGGTGGGGATGACTCGCTTTATGGTGCATCGGGCGCGGATACACTGAGCGGTGGAGCAGGCGACGACCGCATGTTTGGCGGATCTGGCAACGATCTTTATTATGTTGGCAGCGCGGATGACTTTGTGTCAGAGCTGGCAAATCGTGGCATTGATACCGTCTATGTCGATTCTGTCAGCTATACCTTGACGGCCAATGTGGAAAACTTGGTGTTCATTAACTGGGGTTCACGGACAGGCACCGGCAACAGCTTGGATAACAGGCTGCTTGGAAGCGATAAGATGACAAGCGAGACGCTTTTGGGCAAGGCTGGAAATGACACCTTGAACGGGATGTTGGCCAAAGACACGCTGACGGGTGGAACAGGTGCAGATGTGTTTGAATTCACCGATGCGTCGCATAGCGGTGTAAACTTCACCAGGCGCGATGTGATCACCGATTTGTCAAAATCGGATGGTGATAAAATTGATCTATCCGCGATCGACGCCAACGAAAATATAGAAGAAGATCAGGCATTTAGCTTTATTGGGCAGAGTGCATTTTCTGCGGCGGGCCAATTGCGCATTATCCAGTCAGGATCAAGTGCGATCCTTGAGGGGGATACCGATGGTGATGGCACTGCGGATTTTTCCATTGAATTGCAGAACTTTACAGTTGCGCAGTTTGATACAAGCCTGTTGATTGCCTGAGACGGCTTACCCATTGCATAAAAATCAGGGCCGGCCACTGCAAAGTGTGCCGGCCCTTTCTGCTGGTTCGTTTGATCTGACGATTGAGTGGGTCAGACGGCCCGGATAAGTTTGCGTTCGAGCACGCGCAAAACCCCGGCCAGATCATGCCCGCGGCGCAGCACCTGACCTTCGGCACCAATTAGTGCATAAAGGCCTTGTTTGTTGCGCATTTTGGGACGTTTTTCAATGCGATAAAGCGGATTTTCAGCGGTGCGCCGAAAAATTGAAAATACCGCCACTTCGCTCAGGCAAGAAATGCCGTAATCGCGCCATTCGCCAGCGGCCACCATACGCCCATAAAGTGACAAAATCGCGCCCAGTTCCAAACGATCAAAGCTGACCTGCTCGGGCAGGCGCGAAGGCAGGGCGATGGGGGGCGAGATATAGGCCGTCATAAATACATCTTGGCGTGGGTGTGCGGGCAAATCAAGCCCATCTGCCGGTGGGCGTTTCTACGGGTGGGTCAGGCAAAGCTGCCATGGCAAAACCACCCGCCTGACAGCGTGCCGCCATGGGCCTGAAACAGCCAAAGCTTTGCGCCACAGACCGTTTCAACCTGCCAATAATCGCGCGGTCCAGACCGCCATGCTGGATCATCCAGCCACCATTCGGGGGCAATGCGTTCTGGCCCGCGCGTGCCGACCACGGCCATATTGCGCCGACGCCACAGAAATTGTGCTGGGGGGTGGGCGATTTGGGGTGTTGGTTTTTGTGTGGTTGGGGTGATTGGTTCGGGGGCAAAGAGCAACAGCGGGCGATCGTGGTGCGTGGTGGGCCAGTTTGGCGCAGGCTCTGACCAGGCTGCCATATGAAATTGTGCCGTCTTTTCTGGGATATGGCTGTCAGCTGGGTGCAGGCGCATCACCATTTCCGGGCCAAGTCGCGCGCCCAAACGCCCGATCAGATCTGCCAAAGCGGGGGATGTGGGGTCGGTCGTGCTCTTGGCGCTGGCTGCGCCAAGCTGTGTGTGTATCGCCTGTTCCGTGGCGAAAATCTGGCCAAGGTGGCTGCCGTCTTGGGTGGGTTCGGTGTGATAAGCTTCCAGTCGGATCACCTCAATCCCAAAGCCTGGATCGACAAGTGGCCGTTTCAGCAGCACCAGTGGGGCAATGCTGTCAGGTGTGGCGCTGGCGCGTGCCAAGCCCAGATCAAATTCTTGTTGCGTGTGATCACTGCGAAAGATTTGCACGCGCAGCCGTCGGGCGCCGCGCGCCGCGGCCTGCAGTTTGGTGCACAGCCTGTCTACAAGCCGTGAAAGTGCGGCAGAAATGTCGTCTGGTGTGCCGATGGGCTGGGCAAAGGTCATCCGCACCCCGAAATGCAGGGGTGCGCGTGCCGGGGCAACTGGTTCGGGTTCGCGCCCCAAAGCTTGATCCAGCCGCCAGAGCACCGCGCGGCCAAAGCGCCGGGCCAGCGCCGCCCGTGGCAGGCCTAACAAATCATCCACCCGCACAATCCCCAGCCGCGCCAACCCAGCCACCGTGTCAACGTCCAAGCGCAGGGCGGCAAGCGGCAGCCCGGCCAGTGCTGCCTGCGTTTGGCCCGGTGCGGCAATCTGGCCCAAGGTTTGTGCGCCCCCCAGTGTGGTTTGTGGTGCTGTGCCGCCGCGTTCCCAGTGCCGTCGCTTGCCTGCGCGTGCGCGGGTGGCGCGGGCCTCTTGGTCAATTGCATCGCCTGATCGCATGGCTGGAATCTGCGCCGTGGCAAAACGGGCCAGCGCCCATGCCGCCCCTGGCGTATCGGCCAGCCCGTGGCGCAGGCTGAGCCCCATATCGGCACATTCCTGAGCAATTTGGGCCGATAATGCAGCCTCACCACCAAAAAGATGCGCGCAGCCGGTAATATCAAGTGTCAGCCCGTCTGGCGGCAGTTCGGCAACCCAGGGTGTAAACTTGCCCGCCCATCGGCGCAGGCTGGTTAAAAAAGCCCGCTCAGCCGCAGGGTTGGCTGTATGGGTGCGCAAATTGGGGCACATCGCCAGCGCATCGCGCAGTGGCTGGCCGGTGTGCAGCCCGCAGGCCTCGGCCTCGGTTGTCAGGCTGGCCAGCGTTTGGCGGGTGCCCACATCTTGTACAACGGCTTGTGGGCTGGCCAACAGATGCCCCTGCTGGCGTGTAACCCGTTCGGCTGCCAGCCGTAAAAACCACACTGCAAGAATGCGCCGTGCCAT
>CALAXT010000072.1 GCA_937895435.1 uncultured Paracoccaceae bacterium | reverse complement strand
GTATACGCACGCCATGCGGTAAAAATAGCAAGCAAATCGCAGGTGAGACGTTGCCAAGCAGCATTTGCTGAAGAGGTACAATGAATCCAAGTGTCAAAGAATACGCAACAATATAGAAAAAACTGACGATTAACAGGTTTTGAACATGCTCTTTCATGTTGGATTCCGTTGCTCGTTACACTTGCGTGCTTTCGTCGGTAATGCTGTAGAATCCACGCTTTGTCCCACTTTTTTTAATCATTTTCAGTTCTTCCAGTGTTTTAAGCGCACGAAACACAGAAGGTCTGGAATATTTGGTGTTTAGGGAGTGCTGAAGAATTTCCTTGGTGGTTGCAGCGTGATCTTCCTTTGCAAGATCGGCGATGGACATAAGAACGGATTTTTCGAGAGAACCTATCTCTCTGAGCCCAACTTCTTGTTCCATCTCAGCCAGGAGCATTCGGAGGCTAGCCAGTTGTTTCAAGGCATTTTTCATCAATTTACATTCTATCAAGTTCGATCTTCACTCAGCGTCTTTGGTACCACTTGTTGTGGATGCCTTGCAGCTGAATCAATTATAGTATTATACTGAGACTATACTGGAGAAATTTGCATAACCTGCGCCGGTCTGTCTTTGGACGGACCGGTTTTTTCCTTTGTTAAGTTGGTGATGGTCAGCATTCTGTTAAAAATTTTCTGACAGTGGTGTCAAAACCTGTCGGAAAGTCTTTGAGTTAGGAGGGAGTGGTCTTGCCCTGTTTTTGTTCCGGTCTCTTTCGAGCAATGTTTGCTATTAAGGAGAGATCAAATGGCAAAGCGATACACAGATGAGTTTCAGCATGATGCGGTGCGGATTGCCACAACCAGTGGCTTAACACGCCCGCAGCTTTCATCGGATCTGGGGGTTGGCGTCTTGACGCTGAACAAGTGGGTTCAACAGCATCAGCACGACGATCTGATGTCTGGGCCGCATGAGCATGTTGAGAAAGAAAATACCCGCCTTCGCAAAGAAGTCCGGCTAATGCGCGAGGAGAGGGAAGTGCTGAAAAAGGCGGCGATCTTCTTTGCACGCCAAAGCCGGTGAGGTTCGCCTTCATCGATGCCTGGATAGAAGTTTGGTCTGTGGAGTTTCTCTGCGGGATCATGCAGGTCACCTCTCGTGGGTTTCGTGCTTGGCGGGACCGCCCAATGAGCCAACGGCAGCGGGAAGATATGGTGCTTTTGCCCATATCCGTGAGCAACATCGCCTGAGCTTGCAAAGCTATGGGCGCCCACGGATGACTGAAGAACTGCAGAAGCTGGGGCTGAACGTCGGTCACGGGCGTGTGGGCCGTTTGATGCGCGAGAACGGCATCAAGGTCATCAGGACACGGAAATACAAGGCCACAACCGATAGCGAGCATACGTTCAACATCGCGCCCAATCTGTTGGATCAAGACTTCACTACGGATGGGCCGAACCAGAAATGGGCTGGAGACATCAGCTATATCTGGACCAGCGAAGGCTGGATATATCTGGCTGTCATCCTCGATCTCTACTCTCGTCGCGTCATCGGCTGGGCTGTCAGCAACCGCATGAAGCGGGACCTAGCGATCCGGGCGCTGGACATGGCTGTGGCGCTAAGGCAACCGCCCGAAGGCTGCATTCATCATACGGATCGTGGGTCGCAATATTGTTCCAACGAGTATCAGCGACGGCTTTCAAAGCATGGCTTCAAGGTCTCTCCCATCTCATGCATGTAAACATGCACTGCCGGGGCAGTGGATGAGCGGTAAGGAGAATTGTTACGACAATTCGATGGTTGAGACGTTCTTCAAATCCATCAAGGCGGAGCTGATTTGGCGCAACCGCTGGGACACACGCCGCCAGGCAGAAGGCGTGATATTCCAGTATATCAAAGGCTTCTACAATCCGCGTCGTCGCCACTCGTCGCTAGGCGGCAAAAGCCCCTTGGCATTCGAGCGAAAGGCCGCATAAATGAGTTGGGAGACCGGAACGTAACCGTGACAAGACCAGATCATTTTCACCCAGAACAGGGCCTGATCGGTGAGCCGATGCTGCCTTGCCAGAGCGGTGGCCCCTACACCGTGTGCTTGCCCAAAAAATACCCGCTCAGGCATATGTATCGGCTCGATGGCCGGCTTAGCCTGTGCAGGTTTTCACTGGGTTGTCACAGCTGGCATGTCATAACCAAACCCACTTTCCCTTAGGCCGTTAGCCGCCTATAACGCGCTAAACGAAAGCAGAGGCTGGCTATGCGACAGAGTGCGATCACCCGTAAGACTGCCGAAACCCAAATTTCGGTTGAAATCAATCTGGACGGCACCGGGGTTTATGACAACCAAACTGGCGTTGGGTTTTTTGACCATATGTTGGATCAGTTGTCGCGCCACGCTTTGATTGATATCACCACGCGCGCCAAGGGCGACTTGCATATTGATGACCACCACACGGTTGAAGATACGGGCATTGCGCTGGGGCAGGCTTTGGTGCGTGCTTTGGGCGACAAAAAGGGCATTCGGCGGTATGGTGATTGCGCTTTGGCAATGGATGACACCCAAGTGCGCTGTGCATTGGATCTTTCGGGGCGGGCCTTTCTGGTTTTTAACATCGATTTTCCCAGCGAAAAGATTGGCAGCTTTGATACGCAGTTGGTGCGCGAGTTTTTTCAGGCGCTGTCGACGCATGGCGGCATAACATTGCACATTGATGCGGTGCATGGCTTTAACAGCCACCACCTTGCTGAGGCGGCATTTAAATCGGTCGCGCGGGCGCTGCGTACTGCGGTCGAAGCAGATCCGCGCATGCCACAGGCCATTCCGTCGACCAAAGGGGCGCTTTAGCCGATGTTGACCGCGCTGATCGATTACGACAGCGGCAATCTGCATTCTGCGGCCAAGGCGTTTGAACGCATGGCGGCCGAGCGGAATGCGGGGCAGGTTGTGGTGACCCAAGACCCAGATCTGGTCGCGCGTGCTGATCGGATTGTGTTGCCCGGAGATGGCGCGTTTGCTGCGTGTCGCATGGCCTTGGGCGATGTGACGGGGATGTATGAGGCGATCTCGGATGCGGTTCTTAATCGCGGACGACCGTTTCTGGGTATATGTGTTGGCATGCAGATGATGGCCAGCTGGGGCCGTGAATATGGCGATACTGCTGGTTTTGACTGGATCGGGGGCGAGGTCGTTCGTATTGATCCGGCGCGCCCGGGCGGGCGGGGTGACCGGCTAAAAGTGCCGCATATGGGCTGGAATGATCTGGTGATTGATCATCCTCATCCGGTTTTGGCCGGGCTTTCAACCGGTGATCACGCCTATTTCGTCCATTCTTACCACTTTCGTGTGGCTGACCCGGCTGAGCGCTTGGCCCATGTTGAGTATGGCCAAGACATCACTGCGATTGTTGGGCGTGACACAATGCTTGGGACCCAGTTCCACCCCGAAAAAAGCCAAGCGGTTGGGCTGCGGCTGATTGGCAATTTTCTTGACTGGCGGCCCTAAGCCTGTGTGGCGTGTTCTTGGAGTATATCGATGATCCTTTATCCGGCAATTGATTTGAAAGATGGCCAATGCGTGCGGCTTTTGCGCGGCGATATGGCCGCAGCGACGGTGTTTGGGGATGACCCAGCCGCACAAGCCGGTGCGTTTCAAGATGCTGGTTGCACATGGCTGCATTTGGTGGATTTGAATGGTGCTTTTGCTGGTGCACCGGTCAATGCTGCAGCTGTGCGTGCGATTTTGGCGCGCGTCAGTGTGCCCGCGCAACTGGGTGGCGGTATCCGTGACATGCACACCATTGCGATGTGGCTGGAGCAGGGATTGGCGCGGGTGATTTTGGGTACTGTGGCGGTTGAAAACCCTGATTTGGTACGCTTGGCCGCGCGCGAGTTTCCGGGGCAGATCGCGGTTGGTATTGATGCACGCGCTGGCCGCGTTGCAACCAAGGGCTGGGCAGTTGAAACAGAAGTGCAGGCCACCGATCTGGCGCGAAGCTTTGAAGACGCCGGGGTGGCGGCATTGATTTATACCGACATTGATCGCGATGGCGCGATGCAGGGGCCAAATTTGGCAGCGACAGTCGCCCTGGCCGAGGCGGTGCAGATCCCGGTGATTGCCTCGGGCGGGGTGTCTTCTATTGCAGATCTGTTGGCATTGCAGGCGACAGGCGTGATCGCTGGCGCCATTTCGGGGCGGGCGCTTTATGATGGCGCGATTGACCTGGGCCAGGCGTTGGCCGCGCTGGCCACTCCGGGGCCGTCGGCATGCTAAAGGTGCGCATCATCCCTTGTCTTGATGTGGCCGATGGCCGTGTGGTTAAGGGTGTGAATTTTGTCGATCTGGTCGATGCGGGTGATCCGGTTGCGGCGGCGCGCGCCTATGACGCTGCGGGCGCGGATGAGCTGTGTTTTTTGGATATTCATGCGACGCATGAAAATCGCGGTACGATGTTTGATCTGGTCACCCGCACGGCAGAGCAGTGTTTTATGCCGCTGACCGTTGGCGGTGGTGTGCGCAGCCACCATGATGTGCGTGCACTGCTTTTGGCGGGGGCGGATAAGGTTTCATTTAACTCGGCTGCTGTGGCAAACCCAGATGTCGTGGCTGAAGCGGCTGACCGTTTTGGCAGCCAATGCATCGTGGTGGCGATTGACGCCAAAACAGTTGCGCCGGGCAAGTGGGAAATCTTTACCCATGGTGGGCGGCGCGAAACTGGCATTGATGCTGTAGAATTTGCCCGCACCGTGGCCACCAAAGGCGCGGGTGAGATTTTGCTGACCAGCATGGATCGCGATGGCACGCGCGCGGGCTTTAACCTTGGGCTGACCCGGGCGGTATCAGATGCGGTGAATATTCCGGTCATTGCGTCGGGTGGTGTCGGCACGCTGGATCATTTGGTCGAAGGCGTGACATTGGGTGGGGCCAGCGCAGTGCTGGCGGCCTCAATTTTTCATTTTGGCGATTTTACCATTGCGCAGGCAAAAGCGCATATGGTCGCCGCTGGTATTCCCATGAGGCTGACATGACCCCAATTGAGGCGCTTGCCCAAACCATCGCTGACCGCCAATCTGCCGATCCACAGAGCTCATGGACCGCTCGTTTGTTGGCCCAAGGCCCAGAAAAATGCGCCGAGAAATTTGGCGAAGAAGCGATTGAGGCGATTATCGAAGCCGTTAAGGGCGACAAACTGCGGCTGACCGCCGAGGCGGCAGATGTGCTTTATCATTTGTTGGTGATGCTGGCGGCCCGTGGGGTTAGCTGGGATGATGTGCAGGCCGAACTGGCCCGGCGCGCTGGGCAATCAGGGCTGGCCGAAAAAGCCAGCCGGGGCTGATCAAGCGGTGTGATGTGCGCGGCTTTGGCGTGTTGATAACCAACTAAGCGCTGTCTGATCTGGTTTACCAAATCAAAATGGCCAAGGCTGGGCACAAAGCTTGGGCACAAAGTTTGGGCATCGGGCCAACCGCGCGGCTCAGGCCGTGCTTGTGCGAATTTGGCGCATGGGGCGCGTGCTTGTTGAAACACCGCCCCCTGCATTTGGCAAGGCCACCCAATCAAAATGGCTAAAGCGTCAGCTCGATCAGCAGGTCTTTGGCATCAATTTGTGTGCCGGCTTGCACGTGCACCGCTTGTACGACACCTGCGCGCTCGGCATGCAGGCCGGTTTCCATCTTCATGGCCTCAATCGTCAGCAGCAGATCTCCGGGCTGTACCGCTTGGCCCACGCCGACGGCAACACTTGCAACCGCACCCGGCATTGGCGCGCCGATCTGTTCGGGCGCGCCCTCGCGGGCTTTGGGGCGGCGGGGGGTTGCCGCGCGTACAGAACGATTGGGCACACGAATGACACGCGGCTGGCCGTTCAATTCAAAAAATACCCGCGCCTCGCCATCATCGCCGGTCTCGCCCACAGCCTGCAGCCGAATTTCCAGCGTCTTGCCGGGATCAATTTCGGCCTCAATTTCCTCTCCGGGCTGCATGCCGTAAAAGAATGTATGCGTTGGCAGCACCCGCACTGGGCCATACATGTGGTGGCGTTTCATGTAATCGGTGAAGACTTTGGGATACATCAGATATCCGTTCAAATCATCATCCCCGATGGTCAGGCTGCGGCTGTCTTCTTCATCGCTCAGGCCTTTTAATTCGCGCGTCAGTGCGGCGCGTGTGGCCTCTAGATCAACGGGGGGCAGGTGCTTTCCGGGGCGCTCAAGGTTGGGGGGCTCGCCCTTAAGTACTTTTTGCACGATGCCCTTTGGCCAACCACCGGGGGGCTGTCCTATATCACCGCGCAACATGTTGATGACCGATTCAGGAAAGGCCACCTCGCGGTTTGGGTCTTCGACATCGGTGCGGCTCAGACCTTGGGCCACCATCATCAAAGCCATATCCCCAACGACTTTGGATGACGGCGTCACTTTGACGATATCGCCAAACATTTGGTTGGCGTCAGCATAGGCCTGTGCCACCTCTTGCCAGCGTTCTTCCAGTCCCAATGAACGCGCTTGCGCTTTCAGGTTGGTGAACTGTCCACCCGGCATTTCATGCAAATAGACCTCGGATGCGGGGGCGGGCAGGCCAGATTCAAACGCAGCATATTGCCCCCGCACGGCTTCCCAATAATGCGACAGATCGCGGATTGCGGCCATATCTAGCCCCGTGTCGCGTGGGCTGTTTTGCAGGGCTGCAACGATTGAGCCCAAACACGGCTGCGACGTGCCCCCTGAAAACGCATCCATCGCGGCATCAACCGCGTCAACACCTGCATCGGCTGCGGCCAAAACGGTGCCCGCACCAAGCCCGCTGGTGTCATGGGTATGGAAATGGATGGGCAACGCCACCTCAGACTTCAGCGCGCGCACCAGCGCATGGGCGGCGGCGGGTTTCATCAGCCCCGCCATGTCTTTTAGCCCCAACACATGGGCGCCCGCAGCTTCCAGTTCTTTGGCAAGGGCAACATAGTATTTGAGATCGTATTTTGATCGCGACGGGTCCAAAAGATCACCGGTGTAGCACATCGAGCCTTCGCAGATCTTGCCGGTTTCCAGCACCGCATCCATTGCCACGCGCATGTTTTCAACCCAGTTCAGGCTGTCAAAGACCCGAAATACATCAACACCCGTCTGTGCTGCTTGCAGCACAAAGGTACGCACAACATTGTCTGGGTAATTGGTATAGCCCACGCCGTTTGAGCCGCGCAGCAGCATTTGTGTCATGACATTGGGCAGGGCGGCACGAATGTCGCGCAGCCGTTGCCACGGACATTCCTGCAAAAAGCGGTAAGCCACATCAAACGTCGCGCCCCCCCAGCACTCAATACTAAAAAGCTGCGGCAAATTGGCGGCATAGGCGGGCGTTGCCCGGATCATGTCGATTGATCGCATCCGGGTGGCCAACAGGCTTTGCGGACCATCGCGCATCGTGGTGTCGGTAATTAGCAGCTTGTTTTGCGCCAGCATCCAATCGGCCACGGCTTTTGGCCCTTGGGTATCAAGCAGGCCGCGTGTGCCGGCGGCAAGGGGGGGGGCAATCGCTGCGGGTGCGCGGGGTGCGCGCAGCCCAACCGCGGGTTTTGGCCGCCCCATCGTCTCAGGATGCCCGTTGACCGTGATATCGGCGATATAGGTCAGAATTTTGGTGGCCCGGTCGCGCCGCTTGGGAAAGGCAAACAGGGCGGGCGTCGTGTCAATAAACTGGGTGGTGTAGGTGTTGTTTAGAAAGGTTGGGTGTTTTAACAGGTTTTCGACAAAGGCAATATTTGTCGACACCCCCCTGATCCGAAATTCGCGCAGCGCACGATCCATCCGGGCGATGGCCTGATCGGGGGTTTGGGCCCAGGCTGTCACCTTGACCAGCAAAGAATCATAGTAACGTGTGATCACCCCGCCGGAATAGGCGGTGCCACTGTCCAGCCGGATGCCCATGCCGGTTGCCTCGCGGTAAGCGGTGATGCGGCCATAATCGGGGATAAAGCTGTTTTGCGGGTCTTCGGTTGTGATGCGGCACTGCAGGGCATGGCCGGACAGGGTGATTTCATCTTGGCTGTCAACACCGGTGGCTTGGGCCAATGTTTGGCCCTCGGCAATCCGAATTTGCGCCTGAACAATATCAATGCCGGTCACCTCTTCGGTGACGGTATGTTCAACCTGAACGCGGGGGTTGACCTCAATAAAATAAAAATTTCCGCTGTCCATATCCATCAGAAATTCAACTGTGCCCGCGCATTCATAGCCAACATGGGCACAGATTTTCAGGCCCAATTCGCAGACATGTGCACGTTGTTCGGCATTCAGATAGGGGGCAGGGGCGCGTTCGACGACCTTTTGATTGCGCCGCTGCACGGAACAATCACGCTCAAACAGATGATAAAGCCCGCCATGTTTGTCACCCAAAATCTGCACTTCGACATGACGCGCGCGCTGGATCATCTTTTCCAGATAGCCCTCACCATTGCCAAAAGCAGCCTCAGCCTCGCGGCGGCCTTCGCGTAACTTATCTGCCAATTCGTTGGCCGCATGGATTGGGCGCATGCCGCGCCCACCGCCCCCCCAACTGGCTTTTAGCATCAACGGATAGCCAATCTGCGCCGCCTCTTGCGTGATTTTATCCAGATCATCGCCGAGAACTTCGGTCGCCGGTATCACCGGCACTCCCGCCGCCATCGCCACCCGGCGTGCGCTTGCCTTGTCGCCCAAGGCGCGCATCGTTTCTGCACGCGGCCCAATAAAGGCGATGCCCGCAGCATCGCAGGCATCTACAAAATTGGGGTTTTCCGACAAAAGCCCATAGCCGGGATGGATGGCATCCGCCCCTGACATTTGTGCCACACGGATAATTTCAGGAATCGACAGATAAGCCCCCACCGGCGATAGCCCTTCACCGATTTTATAAGCTTCATCAGCTTTGAAACGGTGCAGGCCCAGCTTGTCTTCTTCGGCGTAGACGGCGACAGTTTTCTTGCCCAACTCATTGGCGGCCCGCATGATCCGGATGGCAATTTCACCGCGGTTGGCGATCAGAATTTTATTGAATTCGGGCATGCTGTCCTCCTACTGTTTTAACAAGTCTATCCCTGCTGCGGTGCAGCGCAATTATTTTCTGAGAAATATGCCAGTTTTTTGGGCGGACGTTTCGCATGCAAATGTATGGAACAATAGAAGAACACGGGCTTTCCCTTGCTGGTGAAAGTCGCTAATGTTGCGCGATGAACAGTTGGGATGAAGATCACGCATTTGAGGCGGGTGCCGCCTTGTCGCTGTCGGCCCGCGCCATGGCGGCGCGGCCTGCGCCTTATCTCGATGATTTGAACCCGGCGCAGCGTGCCGCGGTTGAGGCGCTTGATGGCCCGGTGTTGATGTTGGCGGGTGCAGGCACCGGCAAGACCAAAGCGCTCACGTCGCGCATTGTGCATCTGATGACAACAGGCCGGGCACGCCCAAATGAAATTTTGGCTGTGACATTCACCAATAAAGCCGCGCGCGAAATGAAAGAGCGGGTTGGTCGATTGCTTGGCCACGCGGCTGAGGGGATGCCGTGGTTGGGCACGTTTCACGCCATTTCTGTAAAATTGCTGCGCCGCCATGCTGAATTGGTTGGGCTGAAATCAAATTTTACCATTTTGGATACTGACGATCAGGTTCGGCTTTTGAAGCAACTGATCGTGGCAGCGCAAATTGATGAAAAGCGCTGGCCGGCCCGGATGTTGGCTGGGGTGATTGACGGATGGAAAAACCGCGCTTGGACACCCGACAAAATTCCAGCCGCCGAAGCCTCGGCCTTTAATGGGCAAGGGCCTGCGCTTTATGCTGCCTATCAGGCGCGATTGCGCACGCTGAATGCCACTGATTTTGGCGATTTGTTGCTGCATTGCCTGACAATTTTTCAAACCCACCCCGATGTTTTGGCCCAATATCAGGGTTGGTTTCGTTTTATTTTGGTGGATGAATATCAAGACACCAACGTTGCGCAATATATGTGGTTGCGGTTGTTGGCGCAGGGGCATCGCAACATCTGCTGTGTGGGGGATGACGATCAGTCGATCTATGGCTGGCGCGGCGCAGAGGTTGGCAACATCTTGCGCTTTGACAAAGATTTCCCGGGTGCGACCGTGGTGCGGTTGGAACAAAATTACCGCTCAACCCCACATATTTTGGCTGCAGCCTCGGGGGTGATCGCGGCGAATAAGGGGCGGTTGGGCAAAACGCTTTGGACCGATCTGCCCGAGGGGGAAAAGCTGCGCCTGATTGGTCATTGGGACGGTGAAGAAGAAGCGCGTTGGATTGGGGATGAGGTTGAGGCTTTGGGTCGCGGTCATCGCCCCATTGGCCAGATCAGTCCAGATGATATTGCGATTTTGGTGCGGGCCAGCCATCAGATGCGCGCGTTCGAGGACCGCTTTTTAACGATCGGTTTGCCCTATCGTGTCATTGGCGGGCCGCGGTTTTATGAGCGGCTCGAAATTCGCGATGCGATGGCGTATTTCCGTCTGGCCCTGTCACCCGATGATGATCTGGCGTTTGAACGGATTGTGAACACCCCCAAGCGCGGGTTGGGTGATAAAGCCCAACAAACCATCCGTCAGGTTGCGCGCCAGAGCGGTGTGCCCTTGCTGCAGGCTGCGCGTTTGGCGGTGCAAAATGCGGCCATCAGTGGGCGCGGTGGGGCCGAACTGCGCCGCTTTGTAGATTTGATGGAACAATGGCACGGCCAGATTCGCCAGCCCAATCACAATCATATTACCCTTGCCGAACAAATTTTGGACGACAGCGGCTATACTGCGATGTGGCTGCAAGACAAAACCCCAGAGGCCCCCGGCCGGTTGGAAAACCTGAAAGAATTGATCAAGGCGCTGGAACAGTTTGAAAATCTTCAAGGGTTTTTGGAACATGTCTCACTGATCATGGATAATGAAACCGATGAGGCGGGCGCCAAGGTCAGCATCATGACGTTGCACGCGGCCAAGGGGTTGGAATTTCCGGCCGTGTTTCTGCCCGGTTGGGAAGATGGGCTGTTTCCCAGCCAGCGCAGCATGGATGAGCAAGGCGTCAAAGGCGTTGAGGAAGAGCGGCGTCTGGCCTATGTCGGCATCACGCGGGCGCGGACGCTGTGCACCATTTCCTTTGCGGCCAATCGACGGGTTTACGGCCAGTGGCAATCTGCGCTGCCCTCGCGGTTTATTGATGAACTGCCGGCCGATCATGTTGAGGTGCAGACCCCACCGGGCCTTTATGGTGGGGGCTATGGTGCGGTTGGCATGGCCGCACAAAGTGCGGCGGTCTCAGGTGTTGAAAGCCGTGCGGTTGCAGCGGATGTCTACAATTCGCCCGGCTGGCGTCGCCTGCAAGATCGTGCGCAGGATCGGCCTTTGGGGCAATCACCGGGGCAATCTCGGGGCCAATCGCGCGCAGCCCAGAGCCGTGCGGGGGGCGGCATGATTGATGTCACCCCCAATCCGTTTGGCGAGGGTGAGCGGGTGTTCCATACCAAATTTGGCTATGGCACGGTGCGTGCGGTCGATGCGGATAAATTGGATGTCAGCTTTGATAAGGCGGGCGATAAAAAGCTGGTGGCGCGTTTTGTTGTGCCGGCAGATCAGGCCGACGACATCCCGTTTTAACATAGAGTCTTAGTGTTTATTTAGAACGGATGCGCGCATGCGCAGCTGTCTGTTCTGACACGGAAAATTTTTCATAAAAAAACGGCGGTGCCGGGAGGAGGTGGCACCGCCGTCAAAAACGTTGCCCCAGGGAGGAGGAGGGGGGGCAGCGTATCTGGTTGCGCCAGCCCCAGGGAGGAGGAGGGGGCTGGCGCTATAGAAAACGACGACCTCAGGGAGGAGGAGGAGGCCGGCGTCGCTACATAGAAGATCCGGGGAGGAGGTCGGATCATCTGTGTTCAGAGTGGGCTTTTAGCCCAAAACCTTGTGTCACAGCCCAATGGCTGCGGCGGAGTATCAGACGCAGAAGGCTGAGCGGGCGGCCACTTCTTTGATGCTGCCCCGATAAACGCCGATATCCGCCAATTCACGGTCTGACAGACCTTCCAATTCTTCTACAGCGATCAGATAGGCGCGGTATTGTGCGATCACCAGAGCCTGCGCCCGAAAAAAAGCAACGGTGCGTTCAAAAAGTGCAGCACCTGGGAAACTTGCGGGGACGTGATTAACATATGCCATAACAGGCGCCTTTCATCTTGCGGCGCATTCTGTGCCGCATCGTTGGATTGAACATACGCCGATGCTGCGGCTGCACAACACATGAAATCCGCAATGCTGCCATGCAGAAAATGCATAATTAGTGCTGACCTATTTTGTGGGCGTGTTGGCGTCTCTTTGCCCAAAAATGTGGCGCTGCACAAACCACTTGTTGCAGAAAGGGACGGTTCTGGGAATTTATGGGAAAGATAACAAGGCTGCCGATGATTTTACGAATCAAGCACCTGAATCAGCAGAAAATCACAGAAATCGTGGATCACAGCGTAAAAAAACATCTGCTGCTTTTGAGTGGTGTGGGAAATAATGGGTGGTGTGCTACACTTCCGAATATTCTATATTTTGGGGGCTATGTTAAGCAAGGCACAAATTGTGCTATTTGCAGATAAAAATTATCATTTCATTAACTGAATTTACCCTGGCAGATCAACAAGAATCCGCCGATAGCCCAAAAAAATCCATTGCTTCCCATGAATTCCCGTGGCATCCCTTGGGTGTGAGATAAAACAAGAAGGGGCGATCAGAACCCCGCGAGGCGAAAAAAGTCTTCATACAGGCAAGCTCTCACACAAAAAGATTTGGCGCGCGGCGAGCAGACATCCCCCCAAGGTGGCAGCGCAGCCAGACACCCCAGAAATGGGACAGCACGGCGAGTTGGGCAGTGGCAGCAGCCCGCTCGCCGTTTTTATTCCCGCCTGCCCGCGCGTCATTTTGCGCAAGGGTCCGGGCGAGCCGAGACCGCTGACAGGAGCCAAGGCGCGTGGACGAAAGTTTCAGAGGCGAGTTCCACTTGAAAGTGGATGGGAAGGGCCGGGTTTCGATCCCGGCTGACTTCCGTCGTGTTCTGGAACTCAGCGATCCCAATTGGTCTCCCGGCCAACGTCCAAGCTTTGTGATCGTTTTTGGCGATGAGCAGCGTCATTTTCTGGAATGTTTCACGATGAAGGCCATCGCAGAGGTCGAGGCAAAGATTGCCCGTATCCCGCGCGGCACGCCGCGTCGTCGAAAGTTAGAGCGCTGTATTTCAAGCCTGTCGCAAAAATGCGAAGTGGATAATGAGGGCCGGATTGTGCTGGCCCAGCGGTTGCGTGACAAGCTTGGTTTGGAAACCGAAGTTTTGTTTGCTGCAACGCTTGATACCTTTCAGATTTGGAAAAAAGAAACCTATCTGGCCGAGCTGGATGCGCCGTTGGAAGATGATTTCCTGTCGCTGCTCGACAGCGCTGACGAAGGCTGAGCGATGTGCCCGCCGCTTGTCCCCCCTGCTGAACCTAACCGTGATGAAACGGCCCGCCACGTTCCGGTTCTGATCGCGCCGCTGGTGGCCGCTGTGGCACCTGTGACTGGGATCTGGCTTGATGGCACCTTTGGTGCTGGGGGGTACGCGCGTGCCTTGCTCGATGCTGGGGCGCAAACCGTGATCGGGGTTGATCGCGATCCGTTGGTGTTTGATATGGCCCAAGGCTGGGTGGGCGCGTATGGCGAGCGTATTCGGCTTTGTCATGGCAATTTCGCTGATTTAGATACACTGGCGCTGCAGGCGATGGGGGCTGCAGAGGGCCCGATTTTAGATGGGGTTGTGCTGGATCTGGGCGTATCTTCTATGCAGATCGATGCGGCCGAACGGGGGTTCTCGTTTCAAAAAGATGGGCCGCTGGACATGCGCATGAGCCAAGAGGGGCCATCGGCTGCCGATTTGGTCAACACGGCATCAGAGAGCCATTTGGCCGATATTCTTTACCATTATGGCGAAGAACGTGCCGCACGCCGGATCGCGCGGGCAATTTGCGCCACGCGTGACTTGACCCCCTATGACAGCACGCTTGCGCTGGTGCGCACGATTGAAAAATGTCTGCCCCGGCCAAAGCCCGGTCAAAGCCATCCGGCCACCCGCAGCTTTCAGGCATTGCGGATTGCGGTTAATGCTGAATTCAGCGCACTGGTGCAGGGGCTTCAGGCCGCCGAACGGGCGTTGCGCCCCGGTGGTTGGCTGGCGGTTGTGACGTTCCACTCACTGGAAGATCGGATTGTGAAGCGCTTTTTGCAAAACCGGTCTGGCCATCAGGCGCAGGCCAACCGCTTTTCGCCCGCCCAACCCAGCGAAGAGGCGCCCTTTGCGCTGGCAACCCGGCGCGCAATCGGACCTGACCCGGTCGAAGAGGCTGCAAACCCGCGTGCGCGGTCAGCCAAGCTGCGCGTTGCGCGCCGTACAAATGCGGCTGCCAGTTCTGTCGGCGATCTTGGCGCTTTGGGCATGCCGCAATTTGCTGCTGAAACGCGGGGCGGTGGCCGGTCTAAACCATCCAAGGGGCGTTGAGATGCGGGGCCTGTTTCTCAGCTTGGCAACTTTGGCGGTGATGGCACTGGCCTTTTGGGCCTATCGCGAAAATTACGCCACGCAAGAAGCGCAGCGTGATTTGCGGCGTATGAATGCTGAAATCGCAGATCTGCGCGAAGCTTTGGCGGTGCAACGCGCCGAATGGGCCTATCTTAACCGTCCCGATCGTTTGCGCGCTTTGGCTGATTTGAATTTTGATCGGCTTAACCTGTTGCCGCTGTCGTCTGAACAACTGTCTGATGTGGCGTTGTTGCCGCTGGCACCTGCGCCACTTTTCCAGCCGACGCCCACCCTGTCTGACCTGCCCGAGGTTTCGCAATGACCCGCACACCGCTGCGCCCGCTGGCCCGCATTCTGTCTGCCCGTGTCAAGGGTGAGAACCCTGACGTGATTGAGGTGGAAAACCTGCATCAGCGGCATGAAACGATGCGCGATCGGGCCAGGCAGGGCTCAGAGGGGCGCTTGGTTGTTCTGGTGGGCTGCTTTGTGGTGGCATTTGGGCTGATTGGGGCGCGGATGGGGCTGATGGCAGCCACTGAACCGATGGAGCCGACATCGGCTGCAATGGGCGCACAGATTTTGGCACAGCGTGCGGACATCGTTGACCGCAATGGCCGAGTTTTGGCGACCAATCTTGTTACATCGGCGCTTTATGCGCAGCCGCATCTGATGATCGACAAGCCGCGCGCCGCACGCAGTTTGGCGATGATTTTTCCAGATTTGAAAGAAGATTGGCTGCTGCGTCAGTTCTCAGAGGGGCGCAAATTTGTTTGGCTAAAGCGCAAGCTATCGCCTGAGCAGATGCAACAGGTGCATGATATTGGTGACCCTGGTTTGTTGTTTGGCCCACGGGAAATGCGGCTTTACCCCAATGGCACGCTTGCCGCCCATGTTTTGGGGGGGGCAGGCTTTGGGCGTGAAGGTGTGCGCTCAGCCGAGGTGATCGGCACGGCTGGTGTTGAGAAATATTTTGATGCGTTCTTGCGTGATCCCGCCCAAGCTGGTGCGCCGCTTGAACTGTCAATTGATTTGACCGTTCAGGCTGTCGCGCAAGAGGTTTTGGCCGGTGGCATGCAAATGATGAACGCGCGCGCCGCCACGGCTGTGTTGATGGATGTGGCCAGCGGCGAGGTGATCTCGATGATCTCATTGCCGGATTTCGACCCCAACACACGCCCGGCCCCCCCCACCAGTGGTGATCCGGGCGACAGCCCGCTGTTTAACCGTGCGGTGCAGGGCGTCTATGAACTGGGTTCAATTTTCAAGATTTTCACCATGGGTCAGGCGATTGATATCGGCCTGGTCACGCCCAAAACCGTTGTGAACACCCAAAGCCCGATGGTTTGGGGGAAATATAAGATACGCGATTATAAAAATTATGGACGCGAGCTGTCGATCGAGGATGTCATCGTCAAAAGCTCAAACGTGGGCACTGCACGGGTGGCGTTAGACATTGGCGCTGAGCGCCAACAGGCTTTTTTGAAAGAATTGGGTTTGTTTGAGCCCACTCCTGTTGAATTGGTCGAGGCTCGTGGCGCCCGCCCGATCGTGCCGCGTAAATGGCCCGATCTGACCACGATGACTGTCTCTTACGGGCATGGCTTGTCGGCCAGCCCGCTGCATTTGGCGGCGGCCTATTCCACCATGGTCAACGGCGGCACAAAGGTTGCGCCGACGCTGCTGCGCCAAAAAGGTCCGGTGATTGGCACGCGTGTGATTTCGCCTGAAACATCGGCCATGGTGCGGGGAATGATGCGTCAGGTGGTGGTGCGTGGCACGGCAAGCTTTGCCGAGGTCGTGGGCTATCCGGTGGGGGGCAAGACTGGCACCGCAGATAAACCCGACCCCCGAGGAGGATACTTTAAAGATCGGGTGATCGCTACGTTTGCATCCGCCTTTCCGATTGATGCGCCGCGCTATGTGTTGGTTGTTACGCTTGATGAGCCGGTCAATATGCTGCTGTCCGAACCGCATCGGACTGCGGGCTGGACAGCTGTGCCGGTGGCTGCTGAAATCACCCGTCGGGTCGCGCCGCTGCTGGGCCTGCGCCCCCAGCTGGATTTGGGCCCAGACAATGGGCTGACATTGGCGCGCAATTAGGGCAAAAGCAGCGGTATATTTCCCCAGCAACCAAAGCGAAGATAACATGGCGATGCGGTCAAGATCACTGTCAGAACTGGGTTTGACCGCACAGGGGGGGCTTGAGCCGATTATCACAGGCTTGGCGCAAGACAGCCGTCAGGTGCAGCCCGGTTGCCTTTTTGCGGCACTTCCGGGCAGTTTGCAGCACGGCGCGCGCTTTATTCCAGCCGCCGTTCAGGCCGGTGCCGCGGCGATTTTGACCGATGCCGATGGCGTCGCTTTGGCCGGGGATGTCGCGCGGGCGGCAGGTGTGGCTTTGGTGCAGGCCGAAGAGCCGCGTCAGGCGCTGGCCTATGCCGCCGCCCTTTGGTTTGGCCGCCAGCCCGACACGGTGGTTGCGGTCACGGGCACCTCGGGCAAGACATCGGTGGCCAGTTTCACCCGACAAATCTGGGCCGGTCTGCGGCTGCGGGCCTGTTCGCTTGGAACGATGGGGGTGCAGGGGGATTTTCAGGTGCCCTTGGCCCACACCACACCCGACCCTCTGACCCTACACCGTGTGTTGGCCGAGATGGCTCAGGCGGGTATAACCCATGCCGCGATGGAGGCCAGCAGCCACGGTCTGGACCAGTTTCGGCTGGATGGGGTGCGGCTGAAAGCAGCGGCTTTCACCAATTTCAGCCAAGATCATCTGGATTATCACGCTGGGTTTGAAGAATATTTTGCTGCCAAAGCTGGGTTGTTTACCCGCGTTCTTCCCCCCGAAGGTGTTGCCGTTTTAAATATTGATGATCCACGTGGGCAGCAGTTGCATGACATGATGCTGGCGCGGGGGCAGACCATTTTAACTGTTGGCCAAGCAACAGGCACCGATCTGCGGCTGGCGGGGCAGCGCTTTGATGCAACGGGGCAGCTGTTGCGGTTTGAATGGCAGGGCACGGGGCGTTTGGTGCGTCTGGGGTTGATTGGTGGGTTTCAGGCCGAGAATGTATTGGCGGCTGTTGGGCTGGTGATTGCCGCTGGCGCCGATCCTGCGGCGGTGTTTGATGTGCTCGAGCATTTACAGACCGTGCGGGGACGGATGGAATTTGTGGGCCAGCGCCAAAACGGTGCGGCTGTTTTTGTTGACTATTCGCACAAGCCCGGTGCGCTGGCCTCAGCCATCATGGCGATGCGCCCGCACGTGATGGGGCGAATAGTCGTGGTGTTTGGCGCAGGTGGTGACCGCGACACGCTCAAACGCCCGCTGATGGGAGCGGCGGCACAGGCCCATGCTGATTTGGTGTTTGTAACAGACGATAACCCCCGCAGCGAAGACCCGGCCCAGATCCGATCGGCTGTGATGGCTGGCTGCCCCGACGCCACTGAAGTGGCCGACCGTGCCGAGGCGATTTTGCGCGGTGTTGATGCGCTTGAACCCGGTGATGCGTTGTTGATTGCGGGCAAGGGCCATGAAACTGGCCAGATCGTTGGCACAACGATCTATCCCTTTGATGATGCCGAGCAGGCCAGTATTGCAATTGCTGCGCTTGAGGGCCGGATATGACTGTTTTATGGACCGCAGCCGAGGCCGCAGCCGCCACAAATGGGCAAGCCACGCAGCCCTTTGCCGTGACTGGGATTAGCATTGATACCCGCACGCTGCAGAAAAATGATCTTTTTGTGGCATTAAGTGCGGCGCGTGATGGCCATGATTTCGTGGCGGAAGCGTTGCGCAAAGGGGCTGGGGCGGCACTGGTCAGCCGTCGTCCGGAAGGGGTTGCCCCAAATGCACCGCTGTTGATCGTGGCGGATGTGCTGGAAGGGTTGCGGGCTTTGGCGCGCGCAGCGCGCGCGCGCAGCAAAGCCTGCGTTGTGGGCGTTACTGGGTCTGTTGGTAAAACTTCTACCAAAGAAATGCTGGCGCATGTTTTGGGCCGGCAGGGCGTGGTGCATGCTGCTGAGAAAAGCTTTAACAACCACTGGGGTGTGCCGCTCACCTTGGCGCGTCTGCCGCAACAGGCGGATTTTGCTGTGATTGAAATTGGCATGAATCATCCAGGTGAAATTGCGCCTTTGGCGCAATTGGCCGATTTAGATGCCGCGCTGATCACCACGGTTGCCGCCGCCCATCTTGAGGCATTTGACAGCGTTGATGCAATTGCCCATGAAAAGGCTGCGATTTTTTCAGGATTGCGCCCGGCTGGGTTGGCGGTGATCAATGCTGATCTGCCAACCCGTCAGATTTTGAGCCAGGCGGCCGATGCCGCCCGCGCCAGGATTGTGTGGTTTGGGGGCAGCGCCTGTGCGGATTTTCGCATGACGAACGCTCGTCTGACCGAAACTGCAACCGTCGTATCGGCACACTGTGGCGGTGAAGCTATCTTGTTCAAACTTGGCTGCGTTGGGCGCCATTTTGCGATGAATGCACTGGGCGTCTTGGCAGTGGTGCAGGATTTTGGGGTGGATATGGCGGTGGCCGCAGCTGATTTGGCACAGTGGCAGCCCCCCGATGGGCGTGGGCGGCGTGAGACAATTGTTTTAGATCAGGTGGAGGACCATCTGCGGTTTGATCTGATTGATGACGCGTTCAATGCCAATCCCGCGTCAATGGCAGCGGCCTTGGCGGTGCTGGCTGCGGCATCACCCAAAGACGGGCTGGGGCGTCACAGAACAGGCCGGCGCATCGCAATTTTGGGTGATATGCTGGAGTTGGGCAGAGATGAGGCGGCGCTGCACGCCGAGATCGTGCACAATCCCGCCATGGCCAGTGTGCAACGGGTGCATTGTGTTGGGCCGCGGATGCAGTACCTGTGGCAAGCCCTGCCGCGTGCGCAGCGTGGGGAATGGGCGCCAACAGCCGATGCGCTGGCTGCCCGTGCCGCGCATCTGGCAGATGCAGGCGATGTTGTGCTGGTCAAAGGCTCAAAAGGCAGTCATGTGAGCCGCGTCGCGAACGCTTTGCGTGGTTTGGGAAAAGTGCTTGCAGATCAGGGCGATGGGCTGACAGAAAGCGGCGCAGTGAAACGCAGTGCCACAAAGAATGCGCTGGGCGGCGCGACACAAGAAGCCCGGATGAAAGAAAGGTAAGGCGAATGCTCTATTGGTTGGAAAGCCTGTCGGATGGCGGGGATATTTGGAACCTGTTTCGCTACATTACCTTTCGGGCGGGGGCTGCATTTTTTACCGCGCTCATTTTTGGCTTTTTGTTTGGACAGCCCTTAATCGGGATGTTGCGCAGCCGTCAAAAAAAGGGCCAGCCGATACGTGCTGATGGCCCTGAGGGGCATTTTGCCAAGGCGGGCACGCCGACGATGGGGGGGTTGTTGATTTTGTCAGCCCTGCTGGTTTCAACACTGCTTTGGGCCCGGCTGGACACACCCTATACGTGGATCGTGCTGGGGGTGACGCTGGGTTTTGGATTAATCGGCTTTGCCGATGACTATGCCAAGGTTACCAAAATGAACACCAAGGGCGTTTCGGGAAGGGTGCGTTTTGGTGCGGGTTTGGTGATTGCGGCCGTGGCCGGGATGGCGGCGGCCTATTTTCATCCGGCCGAGTTAAGCCAGCAATTGGCGCTGCCATTCTTTAAGACAGTTTTGATTAATCTTGGCGTGATGTTCGTGCCCTTTGCCATGATTGTGATCGTGGGATCGGCCAATGCTGTGAACCTGACCGATGGGTTGGATGGGCTGGCGATTATGCCGGTGATGATTGCCGCAGCGACGTTGGGGGTGATTGCCTATGCGGTTGGCCGCTCAGATTTTACGCAGTATCTGGATGTGCATTATGTGCCTGGAACTGGAGAATTGCTGGTCTTTGCTGCCGGATTGATTGGTGGGGGATTGGGGTTTTTGTGGTATAATGCACCCCCTGCGGCGGTCTTTATGGGCGACACCGGATCGTTGGCGCTGGGCGGAGCTTTGGGGGCGATTGCAGTTTGTACCAAGCATGAGTTGGTGTTGGCGATTGTGGGTGGGCTTTTCGTGGTGGAAGCATTGAGTGTGATCATTCAAGTGCTTTATTTCAAAACCACGGGCCGACGGGTGTTTCTGATGGCCCCGATCCACCATCATTTTGAGAAAAAGGGTTGGGCTGAGCCACAGATTGTTATCCGATTTTGGATCATTAGCCTGATCTTGGCGTTGATTGGTTTGGCGACGTTGAAGCTGCGATAAGCCGGGCTGGGCGCGGCTGTTCAAGGGGTGGGCGCCCGGCTGGGGGCGCTGCCCCCAGACCCCCGGGATATTTGGAAACAAAAGAGATAGGGCGCGGGCATGATTGCGGTGCAGGGCTATGCGGGGCAGCGGGTGGCGGTTTTGGGATTGGGGCGGTCAGGCTTGGCTGCGGCGCAAGCGCTGATGGCGGGGGGCGCTGAGGTTCTGGCTTGGGATGATTTTGCCAAGGCCCGTGCGGGGGCAGAAGCTCTGGGGATTTCTTGCAGTGATTTGACCCGTGCGGGGGCGTTGCAAGGGGTTGCGGTTTTGGTGGTGTCGCCGGGGATTGCGCATCTTTATCCCGCGCCGCATCCGGTGGTTGCGGCGGCGCTTTTGCAAGGTGTCGCGGTCGACAATGACATTGGGTTGTTCTTTCGGTCTTGGGCGACGGTCGGTTGGGGCGACATGGAGCGCATGCCCAAGGTTGTGGCGGTGACGGGATCAAATGGGAAATCGACGACGACGGCGTTGATCCATCATGTTTTGCAAGAGACGGGTCGTCCGGTTCAGATGGCGGGCAATATTGGCCGGGGGGTGTTGGATTTGGACCCGCCCCAAGATGGTGAGGTGGTGGTGTTGGAACTGTCGTCTTATCAATGTGAGTTGGCGCGGGCTTTGACGCCGGATATTGCGGTCTTTACCAATTTAAGTTCGGACCATTTGGACAGGCATGCGGGTTTGGGGGGGTATTTTGCCGCCAAGCGACGGCTCTTTGCGGAGGGGGGGCCGGATCGGGCGGTGATTGGAGTGGATGAGCCTGAGGGGATTTTTCTGGCAGGGCAAATGGCGGAGGGGGCGGGGGATGACCGGGTGATCCGGATTTCTTCTGGGCGCAAGCTCGAGGATATGGGGTGGTCGGTTTTTGCGCGTCGGGGGTTTTTGGCTGAGTGGCGGCGCGGACGGCAGGTGGCATCCATCGATCTGCGTGCCATGACTGGGTTGCCGGGGGCGCATAATCATCAAAATGCCTGTGCGGCTTATGCGGTGTTGCGCAGTTTGGGGTTGGCGCCACGGGTGATTGAGGACGGCTTTGCCAGCTTTGCTGGGCTGCCGCATCGCTGTCAGATCATCGCGCAGCGGGCGGGGGTTGTCTATGTCAATGACAGCAAGGCTACCAATGTAGAGAGTGCTGCGCGGTCTTTGGCGGCGTTTGAACGCATCCGCTGGATTGCCGGTGGGGTTGGTAAAGAGGGTGGGATTGATGGGTTGCGCCCAGCATTGGGCCCAGTAATCAAAGCCTATTTGATTGGTCAATCGGCGGCGGATTTTGCCATG
Source organism: uncultured Paracoccaceae bacterium (assembly GCA_937895435.1). GTDB lineage: Bacteria > Pseudomonadota > Alphaproteobacteria > Rhodobacterales > Rhodobacteraceae > CALAXT01. The sequence goes on along the minus strand of CALAXT010000072.1, from coordinate 203,245 downwards.
ACGTTGGCCGATATTCCGCATGAGATTTGCATGACAATAGCGCAGGCCGTGGAGCGCGCAGCCGCAGAGGCTGAGGCGGGGGATACCATTTTGTTGGCGCCGGCCGCGGCCAGTTTCGACCAATACGCCAATTTTGAGGCGCGTGGTGCGGATTTCATTGCGCAGGTGGCGGGGCTGGGGGAAGCGTAAGTGTGCAAGCCCCAAAGATTAACGGCGGAATTTTCTGGCATCACTGATCCAATCGAGTTAATATAGAGGATGAGACCCGGAAAACGGGCGGTTTGAGGCAGTTTTAGGCGGTATGCCATGACAGAAATGGTTTATGGTGGCGCGTCCATCATGGCGGGGGAGCCTGTGCTGCCGCGCTGGTGGCGCACGATCGATCGGTGGACGCTTTGTTGCGTCTTGATCTTGTTTGGGATTGGGCTGTTGTTGGGGCTTGCGGCTTCGCCGCCCTTGGCTGCACGCAATGATTTACCCGCATTTTATTATGTTCAGCGGCAAATTTTCTTTGGGTCTTTGGCCCTGTGCGCGATGGTGGGGGTGTCGATGTTGCGCCCAGAAACTGTGCGGCGCGTTGGGGTTTTGGGTTTTATTGCCGTGTTTTTGTCTGTGATGCTTTTGCCGGTTTTGGGCACAGATTTCGGCAAAGGGGCGACGCGGTGGTATTCGTTGGGCTTTGCCTCGGTGCAGCCATCTGAATTTCTGAAACCCTTTTTTGTGATCATCACAGCGTGGCTTATGGCTGCAAGCTCTGAGATCAATGCGCCCCCTGGTAAGGCGATTTCTTTAAGCCTTTTGGTGGTTGTGGTTGGGTTCTTGGTCATGCAACCCGACTTTGGTCAAAGTGCTTTGGTGTTGCTGTCTTGGGGAGTGATTTATTTTGTGGCAGGCGCGCCTATTTTGTTGCTTGGCGCGGTTGTGGGGGTTGTTGTTTTATCAGGGGCGGTGGCCTATCAGGCGTCACAGCATTTTGCCCGCCGAATTGATGGCTTTTTGTCGGCGGATATAGATCCGCGCACCCAGATTGGTTATGCCACCAATGCCATTCAAGAGGGTGGATTTTTTGGTGTGGGCGTGGGGGAGGGGCAAGTGAAATGGTCGCTGCCCGATGCGCATACTGATTTTATTATTGCGGTCGCGGCCGAGGAATATGGCTTGGTGCTGGTTTTGGTGATTATTGCGCTGTTTGCGATTATTGCTGTGCGTTCGTTGATCCGGTTGATGGCTGAACGCGATATTTTCACCCGTTTGGCAGGCACAGGGCTTGTCGTGGTGTTCGGGGCGCAGGCGATGATTAACATGGGTGTGGCGGTGCGATTGCTGCCGGCCAAGGGCATGACCTTGCCATTTGTCAGCTATGGTGGATCGTCGTTGATTGCGGGGGGCATTTTGGTAGGCATGCTTTTGGCGCTGACGCGCAACCGGCCACAAGGGCGGATGGGGGATATTCTTTCCCAAGGCCGTGTTGGCGGGGGGCAGGTGCTGTGAATGTTGGGGCTAGTGCGCACGCGCCGTCTTTGGTGATATTGGCCGCCGGGGGCACTGGTGGGCACATGTTTCCGGCGCAGGCTTTGGCTGAAGTGCTGTTGGCGCGGGGATGGCGCGTTACATTGACCACTGATGCGCGAGGGGCGCGCTATGCGGGGGGATTTGCGCCTCAGGTAACGCAGCAGGAATTGGCCAGTGCCACATTCGCGCGTGGTGGGATTTTTCAGCGTGTTTTGGCACCGTTTCGCATTGCGGGTGGTATTGCATCAGCGCTGTGGCAGATGACGCAGGACCGCCCCGCGGTGGTTGTTGGATTTGGCGGATATCCTAGCATTCCGGCGTTGACAGCGGCGTTGCTATTGGGGGTGCCGCGCATTGTTCATGAGCAAAACGGGGTTTTGGGTCGGGTGAATGGGCTGTTTGCACGGCGGGTCGATCTGTTGGCCTGTGGCACATGGCCAACGGTTTTGCCCTCTGGGGTGCAGGCATTACCCGTTGGCAATCCAGTCCGTGCAGCGGTGGCTGAACGGGCGGGGGCACGCTATGTATCGCCAACCCAAGATTTGAAAATTCAGTTGGTGGTGATTGGTGGCTCGCAAGGGGCACGGGTCTTGTCAGATGTGGTGCCTGCGGCGATCGCGGGTTTAGATGCCACATTGCGGGCGCGACTGCATGTGTCGCATCAAGCGAGGGCCGAGGATGTCGAACGGGTGCGGGCGGCCTATGGTGACGCTGATGTCACTGCCGAGGTTGCGCCGTTTTTTGCCGATATTGCAGGGCGATTTGGCGATGCACAGTTGATTATTTCACGTGCGGGGGCTTCCTCTTTGGCCGAGATTGCCACGATTGGTCGCCCGGCGATCCTTGTGCCCTATGCCGCCGCCGCCGGTGATCATCAAAGCGCCAATGCCCAAGGGCCGGTTTCGGCAGGGGCTGCGGTGATGGTTTCTGAAGATGCGGCCACGCCAGATCGTGTGGGGGCTGCAATTTTAGCTGTTTTAAGCGATCCAAACCGGGCGCGGGCGATGGCTGCGGCGGCCTTGCTTGGGGCACGGCCGCATGCGGCATCTGATCTGGCCGATCAGGTGGAAAGATTGGCGGACAGATCGGCCATGCCAAAAGGAAAAACCGCATGAGCGCAGCAACAAAACTGCCCGGGGCTTTGGGGGCCATTCATTTTGTGGGCATGGGCGGTATTGGCATGTCTGGCATCGCAGAGGTGTTGATGACGCTGGGCTATGCGGTGCAGGGCTCTGACCTTAAAGGGTCAAAGATCACGGAGCGGCTGGTTGGTTTGGGGGCGCGGTTTTTTGAGGGGCAGCGCGCTGAAAATCTGGACACCGCCGAGGTTGTGGTGGTTTCTTCTGCTATTCGACCGGGCAACCCCGAACTGGAAGAGGCGCGGCGGCGCGGTTTACCGGTGGTTCGGCGGGCAGAAATGCTGGCCGAGCTGATGCGTCTTAAATCAAATATTGCGATTGCTGGCACGCATGGCAAAACCACAACGACCACAATGGTGGCAACGCTGCTGGATCGTGGTGGGTTTGACCCGACGGTGATCAATGGTGGCATCATCCACGCCTATGGGTCGAATGCGCGCGCTGGTGCTGGGGAATGGATGGTGGTTGAGGCTGATGAAAGCGATGGCAGTTTTAACCGCCTGCCTGCCACCATTGCGATTGTCACCAATATTGATCCCGAACATATGGAGCACTGGGGCAGTTTTGATGCACTGCGTCAGGGGTTTTATGATTTTGTGTCAAATATTCCATTCTATGGTTTGGCGGTGTGCTGCACGGACCACCCCGAGGTTCAGGCCCTGGTGGGGCGCGTAACAGACCGGCGGATCGTCACCTTTGGTTTTAATGCGCAGGCCGATGTCCGGGCGATCAATTTGACATACCAAGATGGCCGGGCGCATTTTGATGTGCAGTTGCAAAGCGAGGGGGCAGGGCATGTGATTGCGGGCTGTGTTTTGCCGATGCCGGGTGACCACAATGTGTCAAACGCGCTGGCTGCTGTGGCGGTAGCACGCCATCTGGGAATGTCACGTGAAGATATCCGGGCTGCGCTGATCGGGTTTGCCGGGGTGAATCGGCGGTTTACCAAAGTGGCCGAGGTCGGGGGGGTTACAATTATTGACGACTATGGCCATCACCCGGTTGAAATTGCCGCTGTTCTGCGCGCGGCGCGCCAGTCGACAAAGGGCCGTGTTATCGCCGTGCATCAGCCGCACCGCTATTCGCGGCTTGCCTCGCTTTTTGAAGATTTTTGCAGCTGTTTTAATGAGGCTGACGTGGTGGGTATCGCCGAGGTTTACGCCGCTGGCGAAGAGCCCATTGCTGGCGCCTCGCGCGATGAGCTGGTTGCTGGGTTGATCCGCCATGGCCACCGGCAAGCCCGTGCGCTGCTTTGCGAAGATGATCTGGAGCGTTTGGTGCGCGAAAAGGCCAATCCGGGCGACATGGTTGTTTGCTTGGGGGCGGGCACCATTTCGGCTTGGGCCAATGGTCTGCCAAAGCGGTTGCAGGCGTAGGGCTGTGATGTTGCCACCAGGCATAACGGCTGTGCGTGGTGTGCTGAGCGCGGGGCGCGCGCTGGCTGATTTGACATGGTTGCGCGTGGGTGGCCCGGCTGAGTGGCTGTTTCAGCCTGCTGACTTGGCGGATTTGTGCAGCTTTTTGGGCGCGCTTGATCCTGCGGTGCCGGTCTTTCCCATTGGGGTTGGGTCAAACCTGATTGTGCGTGATGGCGGGCTGTCGGGTGTGGTGATCCGGCTGGGCCGTGGGTTTAACGATATTAAGATCAGCGCACCCGCAGCGGAGCCTGATGATGCGGGGGGCGATGCGCCCGGTATTGTAACCGTGGGGGCTGCAGCGTTGGATGCGCATGTGGCACGGCGCGCAGCTGAGGCGGGTGTGGATTTGGCGTTTTTGCGCACGATTCCGGGCACGATCGGCGGGGCCGTGCGCATGAATGCGGGGTGTTATGGCAGTTATATCGCGGACCACTTGGATTTTGTTAAATGTGTGACCCGTCAGGGTCAGATGATCACGCTGACCAAGGCAGATTTGGGGTTTGCCTATCGCCACACAAACTTGCCAGAGGATTGGATTGTGATTTCGGCTCAGCTGTCGGCGCCACGCGGCCAGCCAGCAGTGCTTGCGCAGCAAATGGCTGATCAGATCGCCCGCCGCGACGCAAGCCAACCAACAGACGCCCGTAGCGCGGGTTCAACCTTTCGTAATCCTGCGGGCTATTCCAGCACCGGTGCGGTTGGTGACAGCCACGAACAAAAGGCCTGGTGGTTGATTGATCAGGCGGGCTTGCGTGGTGCGCGGCACGGGGGGGCGCAGATGTCGCCCAAACACCCCAATTTTCTGATCAACGCCGACAGTGCCACCGCAGCTGATCTGGAAGAATTGGGCGAAGATGTTCGAAAAAGGGTTTTGCAAGCGACTGGTTTCACGTTAGAGTGGGAAATCAAGCGGGTCGGAACAACAGGCCCCAAAAAAGACTGAAAATAAAACACCGGCCACAAAGGCACGGGAGAAATGAGGCGGGCATGTCGAGCAGGGCAGCCCCGAAAGTAGCGGTATTGATGGGCGGTCTCTCGGCTGAAAGAGAGGTGTCGCTGGTCAGTGGGCAGGCATGCGTGGCCGCACTTCGGGCAACGGGTTATAATGTCGTTGAAATCGACGCAGGCGCAGATTTGTGCCAGCGATTGGAAGCGGCTGCCCCTGATCTGGTCTTTAACGCACTGCATGGCCGTTGGGGCGAAGATGGTGCGGTGCAGGGGCTGCTGGAATGGATGCGTGTGCCCTATACGCATTCCGGTGTGCTGGCATCGGCTTTGGCAATGGATAAGACCCGCAGCAAAGAGGTGTTTTTGGCTGCAGGCCTGCCGGTCGCCGAAGGGCTGCTGGCCCCGGCCGATGAGGTGCGCCGCCGTCATGTCATGGCCCCACCCTATGTCGTGAAACCCAACAGCGAAGGCTCATCTGTTGGCGTGTATATCGTTCAAGATATGGCCAATCGTCCGCCGCAGTTGGCACCATCAATGCCCGAACAGGTCTTGGTCGAGCGCTATGTGCCGGGCCGAGAGTTAACCGTCAGCGTCATGGGGGATCGCGCGCTGAGCGTGACGGATATCGTGACGCAAGGTTGGTATGATTATGATGCGAAATATAAGCCCGGTGGATCGCGTCATGTGGTGCCGGCAGACATTCCTGCACAGATTTTTGATGCTTGCATGGCTCATGCGCAGACCGCCCATAACGCGCTGGGTTGCCGAGGTCTGAGCCGCACAGATTTCCGCTGGGATGAGACCCAAGGGCTGGCAGGTTTGGTGGTTTTGGAAACCAACACCCAACCGGGGATGACGCCCACCTCATTGTCGCCCGAACAGGCTGCGCATTTGGGGATCAGCTTCCCCGAGTTGTGCCGTTGGATTGCCGAGGATGCCACATGCAACCGCTAGGCTCGTCGCGCCCGCCCCGGCATGATCCATCGCCCAGCCGTTTGGCCTATCGGTTAAACCGGCTCTGGCTGCGCCCGGGGTTTCGCCGCTTGGTGCGGCTGGGCGGGCCGGTTTTAATTTTGGGGTTGGTGGGCGCTGTGGTCTTTGGCTCGGCCGATCGGCGGGTGGCGCTGGGCCAGCACATGGCCCAAATTGTTGAAAATCTGAAACATCGCCCCGAATTCATGCTTTATAGTTTGGAAATACGGGGGGCCAGCAGTGAGTTGGCGCAGGCGTTGCGCGCCTCAATGGTGCAAACCCTGCCCGTCAGTTCGTGGGATCTTGATCTTGAGGCGCTGCGCAGCAAGTTGCAGGGCTTTGATGCCGTGGCGCGTGCAGAGATCATTGTGCGTGGTGAAGGGGTGTTGGATGTCGAAATCGAGCAGCGCCGCCCAGCACTTGTCTGGCGCAATGAACAGGGGCTGGATTTGATTGACCCCGATGGCCGCCGCGTGGCGGGCATTGCCGCGCGTGGCGATCGCCCCGATTTGCCGTTGATTGCTGGAACAGGGGCCAATTTTGCCGCCCCCGAAGCGCTGCGGCTGCTGGGCGTTGCACAGCCTTTGGCCCCCCGATTGCGTGGGCTGGTGCGTGTGGGCGAGCGGCGCTGGGATCTGGTTCTTGATCGCGATCAACGCATTTTGTTGCCCGAAGAAAACCCGCAAGCTGCGCTGGAATGGGTGTTGGCGCAAGACCGCGCGCAGGGTCTGCTGCGCCGTGATCTGGTATTGATCGACATGCGCACGCCCCGCCGCCCGACTGTTCGGCTGGCCCCCCCGCCCGCCGACCCCCAAAAGACCGCCCTGTTGACGCAGGCTAAAGCCGGAGCCCCCACCCGATGAGAGATCTTTATCAAGCCCAACGTGCCATGCGCGCCATGCGCAAAGCAGCGATCCAGCGTGGTGTGATTGCAGTGCTTGATATCGGCACGGCCAAGATTGCCTGTCTGGTGTTACGTTTTGATGGCCCCGATCGGTTTCGCGCCGAAGATGGCATTGGGGCAATGGCGGGCCAATCAGCCTTTCGTGTGATCGGCGCGGCGACAACACGCTCGCGTGGGGTGCGTTTTGGCGAAATCACCGCGATGCAGGAAACTGAGCGCGCCATTCGCACTGTTGTGCAGGCAGCGCAGAAAATGGCCAATGAGCGGGTCGACCATGTGATGGCGTGCTTTTCCGGTGCGCATCCGCGGTCATATGGGTTGGCGGGCGAAACTGATCTGATCGACCGCGTTGTGACCGAAGAAGATGTGTCGCGCGTGATGGCATCGTGTGAATTGCCCGATCTGGGGGCGGGGCGCGAGGTGCTGCACGCCCAACCGGTGAATTTTGCACTGGATCACCGCACGGGGTTGGGGGACCCGCGTGGGCAGGTTGGCCAAAAACTGGCCTGTGATATGCACCTGCTCAGCATTGACGCGGTGGTGGTCCAAAATTTGCTTTACTGTATCAAACGTTGTGATCTTGAGCTGGCAGGGATTTCCTCATCCGCCTATGGCGCGGGCATGGCCAGTTTGGTCGAAGACGAACAGGAACTGGGGGCGGCTTGCATTGATATGGGGGCAGGGGCCACAGGGCTTTCGGTTTTCATGAAAAAACACATGATCTACGCCGACAGCGTGCGGATGGGCGGCGATCTGGTGACATCGGACATTTCCAAGGGGTTGATGGTGCCTGTTGCGGTGGCAGAGCGGATCAAATCACTGCATGGCGGATTGGTTGCAACCGGCATGGATGACCGCGAAATGATTGAAATTGGGGCTGACAGTGGTGATTGGGAAAAAGATCGCCGCCGGGTCAGCCGCGCCGAGCTGATTGGGATTATCCGTCCCCGTGTTGAGGAAATATTAGAAGAGGTGCGCGCCCGTTTGGATGCTGCGGGGTTCGAACATTTGCCCAGTCAGCAAATTGTTTTGACAGGTGGAACCAGCCAGATCCCGGGTATCGACACTTTGGCCACGCGGATTTTGGGCCAAAGGGTGCGTCTGGGGCGCCCGCTGAGGGTGCAGGGCCTGCCGCAGGCGGCTGCGGGGCCTGCCTTTGCAGCGACTGTTGGGCTGTGCTTGCTGGCCGCACACCCACAAGACGAGTGCTGGGATTTCGATATTCCCGCAGAGCGGTATCCCGCGCGCTCGATGCGGCGGGCGGTCAAATGGTTTAAACAGAACTGGTAGACACAAAATGCAGATCGGCGGGCCATATTCCGCCGTTTTTGCCAAATATAACGCTATATTTCGTGGCAGACCCCCAATTTTTTTCGTGACCAAGCTGGTTTGAAAGGCTAGAATGGTTGAAATTCAGGCAAGCCAAACCCAACCGGCGACCAAGCCATAAAAATCAGGCGGAGCAACGATGACTTTGAACCTCACCATGAATGATCGCGAAGAACTCTCGCCCCGGATCACGGTTTTTGGCGTGGGCGGCGCGGGCGGCAATGCGGTCAACAACATGATCGAGCAGCGGTTGGAAGGGGTTGAGTTCGTTGTGGCCAACACCGACGCGCAAGCGCTGCAGCAGAACCTGTCTTCGGTGCGGTTGCAAATCGGTGCCAAAGTGACCCAAGGTCTGGGTGCTGGTGCGCGCCCAAGTGTTGGTGCTGCCGCAGCCGAAGAAACCATTGAGGAAATCATCGACCATCTGGCGGGAACGCATATGTGTTTCATCACTGCCGGGATGGGTGGGGGCACGGGCACTGGGGCTGCGCCGATCATTGCGCAGGCGGCACGTGAACTGGGCGTTTTGACCGTTGGCGTTGTCACCAAGCCCTTTCAATTCGAAGGCGCCAAGCGGATGCGTCAGGCCGATGAGGGAATTGAGGCGCTGCAAAAAGTTGTGGATACGCTGATCATCATTCCCAACCAAAATCTATTCCGTTTGGCCAATGAAAAGACCACCTTTACCGAAGCTTTCGCCATGGCGGATGATGTGCTTTATCAAGGCGTCAAGGGTGTGACCGATCTGATGGTGCGGCCAGGCCTGATCAACCTTGATTTTGCAGATGTGCGTGCTGTCATGGATGAAATGGGCAAGGCCATGATGGGCACGGGCGAAGCCTCGGGCGAAGATCGTGCGATCAAGGCTGCTGAAAAAGCCATTGCAAACCCGCTGCTTGATGAAATCAGCCTGCGGGGTGCCAAGGGCGTGTTGATCAACATCACCGGTGGGTATGATCTGACCCTGTTTGAATTGGATGAGGCCGCAAACCGTATCCGCGAAGAGGTCGACCCCGAGGCCAATATTATCGTCGGCTCAACGCTCGATACCGAGCTTGAGGGGATGATGCGTGTATCTGTTGTGGCCACAGGTATTGATGCCGGGCCGATCAGCGACACCCAGCCCAGCCGTCCGCGCCGTGGAGATGCTGTGATGACCCAGCAGGCCCCAGCGGTGGCAGTTGCCCCCCAAGCTGCGCCGGCCGAAACTGTCGCGCAAATGCCTAACGCAGCGGCATCAATCGATGCGCCCGCACCTGTTGCCATGGCCCAAACCCCGGCCTTTGCTCCCGTTGTGCCGGCCAGCGTTGATGATCATGAAACGCTTGGCCGTTCTGATGACACGCCACCGCCCGCCTATCAGCCACAATCGCCAGATGCGCGCGCCTATGCGCCGCAACTGACTGCGGCGCAACAAGCGGCGCTGCGCGCCCGGCAAGATGCCGATGATGCAGCTTTTGCCGCCGCATCAAGCCCGGCGCCCTATGCGGGGCAAACGCGCCAACCTGCTGGTACCCCGTCGCCTGAGGTCATGGCGCGTCTGAGCAAAGCACTGAGCCGTGCCGTGCCTGCGCGCCAGCCCGAGCCACAGCCAGCCCCGCAGCCAGTTGCAGAAAAGCGCTTTGGTGGCATTAACTCACTGATCAGTCGCATGACGGGCAGCCAGCCCGAGCCGCAAAGCCGGGCCATGCCGCCGATGCGGGCTGCGCAGCCGATGAACCGCTTTGAAGATGAGATGGATGCCGAACAGGCTGTTGATCGTAACGAAATTCCAGCATTCTTGCGGCGTCAGGCCAACTGAGCGTCGAAAATTCTTGTAAAAAGGCCTGCGTCAGCAGGCCTTTTTTGTTTTAAAAACAATGGGTTGTTTTTGGAATTCTGGCGCTTGGCGGGTTTCGGCCCAAGCTATGTTCGATTGTTTCACATGGTTACAATGTTTGAATTGTATCCCAGCCCCCCAGGCTCTAAGCCGAACATCAGAGTTAACAACTGGTTTAAATGAACCGGTCATTTTTTGCAGTCAGGCCAATTTGTGCAAGCAACGCTAAGAACATCTGCCCATTTCCAAGGTTTGGGCCTGCATGCGGGCTTGCCTGTGCAGATGTCTGTGCAGCCAGCAGCAGCCGGACATGGCATCGTGTTTCAGCGTACCGATATCGGTGGGTTGCAGGGCCGAATTGAGGCGCGCTGGGATCGGGTTGTGCCCTCAAAGCTGTGCACCGTTCTGGCCAATCGTGCGGGGGCGCAAGTCTCGACGGTTGAACATTTGATGGCGGCCTTAGCCGGGTGCGGCATTCATAATGCGCTGATTGAAATTGATGGGCCTGAGGTGCCGATTTTGGACGGCTCTGCGGCCCCGTTTGTGCGTGCGTTTTTGCAGGCGGGCGTGCGTGAGCACTCTGCCCCGCTTACGCTGCTGTCGGTTTTGCGCCCGGTAGAGGTAACGCAAGGTCAGGCCCGCGCGGCGCTTGCACCGGCCGACATCTTTGAAATTGATTTTCAGATTTCGTTTGCGGATGCGGCGATTGGCGCGCAGGGAAAGACGCTGAACATGGCCAATGGGGCCTTTGTGCGCGAACTCTGCGACAGTCGGACATTTTGTCGGCAGGCGGACGTTGATTTTATGCGCCAAAACGGATTGGCGCTTGGCGGCACGTTGGAAAATGCGGTGGTTTTTGACGGTGCTCGGGTTCTGAGCCCGGGGGGGCTGCGCCATCGCGATGAGCCTGTGCGGCACAAAATGCTGGATGCGTTGGGGGATCTGGCCTTGGCGGGGGCGCCAATTTTGGGGCGCTATACCGGCGTGCGTGCGGGCCATGCGCTGACCAATCGTTTGTTGCACGCGCTGTTTGCTGATCGGCGCAACTATGCTTGGGTGGGTGTTTCACAGACCAATGGCGGCAAATTGCCCGGCGTTGGGATCACCCATGCTGATTTGGCGCAGCACGCCTGAGTGGGCTGGCGCAACAAAGGCGTTTTGCGCCGCTGATTTTTCTGTGATAGGTCTGGCAAAATGGTCCAATTGGCGTTCTAGTACGGCGCTGAAGGGGTTCGCAGATCAGCGCGAAAAAAGGTGGTGGGGCATGGTGTTGGGCAAGGGGAATTGCTTGCATTGGGCAAGGCGGTTGGGGCTGGTTCTCTGCCTTGGCGTGCTGGCGGCCTGTGCCGGTGGGCCCAAGGAAAAGCCCATTGAAGAGCAAACCGCCGAAGAAATTTACAAACGCGGCGAATTAGAGCTGGAAACCAATCCAAAATCAGAGCAATCCGCACAGCTGTTTGGTGAGGTTGAGCGGCTTTACCCCTATTCGCTTTGGGCAAAACGCGCATTGATCATGCAAACCTATGCGTTTCACAAAGCGCGCGATTACGAACAAAGTCGCGCTGCTGCGCAGCGCTTCGTTGATTTTTATCCCGCGGATAAAGATGCCGCCTATGCGCAATATCTGCTGGCGCTCAGCTATTATGACCAGATTGACGATGTCGGTCGCGATCAGGGCCTGACCTTTCAGGCACTTGAGGCGTTTCGTAAGTTGATCGAAACCTACCCTGACAGTGATTATGCCGCGTCAGCGGTGCTGAAATTTGATCTGGCGTTTGACCATCTGGCCGCCAAAGAAATGGAAATCGGCCGTTATTATTTGAAACGTGGCAATTATGCAGCCGCGATCAATCGCTTGCGGGTGGTGGTTGAGGATTTCCAGACGACCTCGTACACAGCAGAAGCGTTGCATCGTTTGGTCGAATGCTATCTGGCGCTTGGTCTGAGCGAAGAGGCACAGACCGCTGGGGCTATTTTGGGCTATAACTATCAATCCAGCCCCTTTTACCAAGATACCTATCAGTTGTTGGCCCAAAATGGGCTGGTGGCCGAGGCGCGTGGCAAAGGTTGGTTGGCCGAAATCTATCGTCAGATGATCCGGGGTGAGTGGCTCTAGCCACAGGGGGCTTGAATGCTGCGCGCACTGGAAATCGAAAACATGCTGATTATTCAGCGGCTGGCGCTGGTGTTTGAGCCGGGGCTGAATGTGCTGACAGGCGAGACTGGCGCTGGAAAATCCATTTTGCTTGATGCCTTGGGGCTGGCGCTTGGGTGGCGTGGGCGGGCGGATGTGGTGCGTGCTGGCGCCCCACACGGCTCGGTCATAGCCGTGTTTGATCTGCCGCCTGATCACAGTGCGCATGAAATTTTGCAGCAGGCCGGTCTGCCTGGTGGGGATGAGCTGATTTTGCGGCGGGTGTGCACGGCGGACGGTCGTAAAAGCGCCTTTGCCAATGATCGCCGGATCACAGCCGAGGTTTTGCGCAATCTGTCAGAGACGTTGATTGAACTGCATGGTCAGCAAGATGATCGTGGCTTGATGAATCCCCGCAGCCATCGCGGAATTTTGGACAATTTTGCGGGATTAGCGCAGGTGGTGCTGGATTGTCGTGCGGCATGGCGTGACCGGGGCGCGGCAGAGCATGCGCTGTCTGCGGCCCAAGACAAGCTGACGGCCATTCGCGCTGAAGAGGAATATTTGCGCCATTCCGTTCAAGAAATTACCCGGCTTGATCCGCAACAGGGCGAAGAGGCCGCACTTGATACAGCCCGGCGGCGCATGCAGGCGGCGGAACGTATTGGCCAAGATATTGCGCGTGCCCATGCTGCGCTTGGGCCATCGGGGGCCGAGGGCCTGCTGCGTGATGCGTTGCGCTGGTTGGAAGGGGCTGCGGCCATGGCCGAGGGGCAGTTGGATGCGCCGCTGTCGGCGCTGGCGCGTGCCATGGCTGAGCTGTCAGATGCAGAAGCTGGGGTAGAAGAGTGTTTGGCGGCCCTGTCGTTTAATCCAACAGAGCGCGAGCGGTTGGAAGATCGTCTGTTTGCCATGCGTGGCTTGGCGCGTAAACATGGTGTGGCGCCCGATGACCTGGCTGAATTTGGCGCCGGTTTGCAGGCACGTTTGGAAACACTGGATGCGGGCGAAAAAGACATGGTGCGCTTGCGTCAAGCCGTGGCCAAGGCAACGGCGGCGCATTTGGCTTTGTGCCGCGATTTAACCTCGGCGCGGGCTGCTGCGGCCCTGCGGTTAGATGCGGCGGTGCAGGGAGAACTGGCCCCACTTAAGCTAGAGCGGGCCATATTTAAAACGGAACTGTCTGCCATGGAACCTGGGCCAGAGGGGGCAGATGGCGTGGGTTTTGCGGTTGCCACCAACCCTGGGGCCCCGGCTGGGCCTTTGGACAAAATCGCCTCGGGGGGCGAGTTGTCGCGGTTTATGCTGGCGCTGAAATTGTGCCTGAGCCGGGCAGGTGGTGGGGTTTCTATGATTTTTGATGAAATTGATCGAGGGGTTGGCGGGGCCACTGCTGATGCCGTGGGGCGGCGGTTGCGCGCCTTGGCCGAGGTCAGTGGCGCGCAGGTGTTGGTGGTAACGCATTCGCCGCAGGTGGCGGCGCAAGGCACGCATCATTTTCGGGTGGAAAAGCGGCTGGATGACACGGGGCAGACCGTCTCAGATGTGCGCGCCCTGTCCCAAGGTGAGCGCACCGATGAGATTGCGCGGATGCTGTCGGGTGATCGGGTGACAGAACCGGCCCGCGCCGCCGCCCGCGCGCTGTTGGCAACAGGCATGGCTTAGCTCTTTTCAGGCTGATTATGGTGTGCCGAGTGGCCGGGCTGCCTGGCGCAGCCAGCGGTGCGCGGCTGCGCTGAGCTTTGGCCCAACCCGCGCTAGAATGTCGGCATGATACCCGTCGATCCACGCGCGTTCGGTATCGCTTAGCGCGCCCAGATCAATCAGTGTGCGATCAATCGGCACCCATGTCAGCGTGTCAAACCGCAGCATTGCCCTGTCATCGGCGTCGGGCAGTTCTGGCTGTGATAGATCAGGTGTCGTGGTGGCATCTTGCACCACCAGCAGGTTTTCAATGCGGATACCAAATGCGCCCTCACGGTAATATCCTGGCTCATTTGACACGATCATGCCTTGCTCAAGTGGGCACTCTGACCCGCGAGAAATACGCTGTGGACCCTCATGCACAGATAAAAACACACCGACACCGTGGCCGGTGCCATGGTCAAAATCCTGCCCCGCCGCCCAGAGTGGTGCGCGCGCCAGCACATCAAGATCGCGCCCGGCCAGCCCTTTGGGCCAGCGCGCCCGCGACAGGGCAATCATCCCTTGCAAGACACGGGTAAAGGCGCGGATCTGCGCGGGGCTGGGGGTGCCTATGGCAATCGTTCGCGTGATATCGGTCGTGCCGTCGCGGTATTGTCCACCGCTATCCACCAGCAGCAGCGTGTCAGGCAAAATCTTGCGGTTGGTCTCTTCGGTCACACGGTAATGCACGATGGCCCCATTGGGCCCGGCGCCGCAGATCGTGTCAAAGCTGATATCGTGCAGCGCCCCAGTGGCTTGGCGAAAGCCTTCCAATGCACGCACCACATCAATTTCGCTGAGCGCGCCCTTTGGGGCCTCCGTCGACAGCCATGCCAAAAACTCGGTCATGGCGCCTGCATCGCGCAAATGCGCCGCGGTGGTGGCGGCAATTTCGGTGGGGTTCTTGCGGGCTTTGGGCAGAATACAGGGGTCGGGTGCCCACATAATTTGGGTGCCCGCATCTTGCAGCCGATCACGCAGCCAGACCGGCGCACTGGATGGGTCAAGCCCAACGGGGCCCGTCAGCTTGGCCACCATTGCGCCCAGATCTTGGGGGGGGTGGCAGCGAACATCGGTGCCCATGTGCGCGCGCAACTTACCCGTCAGTTTGGCCGGATCAAGAAACAGATCAACCTTGCCATCAGCCTGCAAAATCGCAAAGCACTGCACCACCGGATTGCGTGGCAAATCGGCGCCACGAATATTGAGCAGCCAACAAATGCTGTCTGGCAAGCTTAGAACTGTGCTGGCCACCCCTGCGGTTTTCAATCCGGCTGCAATCCGGGCGCGTTTGTCGGCCGCGCTTTCGCCGCTGAGTTCAGTGGGTTGAACGAAAGCTGGGGCCTTGGGGGGGGCAGGACGATTGGGCCAAATGGCATCAACCATATTGGCACAGGCGCGCAAGCGAATGGTCGTGCCTGCCAGCGCCGCGTGCAATCGATCAAGCTCTTCTTTGGTGTGCAACCATGGATCATAGCCCACAATACCACCTGCAGGCAGTTCCGCTTTCAACCAGCCGCCCGGTGTGATCTCGGGCCATGGCACCGGGGTAAAATGCGCCAAGTCTACTTGGGTGCGCACCTGCAAACGATAACGGCCATCAATGAAAACCCCCGCAACGTCGGGCAAAACGATGCACATCCCAGCTGATCCGCTGAACCCTGTCAGCCATTGCAGACGGGCATCACAGGCGGCGACATATTCGCCCTGATGGGCATCGGCGCGTGGCACGATGAACCCATCTAGCCCCTGGCTTGTCAGATGTGCGCGCAGACGGGCCAGCCGGGGGGGGCCATCGGTTGGGCGGGTCTCGGTGGTAAAACTTTGCAGCATCACCGCCCCACGGCAGAATTGATCCCTGATATCCGAGCGCGGGCGCGTTTATCGGGATCAAAAAGCGCGGCCAGCTGTTCGGTCATGGCACCTGCCAGCTGTTCGACATCGGTGATGGTCACGGCGCGGCTGTAGTAGCGGGTGACATCATGCCCAATGCCAATTGCCAGCAATTCGACCATCTTGCGCCGCTCAACCATCGCGATAACATCGCGCAAATGCTTTTCCAAAAAATTTGCTGGGTTGACCGACAGCGTGCTGTCATCCACCGGCGCACCGTCAGAAATGACCATCAATATCTTGCGCGCTTCACGCCGGGCCAACATGCGCTGATGTGCCCACTCTAGGGCCTCGCCATCAATGTTTTCCTTAAGCAAACCCTCTTTCATCATCAGGCCCAGATTGTCACGCACGCGCCGCCATGGTGCATCGGCGGATTTATAGACGATGTGGCGCAGATCATTCAGGCGGCCTGGGGCCTGTGGGCGGCCTTGTGCCAGCCAGCGTTCGCGCGATTGGCCACCCTTCCAGGCGCGGGTGGTAAAGCCCAAAATCTCCACTTTGACTTGGCAGCGTTCGAGAGTGCGGGCTAGGACATCAGCACAAATGGCTGCAATACTGATAGGGCGACCCCGCATCGAGCCAGAGTTGTCGATCAGCAGGGTGACGACCGTGTCGCGAAATTCGGTATCTTTTTCAATTTTAAAGCTGAGCGGGGTTGTCGGGTTGGCCACCACACGCGCCAACCGTCCGGCATCTAACACGCCTTCTTCTAAATCGAATTCCCAGCTGCGGTTCTGCTGGGCTTGCAGCCGGCGCTGCAGTTTGTTGGCCAGCCGGCTGACCGCACCTTTTAGCGGGTCAAGCTGTTGGTCAAGATAGTCGCGCAGGCGTTCCAATTCTGCAGGATCGGCCAGATCATGGGCGTCGATCTCTTCGTCGAATTCTTTGCAATAAATCTGATAATTCGGGTCTGCAGCAGAAGAGGGCGCGGGGGGCGGCGGTTCAAGCGGGGCGTCGGCCTCGGGCATGTCGGTCTCATCGACCTCTTGCAGATCGCCCATTTCATCCAGACTGGCCTCGGCCTGAGCGCTGTCTTGTTCGTCTTGGCTTTGATCGGCCTCGGCGTCAGTTTCTTCTGTGCTGTCGTCGTCTTGGCCTTGGCTGTCGGGGCTGTCTTGATCTTCCTCAGTGGGTTCGTTTTCATCCGATGAGGGGTCATCTTGATCTGGGTCATCGCCCAGCTGATCGCCATAGCCCAAGTCAGAAATCATCTGACGGGCGAATTTTGCAAAAGCCGCCTGATTGTCTAAAACGCCGTCTAGATTATCAAGCGTGCCTGCCGCCTGCTCTTCAATAAAGCCGCGCCAAAGTTCCATCACATTTTGCGCGCCGGGCGGCAAATCGCGCCCCGTGGCCAGATGCCGGATCAGATAGCCCGCAGCGGTCGATAGCGGTGCATCGGCCGATTGTGTAATTTGGGCATAGCCTTTACGATCGGCTTCTTGGCTAATTTTTGCATCAATATTGCCAGCGGTGCCGGGCATGACGCGGGCGCCCATCGCCTCGCATCGGGCAGTTTCCATTGCTTCGTAAAGCTCGCGCGCCATTTGGCCTTGCGGCAGATAGCGGGCATGGGTTGTGTCATCGTGATAGCGGCGATGCAGTGCCAGCGCGTCAGCAGTGCCACGTGCCAACAGCACTTCATCGCGTGTCATGCGACGGCTGACTTGGGGCAGGCGCATTTGTGCCCCGCTCAACCCCGCAGGGTCGACCGAATAGCTGACCGTCAAATCGCGGTCTTGGGCCATCGTGCGCGCAGCATCTGCCAGTGCTTTTTTGAACGGATCGGCTGGGTTTTCACTTGGTTTTGTCATCTGGGTCCACCACGCGGGGTTGGGGGAGGGGCCTTGGGGGTCCCTTTCACCCGTTTTGACTTAGGCCATCGCGGTACTGGCGGCGCTTTCGGGCAGTTCTTCGGCAAAGCAGCGCTGAAAGAATTCGGCCACGGTCTGGCGTTCCAATTCATCGCATTTGTTCAGGAATGTCAGCCGGAACGCATAGCCCACATTGCGGAAAATTTCCGCATTTTGCGCCCAGTTGATAACCGTGCGCGGGCTCATGACCGTTGAAAGATCACCGTTCATAAAGGCGGTGCGGGTCATTTGCGCGACAGTCACCATCTGTCCGATGGTCTGGCGACCTTTTTCCGTATTGTAATGCGGGTTTTTGGCCAAAACGATGGCGGTTTCGGCATCATGGCTCAGATAATTCAGCGTCGCGACCAAGCTCCAACGATCCATCTGGGCTTGGTTGATCTGCTGCACGCCATGATAAAGCCCGGTGGTGTCCCCCAAGCCCACGGTGTTCGCCGTGGCAAACAGGCGGAAGTTGCGGTTGGGTGTGATGATTTCGTTTTGATCAAGCAGTGTCAGTTTGCCGTCATGTTCCAGCACACGCTGGATCACAAACATCACATCAGGCCGACCGGCATCATATTCATCAAACACAATCGCCACGGGGTTGCGCAGCGCCCAAGGCAAAATGCCCTCGTGAAATTCGGTCACTTGCTTGCCATCGCGCAGTTTGATGGCATCTTTGCCGATCAAATCAATCCGGCTGATATGGCTGTCAAGATTGACACGCACGGTAGGCCAGTTCAGCCGTGCGCCGACTTGTTCAATGTGGGTGGATTTGCCCGTGCCGTGATACCCTTGCACCATCACCCGGCGGTTATAGGCATAGCCTGCCAAAATGGCCAAAGTGGTGTCGGGATCAAACTTATAGGTGGGGTCAATTTCGGGCACGCGGTCGGTCGGCTCGGCAAAGCCTTTGACCTTCATGTCGGTATCAATCCCAAAGACCTCGCGCACGGAAATCTCTTCGGTGGGTTTTGCGCCTGCGTCGATCATCCCGTCAGCCATCACTATCCTCATGCCTTATGGGCGCTTGGCCCGTTTGATTTGGTTTGGAACATAACGCGCGGCTGCGCAAGGGAAAGGCGCGCCAAAGGTGCCGCCATCTAGTCGCGAAAATTCCGGCTGTCTTTAATCTGATCCCACGCCCAGACGACCTCTTGCAGGCGGTCTTCGTCATCGCGGTTTCCGGCGTTCATATCGGGGTGCAGATCTTTGATCAGGCTTTTGTATTGTTTGCGAATCTCTGCCCGGCTCCAATGATCGCGGGCTTCCAGAATTTCCAGCGCACGGCGTTCGGTGGGGGGCAGACGACGGGTACCTGTGATCGAGCGGCCTGGGTTTTGTGTGGCCTTTTCGCCCAAGATCTCGCTTGGATTTTCGACACCTAACCGCTGCCAGGCGCGCGCCTCTTCGCTGCGTTGGGCAAAAGGTTTGGTTTCCCGGCCCCAAACGCGGTCGCTTTCCAGCATTTTTGCAAATTCATCCTCAGTCTGACCTGAAAAGAAGTTCCACTTTAGATTGTATTCGCGCACATGATCTTTGCAAAACCAAAAATACTGATCCAGCAGATCGGGTGATTTTGGGGCGCGATATTGGCCGGCCTCGGCGCACTCGGGGTGGTCACATTGCCGGCTGGATGTTTCAAACGCGCCCGACATACCGCGCTTGCCCTTGGTGCGGCGCTTTTTGTCTGACGACACGCGCAGATCAAATTCAAAAGGTGGGCGCGTTGTCATGGCTTCACTCTCTGGTCAGGGGGGCACGATTTGGCCTGTTCGACTCGGAGGCCAGACCTTAGAGTTTTTTGTGACCGACAGAAAGGGTTGAGCGAGAAAAATGCCGATTGTGACCGAAATTGAGACCCGCCTGCGTGCGGCTTTTGCCCCAACCGCCTTGGATGTGGTGGATGAAAGCGAAAAACATCGTGGCCATGCGGGCCATACCGAGGCGGGTGAGAGCCATTTTCAGGTGTCGATCACCGCGGCGGCGTTTGGCCCAATGACCAGGATCGCGCGGCATCGGGCGATTCATGCGGCAATTGGCCCTGATATCATGGGGCGTATCCATGCTTTGGGGATTGATGTGCGGGCACAATAGCCCGCGCTTGGCAAACTTTAGGGTTTTGTCACACCACGTTCGGGGGCGGGGCCCAGGGCTGGCGCCGCAGCGGGGCCCAAGGCGGGGGCAGCCCCCAGTGTTGGGGTGCGCCCGACAGTCATATCTTGTTGGCCGGGGGCGATTGGCGCAGGGCTGAGCGATCGAGGGGGGGATGATTCTGCGTTGCGCGCGGAGGATGGCACCAATGGGCCTGTCAGATCACCCAAGACGGGCAACGCGCGGCGAAACACCAAAACATGGTGCTGGCTGACGCTTTGACGAGCAAAAATGCCACGCCGTTCTTCCAGTGGCAGATATTCGCTGCGCAGATATTCCCATCCATCTTGGCCGTGGGTGTTCATCACATCGGCCAAAACAATTGACAGACGGTCCGCGGCGCTCTGTGCTTTGCGTGCGCTTTTGGTGGCACGGGTGGGCGCTGGCACGATCTTGTATTCAAAGCGCTGCATAACGGCCCCCTTAAAGATCGGTTGGCGGACTTAAAGCCCCAGTTTTTGTGCGACGAGCGCATTGACGGCGGCAGGGTTTGCCTTGCCACCTGTTGCCTTGATCACCTGACCCACAAACCAGCCTGCCAGTTTGGGGTTGGCGCGGGCCTTTTCGACCTGAGCGGGGTTGGCGGCGATGATTTCATCAACGGCAGCCTCAATCGCGCCCGTATCGGTGACCTGGCGCATTCCACGGGCTTCGACGATTTCGGCCGGGTTGCCGCCCTCAGTCCACAGGATTTCAAACAAATCTTTGGCGATCTTGCCCGAAATCGCATCTGAGGCGATCAAATCTAGCACACCGCCCAATTGCGCTGCAGATACCGGGCTTTCAGCAATGCCCAAACCCTGTTTGTTCAGACGGCCGAACAGCTCATTGATCACCCAATTGGCCGCCTGTTTGCCGTCGCGGCCTTCGGCCACCGCTTCAAAAAAGGCGGCATTTTCGGTTTCAGCCGTTAAAACGGCGGCATCATATTCGGTCATGCCATAATGCAAGACAAAGCGGGCCTTTTTGGCATCGGGCAACTCGGGCAGGCTGGCTTTGATATCATCAACCCAAGCTTGCTCAATCTCCAGCGGTAGCAGATCGGGGCAGGGGAAATAGCGGTAATCCTGCGCCTCTTCCTTAGAGCGCATCGACCGGGTTTCGCCGCGATCAGGATCATAAAGCCGGGTTTCCTGCAAGACCGTGCCACCGTCTTCCAAAAGTGCAATTTGGCGGCGGGCCTCATAATCAATCGCCTGTTGGATAAAGCGCATTGAGTTCATGTTTTTGATCTCGCAGCGGGTCCCAAGGTGGCTGAAATCGCCGGTTGCTGCAAATTTTTCATATTGGCCAATGCGGCATACCGATACGTTGACATCAGCGCGCAAATTGCCGTTTTGCATGTTGCCATCGCAGGTGCCCAAGTACCGCAGGATCTGGCGCAGTTTTACCACATAGGCGGCGGCCTCTTCGGGGCCGCGAATATCTGGGCGGCTGACAATTTCCATCAGCGCCACACCCGTGCGGTTCAGATCAACAAATGACATGCTGGGGTCCATGTCATGGATCGATTTGCCAGCATCTTGTTCCAAATGAATACGCTCAATGCGCACCAGTCGTGCGATGCCGGGGGCCATATCCACCAGCACCTCACCCTCGCCCACGATCGGGTGATAAAGCTGGCTGATCTGATAGCCCTGTGGCAGATCAGGATAGAAATAATTTTTACGGTCAAATGCTGAAAACAAGTGAATTTCTGCATTCAGGGCCAGCCCGGTGCGCACAGCCTGCGCCACGCAGTATTCATTGATCACCGGCAACATCCCCGGCATTGCGGCATCAACAAAAGACACATTCGCGTTTGGCTCAGCACCAAAAGTTGTCGATGCGCCAGAAAACAATTTGGCGTTTGAGGCGACTTGGGCATGGATTTCCATGCCAATCACCAATTCCCAATCTTCTTGCGCCCCAGAAATCACCTTGGGCTTGGGCGTGGTATAGGCCAGATCGAGCATCGTTTTCTCCAACAGTCAGCGCGCCCCTGTCATAGGGGCAAGGGGCGCGCGGGGCAAGAGACGGTGCAGGGCTTAGCCCAGCATCCGCCCAACCATTTCGGCCAAATCGCGGCTAAGTGCCGGGGTTGCTTTGATCCGCGCCAATTCGGCGCGTATCAAAGCCTGTCGTCCCGCATCATAACGCGCCCATGTTTCAAAAGCGCCCGACATGCGCGCCGCTGTCTGTGGGTTGAGTGGGTCCAGCCGCAGCAACCAATCTGCCAGCAGGCAATAGCTGGCGCCGCTGGCATCATGAAATCCGGCCGCATTGCCCGCCAGCGCGCCAAATACCGCGCGAAAGCGATTGGGGTTTTTCCAATCAAAATCTTTGTGGTGGGTCAGGGTTTCAGTGATTTTGGCAGTGTGCTCGGGTGCGGCAAAAGACACTTGCAACGCAAACCATTTATCGATCACCAAACGATCATGCGCCCATTGCCGATAAAATGCTGCCAACTCACTCTGGCCCGCGTCAATATCCAGCAGCGCAGCCAACGTACCCAGTTGCTGGGTCATATTGTCGGCACTTTGGTAAAGCGCGGATGCCCGCGCGCCACCGTCCAGCCGGGTTAACAAGGCCAGCGCGGCCTGCGCCAGCGCGCGTTTGCCCGCATCGTTGGCATCGGGGCGATAGGGGCCGGGCACCTGCATCGCGTCATAAATCTGCGCCAGCGGTGCGTGCAACGCTTGTGCGACTGCCAGCGAAAGCGTGCGGCGTGCCTGAAAAATCGCCAGCGGATCGGGGGTGTGACCAGCATCGCACAGGGTTTGCGCCATGTCATCTTCCGAGGGCAGCCGCAGCACCAGCGCGCGAAAGCCCGGATCTAATGCCGGATCGACCAAAACAGCCCCCATCCCGGCCAAGAACGCAGGGTCAGGGGCGTGGCCTTGCGCAATCATCTTGGTCAACGCGCCTTTGGCAAGGGCCCGGCCTGCTTCCCATTTGTTAAACGGATCTGTGTCATGGGCCAACAGCAGAGCTTGGTCCTTGTCTGAGATGTCGCGCGCCAAAACCACCGGTGCAGAAAATCCGCGTAAGATCGATGCAACGGGCCGGGTGGGCATGTTTTCAAACGAAAAGCTCTGTTGCGTTTGGGTCATTTCCAAAACAGTCGTCGGCAAGACTTCATCGCCGTTCGGGTTTAAAAGCCCCACCGCAATCGGAATGACGTGCGGATGCAGTTTGGACGTGCCAGGGGTTGGGGGCTTGGTTTGCCGAAATGTCAGGGTGAAGGTCGTGCCTTGATAGGTTTCGTCAACAGACAGGCGCGGCGTTCCGGGCTGGGTGTACCAGCGTTTGAACTGGCCCAGATCACGCCCGGTGGCATCTTCAAACACCGCCAACCAATCTTCAATTGTTGCCGCATCGCCATCATGGCGTTGGAAATACAGATCAAGCGCGCGGGCATAGCCATCATCGCCCACCAAGGTTTTCAACATCCCGATGATCTCAGCGCCTTTTTCATAGACGGTGGCGGTGTAGAAATTATTGATTTCTGAATAGCTTTCCGGGCGCACGGGATGCGCCAGCGGCCCTTGGTCTTCCCGAAATTGGCGGGCGCGCAATGTCAACACATCATCGATTCGCTTCACGGCATGGCCGCGGGTATCGCCGCTAAACTGCTGATCGCGAAAGACGGTGAGCCCCTCTTTAAGGCAAAGCTGAAACCAATCGCGGCAGGTAATACGGTTTCCTGTCCAATTGTGGAAATATTCATGGGCAATGATGCCCTCAATCCGTTCGAAATCAGTATCAGTCGCTGTTTTTGGGCTGGCCAGCACATATTTTGAATTGAAAATGTTCAGCCCTTTGTTTTCCATCGCGCCCATGTTGAAATCATCGACCGCAACAATGTTGAACACATCTAAATCATATTCACGGCCATAGGCGGTTTCATCCCAAGTCATCGACCGTTTCAGGGCATCCATTGCAAAATCGCAGCGATCCAGATCCCCTGCACGCACCCAAATATTCAGATCGACGGGACGGTTTGAATGGGTGACAAACCGATCAGACAGCGCCACCAAATCGCCCGCCACCAGCGCAAACAAATAGGCCGGTTTGGGCCAAGGGTCGTGCCATTCGGCCCAACCCGGCCCTGAGGCACGGGGGTTCCCGTTTGACAAAAGCACTGGCAGATCGGCGTTGATGCGCACATGAAACGGTGCCATCACATCGGGCCGATCGGGATAAAACGTAATTTTGCGAAAACCCTCGGCCTCGCATTGTGTGCAATACATGCCTTGCGACATGTAAAGCCCCTCAAGTGCTGTGTTCTCAGCGGGGGCAATTTCAACCTCGGCCTGCCAGTCAAACGGGCCATCGGGCAACAGGGCTGCGGCAAGGTTCAGCCCCGTGGGTGTTGGGGCCAGCCCCGGCAGGATCTGACCATCAATCTGGGCTGAAATCAGGCGTAGGTTTTCACCATCCAGCCACAAATCGTGTTTGCCGGGGCGCTTGGGGTTGGGAAAAAACCGAATGCTGGCGCGCACGCGGGTGGCGTTTGGCGAAAGGTCAAACGTCAGATGCACGCTTTCCACCAACCACGCGGGCGGCATATAATCGGCAAGATGGATTTGGGCGGGGTTGGATGCGGGCATGGGGTGGCTCCTGTCAGGGTCTGCCCTAGCTATGGCCAGTGGGGCATCAGGTTCAAGGTGCAAGAAAGGCGGGGCGCGCATGGCAAAGGCGATATCCAAGGCAGATTTGCCACAAAAGATCTGTGCCCAATGCGGCCGACCATTCGCATGGCGCAAAAAATGGGCCCGCATCTGGGATGAGGTGCGGTTTTGTTCGGAACGATGCAAAAGGGCCCGTCGGCCTGTGGGCGCGCCAAAGCCGCTGGATGGTAAATCTGGTTAATGGCTGTGCATTTGGGTGGCTTTGATCAAAAGCCGTGCAGTTTGCATGGAAATCTGGTGTGCGTCGCAGGTTTCCCCCTCGACCTTCTTTTGACATCGGCCTATCGTCAAAGAAAAAACAGGGGATCCTCATGTCGCGGCCAATCGTCGGCATTATCGGAAACAGTCATCTTCTGAACGGAGAGTATCCGGCGCATGCCGGGGGCACCATGACATCGCATGCGGTCGCCGATGTGGCCGGGGCGATGCCTCTGCTGATCCCGGCAGACCCGCGATTGGTCAGTGTGGCTGAGCTGATGGCCAGCTGTGATGGCTTTGTGCTGACGGGTGGGCGCCCAAATGTCCATCCGGCTGAATATGGTGAAGATGAAACCGATGCCCATGGTGCCTTTGATCGGGCGCGCGATGCAGTGACGCTGCCGCTGGTGCGCGCTTGCGTTGAGGCGGGCATGCCATTTTTGGGTATTTGTCGTGGCTTTCAGGAAGTAAACGTGGCGATGGGGGGCACGCTGCACCCGGAAATTCGCGATCTGCCAGGCCGGATGAACCACCGCATGCCCCCTGATGGCACGTTGGAAGAAAAGTTTGCGCTGCGTCACATGGTGAAACTGACCCAAGGTGGGGTCTTTCATCAGCTGTTTGGTGCGCAAGAGGTGTTGACCAACACGCTGCATGGGCAGGGTATCAAAACGGCTGGTGCGCGGGTTGTTATTGATGGCCATGCCCCAGACGGCACGCCTGAGGCGATTTATATTGCGGGCGCGCCGGGGTTTAGTTTGTCGGTGCAGTGGCACCCGGAATGGAATGCCGCCGCTGATCCGGTATCGCGGGCGCTTTTTGCAGCCTTCGGTCAGGCGGTGGCCGATTGGGCCGCGGGGCGTGCGGGGCAGGCACGGCGCTGGGCCTAGAGTTTTTGGGGATTTTCAGGTGACCGCTGCGCGACGGTGAAATTGGGGCCGATCCCAAGACCGATCCCCCATGATCTGCGCCAAAATATCGACAGCCCCCCGCACCTCATCCGCGCCGATGTAGAGGGGTGTAAATCCAAAGCGCAGAATATCGGGTGCACGAAAATCGCCAATCACGCCTTTGGCAATTAATGCCTGCATGATCGCATAGCCCTGTGGGTGGTGAAAACTGACTTGTGATCCGCGGTGAGCGGCTGCACGGGGTGAGGCCAGACGCAATTCGGGGCAGAGATCTTGCACACCAGTTAAGAACATTTCGGACAAGGTGATCGAGGCTGCGCGTAGGGCGGCAATGTCGACGCGATCCCAAATATCCAATGCGGCCTCAAGTGCGGCCATTTGAAGCACCGCTGGTGTTCCGACCCGCAACCGTGAGACGCCTTGGCCGGGCTGGTATGTTGGGCTAAAATCAAACGGTGCCGCATGTCCAAGCCAGCCCGACAGCGCAGGTGCCACATGCGCGGCATGGCGCGGAGCGACATAGATGAACGCTGGCGCACCCGGCCCACCATTGAGGTATTTGTAGGTGCAGCCGGCAGCAAAATCGACGCCACATCCCGACAAATCTATTGGCAATGCCCCGGCTGAATGCGCCAAATCCCACAGTGTCAGCGCGCCTTTTTGATGTGCGTGGCGGGTCAAATCTGCCATGTCATGCAGCCGTCCCGTGCGGTAATCGACCTGTGTCAGCATCATCACCGCGACGTTTTCATCCAACGCGTCGGCGATATCGTCGGGCGCAACGATCCGCAGGCTGTAGCCCTGCCCAAGCATCTTTACCAAGCCCTCGGCCATATAAAGATCTGATGGAAAATTACCAGAATCAGATAAAATAACCCGTCTGGTGGGGTTTAATTGCAGTGCGGCGGCCAGCGCCTGATAGATCTTGATCGACAGCGTATCCCCCAAAACAACGGCCTCAGGTTCGGCCCCAATTAGCCGCGCGATACGGGCGCCCAGTCGGGCAGGCTGATCCATCCAGCCGGCCTTGTTCCAACCACCGATCAGCATATCGCCCCATTCGGCCTGCACACAGTCTGCCACACGTGCTGGCGTGGCGCGCGGCAGCGGGCCTAGCGAATTGCCATCAAGATAAATCACCCCCTCGGGCAGGTGAAACAGTGCCTTGGTGGCGGCGAAATCTAAAGGAGCGAGCAGGGTCATGACATGCCTTTGGTCTGGGGTTGTCCAGCAGTGCCGGGTGCAGGCGTGGTGGTCAAGCCTTGGGGGCCAAATGGCGGTGGCTGCGGGCGCAGAACCGACGCTTCTGTCGTGGAACGCGCCATCACTGACTTGTGAAGCGCCACAAGATGATGATATGCGGGGCGGTCAGGGTTGCATCCGTGCAGCCGTGGATTTTGCGACCAAACGCGCCACGCCCGCGCAACGACGGAGGAGACAGCGTTGAAGATTGGAGCGCCAAAAGAAATTTTTGCCGGTGAAGCCCGGGTTGCCATGACCCCTGATTCGGCTGTGCTGCTGCAAAAGCTGGGTCATGAATGTGTCATCGAATCGGGCGCGGGTGCGCTGGCCGGTTTTTCAGATGACCGTTATGCGGCCGTTGGAGTTGAGGTGGTGAAGACTGCCGCCGCCCTTTGGAAAGCCGCCGATGTCGTGGTCAAGGTGCGTGGTCCAGAAGAGTCCGAGGCCAAGCGCCTGCGCGCTGGGCAAACCCTGATTTCGTTTTTCTGGCCAGCCCAGAATGCTGATCTGCTCGAGACCTGCAAGGCCAAGGGTGCCAATGTGATTGCGATGGACATGGTCCCGCGGATCAGCCGGGCCCAAAAGATGGACGCGCTTTCGTCGATGGCAAATATTGCCGGCTATCGCGCGGTCATAGAAGCAGGCAACAATTTTGGCCGCTTCTTCACCGGTCAGGTAACGGCAGCGGGCAAAGTGCCGCCCGCCAAGGTGCTGGTTGTGGGCGCAGGGGTGGCGGGGCTTGCAGCCATCGGCACATCTGTGTCGCTTGGAGCAATTGTTTACGCGTTTGACGTGCGTCCCGAAGTGGCTGAACAGATCGAATCCATGGGCGCAAGCTTTGTGTTTTTGGAATTTGAAGAGGCCCAAGATGGTGCCGCCACCGGTGGCTATGCGGCCCCATCTAGCCCGGAATTTCGTGAAAAGCAGTTGGCAAAGTTCCGCGAACTTGCACCAGACGTTGATATCGTGATCACCACGGCCCTGATCCCGGGCCGGCCTGCGCCGAAGCTGTGGACCGAAGACATGGTTCACCTGATGAAGCCTGGATCGGTGATTGTCGATCTGGCTGCCGAGCGCGGTGGCAATTGTGATCTGACGGTGCCAGATCAAAAAATCGTGTCGGACAATGGTGTGACGGTGGTGGGGTATACCGATTTCCCAAGCCGGATGGCCGCGCAATCCAGCACACTTTATTCCAATAACATCCGTCATATGATTGCGGATCTAACACCCGGCAAAGACGGTGTTGTCGTCCATAACATGGAAGATGATGTTATCCGTGGTGCGACCGTTACCTTTGAGGGGGCTGTGACCTTCCCGCCGCCCCCGCCGAAAGTGGCCGCGATTGCAGCCGCTAAACCAAAGGAAAAGGTAAAAGAACTGACGCCAGACGAAAAGCGTGCGGCAGAAACGGCGGCATTTGCGGCGGCAACCAAGCAGCAGGTGATTATGCTGGGCGGTGCGACGGCGCTGTTGCTGCTGGTGGGTGCTGTTGCCCCGGCCAGCTTTATGGCGCATTTCATCGTGTTCGTTCTGGCGTGCTTTATTGGCTTTCAGGTTATCTGGAACGTCAGTCACAGCCTGCACACCCCACTGATGGCGGTGACGAATGCCATTTCGGGCATCGTTGTTGTGGGGGCGCTGTTACAGGTGGGATCGGGGTCTTGGTTGGTGGTGACACTGGCGGCCATTTCGGTTCTGATTGCCACAGTCAACATCGTGGGCGGCTTTCTGGTGACACGCCGGATGCTTGCCATGTTCCAAAAGTCATAAGGAGGCCGGCATGAGCATCGGTATCGTTTCCGCCGCCTATATCGCCGCGGCTGTTTTGTTTATTTTGTCGCTGGGTGGGCTTTCGGGGCAAGAAAGCGCCAAGCGTGCTGTTTGGTATGGCATCGTTGGCATGGGGCTGGCGATGGTTGCCACGATCTTTGGGCCTGGCGTGGGCAATTGGGCCGTAATTGCGCTGATGGTTGCGGGCGGGTCTGTTCTGGGCTGGTATGTGGCCAAAACGGTCGAAATGACCGATATGCCGCAGCTGGTGGCCGCACTGCATTCGTTTGTTGGTTTGGCGGCCGTGTTCATCGGTTATAATGCCGATCTGGAATTGGCGCGGGTTGTGGCGCTGGATGCCGAGGCACGCGAAGCGTTGGCTGGGTTTGCGGCGATCTTGGCGCACAAAACCCCGGTTGAAGTGGCGATTTTGCGGGTTGAGGTGTTTCTGGGCGTGTTCATTGGTGCGGTGACCTTTACCGGGTCGATCATTGCCTTTGGAAAGCTGGCGGGTAAGGTGGATGGCAAAGCCGTCAAATTGCCTGGCGGGCATTTCCTGAACGCAGGTGCGGCCTTGGCCTCGGCTGTGCTTGGGGTGATGTATTTCAATGATGCGGGCCTTTGGACGCTGATGGTGATGACGCTGCTGGCGTTTTTCATCGGTTATCACCTGATTATGGGGATCGGTGGCGCCGACATGCCGGTCGTTGTGTCGATGCTGAACAGCTATTCTGGCTGGGCGGCGGCGGCGATTGGCTTTACGCTGGGCAATGATCTTTTGATCGTGACTGGCGCGCTGGTCGGTTCGTCAGGGGCGATCCTGAGCTACATCATGTGCAAAGCCATGAACCGGTCGTTCATCAGCGTGATCTTGGGCGGCTTTGGCGGCACGACAGGCCCGGCAATGGAAATCTCGGGTGAGCAGATTGCGATTGATGCCGAAGGTGTAGCGGCTGCGCTGAACGATGCGGATTCGGTTATCATCATCCCAGGCTATGGTATGGCGGTGGCGCAGGCGCAGCAGTCTGTTAGCGAGTTGACCCGCAAGCTGCGCGCGCGTGGCAAGACAGTGCGCTTTGCCATACACCCGGTGGCGGGGCGTTTGCCCGGCCATATGAACGTGTTGCTGGCCGAGGCAAAAGTGCCCTATGATATCGTTTTGGAGATGGATGAAATCAACGAAGATTTCCCCAATACCGATGTGGCGATTGTCATCGGCTCAAACGACATCGTGAACCCTGCCGCACAAGAAGACCCCAACAGCCCGATCGCCGGCATGCCGGTATTGGAATGCTGGAAGGCAAAGCAGGTGTTCGTGTCCAAGCGTGGTCAGGGCACCGGTTATTCAGGCATCGAAAACCCGCTGTTCTTCAAAGAAAACACGCGGATGTTCTATGGCGATGCCAAAAAGTCATTGGATGCGCTGCTGCCAATGATCGATTGATCCGTGACAGCTCTTGGCCGTTTTGGTTTTCGGCCCTATTGAAATGAAACATCCCTCGGCGTCTTGCCGGGGGATGTGTCATTTTGCTACCCTGCAATGATCGCGCTGGCCGCGCTGGCGCTTGTCTGCAATACTGGCCACGTTTTAGCTGTTTCCCCGAGGTTCCATGCCCCCGATTGATGATCACCCGCTGCGATATGCACTGGCAAATGAACTGCATGCCCGGCCCTTTCCGGCACTTGAGGCACCGTGCCACGCAGTTTATCTGGCGATCAAACAACCCAATGATGCCGCCAATCGTGATCGCGCAGCCGACCGCGCGCATCTTTTGGCGCTGTTAAACCGGCATGGCACGGCACATCCGGCACCCGATGCCACGCATTTCTTTGGCCAGATCGGGCGACATTCTGTCAAATGGGAAAGTCATACCGAATTCGTGACCTATACCGCCTTTACCCAAGGCGTGATGGCCCGGCCTTTTGACCCGGCCAAGGCGGATGTTTTTCCAGATGACTGGTTGGCCGAGGCGCCGGGCCCGCGCTTTACCTCGGTGCTGATCCGCGTTGATCATATGCCCGAGAACGAAGATAGTATCAAAACGATGCTGGCTGATTGGTTCGTGGCCGAAAGCATGGCTTGTGCGCGGGTGTTGGATGGTGCTGCGATCGCGGCCTGCGATTTCCGCATTGATGAGGCGGGGCATATGCGGATGGCGGTCTTTGTGCAGCCCGGCACCAGTCCGCGCCGCATCGGGCGTATTGTGCAGCGGCTCTGTGAAATTGAAACGTATAAATCCATGTCGATGCTGGGGCTTGCGCGTGCGCGTGCCTTGGCCCCGCGCATGGGCGAGATTGATCAGCAATTGACCGGGCTGATTGGCACGATGTCGCATGATGCCCGCCCATCAGAGGACAGTTTGAACGATCTGTTAGAGGTGTCGGCCGAGCTTGAGACGCTGTTGGTTAACTCATCCTTTCGGTTTGGGGCCACTGGCGCCTATGAGGCGCTGGTAAATCAACGGATCACCGTTCTGCGCGAAGAACGGTTTGAGGGGCGGCAAACCTTTGCTGAATTCATGATGCGGCGGTTTGATCCGGCGATGCGCACGGTCAAATCTGCGGAAAAGCGGCTGCAGGCGATGTCAGATCGTGCGATGCGTGCGGGGGAATTGCTGCGCACCCGTGTTGATGTCGAACGCTCGGCCCAAAACCAGAAATTGCTGCAAAGTATGGATCGCCGCGCTGATTTGCAGCTGCGCCTGCAGCACACGGTTGAGGGGCTATCGGTGGTGGCGATCAGCTATTATGCGGTCAATCTGATGGCCTATCTGGTCTATCCGCTGACCGAGCCACTTGGGGTGGCAAAAGGCACGGCCACCGCCGTTTTGACCCCATTGGTGGTGGTGGCGGTGTTTATGGCGATCCGGCGGATTCGGGACAAAATGGAAGGTTCGGGTTCCTGAAGGGGCGGTTGCGCTCGTCAGTGTGCTTAATATTTTCGCATTTTGCCTGATTTCTGTGCGTTGGATGGTTTGTAGCTGTGTTGCACGCCGTGTGGTGGCCTGCGCTGTGTCGCTGGGTCCCAAGTCTGATCTATCAACATGGGGTAGGTCAGGGGGGCAGCCTTGGGGGCAGATGTTGCCAAAATCTTTCAACCAGAGCTTGGTATGCAGCGCAGCCATGGTCGGGCGCATGCCCGCTTTGGCTGCGCGCGTGGCCGGGTGGGGTTGCGCGATCTGAGGCAAGAGGGTTCGGCCAAGGTTCTTTTGCCGCGCCCTGATACGGATGTTCCCGAGGTCGTATTTTTAAATACTTCTGGTGGTTTGACAGCGGGTGATCAGCTGGCCTTTTCACTAACGCTTGGGGCTGGGTGTCGGGTGGTGTCTACGACCCAAACGGCCGAACGCGCCTATGACGCGGGGGGCGGGCTGCCAGCGCGTGTGCAGGTCAGTCATCAGGTGGGGGCGGGGGGCTGGTTGGATTGGTTGCCACAGGAAACAATTTTGTTTCAAGGTGCGGCCCTGCAGCGCCACAGCGAAATCAATCTGGCCAAAGATGCGGGATGTCTGTTGCTTGAGGCGGTTGTTCTGGGCCGTGCTGCAATGGGTGAAACGGTGACGCGGTTGCAGTTTCACGACCGGCGGATAATCCGCCGTCAGGGGCGAGTTATGTGGATTGAGCCGTTGCGGTTGGATGATGCCGTATTGGCAGGGTCAGACCGTCCGGCGTTGTTGGCGGGGGCGCGGGCGCTGGCCAGTTTGGTCATGGTTGGTCCAAATCTGGGGGATGTGCTGGGCCCGTTGCGGGCTGTGCTGGATGAGCCGGGTGTGCAGGCGGCGGCGTCGGTCTTTGAGGGGCGGTTGGTGGTTCGGCTTTTGGCCGCCGATGGCTGGCCGTTGCGCCGTCAGATTTTGCGCGTGCTTGCGCTGCTGCGCCAAGCGCCGCCGCCGCGCGTTTGGCAGATGTAACCAAAGAGGATGTCATGAACCTGACCCCACGCGAACGTGAAAAGTTGATGATCAGCCTTGCCGCCATGGTTGCGCGGGGGCGCTTGGCGCGCGGGGTTAAGCTGAACCATCCAGAGGCCATCGCCCTGATCACGGATTTCGTGGTGGAGGGCGCTCGTGATGGCTGCAGCGTGGCCGATCTGATGGCGGCTGGGGCGCATGTGATCACTGCTGATCAATGTATGCCGGGCATTTCAGATATGATCCATTCAGTTCAGGTTGAGGCAACATTTCCTGATGGCACCAAGCTGGTTACGGTGCATCACCCCATTCGCGACAAAGGCCATGATGATGAATAATCTGATTTATCTAACGGTGCAGCTATGATCCCTGGGCAGGTTTTTCCTGCCGCAGGGCATATTGTTTTGAACGCTGGGCGCGCGTCGATTGTGCTTTGTGTGGCCAATACAGGGGATCGACCGGTGCAGGTCGGATCGCACTATCATTTTGCAGAAACGAATGCGGGTTTGCAGTTCGATCGTGTGGCGGCACGCGGGTTTCGGCTTGATATTGCGGCGGGTACTGCTGTGCGGTTCGAACCGGGCCAAACCCGCGAGGTACGGCTGGTGCCGCTGGCGGGTGGGCGTGTGGTCTTTGGCTTTAATGCGGCGGTGATGGGGCCGATCGATCCCCCCGGCTGCGTCGAATAGGGGGCGATATGGCAACCGAAATTTCACGCAGCGCCTATGCGGCGATGTTTGGCCCCACCACCGGGGACCGGGTGCGGCTGGGTGACACGGACCTGATCATCGAGGTTGAGCGTGATCTGACAACCTATGGCGAAGAGGTCAAGTTTGGTGGGGGCAAGGTGATCCGAGATGGTATGGGCCAGTCCCAGATCAGCCGTGCTGGGGGGGCTGTGGATACAGTCATCACAAATGCGTTGATCGTTGACCATGCCGGGATCTGGAAAGCTGATGTTGGCCTGCGCGATGGCCGCATTCACAAGATCGGTAAGGCCGGCAACCCCGACACTCAGCCCGGCGTTGATATCATCATCGGCCCCGGGACCGAGATTATTGCGGCTGAGGGGCGTATTTTGACAGCGGGTGGGATGGATGCGCATATCCATTTTATCTGTCCGCAACAGATCGAAGATGCACTGCATTCCGGCATTACCTGTATGTTGGGTGGTGGCACGGGGCCCGCGCATGGCACATTGGCCACCACCTGCACCCCTGGCCCTTGGCATTTGGGGCGGATGATGCAGGCTGCGGATGCCTTTCCGATGAACTTGGCCTTTGCCGGCAAGGGCAATGCCAGTCTGCCGGAAGCGTTGGAAGAACAGGTGTGGGCTGGTGCGGCGGCGCTAAAGCTGCATGAAGATTGGGGCACCACCCCGGCCGCGATTGATTGCTGTTTGACGGTTGCCGAACGGATGGATGTGCAGGTGATGATTCACACCGATACATTGAACGAATCCGGCTTTGTCGAAAACACACTGGCCGCAATTGCGGGGCGCACGATCCATGCATTTCACACCGAGGGTGCGGGTGGTGGGCATGCGCCTGATATTATCAAAGTGGTTTCTTCAGCGCATGTTTTGCCATCATCGACCAACCCAACAATGCCCTATACGGTCAACACGGTCGAAGAGCATCTGGATATGTTGATGGTCTGTCATCACTTGGATCGGTCGATTCCAGAAGATGTGGCCTTTGCCGAAAGCAGAATTCGCCGCGAGACCATCGCGGCCGAGGATGTGTTGCATGATATGGGCGCATTTTCGGTGATTTCATCGGACAGTCAGGCGATGGGCCGCGTGGGCGAGGTCATCACCCGCACCTGGCAAACCGCCCATAAGATGCGCCAGCAGCGTGGCCGCTTATCCGAGGAAAGTGGTGAAAACGACAATTTTCGCGTTCGCCGTTATATTGCGAAGTATACGATCAATCCGGCGATTGCACATGGGTTGTCGAGCCATATTGGCAGTGTGGCCGAGGGCAAGCGGGCCGATTTGGTGTTGTGGTCACCAGCCTTTTTTGGGGCAAAGCCCGATATGGTGCTAATGGGGGGCATGATTGTTTGTGCGCAGATGGGCGATCCGAATGGGTCGATCCCGGTGCAGCCGATCTATTCGCGGCCGATGTTTGGTGCCTTTGGTGGTGCCCGCACGGCTTGTGCTGTCACGTTCGTATCACAGGCCGGGCAAGAGGCGGGCGTGGGCGCGCGGCTGGGGTTGGCCAAGGCTACTCTGGCCGTCCAGAACACCCGTGGCATTGGTAAAGCCGATATGGTGTTGAACGCCGCACGCCCACACATTGAGGTGAATCCGGAAACCTATGAGGTGCGCGCCGATGGTGTGTTGTTGACCTGTGAGCCGGCGACCGAACTGCCGTTGGCGCAGCGCTATTTTTTGTATTAGCCGAGGGAATCGTATGCAGCCATCAGAACCAACCGCGACCTGTGCCATACGTTTTCATCGTGCGGGCGCATGGCAAGGACCCGCCGCAGATCATGTAGCCTTGGCCTATGATGCGCGGTTTTTGCGCCGCAAGCGTTTGGTTGGTGCTGCGGGCGTGTCATTTCTGGTGGATTTGGCGCAGGTGGCCAGTCTGTCGGATGGGGATGCGTTTGAACTGTCAGATGGTCAAATGATTGCCATTCAGGCCGCGCCTGAGGATGTGGTGATGATCCGGGGGGATTTGGCGCGGTTGGCGTGGCATATCGGCAATCGTCACACACCATGTGAAATTGCCCCCGATCATCTGGTGATCCGGGCTGACCGGGTTCTTGAGGAGATGCTGGCAGGTCTGGGTGCGGCCCTGACGCAGATGTCTGCGCCATTCAACCCCGAGGGGGGGGCTTATGGTTTGGGTCGGACCCTGGGCCACAGCCATGCCGCGCCTGATCCTGATGACCTTTGGCAGGCCCAGCATGACTGAACCACCCGCAATTGTGGATGTCTTGCAGCTGATGCAATGGCTTTCCCCAGCTTTTCCGACGGGGGGCTTTGCCTATTCGCACGGGTTGGAATGGGCAGTGGCACAGGGGGATGTGACCGATGGACCAGGGGTATCGGCGTGGATTTGTGATATTTTGCGTTTTGGTGCGGGCTGGTCAGATGCGGTTTTACTGGCGCAGGCCCTGAAAGATGACGCAGATTTCACTGCGCTTGATGACATGGCGCGGGCGCTTGCAGGATCTGCCGAACGTTGGTCCGAGGCCGAGGATCAGGGCAGGGCTTTTGGGGATACGGTGGCCGCAACGGGGGGGGCTGCGGGGGTATCGCTGCCGCTTGTGTTGGCCTTTGGCCGTGCTGTGCGCGGGGGGGGGCTGGATGATACGGTGGTGATCGCCGCTTATGTCCATGCTTTTGCTGCCAATCTTGTGCTGATGGCGGTGCGGTTTGTGCCACTGGGACAAACTGAGGGACAGCAGATTTTGGCTGGGCTGCACGCGGTGATTGGCGGTATCGCGGCACAGGCCGTCACTGCCGATTTTGAGGATTTGGCCAGCAGTGCTTTTGGTGGTGAGCTGGCCGCGATGGCACATGAAACCCTGCAACCAAGGATTTATCGCACATGAACCCGACACATGGGCCGCTGAGAGTTGGGATTGGTGGGCCGGTTGGGGCTGGTAAAACGACATTGACAGAAAAGCTGTGTGGGGCACTTGCAGGTCGGTGCTCGATGGCTGTGATCACCAATGATATCTACACCCGCGAAGACGCCGATTATCTGACGCGGGCGCAGGTGTTGCCCGCTGCGCGTATTCGTGGGGTTGAAACGGGGGGCTGCCCGCATACGGCCATTCGCGAAGATGCCAGTATCAACCTGGCGGCTGTGGCTGATCTTTGCCGCAGCTTTCCCGATTTGGATCTGATTTTAATTGAGTCAGGGGGCGATAATCTGGCCGCGACCTTTAGCCCTGAGCTGGCTGATCTGTCGATCTATGTCATAGACACGGCCGCAGGGCAGGATATTCCGCGCAAGCGTGGCCCGGGGGTGACGCGGTCAGATCTGTTGGTGGTGAATAAGACCGATTTGGCACCCTATGTTGGGGTAGATTTGGCGCTGCTGCACCATGACGCGAGTGTGGCCCGCGGGCCGCGGCCCTTGGTGATGGCAGAGCTGCGCCATGGTGGTGGGCTGGCCGAAATTATCGGATTTTTACAACACCATGGCGGGCTTTTGCTGCGCTAGGGCCCGTTGGGCCCAAAGCCATTATTCGTCTGCTGGCAGCACCCGAACTGCGCCCATGTCAGCGCTGCTGGCAAAAAGCGCATAGGCACGCAGCGCCGGGGTCACTTTGCGTTTGCGTGGTGCGGCGGGTTTCCACCCCAGTTTGTCTTGGGCAGCGCGGCGTGTGGCCAATGTGCTTTCATCGACGCGCAGCGAAATGCTGCGGTTTGGGATATCGATGTCGATCATATCGCCATCTTGCACCAGCCCGATCGTTCCGCCAGCGGCGGCCTCGGGCGAGGCGTGGCCGATCGACAGGCCCGATGTTCCGCCAGAAAAGCGGCCATCGGTGACCAGCGCGCAGGCTTTGCCCAGACCTTTGGATTTCAGATAGCTGGTCGGATAGAGCATTTCTTGCATGCCTGGGCCCCCCTTGGGGCCTTCATAGCGGATTACCAGCACGTCGCCTGGTTGGATGCGATTTTGGGACAAAATCGCCTCAACAGCGGCATTCTGGCTTTCAAACACCCGGGCTGGGCCGGAAAATTTCAGGATGCTGTCGTCAACGCCTGCGGTTTTTACAATGCAGCCCTTGGGTGCAAGGTTGCCCTTCAGTACGGCCAGACCACCGTCTTTGGAAAATGGGGTTTCGGCGCTGCGGATCACGCCTGTGGTGCGGTCGGTGTCAAGGTCAGTCCACCGACGGTTTTGGCTAAAGGCCACTTGGGTTGGCACGCCGCCTGGGGCTGCCAGAAATAAGGCACGGGCCTCAGGCGCATCGCTGCGGCTGATATCCCAATGGTCGATCGCAGCGCCCAGGCTTGGGGCATGGACGGTCGGCACATCGCGATGCAGCAGACCCGCTGCATCCAACTGGCCCAAGATCGCCATGATGCCGCCAGCGCGGTGCACATCTTCCATGTGCACATCCGCCTTGGCCGGCGCCACTTTGCACAAAACAGGCACCCGGCGTGACAGCGCATCAATGTCATCCATGGTGAAATCAACACCACCCTCAATGGCGGCCGCCAGAATGTGCAGCACGGTGTTGGTGGACCCCCCCATCGCGATATCCAGTGTCATCGCATTTTCAAAGGCTTCGCGTGTCGCGACGTTGCGCGGCAGCACAGAGGCGTCATCTTGTTCATAGTGGCGTTTGGTGATCTCGACGATCAGCTGACCTGCGCGCAAAAAAAGCGCACGGCGGTCAGCGTGTGTGGCTAAGGTGGAGCCGTTGCCCGGCAGCGACAAGCCAAGCGCCTCGGTCAGGCAGTTCATAGAATTGGCGGTAAACATCCCAGAGCAAGACCCACAGGTGGGGCAGGCGGCTTGTTCGATTTTGGCCAGATCGCTGTCGCTGATGCTGTCATCGGCGGCGGCAACCATGGCATCCACAAGATCCAGCGCCTGTTCCTTACCATTCAGCACGACTTTGCCGGCCTCCATCGGGCCGCCCGAGACGAAGACCACCGGAATGTTCAACCGCATGGCCGCCATCAGCATGCCGGGGGTGATTTTATCGCAGTTTGAAATACACACCATGGCATCTGCGCAATGCGCATTGACCATATATTCAACGCTATCGGCGATCAATTCGCGCGATGGCAGCGAATAAAGCATGCCATCGTGGCCCATTGCAATGCCGTCATCGACGGCGATTGTGTTGAATTCTTTGGCCACGCCCCCTGCGGCTTCTACTTCGCGCGCGACCAGTTGGCCCAGATCTTTCAAATGCACGTGGCCCGGCACGAATTGTGTGAATGAGTTAACGATGGCAATGATCGGTTTGCCGAAATCGTCATCTTTCATGCCCGTGGCGCGCCAAAGTCCGCGGGCGCCGGCCATGTTGCGGCCATGGGTGGTGGTGCGGGAACGATAGACGGGCATGGGCATGTCCTATTTTTAAGAAATCATCCACTGGAAATGGCAGGCCGCGCGTGGCAGGTCAAGAGCAGGCCGCATGCAGGCGGGTGCGTGTGTGGGTGTTTGGGGCCAAAGGGGCAAAGATGGCTGAGCATATTTTCATAGGGGCAGACGTGTTTGATGGCGCGCGCTTGCATCGGGGGGCAGCCCTGTGGGTGCGTGATGGGCGTGTGCTGGCCATTGGCGAACCGCCCAAGGGGCCGGCCCCGGCACATGCGCATGTCTTATCTGGGGGAATTTTGGCGCCTGGTTTGGTTGATTTGCAGGTGAATGGGGGCGGCGGCGTGATGCTGGGCCAATCACCCGGTGTGGCGGAAATAGCCTGCATCATTCGGGCGCATGGACGTTTGGGCACGACATCGCTTTTGCCCACGCTGATCACAGACACGCCAGAGGTGACGGGCGCTGTGCTTGCGGCAGGTGTTCAGGCCGCGCGCCAAAGGCTGCCGGGTTTTTTAGGCCTGCATCTGGAGGGACCGCATTTGGATCCGGCGCGAAAGGGCGCACATGCGGCTGATTTGATCCGCCCGATGCAGCCGCAAGATCTGGCCATGTTGTGTGCGGCCGCTGCGCAGTTGCCGGTGCTGATGGTGACGCTGGCCCCTGAGGCCGTCACCCCAGAGCAAATCACCGCTTTGGTTGCAGCGGGGGTGATTGTCAGCCTGGGCCACAGTGATTGCAGTTTTGAAACCGCACAGGCGGCCTTTGGGGCGGGTGCGCGCGGGGTCACGCATGTGTTCAACGCGATGGCACCGCTTGGTCACCGGGCGCCGGGCTTGGCCGGTGCGGCGCTGGCGGCGGCGGTTTATGCGGGGGTGATTGCCGATGGTGTGCATGTCGCACCGGCGGTCTTGCGCATTGCGGCTGCGGCCAAACGTGCACCGGGGTTGTTTTTGGTATCAGATGCGATGGCGGTTGCGGGCACTGATTTGACCGGATTTGACTTGGGGGGGCGGCGCATTTTGCGCAGGGGGGGGCAGTTGCGATTGGCGGATGGTACTTTGGCTGGCGCTGATTGTGATTTGCGTTGTGCAGTAGCCGTCATGATGACGGCGCTGGACGACCCGGAGACTGGGCTGGAAACGGCGCTTGCGATGGCCACAGCGCGGCCCGCAGCGTTGATTGGCCAAGCGGCGGCGGGGCTGGGCCATCTGCAGCCCGGAGGGGCTGCGGATATGGTGCATCTGGGCGCGGACCTAAGCCTGAAAGCGGTTTGGCGCGGTGGTGTTTTGCTTTAGTCTTTGGGGTGTGCGTCAAAGACCTGTCGGGCCAACACAATGCGGCTGGTGGCTGTAACCAAACAAAGTGTACCAAACCCCCATGCCAGCGGTGCAAAGGCCGATGGCCACAAACAGATCAGACAAAAAAATCCGATTGTTTCAGTGCCTTCAAGCAAGCCGCCCGTGAAATAAAGCGATTTTTTGCCTCGTGTACTGGTTTTTAGCCCATGCTTCTCGGCTAAGATCGCATAGCCGAGAAAGCTGGCACCGTTGACATAAAAGCTGAGCAATAAGAACGCCGCCGCAACGGCGTTGGTGTCGGGTGCCAGCAACGCAAACCCCATCGGGATCGCACCATAAAACAAAAAGTCAGCACAAATATCGAGATAGCCACCAAAATCTGTGGGCGTTGTTGCGCGGGCCACTGCGCCATCCAACCCATCGGCCACGCGGCTGGCCAAAAGCAAAACAAGCGCGGCTGTCATTTGGCCAAAACCAATCAAACCGGCCGCCACCAGCCCCAAAGCCAGTCCCAAGAGGGTGATACTGTTCGCGTGCAGGCCAGCCCTGGCCAAGCTGCGGCCCAGCCTGTTCAACGGAGGGTCAATCAGCGGGCGCATCCAGCGATCTAGCATAGCGGGCCTTTCCTGTTTCACGCTATCTTGTGACCCGTCTGGGTAAAAAATACAATGCAACCCAAGGGGCGCCGCTTTGGCCCCGATTGGACGTGTGCCGTGGACAAATAAGGGAGAGCTGATGTTTACCAAACTGGGACAGATTATTGCTGTGGCTTTGGCGATAAACGTGGGGGTGCAGATCCCTGTAGCGGCGCAGACCCCCGAGCCTACCAATTGGCCAGCCGTGCTGGACCAAGCGAGGGGGCAGACGGTTTATTGGCACGCATGGGGGGGAGACCCACGGATCAATGATTTTATAGAATGGCTGGGCGAAACCGCCGAAGCGCGGCATGGTGTGCGGGTGCAACAGGTCAAGCTGGCATCGACATCAGATGCGGTGACGCGCGTGTTGTCGGAACGGGCGGCAGGTCAAGACAGCGGGGGCGCGGTGGACCTGATTTGGATAAACGGTGGAAATTTCGCGGCCATGAAATCTGCTGATCTGCTTTTTGGGCCATTTGCTGAGGCGCTGCCCAATTGGCGTTATGTTGACGTCGTGGGAAAACCTGCGGTGGCCAATGATTTTACAGTGCCAACGGATGGGTTGGAATCACCTTGGGCGATGGCGCAATTGGTGTTTGAACATGATAGCGCGCGTTTGCCAAACCCACCCAGATCTGCTGCTGCCCTGCTGGAATGGGCGCGCGCAAACCCCGGCCGATTTACCTTTCCGCAGCCGCCCGACTATTTGGGCACCACGTTTTTGAAGCAAATTCTGATTGGCGTGATTGGGGATGCGCGTGTGTTGCAAGCGCCTGTTGATCCGGCCCAATATACTGCCCAAGTGGCACCACTGTGGCGCTATCTTGATGATCTGACACCACATTTGTGGCGTTCAGGGCGGGCGTTTCCGGCCAATGAGCCGGCTTTGGCACAATTGCTGGCAGATGGCGAAATTGCTCTGTCTTTTGCCTTTAACCCCGGGCGGGCCTCGGCGGCGATAGCGGATGGACAATTGCCCGACACAGTGCGCAGCTTTGTTTGGCAGGGTGGCACGATTGGCAACGCCAGTTTTGTGGCCATTCCGTATAACGCAGCACACCAAGCGGGGGCTTTGGTTGTGGCCAATTTGTTGCTTGACCCCGAGGTGCAGGCCCGTGCTGCAGACCCAAATGTGCTGGGGTTTCAGACTGTGTTGAACATGGATGCGCTTGACCCGGTGGCGCGCGCACGGTTTGACCGATTGGATTTGGGGATTGCCACACTGGCCCCCGCTGATCTTGGCCCATCGTTGCTTGAACCGCACCCAAGTTGGATGGAACAAATCGCCAAAGATTGGAGCCTGCGCTACGGGATTGCGCAATGAACCATGCGCTGGGCTGGCCCCATGCGGCCGCCTGGGCAAAAACGGTGCGACTTTTTTGCGTGATGGTGCTGGTGGTGCCGATTGCGCTGGGGCTGTGGGGTATGATCCTGCCGGCCTTTGGCGTGGTGCCGGGATTGCGTGCTGCGGGGGGGGCATCTGTTGCGCTGACGCTTGCGCCCTGGCGGGCGGTCTGGCAATGGCCGGGGCTTTGGGAAG
Source organism: uncultured Paracoccaceae bacterium (assembly GCA_937895435.1). Classification (GTDB taxonomy): domain Bacteria; phylum Pseudomonadota; class Alphaproteobacteria; order Rhodobacterales; family Rhodobacteraceae; genus CALAXT01. Next base: position 161,265 of record CALAXT010000072.1, on the reverse strand, counting down.
CCCTGTGGCTGGCGTTTTTGAGTGGAGTGGGCTCTACCCTGATTGCGTTTGCTTTGAGCCAAGCGATTGTTGCAGCCCTGCAGGGGGGGCGTGTTTTTGGTTTGGTGATGCGGCTTTTAGCGCCAATGCTGGCGTTGCCGCATGCTGCTGCAGCGCTGGGCTTGGCCTTTTTGATTGCGCCGTCAGGATTTTTGGCGCGGTTGCTGTCACCCTGGGCAACGGGCTGGCAAGACCCGCCCGATCTTTTGGTGCTGCAAGACCCATGGGGGCTGGCGCTGATGGCGGGTTTGGTGGCGAAAGAGCTGCCGTTTTTGCTGTTGGTGACACTGGCCGCATTGGGACAGCCAGCCCTGCGGGGGCGGGTGCTTTTGGCGCAAAGCTTAGGGTATGGCCGGACTGTGGGGTGGTTTAAGACTGTTTTTCCAGCGATTTACCCGCAAATTCGGCTGCCCATTTATGCGGTGTTGGCCTATGCGATGACATCGGTTGAGATGGCGGCGATCTTGGGGCCGACCCGGCCGGCACCCTTGGCGGTGCAAGTGGTGATTTGGATGGGCCAGCCCGATCTGGCGCTGCGGATGCAGGGGGCGGCGGCGGCGCTTTTTCTGTTGGGCGCTGTTCTGGGGGCTTTGATTTTGTGGCATTTCGGTGCGCGGATGGTTGCGCACTGGGCGCGAGCTTGGAATTTCTCGGGTGTGCGGGGGCTATGGGCCGAAGGCTGGCTGCGGGGGGGGATGCTGGCAGTCGTGGCTTTGGGTGTGGTGGGAATGGTTGTCGGGCTGCTTGGGCTGACGATTTGGTCGTTTGCTGGGATTTGGCGGTTTCCAGATGCATTGCCACAGACATGGTCACTGGGGGTCTGGCGGGATGTTTGGCGCGGTGGTGGTGGGCTTCTTTCGGCGCTGGGCACAACGATTTTGATTGCGCTGGGCGCGACGTTGGTGGGGGCCATCTTGGCGCTGGCTTGGCTTGGGGCGCGGCCCAAAGTGGCGGGGACATCGCCGGTGTTGTGGCTGATTTATTTGCCGCTGATCATGCCGCAGGTGGTTTTTGTGCCGGGGTTGCAGACGGCAGCGCTGGCTTTGGGAATGCAGGGTGGGGTGGTTTTGGTGATGGCCACGCATGTGATTTTTGTCTTTCCATATGTGGTTTTATCACTCTGTGGCCCGTGGCAGAGTTGGGACCCGCGGCTGGCGTTGCAGGCCGCGGCGCTTGGTGCGGGGCGGGTGCGTATTTTCTGGAGCCTGCGGTTGCCTATGCTGCTTGCGGCGTTGCTGACCGCAGCGGCGGTCGGGTTTGCTGTATCGGTGGGCCAGTATTTGCCGACGCTTTTGATGGGGGCGGGGCGGGTCGAAACCCTCACGACCGAGGCGGTTGCCTTGGCCGCAGGGGGGAACCGGCGATTGATTGGGGCCTATGCTTTGGCGCAGATTATTGTGCCGGTGATTGGGTTTGCGGCGGCGGTGATCTTGCCGGGTGTCATCTTTGCCAATCGGCGTGGGATGAGCCGTGTGGCCATTGGGGGGTAAATGGTGCAGGGGCAACAAAAGACTGGTCTAGAGATTTGCGCGCTGAAAATTTGGTGTGGGGCGCGGCGTTTGGTTGAGATGGATCACCAGATCTCACCAGGACAGATCACGAGCGTGATGGGCCCATCGGGGGCTGGAAAATCAACGCTGCTCTCGGCGCTGATCGGTGCGTTGGCACCCGAGTTTCGCATGCAAGGTCGGGTGATTTTGCATGGGCGCGATGTGACCGATGCCCCGATTGCGACCCGCCGGATTGGTATTTTGTTTCAAGATGATTTGCTGTTTCCACATTTGTCTGTGGGCGGCAATCTGGCCTTTGGGCTGCCAGCCTGCCTGCGGGGGCGTGCAGTGCGGCAGGCCCGTGTGGCGCAGGCGTTGGAGCAGGCCGGGCTTGCGGGGTTTGAGGACCGCGACCCTGCGACGCTGTCGGGGGGGCAGCGGGCTCGGGTGGCGCTGATGCGTACGCTGTTGGCGGAACCACAGGCGCTGTTGCTGGATGAGCCGTTTTCGCGATTGGACAGCGACTTGCGGGCGCAGGTGCGTGGTTTTGTTTTTGACCAAGCGCGCGCCTTGGGGCTGCCGGTGATGCTGGTCACCCATGATGCGGGCGACGCAACGGCGGCGCAGGGGCCAGTGTTGCAGCTGACATCTGATGCTTGATCGGGTTTTGGTGGGGTGTGAAATTTTTGTAAAAGCGCAGCGGACAGTTGCTTTGATCTGCGGGCTGCGCCATTTCTTTCAAAGATGTTTCAAACCATGACAGGTGCCAGATGCAAGATGCCTTTACCGCCCCCGGCCGCTTTTGGCGCGGCAATCTTCACACCCATTCCACGCGGTCTGACGGGGTCCTAGAGCCTGCAGAGGTCTGCCGCCGTTATCGCGCTGAGGGCTATGATTTTTTGGCGCTGACCGATCATCTTGTTGGGCTTTACGATTATCCGATTGTGGATACGACCGGCTATCGTACCCGGGATTTTACCACGATTTTGGGTGCTGAACTGCACAGCGGTGCCATGCTGAATGGTGAGTTATGGCATATGGTGGGGGTTGGTTTGCCGGCCGATTTCACGCCGCCGCATGCCCCTGATTTCGCCCCCGTCGAGGGCGCTGAATCGGCCGCAGATCTGGCTGCACGCGCCCGCAAGGCGGGGGCTTTTGTGGCGATTGCCCATCCACAGTGGTCAGGGCTGACGCTTGCCGATGCCCGGTTGATTGAAGCCGCCCACGCGGTTGAAATTTACAACCATGGCTGCATGACGGGCTGCGACCGTCCCGATGGGTTTGCCATAAATGATCTGTTGCTTACGGAAGGGCGGCGGTTGCATTTGATTGCCACCGATGATGCGCACTTCTCAGAGCCGGATCATTTCGGAGGTTGGGTCATGGTGAAAGCAGAAGAAAATGACCCCGACGCTTTGGTTGAGGCCCTGAAGGCCGGTCTGCATTATTCCACCCAGGGTCCTGAAATTCGGTCTGTTGAAATTACGGATACATCGGTTGAGGTCAGCTGTTCGGCAGCGGCGGCGGTGATTGTGCAGGGGGCCGGATCGGCTGCGCGGGCGATCCATGGATTGTCGATGACACGCGCCAGCATGCCGCTTGAGCGGTTCGCCAATTCAGATTGGGTGCGGGTGACAGTGGTGGATGCGGCTGGGCGGCGTGCCTGGTCAAACCCTTATTGGCTTTAAGCCCAACGTCTTTAATGGGGCAAAACCGGGTCAGAAACTGGCCCGGTTTTTTGCATTTTATATTGGCCTTAAAATTGCAGATTTCTCAATAATAGTGCAAATTCAGCGAATTTGGGGATGGAATGGATTATTTTACGCTGCGGCGACGCGTCATGGAAATTTTAGACCCTGGTGTCAGGTCTGACTTGGCCAGCAAGATTTGTGATCTGTCGATCATGGTGTTGGTTTTAGCGAATATTGCAGCCGTTATGTTGGAATCGGTGGATGAAATTGAGGCGCGATATCATGTGGCCTTTGCCCGGTTTGAGCTGTGCAGCGTGATCTTTTTCACAACTGAATATCTTGTGCGTCTGTGGTCAAACGGGGCGCGATTTGATGGAATTTCGGGTGGTACATGGCGTGGTCGGCGCAGTTATATATTTGGTTTTCATGGGCTTGTTGATCTGATTTCTATTTTGCCTTTTTTTGCTCAGGCACTGTTTCCTGGGCTGGATTTGCGCGTATTGCGGACTGTGCGCTTGTTGCGGCTGTTCAAATTGTCACATTACAGCACCGCGGTCGAAGACTTGGTAAGTGCGATCTATCAAGAGCGTAAGGCCTTTATCGCCGCGCTTTATTTGTTGGCGATTGCAGTCATTATAACATCAAGCTTGATGTATTTTTCTGAGCGGCTGGTGCAGCCAGAAAAATTCGCCTCTATTCCGGATGCTATTTACTGGTCGTTTATCACGCTGACAACGGTGGGCTATGGCGATGTTACACCAATGACGGCGGTGGGAAAGGCTGTGGCATTGCTGACCTCATTCATGGGGGTGTGTTTGGTTGCATTGCTGACGGGTATTGTTGCCAGTGCCTTTGCCAACCAAGTTGCGCGGCGGCGTGCTATTTTTGAAGAGCAAGTGCGTGAGGCGCTGCGCGATGGGGTGCTGGACGGCTCAGAGCTGCAAAATTTGGATAAGTTGCGCGTGGCCTTTAACCTGTCAGAAAAACAGGCAGAGGCGCTGATTGACAGTGTGCGCGAAAGCATGGGGCGTTAGGCACCAGCGCACATGCGCCCGCAATTCAAAAAAGGCCGCATCTTTCGATGCGGCCTTTCTTTTTGTTGGGACGTTTTGCGGACTAGTGCGACAGATCTTAGCGATCGTCGTCGTCGCCTGCGGCACCACCCAGATCGTCGAACAGTTCTGCCACTTCGAAATCAGCGGCGGCTTCTGCTTCGGCGGCAAGTTCCTGGATTGATTTACCGGCTGCTTGCAGTTCGGCCTCTTCGGCGGACCGGGCGATGTTCAGCGTGATGCGGGCCGATACTTCGGGGTGCATGACAACGCTGACCGAGTGCATGCCCAGATCTTTGATCGGGCGATCCAGTACGACTTGGGTGCGGTTGACGGTAAAGCCACCGGCGGTGGCAGCATCGGCTGCGTCGCGTGTGGTGACCGAGCCGTAAAGCGCGCCCGAATCGGAGGCTGACCGGATGATCACAAAGACTTGGCCTTCGAGCGTTGCAGCAACGGCCTCGGCTTCTTTGCGGGTTTCCAGGTTGGTGGCTTCCAGCTGGGCCTTGCGGACCTCAAACTGTTTGATGTTGGCTTCGGTTGCGCGCATCGCTTTGCCTTGCGGCAAAAGGAAGTTGCGGCCGTGACCGTCTTTGACGTTCACAACATCGCCCATTTGGCCAAGCTTGGCCACACGTTCAAGAAGGATGACTTTCATTTCTGTCGCTCCTTATTTCACGGCGTAGGGAAGCAGGGCGAGGAACCGGGCGCGTTTGATCGCACGGGCCAGTTCACGCTGCTTCTTTGCCGATACGGCGGTGATGCGCGAGGGCACGATTTTGCCACGTTCCGAGATGTAACGCTGCAACAGGCGTGTGTCTTTATAGTCGATCGCAGGTGCATTGTCGCCCGAGAACGGGCACACTTTGCGGCGACGGAAAAATGGTTTGTTAGCCATGGGTTAAGATCCTTTCCTGATGCCCGAGATCAACGACGACGCTCAGCGCCGAAGCCGCCGCGGTCACCACCACGATCGCCACGGTCACCGCGATCGCCACGATCTGGACGGTCGCCACGATCAGGACGGTCGCCCCGTTCTGGACGGTCACCCCGGTCTGGACGGTCACCCCGGTCATCGCGCTTTTGCATCTGAACCGATGGGCCTTCTGCGTGTTCATCAACCTTGATGGTCAGAATGCGCATGACATCGTCGTGCAAACGCATCAGGCGTTCCATTTCCTGAACGGCAGCCGACGGTGCGTCGGTGCGCAGGAAGGCATAGTGGCCCTTGCGGTTTTTGTTGATCTTGTAGGCCATCGTTTTGACGCCCCAGTACTCATGCTCGACGACTTTGCCGCCGTTATCGCTGAGGACAGTGGTGAAATGTTCGATTAGCCCTTCGGCCTGCGTGTTGGACAGATCCTGACGCGAGATAAAGACATGCTCATAAAGCGGCATGCGTGCTCCAATCTTTGCGGGCGCATTTCATAGGACGGGCAGAAAACCTTTCCGCCACCCGTCCACGAGAGGCTGCGCCGGTTTCGTGACTGCGGAAAGGAAGCCGCCTTATAGAAGAAATGCGCCATGATGCAAGCACAATGGGCCAAGGAGGCGCGCAGTTTGTTGGCAGGTTTTGGGGGGTGGCAGTTGTCTGGGCGCGCGCGGCAGGCTAGGGGAGAGAAAACACGACGGAGGAAAAGATGAGCCGCGCATACGTATTTCCGGGCCAAGGTGCCCAAACCATTGGGATGGGGCGGGCGCTGGCTGCGCGCTATCCCGAGGCGCAGGCGGTGTTTGATGAAGTGGATGCCGCTTTGGGTGAGCCGCTGTCAGCGCTGATTTGGGAGGGTGATATCGCAGCACTTACCCTGACAGCCAATGCCCAGCCTGCGTTGATGGCGACATCAATCGCAGCGCAGCGCGCGTTGGAGGCCGAGGGTATTGGCTTTGACACCGTTGGCTTTGTTGCGGGCCATTCTTTGGGTGAATATTCGGCGCTTTGTGCTGCTGGTGCGCTGAGTTTGGCGGATACGGCGCAACTGTTGCGCTTGCGCGGGCGTGCGATGCAAGAGGCGGTTCCGGTTGGTATTGGGGCGATGGCGGCAATTTTGGGGCTGGATTTTGCCGCAGTGTCGGCTGTGGCCGCTGCGGCGGCAGAGGGCGAAGTGTGCCAAGCCGCCAATGATAACGACCCGGCACAAGTGGTGGTGTCAGGTAATCTGGCCGCGGTTGAACGGGCAGTTGTTTTGGCCAAGGCGCAGGGCGCCAAGCGCGCCGTGATGTTGCCTGTGTCAGCGCCGTTTCATTGTGCGCTGATGCAACCCGCCGCGGATGCGATGGCCGCAGCGCTGGCTGATGTAAAGATTTCGGCCCCTCGTGTTCCGTTGGTGGCCAATGTGCGGGCCGCGCCGATTCAGGACCCTGAGCTGATTCGTGGGTTGTTGGTAGAGCAGGTCACCGGTGCGGTGCGCTGGCGCGAATCGGTTGCGTGGATGGCAGCGGCAGGTGTGACCGAATTTTGGGAAATTGGTGTGGGCAAGGCGCTTTCGGGGATGATCCGACGGATTGCGCCCGAGGTGCAGTGCCGTGCCGTGGGCACGCCTGAGGATGTGGCGGCCATTCTGGCGGAAACACAGGCCTAGGTGCGCAACGCATCGGCGCAACAAAAACATAAGAAAGGTATCGGTCATGTTTGATCTGAGCGGAAAGTCAGCGTTGATCACGGGCGCTTCGGGTGGGATTGGCGGGGCGGTTGCGCGGGCGCTGCACGCGGCAGGTGCGCAGGTTGCGTTGTCGGGCACGCGTGAGGCGCCGCTGCGGGCCTTGGCCGAAGAGCTGGGCGCGCGGGCGCATGTGATTGTGGCCAATCTCAGCGATCCAGAGTCGATTGAGGCGCTGGCAAAATCAGCACTGGCCGAGATGGGCGCGGTGGATATTTTGGTGAACAATGCCGGTATCACCCAAGATAACCTATTCATGCGTATGAGCGATTCCGAATGGCAAAGCGTGATTGATGTCAACCTTGGGGCGACATTTCGGCTGTGCCGGGGTGTTTTGCGCCCAATGATGAAAGCGCGCTGGGGGCGGATCGTCAATATCACGTCGGTGGTTGGGGCAACTGGGAACCCGGGGCAGGCCAACTATGCTGCGGCCAAGGCAGGCATCGTGGGCATGTCAAAAAGTCTGGCGCATGAAGTTGCCAGTCGCGGTATCACCGTCAACTGTGTGGCACCCGGCTTTATCACCACTGCGATGACCGACAAGCTGACCGATGATCAGAAATCAAAGATATTGACGCAGGTGCCCGCTGGGCGGATGGGCACGCCCGAAGAGATTGCTGCCGCGGTGGTGTATCTGGCCAGCGCCGAGGCCGGTTACATGACGGGTGCGACCTTGCATGTGAATGGTGGAATGGCGATGCTGTAGGCTGCGTGCAGGGGCAAAACTGGCCTTTGCTGTGATGAACGCAACGTTCGGCTGAAAGCGTTTGCCATCGTCAAAGACTGTGCTAAAGGATGCCGGGAAGCCTAGGGGGTTCTTCGTGGTGACGCGAACGGGTCTCTTGTGCGTTGTGTGACGCCGGGGTGGCGAAAGCTCGAACGAGCATGGGACAGGAAACATCGGGTGCATCCCGGAAACGTCTGAGAGGAAAGAAAATGAGCGACATCGCTGAGCGCGTGAAAAAGATTGTGGTCGAGCACCTGGGTGTAGAGGGCGACAAGGTCACCGAGACCGCATCTTTTATCGATGATCTGGGTGCAGACAGCCTGGACACGGTTGAACTGGTCATGGCTTTCGAAGAAGAGTTTGGCATCGAGATCCCGGATGATGCGGCGGAAACGATCCAGACCTTTGGCGATGCCGTGAAATTCATCAGCGCTGCTGCCTGAACTTTCTGACGCTTTGATTTTAAAAACGGCGCACGGTTGTTGCGCCGTTTTTCATTTGTGTGCTGGGTTTGGCGCTTTGATGTGCATTTGTCCGGTATGGGCGTTATTGCGTGGCTTGGAGCGGACGTGTATCAACGTCACGTTGAATGCAGTGGCGGATGCTTGACAAATATAGCCTGTGACGGAGGTCTGTGATGCGGCGTGTGGTGATAACCGGTTTGGGAATGGTGACCCCTTTGGCGTGTGGGGTCGAACCGACATGGGCGCGGCTGCTGGCGGGGCAATCTGGGGCTGGGCCGATCACCCGTTTTGACGCAAGCAATTTTGCCACCACCTATGCCTGTGAAATTCCGCGTGGCGATGGCAGCGATGGCACATTCAACCCCGATGCCTGGATGGAGCCGAAAGAGCAGCGCAAGGTTGACGATTTTATTCTGTATGGCATGACCGCCGCTGTGCAGGCCGTTCAGGATTCGGGGTGGATGCCTGAGGCTGAGGCCGACCGTGTGCGCACGGGTGTGATGATTGGCTCGGGTATCGGAGGGCTGAGCACGATTGCTGATACGGCCGTTTTGCTGAAAGAGCGTGGGCCAAAGCGTATTAGCCCGTTCTTTATCCCCGGCGCATTGATCAACCTGATTTCAGGCCATGTGTCGATCCGCTATGGGTTCAAGGGCCCCAACCATGCCGTTGTGACGGCCTGTTCCACAGGGGCGCATGCGATTGGTGATGCGGCGCGGCTGATCCAGTGGGGGGACGCTGACGTGATGGTGGCCGGTGGCGCCGAAAGCCCAATTTCAGAGATTGGGATTGCCGGCTTTAACGCATGCAAGGCGCTGTCAACCAAGCGCGGGGCAGAGCCACAGCGGGCCAGCCGCCCTTATGATGCCGATCGTGATGGCTTTGTGATGGGTGAGGGTGCGGGTGTTGTGGTGTTGGAAGAATACGAACATGCCCTGGCGCGTGGTGCAAAGATATATGCCGAAGTGCTGGGCTATGGCCTTTCGGGGGATGCCTATCACATCACAGCTCCGGCTGAGGATGGGGATGGGGCGTTTCGGTCGATGCAGGCCGCACTAAACCGAGCAGGGCTGACCCCAGACAAGATTGATTATATCAATGCCCACGGCACTTCGACCATGGCAGATACAATTGAACTGGCGGCGGTTGAGCGGCTGTTGGGAGACGCGGCTGGTGGGGCGACCATGTCGTCAACCAAATCGTCTATTGGGCATTTGCTGGGGGCCGCTGGGGCTGTTGAAGCGATTTTTTGTGTGTTGGCGCTGCGCGATCAAATTGCCCCACCAACGCTGAACCTCGACAACCCTGCTGTCACGACAGCGCTAGATCTGGCGCCGAATGCGGCCGTTTCGCGGCGGATTGATGTGGCGTTATCGAATTCGTTTGGGTTTGGGGGCACCAATGCCTCGCTCGTGTTGGGGCGTGTGGCGGAGAATGGTGCAGGCTGATGTGGCGTAATATCGCCTCAAACGCGGTCACGCTTCTTATCGTGGCGCTGATCGTTGGTGCGGGTTTGCTGGGCTGGGCGCAACGTCAATTTTCGGGCCCGGGGCCACTGACACAGGCGATTTGTCTGAAGGTTGAGCGGGGGGGATCGCTGGGCGCTGTGTCGCGGACCTTGGAGCAGCGCGGCGCAGTCAGCAGCGCGGTGATTTTTCGGTTGGGTGCGCGGTATTCAAACCGGGACGGTTTGTTAAAATATGGCAGTTTTCTGATCACGCCGGAAAGCTCGATGGTGGGGATATTGGATCAGATCACCGCAGGGGGCAGTAGCACCTGTGGCGCTGAAATGAATTATCGTATCGGGGTGCTGGCGCGTGAAATCGTGCTGCGCGAGGTTGAACCAGTCTCAGGGCTGTATGTGGAATTAGCGCGGTTTTCCCCCGAGTCTGTGCCCGAAACGGCCCGCGTGATGCTGGAGGACCCCGATCTGCGGTTGCAGGTGACGGTGGCTGAGGGGGCGACCAGTTGGCAGGTCGTTGAGGCGCTGCGTGCGGCTGATTTTCTGAGCGGTGAGATTGGGCAAGTGCCATCTGAGGGCACACTGGCGCCGGTTGGATATGAGGTTGTGCGTGGTGCGGATCGGACGCGTTTGCTGGCCGAAATGGCGGCCCGCCAAACCCGGACGTTGGAGGACCTGTGGGCCGATCGGGCTGAGGGTTTGCCAATTTCAACACCACAAGAAGCGCTGATTTTGGCATCGATTATCGAGAAAGAAACTGCGGTTGCCGAGGAACGGGGACGTGTGGCCTCGGTCTTTGTTAATCGGCTGGAAAAGGGCATGCCGCTGCAGACCGATCCGACGGTGATTTATGGTGTGACCGGGGGCAAGGGTGCGTTGGGGCGCGGGTTGCGGCGTAGTGAGCTTGACCGCGAGACCCCCTATAACACTTATAAGATCGCGGGTTTGCCGCCGACGCCGATCGCCAATCCAGGGCGTGCAAGTATTCTGGCAGCCCTGAACCCTGACCGCACCGAAGATCTTTATTTTGTGGCTGATGGGACGGGTGGGCATGCGTTTGCGGCAAGCTATGATGCGCATCTGAAAAATGTTGCAAAATGGCGTGCGATTGAGGCCGAGGCCGCCAAATCAAAGCAGGCGCAGTGAATATAAAAAAACAACCTTAAAGATAGTTATTGACATTGCGATCTGCCTTAGATATAAAAAAGGCAAGCTAGAAGAAGTGGGCATGCGGTCATGGGAAACCTTGGCCGTTTTTTCATTTCGCTCGTGCGGGCAAGCATGAGAGGCGGGTTTCCCAACAATGACCGAGTTGAAAACCATCGGGGATGATTTGTTGCCAGAGGATCTTCTTCTGGTGACGCATAGGCATTTTTCACGCTCAGTTATGGTGCTGGACGGCATCATAGACCAGATCCGCGCAGGCGATCTGGGGCGGGCCAAGGATGTGGCCGAGCAATTGCGCCATTTAAGCAAAGCATTGCAGGCGGCGCTGGAAGAAAGGGCACGGGTTGAAAAACTTCGCAGACAAGAAACCGGAGCCGCTGCGGGACAGGCGCTTGATTTTGCAGCAGCAAGAGATGAGATCGGGCGCCGCCTGGCTTGCTTGCGCGCCGCAGGAAACGGTTGAAGCGTTTATTGCAAGCCTAAGCGATGCGGCCCTTGTGGCGCTGCCTTGGCTGTTTGAGTTTTGGGCATTGCCCCATCAACTGCCACCTGAGGGTGATTGGCGCAGTTGGGTGATTTTGGGCGGGCGCGGTGCAGGTAAGACCCGCGCTGGGGCCGAATGGGTGCGTGCCGAGGTCGAGGGGGCGCGGCCACTTGAGCGTGGGCGATCACGGCGGGTGGCCCTGGTGGGCGAGACAATTGATCAGGCCCGCGAGGTGATGGTGTTTGGTGAAAGTGGGATTTTGGCCTGTTCGCCGCCCGACCGCCGCCCAGAGTGGGAAGCGGGGCGCAAGCGGTTGGTTTGGCCCAATGGTGCGGTGGCGCAGGTCTTTTCAGCGCATGATCCTGAACGCCTGCGGGGGCCGCAATTTGATGCAGCTTGGGTGGATGAACTGGCCAAATGGAAACGGGCTGAAGAAGCTTGGGATATGTTGCAGTTTGCGCTGCGGATTGGTGAAAACCCAAGGCAGGTTGTGACCACGACACCGCGCAATGTCGGTGTTTTGAAAGCGCTGTTGGCCAACCCATCCACGGTGCGCACCCATGCGCCCACCGATGCCAATCGGGCCTATCTGGCGGCTTCTTTTCTGCAGGAAATGCAGGCGCGCTATGCCGGCACCCGTTTGGGGCGGCAGGAGTTGGAGGGTGCGCTGTTGGAAGATGTCGAGGGTGCCCTGTGGAATTTGGCAGCATTGGAAGCATGCCGGGTGGATCAGGCCCCTGAATTGAGCCGGATTGTGGTGGCGGTTGATCCGCCGGTCACGGGCCACAGTGGATCGGATGAATGCGGTATTGTGGTGGCGGGTGTGGTGAGCCACGGCGCGCCAAACACCTGGCGGGCCTTTGTGTTAGAAGATGCCAGCGTATCGGCCGCGTCACCTTTGGAATGGGCCGAGGCGGCGGTGTCGGCCGCGGCGCGCTACGGGGCTGAACGTTTGGTGGCTGAGGTTAATCAGGGGGGGGATTTGGTTGAAAATGTCATTCGCCAGATTGACCCGATGGTGCCGTTTCGTGCGGTGCGGGCGGCGCGGGGCAAAGTGGTGCGGGCAGAACCTATCGCGGCCCTCTATGAGCAGGGGCGAATTATGCATTTGCGTGGGCTTGGGGGGTTAGAAGACCAGATGTGCCGTATGACGCAGCGTGGGTATCAAGGGAAGGGGAGCCCTGACCGGGTGGATGCGCTGGTTTGGGCGTTGAGTGAGTTAATGATTTTGCCGGCGGGCCAATGGCAGCGCCCGCGGATGCGCGTGCTTTAGGCCGCAGAAACACACGAAAATGACAGCGTGAAGAGCACGGTTCGGCACATTTTGTGCCGCGCCTTGGTCGCGCTTTGTTCGAGGATCAAAGGAGCTTTGTTGCATGGTGTTCGATTTTATTCGCAGGTCGCAACGGGCGATACCGGAGCAAAAGGCTTCGGCTACGGGGCGGGTGATTGCCTATGGCACGTCGGGCCGCGTGGCTTGGAGCCCGCGCGATACGGTGTCGCTGACCAAAACCGGGTTTCAGGGCAATCCAATCGGTTTTCGTGCCGTACGTCTGATTGCTGAGGCGGCGGCGGCGTTGCCGCTGGTGTGTCAAGATCACGAACGGCGCTATGAGACGCACCCGATCTTAAACCTGATTGGGCGGCCCAATGCGGCACAGGGGCGGGCTGAGCTGTTTGAAGCGCTTTATGGCCAGCTTTTGCTTTCGGGCAATGGTTATTTGGAGGCTGTTGGCGCGGATGCCGGTTTGCCGATTGAACTGCATGTGCTGCGCTCGGACCGGATGAGTTTGGTGCCCGGGGCGGATGGGTGGCCTGTGGCCTATGACTATGCGGTGGGGGGACGCAAGCATCGCTTTGATGTCACAGGTGGCGTGGCGCAGATTTGCCATATCAAGACCTTTCATCCCCAGGACGACCACTATGGGCTGTCGCCCATGCAGGCGGCCGCTACGGCGATTGATGTGCATAATTCGGCCTCGCGCTGGTCAAAGGCGTTGCTGGACAATGCGGCGCGGCCATCAGGGGCGATTGTTTACCGTGGCAGCGAGGGGCAGGGGGTAATGTCAACCGAGCAATATGAACGGCTGGTTGAAGAAATGGAGGCCCACCACCAAGGCGCACGCAATGCGGGCCGCCCAATGCTGTTGGAGGGGGGCTTGGATTGGAAGCCGATGGGGTTCAGCCCCTCGGATATGGAATTTCAAAAGACCAAAGAAGCCGCCGCGCGAGAAATTGCTGTGGCCTTTGGTGTGCCACCGATGCTGCTGGGGCTGACGGGTGATGCGACCTATTCCAATTATCAAGAAGCCAATCGGGCGTTTTATCGGCTGACGGTGGTACCGCTGGTCAGTCGGGTTATGGGATCGGTTTCGCAGTGGTTGTCAGGCTTGGCGGGGGTGGTGGTTGGGTTGGGCCCTGATTTGGATCAGGTGCCGGCCCTCGCGCAAGAACGCGATCAGCAATGGGCCCGCGTTGGGGCTGCGACTTTTTTGAGTGATGCTGAAAAGCGGGCCTTGTTGGGGCTGCCGCGTTTGGTGACTGACGCATGAGCCTGCACCGTGAGGCGGGGCCTGCGGTGGGGGGATCGCGCTATCTTTATGACAGTTTTGATGCCGCCGCCGCCCGGATTGAGGCCAATGAACGTGTGGCCGAAGAGCGTTGGAGCGCGCTGGCCTATCGGTTGGGACAGATTGAGGCGACGCTGGAGCGGATGGAAAAGCGCATCTGGTTGGCGGTTTACGGGGTGGCGGGGTTTTTGTTGGCACAGGGCGCCAACACTTTGTTGGCCGCAGCAAATCATTAAAAATAAAGGGAAAAGTAATGAATAGCAGTGGTCTGGAACACAAGTTTGTGGGGCTGAGTGAGACCTTTAGCGTGACCGATGGTCATCAGATTTCGGGCTATGCCTCATTGTTTGGGGAATGTGATCAGGGCGGCGATGTCGTGATGCCGGGGGCGTTTGGGGCATCGCTTGCCGCGCTGGCGGCGCGCAAAGGCCGGGTGAAAATGCTGTGGCAGCATGATCCAGCAGAGCCAATCGGCATTTGGGATGAAGTGCGACAAGATGGGCGTGGGTTGTTTGTTAAGGGGCGGTTGCTGCGTGATGTGGCGCGCGGCCGCGAGGCGGTGGCGCTGATTGGGGCTGGGGCGATCGACGGTTTGTCCATCGGCTATCGCACGGTCACGGCCGAACGGAACGCCAAGGGGCAGCGGCTGTTGTCACAGGTAGAACTTTGGGAGGTATCGCTGGTGACGTTTCCGATGCTTCCCGATGCGCGCGTGGGGGTCAAGGGTGATGCGCCCTATGGCCTTTGGCGCGAACTGACTGCGGCCTTGAATGAGGCGCGGCAGGCAATGGCAGGCATTCCGCCTGCGCTTTGACGCTTTGGGAAAGGTATGGAGATGAGAAAGACCGAGGCACGGGCCCGGGCCGATATGGCTGTGCCCGATGGAGGGGACCCGGCGGCAGAGGTGAAGACCGCGCTGTCAGGGTTTGTAAACGATTTCAACGAATTTCAATCTGGCCTCATGTCGAGGCTGCAACATCATGAAGAGCGATTGACCATGCTGGACCGCAAAACAATGACCTATACTCGCCCTGCTTTGGCTGTGCAGGCGGACACCGAATTGCCACATGGCAAGGCGTTTAACGCCTATTTGCGTTCGGGCGACGACGACGGTTTGCGCGGTTTGGTGCTTGAGGGTAAGGCTATGAGCACGGCTGTTGCTGCGGATGGCGGCTATTTGGTGGATCCAAAGACAGCTGATACCATTCGTTCGATGCTGGTTGGCACCTCGTCATTGCGGGCGATTGCGAATGTTGTGACGGTTGAAGCCAGCAGCTTTGATGTATTGATCGACCGCTCAGAGGTAGGATCGGGCTGGGCCACGGAAACTGGCGCGATTTCCGAGACCGCAAGCCCAGCGATTGAGCGCATTTCGATCAAGCTGCACGAGCTGTCAGCGATGCCCAAAGCCAGCCAGCGCTTGCTCGACGATGCTGCCTTTGATGTCGAAGCTTGGTTGGCTGGCAAGATTGCGGGGCGGTTTATTCGCGCTGAGGCTGCGGCGTTTGTCAGTGGTGATGGGATCGACAAACCCAAGGGGTTTTTGACGACGGATAAGACCACAAATGCCAATTGGGCTTGGGGCAAGCTTGGCTATGTTCCCACTGGGACGGCGGGCGATTTCAGTGCGCTGAATTCGGCGGATGCGATCATTGATTTGGTCTATGCCTTGTCGGCTGATTATCGTGCAAATGCGGTTTTCGTGATGAATTCGAAAACGGCAGGCGCCGTGCGCAAAATGAAGGATGCTGACGGGCGTTTCCTTTGGTCGGATGGTTTGGCCGCAGGGGAACCCGCGCGTCTGATGGGGTATCGGGTGCTGATCGCTGAAGACATGCCAGATATTGCCAATTCAAGCTTTGCCGTTGCTTTTGGTGATTTCACCGCCGGTTATACAATTGCCGAACGCCCTGATGTGCGGGTGTTGCGTGA
Source organism: uncultured Paracoccaceae bacterium (assembly GCA_937895435.1). GTDB lineage: Bacteria > Pseudomonadota > Alphaproteobacteria > Rhodobacterales > Rhodobacteraceae > CALAXT01. The sequence goes on along the minus strand of CALAXT010000072.1, from coordinate 145,527 downwards.
TCCGTTTTCGGCCAAGCCACACGTGTTGTTTTTTGCGAGCAAACGTGTCGGCGGCGAGGTGACTGACTTTGCCGCGATCAAGCTGCTGAAATTCGCAGCCAGCTAAGATCGAGGGCAGGGGCCTGGGCGGTGGTGTTTGCCACGGCCCAGGTCGTGGGCGCGCGCCAGACTGGCCCGTGTTTTCTAGCTGTTCCCCTCCGTCCGAGCAATGCGGGGGCGCGCGTCCACGCCATTCGGGGGCTGCGAAATTTTTCGGAGAAATCTTATGATGATGACAGAGCAATCCCGCCTGGCGGATACTGATTTGCCTTTGCAGGGGTTCAAAGATCTGTTGCGGTTGAGCAGTGGTTTTGCCGATGACGGAGCGCAGGACCCGGCGTTGTTGGGCATGTTGCGGGCTGCCGTTGCAGCGATTGAGGGGCGTACGGGCAAGGTTTTGGTGCGTCGGTCCTTTTTGTGGACGGTTGCGATGTGGCGTGACCTGTCGGTTGTGGCGATACCGCTGGCACCCGTGCCGCAGATCGACAGCGTGACCTTGGTGGATGCGGCTGGTGTGCAAAGTGTGGTGCCCTCTGATCGCTATCGGCTGGAGGCGGATTTGCATCGCCCTTTGCTGCGGGCGGCGGGGGTGTTGTTACCGTTGATCCCAGAGGGCGGGCAGGCTGAGGTGCGATTGCAGGCGGGTTTTGGCGCCAGTTGGTTGGATATTCCATCAGATTTGCAGCATGCGGTTTTGATGCTGGCCGCGCAATACCATGACCAGCGTGACGGTGCCGCGATGCCGTCCGCAGTTGTGGCGCTGACCGAGCGATGGCGCGCGGTGCGGCTGGGGGTGGGGGCGCCGGTATGAGCCCCATTTTATTGAATCGAAAACTGGTCTTGGAAGAGCAGCAAACTGTGCCTGATGGTGCGGGCGGCTATGCGACGCAATGGGTGGCATTGGGCGCGTTATGGGCTGAGGTCAAGATGGGAATGGGGCGCGAACGCTATGCTGACCCGCTGACTGTGTCGCAAGTCATGCACCGCGTTACAGTGCGCGCGGCCCCGTCTGATGCGCCGTCACGCCCGCGCGCCACGCAGCGCTTTCGTGATGGAAACCGTGTGTTTCAGATTTTGGCAGTCAGTGAGCGTGACGCCCTTGGCCGCTATTTGATCTGTTTGACGCAAGAGGAGGCTGGAGCATGAGCTATGCAGTTTCGCCTGCGTTGCAGGCGGCGGTTTTCCAACGGCTTTGGGCCAGTGAGGCCCTGAGGGCTTTGGTTGGAATAGGGATTTTTGATGCGGCGCCAATTGGCACGGTGTCTGGCACCTATGTCACGCTTGGCCCCGAAGATGTTCGTGACCGGTCTGACAAGTCGGGCGCGGGAGCGGAACATGATTTTGTGATTACCGTGGTGTCGGATGCGGCTGGATTTCAGTTGGCAAAATCTGTGGCCGCAGAGGTGTCAGACAGTTTGCAATCCGCACCGCTTAGCCTGAGCCGGGGCCGTGTGGTTGGGCTGTGGTTTTTGCGTGCGGCAGCGCGACGGGCGGATAAAGGCGCGTTGCGGCGGGTTGATCTGACCTTTCGTGCGCGCGTTGAGGACAATTGAACTTTTATCAGGAGACACGAAGATGGCAGCCCAAAACGGCAAGGATCTGTTGATCAAGCTGGATTTAAACGGGGACGCACAGTTTGAAACCATCGCAGGTCTGCGTGCCACGCGGATCAGTTTCAACGCGGAAACAGTGGATGTGACCAGCCTGGAAAGCCAAGGCGGTTGGCGTGAGCTGTTGTCGGGCGCGGGGGTGAAATCGGCCTCTATTTCAGGTTCGGGGGTGTTTCGCGATGCTGCGACTGATGAGCGTGCGCGGCAGATTTTTTTTGATGGGGAAGTTCCCGAATTTCAAGTGATTATCCCCGATTTCGGCGTGGTACAGGGGCCGTTTCAGATTACGGCAATTGAATATGCCGGCAGCCATAATGGTGAGGCAAGTTATGAGCTGTCGCTGGCCTCAGCTGGGGCGCTGACATTTACGGCGCTGTGATGGCCAATCCCTATGCAGGCGAGGTGGCAATATGGCTGGATGGTCAGCGCCATGTCATGCGGCTTACGCTGGGGGCGTTGGCTGAGTTGGAGCAAACGCTGCAGGTTGGGTCGCTGATGGATTTGGTGGCACGGTTTGAGGCTGGGGCGTTTTCCAGCCGCGATGTCCTGGCCTTGATTGTGGCGGGGTTGCGCGGTGGCGGTTGGCAAGGCCAAGCCGCTGATCTGCTGGCTGTTGAGATTGAGGGTGGCCCGGTCACGGCCGCGCGTCTTGCCGCCGAGGTTTTGGCCCGGGCCTTCCATTTGCCGCAGGCGGAATAAGACGGATGGATTGGCACGGGCTGATGCGGCGCGGGCTGCGCGATCTGGGCCTGTGCCCGCGCGACTTCTGGGCGCTGACCCCAATAGAGCTTTTGGTGATGCTGGGCATGGAAGAGGCGCCGGTGCCACTGACGCGCGCCCGTCTGCACGAGTTGGACCGGCGGTACGGTAATGTGACGAAAGGACAAACGGATGGCAAATGTGGATGAGCTGAGCGATCAGATCACACGGCTTGAGGAAAGCCTGCAAGGTGCACAGGCGATGGCTGGGGCTTTTCAAGGGGAGCTTGATCGGATGCGCCAGGGCATGGCGTTTACCAGCCGCGAGGTCGGTTCGTTGACCACATCAATCGGTGGGGGGTTGCGACGAGCCTTTGACGGGTTGGTTTTTGACGGCATGAAACTGTCTGACGCGTTGAAATCGGTTGCACGCTCAATGGTGGATAATGTGTATTCAACCGCCATGAAGCCGGTGCAAAACACGTTGGGCGGCTTTGTCGCAAATGGGCTAAATTCTGCGATGAGTGGTCTGTTGCCCTTTGCAAAGGGGGGCAGCTTTGCCCAAGGCCGTGTCCTGCCTTTTGCGGCAGGCGGTGTGGTCACTGGGCCCACGTCTTTTGCGATGCGAGGCGGGCAGCGCGGCTTAATGGGCGAGGCGGGCCCTGAGGCGATCATGCCGTTGACGCGCGGTGCGGATGGGCGATTAGGGGTGCGCAATTCGGGTGGTGGTGGCCAACCGGTAAGCGTGGTGATGCATGTCTCAACCCCCGATGTTCAGGGGTTCCAGCGATCACAAAGTCAGATTTCGGCAGAACTGGCGCGTCTTTTGACGCGCGGTCAGCGCAATCGCTAGGAGGCAACATGGGATTTCATGAGGTGCGGTTTCCCGCAAACCTGAGCTTTGGCTCAGTTGGTGGGCCTGAACGGCGCACAGAGATTGTGACGCTGTCAAATGGATTTGAAGAGCGCAACACGCCCTGGGCCCATTCACGGCGCCGCTATGACGCGGGTGTCGGGTTGCGCAGTTTGAAGGATATCGAAACGCTGATTGCGTTTTTTGAAGCACGGCAGGGCCAGCTTTATGGGTTTCGCTGGAAGGATTGGGCCGATTACCAAACGTGTGCAGCACCGCTGCGCCCCAGTTTTGAAGATCAGAATATTGCTTTGGGTGATGGCGAAACCCGAGTGTTTCAATTGACCAAAACCTATCGTTCGGGGGGGCATGATTATGTACGGCCAATCCGTAAACCGGTTGCTGGATCCGTCCGTGTGGGACTGCTGGGCCGAGAGATGACCGAGGGCGAGCAGTATTCTGTGGATAGCACGACTGGGATTGTGCTGTTTGCCGAGCCACCAGGACCCGAGGAGCGCATTACGGCAGGGTTTGAATTTGATGTGCCAGCGCGGTTTGACACTGATCGCATTCAGACATCGGTTTCAAGTTTTCGCGCGGGCGAGGCGATGAGCGTACCGGTGGTGGAGGTCCGGATTTGATGTCGGGGCTGGAGGCGCATTTGACACAAGGCCCAACCACGCTGTGCCGCGCTTGGGCTATCTTGCGGCGCGATGGTGTGCGGTTGGGGTTTACTGACCATGATCAAGATTTGACGTTTGAGGGTATCACCTTCAAGGCCAGTTCCGGCGTGACGGCAAAGGCATTGCAGCAATCAACCGGTTTGTCTGTCGACAATTCGGAGGCCTTTGGGGCGTTAAGCAGTACAGCGTTGTCGGAGCCAGATATTTTGGCGGGCCGTTATGATGGGGCTGAGGTGATCGCTTGGTTGGTGAACTGGGTTGATCCATCTGTCAGATACGTGCAGTTTCGTGGCGCCTTGGGGGAGATTGAACGCGCTGGTGGCAGTTTTCGGGCTGAGTTGCGCGGCTTGGCCGAGCGGCTCAATCAGCCGCAGGGCCGGGTTTATCAGCGGCAATGTGCGGCGGTTCTGGGTGATGCGTCTTGCAGGGTTGATTTGCAGCAGCCGCTTTTTCATGCCGAGCGCATGATTGAGGATGTACAGGACGGTCGGATCTTTCGGTTTGATGTCTTTAACAGCTTTTCGGATCGCTGGTTTGAAGGTGGACGCTTTCGCGTGCAGAGTGGAGCTGGGGCTGGGCTTTCGGGCGTGATCAAAAATGACCGCGTTTCTGGCAGCGCCCGAACGATTGAGCTTTGGCAAAGGTTCAGTGTTGAGCCAGCTGTGGGTGACACAGTGATGATCGAGGCTGGTTGCGACAAAACCGCAACCAGCTGCCGGTTGAAATTTGCGAACTTTTTGAATTTTCGCGGCTTTCCGCACATGCCGGGTGAAGATTGGCTTATGGCCTATCCCAGCCGTGACAGCCGCAATGATGGGGGCAGTCTGCAATGATACAAGAGCAATGCAGGATGATTGTTACCGAGGCACGGCGTTGGCTTGGCACGCCCTATCATCATCAAGCGTCGAGCTTGGGGGCGGGGGCGGATTGTCTGGGCCTTTTGCGCGGTGTTTGGCGCGCACTTTATGGCACTGAGCCGGAACAGGTGCCGCCCTATACCCACGATTGGTCTGAACCCAGCCGTGATGAGGCGCTGTGGCGCGCGGCCGAGCGGCATTTGCTGCGCAAGGCGAAATGGGCAGCGGATGTTGGGGATGTGGTGTTGTTTCGCATGCGTGAGGCTGGTGTTGCAAAACATCTGGGTATTGTGACTGAAGTGGGAGCAAACGCCAGTTTCATCCATGCTTTCAGTGGGCACGGGGTGGTTGAAAGTCCCTTTTCTGCGCCGTGGCAGCGCCGATTGGTGGCGCGGTTTGCCTTTCCTAAAGAGGTTTTGTGATGGCAACACTGGTTCTTGGTGCGGCGGGTGCGGCCTTTGGGGCGGGCTTTGGTGGTGCGGTTTTGGGATTATCGGGGGCTGTTCTTGGGCGGGCAGCTGGGGCGACACTTGGGCAGATGATCGACCAGACATTGTTGGGCGGTGGTTCTGCGGCGGTCGAGGTTGGGCGGTTGGATCGGCTGCGGCTGACCGGTGCCACTGAGGGCCGTGCAATTGCGCGGGTTGTTGGGCGTATGCGCCTGAGTGGCCAGGTGATCTGGGCCTCGCGTTTTGCTGAAAGTTCTACGACCAGCAGCGGCGGTAAGGGGAGCGCGCGACGCGCATCTGTGACGCAATATAGCTATTCGGTCAGTCTTGCGATTGCACTTTGTGACGGTGAAATTTCGGGCATTGGTCGAATTTGGGCAGATGGGCAGCAACTGGCGGCTGATTTGATGAGCCTGCGTGTTTATGAGGGTCGGGTGGATCAGCTGCCAGATCCGAAGATTGAGGCGGTAGAGGGGGTGGGGCAGGCGCCGGGCTATCGAGGCACCGCTTATGTGGTGATTGAAGATCTGGATCTAAGCCGGTTTGGCAATCGTGTGCCACAATTTACCTTTGAGGTGTTCCGCTCTGCTGAAGGCTTGGATGGGGACGTGGCGCCTGATTTGGCTGGCGCCGTTCGGGCTGTTGCGATGATGCCGGGGACTGGGGAATATGCCTTGGCAACCAGTCGGGTGCATGCCGAAAGTGGCCCCGGCGTCAACACGTCATTGAATATCAACACCGCAAGCGGAAAGACCGATTTTACGACTGCACTGAATGCTATGCGACAAGAGCTGCCCCGATGTGGCTCGGTTTCCCTGGTTGTTTCATGGTTTGGCGATGATTTGCGCTGTGGGATGTGTCAGATCAAGCCGAAGGTTGAACAACGTGCGCAAGATGCGGCACCCATGCCTTGGCGCGTTTGCGGTGTGATGCGGGCGCAGGCTGAGACAATTGCGCAAGTGAATGGCCGACCGGTTTATGGTGGCACGCCCTCGGACCAATCTGTGATTGAGGCCATTGCAGCGATAAAAGAGCGCGGGCAAGAGGTGATGTTTTACCCGTTTGTGCTGATGGAACAGCTGGCGGGCAATGGGCGGGCGGACCCTTGGAGTGATGCGCCAGATCAAGCCGTGCTGCCTTGGCGGGGGCGGGTGACGTTATCACGGGCGCCGGGCCAAGATGGGTCACCCGATGGCACGGACGCCGCCACAGCGGAAGTGTCTGAATTTTTCGGGCAGGCGGCTGCGTCAGACTTTGTGATCAGCGGGGCTGACGTGGAGTATCGTGGGCCTGATGAATTCTCGTTTCGCCGGTTTATTTTGCATTATGCGCATTTGGCAAAGGCGGCTGGTGGGGTGGATGCGTTTTGTATTGGCTCGGAAATGCGCGGTTTGACGCAGATCCGCGCGGCGCAGAATGTCTTTCCCGCTGTGTCGGAGTTGCGGCGGTTGGCGGGGGATGTGCGGGCCATTCTGGGGGCTGAGACGCGGATTTCTTATGCTGCGGATTGGTCGGAATACTTTGGCTGTCACCCTGGCAACGGTGATGTCTTTTTTCATCTGGACCCGCTATGGGCGGATGAGGCGATCGATTTCATCGGTATTGATAATTACATGCCGCTTGCCGATTGGCGCGACGGGCCTGCACATGCTGATGCGGCTTGGGGCTCTGTCTATAATCTCGATTACCTTAAGGCCAATATTATGGGTGGCGAGGGGTTTGCGTGGTATTATGCCTCACATGCGCATCGAGAGGCGCAGATCCGCACGCCGATCTCTGATGGCGCGCATGACGAGGCTTGGATCTATCGGTTCAAGGATATCAAAAGCTGGTGGAACGGCCCACATCATGAGCGTGTTGACGGCAAACGCAGTGCCACGCCAACGGCCTGGGTTCCGGGATCAAAGCCCATATGGTTCACCGAATTGGGCTGCGCCGCGATTGATAAGGGGGCGAACCAGCCCAATAAGTTTCTGGATGCAAAATCATCAGAGTCCGCGTTGCCGCATTATTCAAATGGGCGGCGTGATGATCTTATGTTGCTGCAGTATCATCGGGCCATGGCGCAATTCTGGAATATGCCAGACAACAACCCCACCGCGTCTGACTATGACGGGCGGATGGTGGATTGGGCCCATGCGCATGTTTGGGCCTGGGATGCGCGGCCATATCCTGCGTTTCCAAACGCGATATCGCTGTGGAGCGACGGCGAAAATCATGCCCGGGGCCACTGGTTGACCGGGCGTGCTCTTTTGCAGCCCTTGGCAAATGTGGTGGCCGAGATTTGCCGCAAGAGTGGTGTAACCACATTTGATGTCAGCGGGCTTTATGGTGCGGTGCGGGGGTATCGTTTTGAGTCGACCCAGACTGCCCGTGCCAGTCTGCAAACGCTGATGCTGGCTTATGGCTTTGATGCGGTGGAGCGGGACGGCAAGGTTGTCTTTCAGATGCGCGGGAGAGAGGCCGAGGTGACGCTGGGACCCGATGATCTGGCAGTTGCCGATGACGGGGCTGCGGTGTTTGAACTGGGACGCTCGGCCGAGGCTGAGACCGCAGGGCGTGTTCAACTGGGATTTATCGAGGCAGATGGTGTCTATGAAATTCGATCAGCCGAAGCGGTTTTGCCCGATGACACCGCGCCCAGCGTTTCACAAAGTGATTTGCCTTTGGTTCTGACACAAGCCGAGGGGCGTGCCATCGCAGAGCGCTGGCTGGCCGAAGCGCATGTGGCCCGGGACCGAGTGCGGTTTCGGTTGCCACCCTCGCGGCTTGCAATTGGTGCAGGTGCAGTGGTGGCGTTGCGCGATGGCGGGGCCGAGGGGCTTTTTCGGATTGATCGGGTGGAAATGGCGGGCCATTTAGAACTTGAGGCCGTGCGGGTTGAGCCCGGTATTTATGTGCCCAGTGATTTTGCTGAAGAGCGTGTGGCGATGCGCCCGTTTGTGGCCCCTGTTCCGACCTATCCACAGTTTCTGGACCTGCCATTGATGAGTGGCGACGAAGATCCGCATGCGCCACATTTGGCGGTGTCGGCGGTGCCTTGGCCCGGTTCTGTTGCGCTTTATGATGCCAATTTTGATGAGGGCTACACGTGGCGTCAGTTGCTGGACGCACCAGCGGTTTTTGGTGTGACCCAAAATGCGCTGTTATCAGCAATGCCCGGGCTTTGGGATCGGGGTGCGCCGCTTGTGGTTAAGACCAACAGTGGTCTGCTCAGTTCATCGAGCCTTGGTGGGGTGTTAAGTGGTGACAATTTGATGGCGATCGGCGATGGCAGTGCCGAGAATTGGGAGCTGTTTCAATTTGCGACAGCCACATTGGTTGCGCCAAATACGTATGCGTTGTCGATGCGATTGCGGGGGCAGTGCGGCACGGATGCGATTATGCCAGAGACTTGGCCCATCGGCAGTATCGTCGTTCTAATGAGCAGTGCTGTGGCACAGATCAGTTTGCCGTCATCAGCACGCGGTGTTGAGCGGCATTACCGCATTGGTCCAGCCCAACTTGGTTATGATGACCCTGCATTTGTGCACAAAGTCGCCAGTTTTCGCGGCATAGGGCTGCGGCCTTATAGCCCGGCACATCTGCGTGCGGTGCGTGCTGCTGATGGTGGGGTTTGGGCGAGCTGGATCCGACGTGCGCGGCGCGATGGTGATTTATGGCAAGAACAAGACGTGCCGTTGGTAGAGGCGTCTGAGCAATATCTGGTGCAGGTAATGTCAAATGGCACGCTTAGCCATGAAGCAACGGTGTCTCGCCCCCAATGGAGCTATTCTGCCGCCGCGCAGGCCTCAGACGGCGTGCTTGGTGGATTTGAACTGCAAGTTGCCCAGATATCAGACCGCTTTGGAGCGGGCCCATTTAAAAGGATTGTCGTCAATGAATGAAACAACACAGCTTAAACTGCCGCTTTTGCAGCCCGCACAGGCCCAAAAGCATGTGACGGTGAATGAAGCTTTGGCGTTGTTGGACCAACTGGTGCAAATGAGCGTTTCCTCGGCCCAGCTGCATACGCCGCCGGCCTTTCCAACTGAGGGGGTACGCTACATCGTGGCAGCGCCTGCAACCGATGCTTGGCTTGGGCAAGAGGGATGTGTTGCCGCCTTTTTTGCGGGCGGCTGGGTGTTTCATCAACCGGCTGAAGGGTGGTTGGTATGGGATGCTGCGCAGCAGCATGCCCTCGTCTATACCGGGGACACATGGCGCGCACTCATTGTTAAAGATGATACACGCCAAACGGATGCGCTGGGGATTGGTACCGCACCCGACGACCTTAATCGTTTTGTGTTTTCGGGAACCAATGCGCTCATGACCTCAGATGGGTCGTTGGATTTGACAATGAACAAGACTGGTGCCGAGGCTGAGGCGTCAATGTCTTTTAAGTCAGATTATGTTTTGCGGGCGATGTTTGGATTATTGGGAAATGACGAGTTTTCTATGAAAATCCGCACTGATGACGGAGATTACAAGACGGCGCTGGCTTTGGATGGCCAGAGTGCGATGGTGCGTTTGCCCGAGGGGCTTGTTTTGGGCGGAGGTGGCTCGGAGCCTGAGGGGGTGCAAGATGGTGCAATTTGGTATGACGCCGCGCTGCCGGGCTTTCAGTCACGGGTCAACGGCCATAACCAAGTGCTGGGTGCAGGGGGTGGCGGTGCGGTTGGGGGTGACGTGGTTGCGCCGCCGCTGGTGTTGGCCAAAAGTGGCACTTGGATCACGCCGACAACCAGTGGGTTGCAAAACCTGCCGGGTGTCTCATCTGCGCCTGATCGGTGCGAGTTATTCCCCTTTGCCCCGTTGCGCGATATCGATGCCACCAAATTAGGCCTGGTGATTATTACACAGAAGCCGGCAGCCCTGGGGCGCATCGTAATCTATGGGTCGGATGCGGATTTTTATCCGGCGGGGCTTTTGTATGAATCGCCAGACCTTGATTTATCATCCGCAGGGACGGTGACGACAGATCTTTCTTTTCGGTTTGAACTGGGGCGGGGGTATTGGTTGGGTTTTTGGAGCAATTCATACGCGTCCGTTGCATCGTTGTTAACCAACGCGACGCCCGATTTGCCCTCGGTCGTGCCAACGCGCTGGCCTGCCAAAGTGCTGCGGGTCAGTTGGGATTATTCAACCACGGCGCCAACGGTTTTTGAATTTGAAAACAAACAACTCAGCTCGTCAAGACCGGCTGCAATCTGGATAAAGAACGCATAAAGTCGAGGGGGTGCAATCTTGCGCTTTTTGGGTTAAACTAAGCATTAGTTTGGGGTAAAGATCCCGCAGAATATGAGCTGATAAGCGAGGGTGGACATGTCAAAGACGCTTGCAAGAATGACAAAGCTTGACCCGATATGGACCCGGATTCAGGAAGAGGCGCGCGACGCCATTCAGGCTGAGCCGCTTTTGGGGGGATTGATCCATTCAAGCCTCTTGCATCATCCAACGATGGAGCGGGCGCTGGCGTATCGGTTTTCACTTAAATTGGCATCAGGCGAGATGTCAGAGCAGATTCTGCGGGAAATTGCCGATGAAGCCTATGCCTTATCAAATGATCTGGTGATGGATGCGCGTGCTGATTTGGTAGCGGTGTTTGAACGTGACCCGGCTTGTCATCGTTTTATCCAGCCGTTGCTGTTTTTCAAAGGTTATCAGGCGATCCAAGCCTATCGCATTGGTCATTGGCTTTGGGGCAGTGGGCGTAAAGATTTGGCCTATTTCATTCAGATGCGCGTTTCCGAGGTGTTTGGTGTGGATATTCACCCGGCCGCCACACTGGGGCGCGGGATCATGGTGGACCATGCACATTCTATTGTGATTGGTGAAACGGCGGTGGTGGGTGACAATGTGTCTATGTTGCACTCTGTGACGCTTGGGGGCACGGGTAAAGCAGATGGTGATCGGCACCCCAAGATTGGCGATAATGTGCTGATTGGCGCAGGGGCTAAGGTGCTTGGAAATATCTCTGTTGGATCGTGCAGTCGTATCGCGGCTGGGTCAGTTGTGCTGGAGGATGTTCCACCTTGCACAACGGTTGCAGGCGTTCCGGCGCGTGTGGTTGGCAAAGCCGGTTGCGACCAGCCATCAATGATGATGGACCAGCTGTTGCATGAAGCGGGCTGACATAGCGGCCAATAAATTTATTGATCTTTGTTGATAGGGGCAGCCGCGCTGCGCCCGTATCAGGTTTTTAACGGCCCCAAAGGCGCACTGGGCCGCAATCCATGTGTACAAAATTAGATTTTGAGTAACGGCCCACGCCACCCGCAGCGCAAGCAGTTGCGGCTTTTGCCATTTGCGTGACCGAGCGTGACTTGAGCCGCAGATCTGTTGCTTGACCCGCCATGTGCAAAGAATTGCGAGCGACACCCCGCGTGTTTGCACGCAATTGTGCGTTGGTCTTGGCCGTGCGGTAGCCAGACAGCAAGGTGTAGCTTTCGTCGGCATCCATCATGCGATGGGCGGCCGCTGCGATATCGATGGTGCGTGGATCGATCGCTTTCACGGCGTTTGAATGGTAGTCGCGTGCAAAATGACTGATTTCTGCAAGCGCTTCAGGCACATAATTCCCATCTATCCAATAGATCAGATCAATGGCCTCGCCCGTATGTGCAGATGACATACGGATGCGGCGGATATCACCTGCACCGCGCAAGAGGCCAAAGGCATTCCCATAAGTCGGGGCTGCAATCAGAGCCGTTGCGGCAAATAAACCCAGCAAACCCCGGCGGGTTACACCCTGCGAACGCCCATCACTCATTCAGTATGTCCCTCACTTCACAGCTTTTTTAGCAGATGCCCGCTATGAGATATCTATTCTTAACGAAGGTATGGCACGCCTTGATTCGTCGGCCAAGTCTTTTAAGGCCGAGATACACGTCAGGCGTGTGACATAGGCGAAATTTTGCCTAAGTTTGGTGGCCAAAGTGCCGTGGTGGTTTGAGTTCATCGGTATTTGTGTTGCGTGACAAATGCAGTTGGCGAAAATTTTTTGGAAAGTTTGGGTTATTTGTAGACTCTGCCCCGTCTTTTCGAACACCCTTAAACGGTTGTAACTCGAGGCAATCCCATGAACCTGTTTCGTCGTTTTCATCCCGCATTTCCTTTGTGGTTTGGGGCTATCCTGCTGTCGGCCGTTTTAGGAATGGTGGGGCAAGGCCCAGTTTTTGCGGCAGAGCCATTTGCTTATCGTCAGGCTATTGAAGAAGTCGGCCCAAAAGACCGGGCTATTTCGGCTTTTTATGAGGCACGCGATTTTGCGCCTTTGTGGACAGGCGGTGCCAATCGCGCGCGGCGGGTGGCTTTGGCGCGCGTATTGGATAGTGCTGGCGCACATGGATTGCCGGTTGAGCGCTATGATTTGTCAGATTTGCGTTTGGGCTTGGGACGAACCCAGCGAGATCGCGGCCAGGCAGAGCTTGCGATGAGCCGGGCATTTTTGGCCTATGCCCGTGATGTGGCGTCGGGTGTTCTCAGCCCTTCGGATGTGACGCCTGACATGGTGCGCAAAGTTGCGCGGCCAGATCCTCTGGCCTTGTTAAATGCCTTTGCCCAAAGTGATCCGGACGCATTTTTGCAATCGTTGCCGCCGCAGTTGCCCGATTATCAACGATTAATGGCGGAAAAGTTGCGTTTGGAGCGCGTGATTTCCAAGGGTGGATGGGGGCCCATGGTTGAGGCTGATCGGCTGGAGGTCGGTGCGACGGGCCCGGGTGTTGTGGCGCTGCGGGATAGGTTGATGGCGATGGCCTATTTGGGGCGATCGTCAACAGGGCAGTTTGATGCAGCGATGCTTGAGGCTGTGCAGGAGTTTCAGCGTGAACATGGTTTATTTGACGATGGGATCGTTGGGCCGGGTACGTTGGGCGAAATTAACCGCAGTGCCGAAGACCGGCTGAAGTCTGTTGTGGTTGCGATGGAACGTCTGAGGTGGTTGCCGCGCGATCTTGGTGCACGCCACGTTTGGGTTAATCAGGCGGATTTTACCGCCAAAATTGTCGATAATGGACAGGTGACCTTTGAGACACGTACCGTTGTTGGACGTAATGTTGACGATCAGCGGAGCCCCGAATTTTCTGATCAGATGGAATTTATGGTGATTAATCCCAGTTGGTACGTGCCACGGTCGATCACGGTTGCGGAATATCTGCCAAAATTGCAGGAAGACCCTACGGCGGTGTCTTATTTGAATGTCATTGATGATCAGGGGCGCGAAATTCCGCGTGAGACGCTGAATTTTACCGAATTTACCGCAAAGACCTTTCCCTACAGTTTGAAACAAGGACCGTCTGACGCAAACGCCTTGGGGTTGGTGAAATTTATGTTTCCCAATCCTTGGAATATCTACCTGCATGACACCCCGCAAAAGTCGTTTTTTGCCCGCGAAACCCGGGCCTTTAGCCATGGGTGCATTCGTTTGGCCGAACCTTTTGAATTTGCCTATGCCTTGCTTGCACGCCAAGAATCGGACCCTGTTGCGGCCTTTGCCAAGGTGCTGAATGCAGGGGCTGAGGCCACCGTTATGTTGCAGCAGCCGGTTCCTGTTCATTTGGTTTATGCCACTGCCTTTGTTCCAGCCAAGGGGCGGGCAAATTTTCGGCGTGATGTTTATGGGCGCGATGCTCTCATCTGGCAGGCATTACAGTCGGCCGGGGTGGAGTTGCCCGTGGTTCAGAGCTAAAAGGTCGCCAAAGAGGCGCAGTACGCGCCCCTCAGCCTTGGGTGGAGCCCGCCATGACCCACAATCTTCGACAAATCGCCGCGGCCCTTGGCGCTGAGTTCGCGGGTGATGGAGATATGAAACTACGAGGCGCGTCAGAGCCGTCCAGCGCAGAAAGTGACCAATTGGCGTTGGCTATGAGCCCGCATTATGCCGAAGGCCTTTCGCAAGGCCAAGCGCAGGCGGCACTTTTATGGCCAGGCGCTGATTGGCAGGCGCTTGGATTGCGGGGGGCTATTTTTGCGCCCCGGCCCCGGTTCGTAATGTCGGGTTTAACCCAGTTTTTTGACCCAGGCCCAGAGATTGCGTTGGGGTGCCACCCAACAGCTATTGTACACCCTGACGCCCAGATTGGTCCAAATGCAGCGATCGGCCCGTTTGTTGTGATTGGGCGGGGCGTGCGGATTGGTGAGCGGGCGCGCATTGCACCCCATGTATCCATCAGCGAAGAGACCACAATTGGTGATGATGCGTTGATCCTGAACGGCGTGCGGATTGGCGCACGGGTGCATATTGGTGATCGGTTTATCGCCCAGCCGGGGGCTGTGGTTGGCTCGGACGGGTTTTCCTTTGTCACCCCGGAAAAATCTGGAGTTGAAGAGGTGCGTGAGACGCTGGGTGCGCGGGCACAGATCGTTGCGCAAAGCTGGTCGCGGATCCATTCTCTGGGGGTGGTTGAGATTGGCGATGATGTCGAGTTGGGCGCCAATTGTGCGATCGATCGCGGGACTATTCGTGCAACCCGCATCGGGTCAGGCACCAAACTTGATAACCTGGTCCATATTGGCCACAATGTTGAGATTGGTATGGATTGTTTGCTGTGTGGGCAGGTTGGTATTGCTGGGTCAGCCCGCATTGGCAACCGGGTTGTATTGGCTGGGCAATGCGGTGTGAACGACAATATCTTTGTGGGTGACGATGTCGTGGCAGGTGGTGCGAGCAAGATATTTACCAATGCACCGGCGGGCCGGGTTTTGCTGGGCTATCCGGCCGTGAAGATGCAGACCCATGTTGACAGCTATAAAGGGTTGCGCCGTTTGCCGCGCTTGATGGCACAGGTGGCCCAGCTTCAAGAAACTGTTGCAAAACTGATGCAGAACAAGGGCTCAACCGACACCTGATTTGGGTGCCAAACGCCCTTTCATTCAAGGAAAATCTTTGTCATGGCCTCAGAAATTGCACGTCGTGTGATGGAAATCATAGCCGAACAGGCACTGCTTGATCTGTCGGATGTCACACCTGAGGCCACGCTGGAGAGCCTGGGCATTGATAGTTTGGGTTTGGTGGAAAGCATCTTTGCTATTGAAGAGGCATTTGATGTTTCGGTGCCGTTCAATGCGAATGAGCCGGGCAAGTCTAGCTTTGATATCAGCTCAGTTGGGGCGATTATTGCGGCTGTTGAAACGCTGGTTGATCAGAGCCAGACATGAGACGGGTGGTTATCACTGGGGCAGGCACGATCAACGCGCTTGGCCAGACTGTATCCCAGACCTATGAAGCCTTTGCGCAGGGGCGCTGCGGTATTGGTATTCTGGACATTCAGGATCTTGAGCGTTTGTCGATCAGGATCGGCGGTCAGGTCCGTGATTGGCCAACTGAGGGGGTCTTTAATCGGCAAGAAATTGCGCTTTATGACCGGTTTACCCAATTTGCCGTACAGGCCGCGCATCAGGCAGTAGCAGCTTCGGGATTGATTTTCGAAGATCAACTGTCACTGACGTCTGGTGTTGTGCTGGGCACAGCGGGTGGCGGGGTGAACACTTGGGATGAGAATTACCGCACGGTCTATGAAGAGGGCAAGAACCGGGTTCATCCTTTTGTGGTGCCAAAGTTGATGAATAACGCAGCCGCCAGCCATATCAGTATGGAATATAACTTGCGTGGCCCAAGCTTCACGGTGGCCACCGCATGTGCCAGTTCAAACCACGCGATGGGGCAGGCTTTTAACATGATCCGTCATGGAATGGCGCAGGTCATGTTGACGGGTGGGTCTGAGGCGATGTTGTGTTTTGGTGGGATCAAAGCGTGGGAGGGCTTGCGCGTGATGTCGCGGGATGCCTGCCGCCCGTTCAGCGCGAACCGCAACGGTATGGTGCAAGGTGAGGGGGCGGCCGTTTTCGTTTTTGAAGAATATGAGCATGCACGGGCGCGTGGTGCGGAAATTTTGGCCGAGGTGATTGGGTTTGCCATGACGTCGGATGCGGCGGATATCGTGATGCCTTCGGCCCAAGGTGCCGAACGGGCGATTACCGGCTGTTTGAAAGATGCAGGCCTGAATCGGGAAGACGTGGGATATATCAACGCACACGGAACAGGCACCGCGGCGAATGACAAGACAGAATGTGCGGCGGTGGCGCATGCTTTTGGCGGCCATGCTGATCGTTTGATGATATCTTCGACCAAATCAATGCACGGTCATTTGATCGGTGGCACGGGCGCGGTAGAGCTTTTGGCCTGTCTTATGGCTTTGCGTGAGGGCGTTATCGCCCCCACCATTGGCTATGAAGAGGCTGACCCTGAATGTGCGCTGGATGTTGTGCCAAATGTTGCACGGCAAGCGCAGGTCGATGTGGTGATGTCAAACGCTTTTGCTTTTGGTGGTTTGAACGCAGTGATAGCGTTGCGCCGGGTTTGACGCCCCCCAATCTTAGGGCGTGCCATTGGCTGTAAGAGCTGCAAACCCGGCGGTGAACCCTTTGAGCGACAGGGTCAGGGCGACCGTTTGGTCTTGCGCTGCGACAGGCACGATTACGATCTTTGCGGTTGTTCCGGATTTCATTAAGGCCAGATCTTCGGGCGTAAAGCCCATCCGCGCCACGCAACCCTGTGGTTCACACCATGCAAAGGGATAGGTTTTTATCGGCCCGTTGTCGATTTGCATCCGCAAGTTTTCGGTCAGAAGCGTCATCAGCGGTGTCATGATGCTGGCCCCTGCGGCGGCGGGGCCGCCAGCAGGAGTGGTGAACAGCCGGACATCAGCCACGGGGTTTCCGTTTATATCGGTCAGACGCTGTGTCATTTCGCAGGGTTCGGGTGGGGTTTCGCGGCGCAGACATTCAACTGCCCAATCGCCCTGTTGTTCGCGCAGATAGGGTGTTCCGACAGTAATACCCTCAGGGGCTGTGGGTTCGGTGGGTGTGGCCTCTTGGGCAAAGATGGGGCTGGCCAGTGTGCAGACCACCGCGAAACAAAGCGCATTTTTGACAAACATTTCTAACTTTTCCTGCATTTCAAACCTGTTGCGCCAGCACTAGCACGCAAAATGCTCCATGTCAGGCTATTCTGCCAAGCGACATGCTCACATTGCGTTGTATCGGGGCGGGCGTTGCAGGGGCAGGGCTGATAGCAGTTCTGCGCAACGCCATCGTGTCAGCCGTGTTCCAGTTTTTTTAAAAAGAAAAAGAGGCGCCGAAGCTCCTCTTTTTCATTATCCCCCTGTCGGACTGACCGACTTATTGCCCGAGGCTACGCATTGAAAATTCAGGCGTCAATTGATTTTTTTACAATGTAACAAATTTTCGTGAACACAAAAAAAGGCCGCACCCGAATTGGGCACGGCCAGTCTGACAGGGAGGAAGTCATCCGACCCGCAATACTGCAGGTTGGCTCCACCCTTTTGCGCCGAATGGGTTAATTATTTGTGTGTGGTGCGGCCAATGGATGATGGTGCAAAACAAGCGCCTTTAGTCGTTCATCGAGCACATGTGTGTAGATTTCAGTGGTTGCAATATCAGCATGGCCCAACAATGTTTGTATCACCCGCAGGTCTGCACCATTGGCCAGTAAATGGGTAGCAAAGGCGTGGCGTAACGTGTGGGGGGTGACTAAACTTGGGTCTAACCCCGCGCCAAGCGCCCAGTCTTTGATCAGACCATGGAATTTTTGCCGCGAAATATGGCCCTGTACGCCGCGTGCAGGAAACAAAAAGGCAGAGGGAGCGTGACCGTTCTTGCGTGCAGTTTCTTCAGACGCATCGCGCGCGGTCAGCCAGTTTTGCAACGCCGTGCGTGCAGGCCCTGACAGCGGCACCATGCGTTCCTTGCCACCCTTGCCCCGGACCAGCAGCATCTGCGGATTGCCGCGCGCAGCTGTCACGGGCAGGCCCACCAGCTCGCTTACGCGCATCCCTGTTGCGTAGAGCACCTCCATCAAACAGGTGTTGCGCAGCCGCTCTGTAAGATCACGGCCACACAGCTCAGCTTGGGCCAACAGCGCGGCCACATCGCCTTCACTTAGCGTTTTAGGCAGCCGCTTGCTGCGCCCCGGGCCACGGATTTGCACAGCCGGGTTTTCTGGCCGCATGCCCTCATCATAGGCAAAACGGTAAAGCTGGCGAATGGCTGATAGCCGCCGTGCCCGTGTCGCCTGTGACAGACCCTGCGCGGCACATCCAACCAGGTAGGTTTCGATATCGTCGCGTGTGGCTGTTGCAAAATCAAGATTCCGTCCAGCAAGAAAACCAGAGAAATCCATTAAATCTCGACCATAGGCCAATTGTGTGTTGTGTGCGGCACCCAATTCAGCGGCTTGGGCCTGTAAAAATGATGAAATCCAACGCTCCATTTTCAAATCCGCCGTTCCAGTAACATCAGCTCTAACGCGCAGCGTCGTGCAATGCGCTCAAGCCCCAGGGCGCGCAGCATGGACAACCCCTTGGACAGACTTGGATATGCGCCCCAAGACCCGGTATCAGTCAGAATAATGGCCTGCAGAATTGTCTGGCCTGTCTGTCCAGACTGTTGCAGGGCCACCATATCAGCGGGTGGTGCTTGGGTCATTCCCTGTACAATTGCCTCGGTCTGCCCCCCTAAAGCGACGTCGGGCAGCGGTGTGCCCAAGGCCAACGCCACCAACAGTCGCTGTTGCACGGTGCGTGGGCGATGATTGCGGGCGATCTGTTCAAATGCGCCAGATAAAAGCCCGATGCGAAATGCCAGATCTCCACTGGGGCCGACTAAATTCTGTGTGGCTAGAATTGGGCCATAAAGATTGGCAAAGGCCACGCCCAAGTCTGCTGCTGACATTTGTTGCCACGCTTCGGGCAAAGTTTGGGCGATTGTGTCGTTGCCCCCCAAGGCTAAGGCCCGGTCGAGCGCCTGAACAGCACGCACCCGCTCCCACACGCCGCCCGAGGCGGCAGGTGCACGTTCATCGTAAAGCCCAAGCAAGATATTGGGCGCCAAAACGCCTTCGCGCACCAATCGTTCAGCCGCTTCAATACGGGCTTTCCAGCCGGTGGTTTCACCCAGATCGGCGGCGGCAAAGCGCACTGGCAACAGGGTTGAGCTAATCGGCTCGCCCGCGCCTTCCAACAACCGCCAGCCAAGGGCTGTGGGGATTTGTGGCGGTGGCAGTGGGTCTGCGCCTTCAAAAAGATCAGGGTCCAGATAGCGGCGCAACATGGCCTCAGTTTCATCGGGCAACTGCCTCAGCGCACTGCCGACCTGCAGTGCCAAGGCCGCCGCCCGCCAATCGCCCGCACGCCCCAGACAATAGATCCGCGCGGCCAAATCGGGGCTGAGCATTGGGCGTGCACGCAGGGCCGCGCAGCTGTCGTCGGGGGTGTCAAGCAACAGTGCAACTTCCAGCCTGCGTTGGAAAATAGTGGGTGGGTCGCTTAATGGTGATTGCCCGCCCGCAGCTATTTTCAATAGCGCATCCGCCTGATCTAACCCACCAATATCAATCAATCGGTCCAGCCGTTCGGCAAAAAGATCGACAGCGCTGATATGGGCCACAGGGGCAGGAGCCTCGGCCAAAAGCAGTGTCAGATACAACCCGCGCAATGCGGGCAATGACGTCTCTTGCGCGCGGTAGAGCAGCGCGGGCAATGTTTCATTGCTGGGGGTTTGGGCGGGCATAGCCCCCCAAAGATCGGCGGGCAGGCCGGTGACCTCGGGGGACAATAACCCCACAACACTGCCGATACTTTCGTCAAGCCGCGTGG
Organism: uncultured Paracoccaceae bacterium; assembly: GCA_937895435.1. Taxonomy (GTDB): domain Bacteria; phylum Pseudomonadota; class Alphaproteobacteria; order Rhodobacterales; family Rhodobacteraceae; genus CALAXT01. The sequence continues at coordinate 125,681 of CALAXT010000072.1, read as the reverse complement.
TTTCAACCAAACCTTGGCCCGAACCCTTGGCTGAAATATCGGGCAGCGCTTGGGTGGCGAGATCGGGTGTCGTTCGGCTTGGCCGCACAAGCGGTAATTTGACCGAATGCGAAAGCCATTCAATTGCTGACAATGGCCCCACGACGGGCGCAGGGCTGGCCGACGGTTCAGCGGCCAAAGCCGCGTTAGCTGCCAGCCACAGTCCAGCCAGCATCCACCACAAGCGTTTTGCGTTAGTTTTGCACATCGAGCACGACCGGCTGCGATACTTCTGTACGGTTCGGGGCCATATCGCCAAAATAGGCATAGCCCACCAGACCCGCAAATGCAAAAACCGACAGCACAACAATCAGCTTTACCAGACGCATCATTTTATCGGCCCCTTTGCGTTTCTTTGAACAGTGCGTATCAATCCGCCACCTTTTGGTTTTTATATATGGCATTTTGTGCAAGATCACGCCAATTGGTCATCACAAACATACAAGCTTGCCGTTTTTGGCCGTGGCGGGTGTGGATTAGGCGCGGGAATTGGGATCGTTTTGCAGCAAATGGCTTTGCATTTACAAAAGACAGTTGTGCTGGTGGGCATGATGGGGGCGGGCAAGACCGCGGTGGGGGGCGCTTTGGCGCGCCGTCTGGCGGTGCCGTTTCTCGATTGTGATGATGAAATCGTCAAAGCCGCACGCTTGTCTATTGCCGAAATTTTTGAACGCGACGGCGAGCCGTTTTTTCGGCAAAAAGAAACCCAAGTTCTGCGTCGGCTTCTGTCGGGGCCAACCTGTGTGCTGTCGACGGGGGGTGGGGCGTTTGTATCAGCGGAAAATCGGGCGATGATTGCGCATTATGGTGTGTCCCTGTGGCTGGATGCCGATCTTGATCTTTTGTGGCAACGCGTGCGCCAAAAGGCCAATCGGCCCCTTTTGCGCACAGAAAACCCCTATGAAACCCTGCGCAAACTTCTCGACCAACGACGCCCTTGCTATGAAATGGCCAGTCTGCGGGTTCAGGCGCAAGCGCAGTTTTCAGTGGAAGATACGGCCCAAACATTGATTGATCGGTTGATTGCCGCAGGGCTGGTTGAGCCTGGTGAAACCGACCAGGCAGCGGGGCAGTGAAATGATGATTGATCAGGTCGATGTCGATTTGGGCGCGCGCTCTTATGCCGTGCGGATCGGTGCTGGGCTTTTGGGGGCCGCCAGCGCAGAAATTGTGCCGATTTTGCGCCGCCCAAAACTTTGGGTCGTGACAGAAGAAAACGTGGCAGCCCTGCATTTGCTCCCTTTTCAGGCGGGTTTGCAGGCCGCAGGTGTTACTGTTTCGGCATTGGTTTTACCTGCGGGTGAAAGCACCAAGGGCTGGCCGCAGTTCACCCGCACGGTTGAGTGGCTTTTGGCCGAAAAGGTTGAAAGGCGCGATTTGATCGTAGCCCTGGGCGGTGGGGTGATTGGCGATTTGGTCGGTTTTGCCGCGGCTGTTTTGCGCCGTGGTGTGCGGTTTGTCCAAATTCCAACCAGTCTTTTGGCGCAGGTTGATAGCTCGGTCGGGGGCAAAACCGGGATTAACAGCGTTCACGGCAAAAATCTGATCGGGGCGTTTCATCAACCTGTATTGGTTTTGGCTGATACCCAAGTGCTGCAAACCCTGCCGCCGCGCGATCTGCTGGCAGGCTACGGTGAGGTCGTCAAATATGGTCTGTTGGGCGATGCGAATTTCTTTGGCTGGTTAGAACAAAACGGCCCTGCATTGGCGGCGCGCACCCCTGCCATCTTGCAAGAGGCTGTGCGCCACTCTGTAGCGATGAAGGCCGCCATCGTCGCACGCGATGAAACCGAAGAGGGCGAGCGGGCGCTTTTGAACCTTGGCCACACCTTTGGCCATGCGCTGGAAGCCGCCACCGATTACAGCGCGCGTTTGCTGCATGGCGAGGGGGTGGCGATTGGCTGTGCGCTGGCCTTTGATCTCAGCGCACGGCTGGGGCTTTGCCCGCAAGAAACCCCCAGCCGCGTGCGTGCGCATTTGGTGCAGATGGGCATGAAGGCCGATCTGTCTGACATCCCCGGCGATCTGCCGGATGCTGATGGACTACTGGCATTGATGGCCCAAGATAAAAAGGTACAGGATGGCAGACTGCGGTTTATTCTGGCCCACGACATTGGTCAGGCGTTTGTCACTGATGCGGTCGATCCTACGGTTGTGCGGACCCTACTTAAGGATGCCTTGGCGCGCTGATCGCTGCACCTGGACCTGAACCTGATGATGCGCGCACAAAAACGGGGGCCCAAGCGGCCCCCGTCTGAGTTTATCATGCCCAAAAATCTTAGAACGGAATTTCATCATCCATATCACGGCTTGGGGCTGATGAGCCGCCGCCGGCATTGCCACCACCAAAGCCGCCGTCATAGCCACCACCCGATACGGCGGGCGCATCATAGCCCCCCCCCATACCGCCGCCGCTGCCGCCTTCGTTACGGCCATCAAGCAGGGTCAGTTCACCACGATAGGGGCGCAGCACCACTTCGGTGGAATAGCGCTCAGCGCCCGATTGGTCTTGCCATTTACGGGTTTCCAGCTGGCCTTCCAAATAAACCTTTGAGCCCTTTTTCAGATATTTCTCGGCAATAGTGGCCAGATTTTCATTCAGGATGGCCACACGGTGCCATTCTGTGCGCTCTTTCCGCTCGCCCGAGGCTTTGTCGCGCCATGTTTCTGAGGTGGCGATGTTAAGGTTCACGACCTTGCCGCCATTCTGAAACGTCCGCACTTCTGGGTCACGCCCCAGATTGCCGACAATGATCACCTTGTTGACTGAGCCCGCCATTCTGATTGTCCTTCCGAATCTTGTTTCTTATTCATTACATCAGTCGGGCATCGTTAATGAAGCCTTATCATCGCATTGGCTGAACCAAGTTTTTGCCAATGTGCCTCAATCGAACAGACGTCGTGCATCGTTGCCATAGGGTCTTGCCGCTGTGGCTATATTTGGCGCAGAATGCCGCCCATGGCAGGATGGGTCTTTCGTATTCTCTTGGTGGTGTCTTTGACACTTGGTGGCGGTGTTGGCGCAGCCATGGCCGAAGGGTTGTCGCTGTCGCGCAAAAAAACGGCTGGACCGCTGCGTATTCAAAGCAGCTTTGCCACGCTGAATCGGCACAGCGCCAAATATGATTTTTCATCGCGCCTGGCACCGGTCACGGGCTCTGCGTTGTTGCCAACGGATGGCAGCGCGCGCCGATCGAGTTATCGTGGCCCCTATCTGGCATGGGCCCAACAAGCCGCGCGCCGCCATGGTGTGCCACAAGATATTTTTGTACGATTGGTCCAGCAGGAAAGTGGTTGGGATGCGGCGGCGCTTTCGGTCAAAGGGGCGGTGGGGCTGGCGCAGTTGATGCCTGAAACAGCGCAGGGGCTGGCTGTAAACCCCCAAGATCCGCAAGAAAATCTGGATGGTGGCGCGCGGTATCTGCGCCAGATGTATGACCGATTCGGCTCGTGGCGGCTGGCGTTGGCGGCCTATAATGCTGGTCCGGGGGCGGTTGAAACGCATGGTGGCGTGCCGCCCTTTGCCGAAACCCAAGGGTATATTCGCGCCATTCTGGGCAGTTGATCAAACCGCGTCGTGCGTTTTATTCAGCGGCGATGGTAAAGACTGGGTCCATTTTTTCCAAAATGTCGCGCGTCAAATGGCAGCGTATCTGATGCCCGTCCGCCAATTCCTGCAACGGTGGCAGTGCCGTATCGCACAGATGTCCCTCTACTTCTGATTTCCAGCGGCAGCGCGTTTGAAACGGGCAGCCACTGGGTGGGTTCATCGCGGATGGAATATCCCCCTCAAGCACGATCCGTTTTTTCACAACACGGGTATCTGCCACCGGCACCGCCGATAGCAGCGCCTCGGTATACGGGTGATAGGGGGGGGCAAACACCTGATCTGTTGTGCCCATTTCAACGACATGGCCCAGATACATCACCATAACCCGGTCACTGAGATAGCGCACGATCGACAAATCATGGCTGATGAATAAAAGCGTGGTGCGGTTTTTGCGCTGAATTTCCATCAGCAAATCCGTAACCGCCGCCTGCACGGACACGTCAAGCGCCGATACCGGTTCATCGGCCACCACAACCTTGGCCCCCCCCGCAAAGGCCCGCGCAATGCCCACACGCTGTTTTTGTCCGCCTGACAGTTGCCGGGGCATACGTTCGGCGAAACTGCGCGGCAGTTTCACCAGATCCAACAGCTCTAACATCCGGGCGTGGCGTTCTACCCCATCTGCGCCTTGGCCAAACACCTCCAGCGCTCGAATAATCTGCCGTCCGACCGACATCGATGGGTTCAGCGTGTCAAACGGATTTTGAAACACCATCTGCACATCAGCCACTGTGCGGGTTTTGCGATTTTCTATTGGCGTGTCTTGGATATCTTCACCAAAAAGCGTGATCTTGCCCTCGGTTGCGGTTTCCAAGCCCAGCAGAACCTTGGCAAGTGTTGACTTTCCACAACCAGATTCGCCCACGATTGCCAGAGTTTCCCCCTCACGCGCGTGAAAGGTCAGCGTTTCATTGGCTTTCACCACACGCTTTTCGCCACCTCCCAAAATTGCGTTGGCTGAGACCTCATAGTATTTTTTCAAATCAACACAGTTCAGCACAATCGGCCCCGGTGGCAGCGGTGCGATGGTTTCTGCCAGCGTTTCTTTGGCTGCCCAATCTATCTCATCGTGGCGCAGGCATCGGGTTGCATGCCGATCGCTGCCGTCCAGGCGGATCATCGGCAGATCACACAAATCGCAACGCCCAGCCACGAAATAGTCGCAACGTGGCCCAAAATTGCAGCCCTGTGGGCGTTCATGCGGCAGTGGAAAATTGCCTGGAATAGATACCAGTGGCCGGGTATTTTTATCGGCGCCCGGCAGCGGGATTGAGCGAAACAGCGCCTGTGCATAGGGATGACGCATCGAGTCAAACACCTCGGTCACCGCGCCGGTTTCCACCGCTTCACCTGAATACATCACGCAAATACGGTCGCAGACATCCAAGATCAGCCCCAGATTATGGCTGATAAACAGCAAAGACGTCCCATATTTACGGCCAAGTTCTTTGACCAAATCGACAATCCCCGCCTCAACCGTCACATCAAGCGCAGTGGTGGGTTCATCCAAAATAAGCAGCGCCGGTTTGCTCATCAGCGCCATTGCAATGACGATGCGCTGCTGTTGCCCGCCTGACAATTGATGCGGATAGGCATTCAATATCCGGTCAGGGTCGGGCAGCCGCACATCCTCGACCACGGTGCGCGCCAAGGCCATTGCGGCGTCCCGGTTCATATTTTGGTGAATCATCGGCACTTCGGCTAATTGTGCACCAATTTTCATGGCTGGATTCAGGCTGGCCATTGGTTCTTGATAGATCATTGCAATTTCGCTGCCGCGTATTTTGCGCAGCCCGTCCTCGGACATTTCGGTCAGATCACGGCCCTTGAATTTGATGCGCCCCCCCACAATCGCACCATTCCGCCCTAAATCGCGCATCACGGCCAGCGCCACGGTTGACTTGCCACACCCAGATTCGCCGACCAACCCCATCGCCTCACCGGGCATCACCTTGCACGAAAAATCCATCACTGCCGGAATTTCACGCAGCCGCGTGAAAAACGAAATCGACAGATTTTCTATTTCAAGGATCGGCTGGTCGGTTGTGGTGGCGGTGGTATTGGTCATGGCGCTTGGCCTCCGTTTCATAGGCTGTGCGATACGCACAGAGATATGAGATCAGTCTTTCATGCTTTCTTCGCGCAACCCATCGGCCAGCAGGTTCAACCCCAGAACCAAGCTCATCAGAGCAATAGCAGGCACCAAAGCTGGGTGGGGGTAGAGCGACAGAAGTTTACGACCATCATTGATGGTTGAACCCCAGTTGGGGCTTTCGGGTGATACCCCCAGCCCAAAGAAACCCAATGTGCCAAGCAAAATGGTTGTATAGCCAATCCGCAGACAAAAATCGACAATCAGCGGGCCGCGCGCATTGGGCAGCACCTCCCACAACATGATATACCATGGGCCTTCTCCACGGGTCTGAGCGGCGGCGACATAGTCACGGGTTTTGATATCCAGCACGATCCCACGCACGATCCGAAACACAGTGGGTGCGTTGACAAAGACCACCGATACAAACACGTTCAACAGGTTTGGATCCATCGACCACACACCCAGTGGATCTGCATTAAAGGCAAGCCCCGAATACGCCCAAAGCCCAAACACGAGTGTTACGCCAACATAAATATTACGCTGCATCGGGTTGATGAAATAACGACTGTTCCACAAAATCACCAAAAAGATCACAGGGAACAGAAACAACACCGCCGCCATCATCGTGGGGATGCCCGTCACCCGAATTTCTGGTGTCACCAGCAGATAAAACAGCAAAATCACTGGAAATGACAAAACCAAATTGGCCAGAAATGACAGCGCCATGTCAAACTTACCGCCGAAATACCCAGCCGGCAGGCCAAGCGTAATGCCCATTATAAACGCAAATGCCGTGGCGGCGGGGGCAATCGCCAAGACCCGGCGCGCACCGATCACGACGCGCGAAAACACATCGCGTGCCAAATTGTCGCCGCCCAGCAAATAGTACCCCTCACCGCTGGGGTGTGGCATGCCGGGCAACGCATTTTTCATCCGTGATACTTGGCTCAACGGGTCAAAGGTGATGACTTGATCGGCAAAAATGGCTGTAAACACCCAAAACATCACAATGCCAAAGCCCAGCATACCAATGGGGCTGTCAAACAGCTTGCCATAAAGCCCAAGCCTGCGTTTGAAGCGCATGGAGAGTGCAAATGTCACCACCAAGGCAATCCAAACCGGCACAAGGCGGCCGGCAATGGCTATTGTGATTTCGGGCCAGCTGAGCGGGTCCATTCCTGTCTCCTCAGGCCAAGCGAATGCGGGGGTTTAGCAGGGCATAGCCAAGATCAGACAGCAGTTGGGTGACCAGCACCACAATCACCGCCACGACCGAGCAGCCCAATAAAAGCTCAACATCATTGTTTCCGGCTGCTTCCACCAGTGTCCAGCCAAAGCCCTTATAGTTAAACAGGGTCTCGACAATCACCACACCATTCAGCAACCACGGGATTTGCAACATGATCACGGTAAAGGGTGCAATCAGTGCATTGCGCAGCGCGTGTTTCAGCACAACATCCCGAAACCGCACCCCTTTTAGTCGGGCGGTGCGGATATATTGCGCGGTCATCACCTCGGCCATGCTGGCCCGTGTCATCCGTGCGATATAGCCAATGGCGTAAAGTGAGATCGTCATCACGGGCAGGGTAAAGTTTTCAAAGGTGATATTATCCATCGCAGATGTCGCGGTGCCTTTGAACCATTTAAGGCCAGTCACCGACGATGCAAAAAGCGTGATCAAAATGACCCCAGACACATATTCAGGTGTCGCCGTCGTTGCGATTGAAACTGCAGACAGGCTGCGGTCTAGCCTGTTGCCCTCGCGCATGCCGGCCAGAATGCCGATTAATAACGACACTGGCACCATCACACAAACCACGCAAAGCATCAGCCAGCCGGTCAGCCCCAGCCGCAGTCCGATGATACTGCTGACAGGCTGTTTGAACACATTGGAAAACCCCATATTGCCTTGCGCTACACCGCAAAATCTGGGGGCCACAGCTGGATCGGTGCCGCGTGCTATGCAGCGCCCCGTAACCTTGCCGTCAGGGGTGGTGTTGCGCCAACCGGGCACAACGCCCAGCCATTCGCCATAGCGTTGCGGCGTGCTGCTGGCATAGCCGTTTTTGGCCAGCCAGCTGTCAACCTCAGCATCGGTGATCCGGCTGCCCGCCTCAGATTTAGCAATTTTTTCTAAGTTGGGCGGCAGGTTGGTAAAATAAAACACCGCATAGGTCAGGCACAGCGCCATCACGACCATCGTGGCAAAACGGCGCAACAGGAATTTAAACAAAAAATCATCCTCCCTCTTGCCGGGTCAATGGCCCATGATTTATGGCCAAACACGCAAAATGAGGCCCGGCAAGAAACAAAGGGGCGCACGAACAGGCCGCACGCCCCCATTGTTACATGGCTCAGGCAGCCATCCACCACTTGTAGTGGTGATGCTCAAACGTCGGGTGCATTTCGGCACCGCGGACTTTTGGGTTGGTAAAGCGGAAGAGTGAGCGCCAGTAAGGCTGGATCAGCACGCCCTCTTCTTGCATGATCTGCTCAATCCGCTCCATCAACACGCGGCGCTTGTCAGCATCGGCAATCGCCATAGCGGCTGTCAGCTTTTCATCGAATTCCGCATTGTTAAAGGCGGTTTCGTTCCAAGCCACACCAGATTTATAGGCCAGCGCCAAAACCTGAACACCCAAGGGCCGCATGTTCCATTCGGTGGCTGAAAATGGGTATTTCAGCCAATCATTCCAAAAGGTTGAGCCTGGAAGAATGGTCCGCTTGATGTTGATACCAGCGTCACGAATTTGGGCTGCGACCGCATCACAGGTTGCGGCCTGCCAGCCATCATCCAGTGAAATCAGTTCAAATTCGGTATCGGCATGGCCAGCTTCGGCCACGGCTGCTTTGGCACCTGCAGGGTCAACCACCAAGGGCGGCAGTTTGGCATATTCGGGATGGATCGGGCAGACGTGGTGGTTTTCAGCCACCTGGCCCATTCCGCCATAACCCAGTTCCAAGACCACATTGTTATCAACGGCCATCTGCATGGCACGGCGCACTTTGACATTATCAAAAGGCGCGGCTGCATGGTGAAAGCGCACCGCCAGTGTGGCCGAGGTCACCGCCTCGGATGAGGCCCAGCCGATGCTTTGGAAAATCGGCACAAAATCGCCCTCGGTGCGATAGGTCGCATCAATTTCATCGGATTCAGCTGCTGCCACAACTGCGGCCGGATCGGTGCCCAGATCAATATATTCGATCCGGTCCAGATAGGCACCTTCGCCCCACCATTTGTGCGCGGTATTTTTTACCAGCACCTGCTTTACGCCCACTTCGTCCACTTCGGGCAGATAGGGGCCAGTTCCGATTGGGTTGAGCGCGGTATCACCATTGTCATAGCTTTGGTGCACAACGGCGGCTGGGTAATCGGCCATGCCCACAATGATGGTGATATCTGGGGCGGGCAGGGTCAATTTAACGGTGTGATCATCTATTTTTGTGATGGCACCAGCTTTTGCCTGTTTTGTCTCAGCGTCAACCAAGCCGCCCATACGCGCCGCCATCGAGTTGCCTTCAACGTTGGCATCGCACCAGCGCGTGATGTTATGCACCACGTCATCGGCCGTAAAGGCATCGCCGTTGTTCCAAGTCACACCCTTGCGGACATTCATGGTAATTTCGGTGGCCGCTTCGTTCAAACTCCAGCTTTCGATCAGGCGGCCAACCAGCGATCCATCCGAGTTATATTCAACCATATATTCCAGCCAGCCACGCGAGAAATTCGCAAGCTCTGACCAATCCCACGTCCGTGGGTCTTTGCCTGGGCGGGTTTCCATGTTCATGCGCAGCGTACCGCCCATTACGGGTGTTTCTGCGGCCACAGCTTGCGGCGCTGCAAGACCAAGCGCGCCATAAGCTACGGCTGCACTGGCACCAAGCGCTGAGGCGCGTGTCATAAACTCACGCCGGCTCATCAGCCCCGCTTTGCATTCCGCAGCATACATGCCAATGGCTGCATGAACGCCGGTGCCATTATTTGGTGAAAGGCTCATATTTTTCTCCCTGTCGTTTGTTTTTGTTTGTGAGCAATTGGCTTGTGCTTGGATTGTGGACAAAAGGTCCTGCTGGGGTCGCGCATTACTCCGCTTGGGCCCTCTGATGTGCGTGCAGGCCAATTTCTGTACCCTTATTCCACACAGATTCGGCCCAAAGGTCAATGTCTACATTCGGCACTTCTTGAATGAACTGCGACCTGCCTCGATGCTGGCGCCCTATTGTCAGGATGTCATGGCGCAGAATTTTGAGGGCAAAACTGCGGCCAAGTCAGCGTCTCTGGGTCCAAGGGGTGCCAGGCCTTCATACGGCTGCGAAACCATGTGCGTTGGCGTTTGGCGTATTGGCGTGACGCCAGTTTTGCGCGGGTGATGGCCTCTGGCAATGAGATGTCGCCGCGCAGATGCGCCACCAGTTCTGGTGCGCCGATTGCTTTGGCAGAGGGTTGGCTCGGATCCCAATTGTGCAGGGCAGCGCGGGCCTCATCCAATGCGCCGTTCGTGATCATGTGATCAAATCTGGCGTCAATTCGCGCGGCCAGCCAATCAGGCCGGGGTTGCAAGACCAGCGCGCAACTGGCCGCAAGCGCCAAAAGCGGCGCGCCTGTATCAGCCTGCCAGGCGGCAAGACCGCGCCCGGTGGCCTGCAGCACCTCCCACGCGCGCAAAACGCGGGCCGGGTTAGCGGTGTCAATCTGCGCGGCCGTGGGCGCATCAAGATCTGCAACCATGCCTGCCAACCCAATTTCGGCATGCCGGGCCGTGCTTTGGGCGCGCAGTTCGGGCGATATGGCTGGAATATTCACCAAACCTTGGGTCAGGGCTGAGAAATAAAGCCCCGTGCCGCCCACAATCACCACTGGCTGTTTGCTTGCCAAAATATCGGCCAGATCGCGCAACCATTGCCCGACTGAATAACTTTGTGTCGCGGCAAGATGGCCATACAGAAAATGCGGGGCTTGTGCCGTTTCCTCGATGCTTGGACGGGCGGTTAAAATACGCCAATTGCTGTAGACCTGCAGCGCATCCGCATTCACCACAGCCCGCCCCTGTGCGCGGGCCAGTGCCAGCGCCAACCCCGATTTTCCTGATGCTGTTGGCCCGGCAATCAGCACCGGGCGGGTGGGTGGCACCGCGTGGAGCCACTTGGGAATTTGGGGGTCGGTTGGCAAGACATCGATCGGCATCAGGGCATCCTTTGGGCAGTCTTTAGCATCTGGTGCGGGTTGGGCGTTGAACCTGCCGCCGTTTTCGACCATTTTGCGCGGGGCCGCAAATGGCATCATCACAATTCGAGGCAGGGTATGAGCACACAGTCACAGGATCGGCCGGAAAATCGGCAGGCCCGAACGGCCTATAAACGCGTCATGCTGAAAATTTCGGGTGAGGCGCTGATGGGGGATCAGGGCTTTGGTTTACATCCGCCCACTGTTCAGCGCATCGCCGAAGAGGTGAAATCAGTCCATGATTTGGGCGTTGAGATTTGTATGGTGATCGGTGGCGGCAATATCTTTCGTGGGCTGCAAGGCAGCGCCCAAGGGATGGAACGCACAACGGCTGATTACATGGGGATGCTGGCCACTGTGATGAACGCGCTTGCCATGCAGGCCAGCCTGGAAGCATTGGGCATTCATACCCGCGTCATCAGTGCCATCCCGATGGATCAAGTTTGTGAACCCTATATCCGTCGCCGCGCCGTGCGCCATTTGGAAAAAAAGCGGGTGTGCATTTTTGCAGCTGGGACTGGCAACCCTTATTTCACAACTGATACCGCAGCCACCCTGCGCGCCAACGAAATGAGCTGCGAGGCGATTTTCAAAGGCACCAAGGTTGACGGCGTCTACGACAAAGACCCAAAGAAATTTGATGATGCCAAACGCTATGACCGTGTAAGCTATGACGAAGTGTTGCAAAAGCATTTGGGTGTCATGGATGCTTCGGCGATTGCGCTGGCGCGTGACAACGATCTGCCGATCATCGTGTTTAGTCTGGATGAGCCGGGAGGCTTCCGGGGAATTTTACGCGGCGAAGGCACCTATACATTGGTAGAGGGCTGAGCCCATACCCAAAGCGAAATGGCCTTGCTATAAGGGCACATTGACGAAGGAGTACCGCGATGTCTGACGATATCGAGATCGACATTGATGATCTGCAACGCCGGATGGATGGGGCCATTGCGTCCCTGCGGCAAGAATTTGCATCGCTGCGCACTGGCCGTGCATCGGCAGCTATTCTTGAGCCGATCATGGTCGAAAGCTATGGGCAAATGACCCCGATCAACCAGGTGGGAACCGTCAACGTACCCGAGCCGCGGATGGTCACGATCAACGTTTGGGACAAGGCGATGATTTCCAAAGTTGAGCGTGCGATTCGTGATTCGGGAATTGGGATCAACCCTGTGGTTGATGGCCCGTTGATCCGTCTGCCGATCCCGGAACTTAACGAAGAGCGTCGGGCCCAATTGGCAAAAGTGGCTGCACAGTATTCCGAACAGGCCCGCGTTTCGGTGCGCAACGTCCGCCGCGATGGGATGGATAAGGTGAAAAAAGCCAAATCCGCTGGCATGGCCGAAGATGATCAAAAGATCTGGGCTGACGAAATTCAAGACATGACTGATCGCCAGATTGCCGCAATTGACAAGTTGCTGGAAACCAAACAACAAGAAATTATGCAGGTTTAAGCCTGCATTGCCTGTGAAAGGGCCGCATTTGGCCGCGATTGATCCCTTGTCTGGTGGTTCTCTGTCGGGCCGTGCCTTGCCCGAGGGTGCGGTGCCAGAACGTGGCCTCTGTGGTGGGGTGCATGTTGCCATTATCATGGATGGTAACGGGCGCTGGGCCACGCAGCGCGGTTGGCCGCGTTTGGTGGGCCATCGCCGCGGGGCCGAGCGCGTCAAGGAAATTGTGACCGCTTGCCCCGACATGGGGGTGACGCATTTGACTGTCTATGCGTTTTCCACCGAAAATTGGAAGCGCAGCACCCGCGAAGTTCTGGGACTTATGAGCATTTTCAGTCGCTACATCCGCAATGAGGCTGAGCGGATGGGGATTGAGGGCGTGCGTATGCGCTTTATCGGGGATAGATCACGGCTTGATCCAAAGCTCAGCGCCTTGATGGCAGATATTGAACAGCGCACCGCTGAAAACCGGCGTTTGAATTTTACTGTGGCCATCAACTATGGTGGGCGCAATGAAATTACCCGCGCCGCGCAGGCGCTTGCTCTGGCCGTGCACCAAGGCCGGATTTCGCCGCAAGATATCACCGAAGACAGGCTGGCGGCCGAACTTGACACTGCGGCCCTTCCAGACCCTGATTTGGTCATCCGTACGTCGGGCGAGGCGCGGGTGTCGAATTTTCTGCCATGGCAATCGGCTTATGCTGAATATGAATTCACGCCAACGCTGTGGCCTGATTTCACTCCAGCCGAGCTTGCCAGTATTTTGCAGCGATTTTCAAAGCGCGATCGCCGGTTTGGCGCGGTCGGGGGGGCTTAATGGCGGGAAATTGGTCTGACCTGTCGGCGCGGTTTTTTTCAAGCCTTGTGATGGCGGCGCTGGGGGTGGCGGCAATTTGGGCTGGCGGGCTTTGGTTTGCTGCGCTGGCCGTTGCTGCTGCGGGCACCATGATATGGGAATTGGCTGTGATGAGCGCGCCTGATGCGCGTATCCGGGCGCTTGGTTTGGGGGCAAGTGCCGCCGCGCTGGTGTGTCTGGCTGTGCTGCTGGGTGGATTTTGGGCCGGGCTTTTGGCGGTGCCTGGGTTGGCCTTGGTGGTGATGGCACGCAGTGCGCGACTGGCATCTGGGCTTTACGCGCTGGCGATCATGCTGGCCAGTTATGGTTTGATCGTTTTTCGGGCCGACTATGGCATGGTGTGGTTGATCTGGCTGGTTCTTGTGGTGGTTGTGACCGATGTCGCTGGGTATTTTTCGGGCCGCTTTTTTGGGGGCCCCAAATTTTGGCCGGCCATCAGCCCTAAAAAAACGTGGTCTGGTACGCTTGCGGGCTGGGGTGCTGCGGCGGGTGTGGGGTATGTCTTTTTGGAATTTACCACGGCAGGTCCGGATCTGCCTTGGATCAGCGCGGGCATCGCGCTGGCCTCGCAGATGGGGGATATTGCCGAAAGCGCCATCAAACGACATGCCGGCGTCAAAGACAGCTCGCATCTGATTCCGGGCCATGGTGGCTTGCTGGACCGGTTTGACGGGCTGCTTGGGGCATCGCTCATGATGCTTGTCGTGGCTTTGGTTGTCGTTGTTCCCGAAATCAGGATGTGACGCATGCGGCGAATTTCCATCTTTGGCGCAACAGGTTCAATCGGGCAAAATACCATTGATTTGATCGCTGATGGTGACGGCTTTGCGGTTGAGGTTCTGACGGGGGGGCGCAATGTGGCGCTTTTGGCGGCCCAAGCGCGGCGCGTTCGTGCGCGGTTGGCCGTCACAGCCCATGAAGAGTGCAGGGCTGAGTTGCAAGACGCCTTGGCCGGTAGCGGGATTGAGGTTGCCGCGGGTACCCAAGCCTTGCTTGAAGCCGCTGACCGGCCCGCAGATTGGACAATGTCTGCCATCGTGGGGGCAGCGGGGTTGGCGCCGGGGTTTCGTGCGCTGGCGCAGGGCCGCACGCTTGCCTTGGCAAATAAAGAAAGTCTGGTCACCGCAGGCCCGCTGTTAATGGCCGAAGCTGCACGTCATAATGCGACCATCTTGCCGGTCGACAGCGAACATTCTGCCGTTTTTCAGGCCTTGGTGGGCGAAGATATGGCGGCCGTAGAGCGGGTGATTATCACCGCATCGGGGGGGGCATTTCGGGATTGGCCGCTGGAAAAACTGGCAAGTGCGACGCTGGCACAGGCCTCGGCGCATCCCAATTGGGCGATGGGGCAACGGATCACGATTGATTCCGCCTCAATGTTTAACAAATCGCTCGAAATCATCGAAGCGCGTGAATATTTCGGCATCTCACCCAATCAGATTGAGGTGGTCATTCACCCACAGTCGATGATTCATGCGTTGGTTGGGTTTTGTGATGGGGCGTTGATGGCACATTTGGGCCCGCCTGATATGCGCCATGCCATCGGCTATGCCTTGAACTGGCCCGATCGCCGCGCGCTGCCCGTTGCGCGACTTGATTTGGCCGCGATTGGCACGCTGAGTTTTCAGGCCCCCGATCTGGCGCGCTATCCTGCGCTGCGCCTGGCGCGGGATGTGATGGCCACTGGCGGTTTGGCGGGGGCTGCGTTTAACGCGGCCAAAGAAATAGCACTCGATCATTTCATCGTGGGTGGTCTGTCTTTTGTCGCGATGGCGGGAATTGTGGAAGACACGTTGTGCCAGCTCTCTGGGGCGGGTGTTTTGACAAAATTGCCCGACAGTCTTGATACTGTGCTGGCGATGGACCATCTGGCACGCAGGACGGCCAACGATATCGTGGCTGCGTGGCAGGGCAAACAGGGGTAATTTGTGGAAATTTTTGGTCTGATCCCAAGTTTTGGGGGCTTTCTTTACACAGCCATTGCCTTTGTGGTGGCGCTTTCAATCATTGTGGCAGTTCATGAATATGGCCATTACATCGTTGGGCGCTGGTCTGGTATCCACGCCGAGGTGTTTAGTTTGGGTTTTGGCCCGCGCATTTGCAGCTGGGTTGATAAACGTGGAACGCGCTGGCAAGTGGCTGCCCTGCCTTTTGGCGGCTATGTTAAATTCTTGGGTGATTCTGATCCCGCCTCGGGGCAAGACACGGCGACGCTTGATGGGCTGAGCGCGGCGCAAAAGCGGCGCACTATGCATGGTGCGCCTCTTTGGGCGCGCTCGGCTACGGTTCTCGCCGGGCCAATGTTTAATTTTTTGATGGCAATTATGCTCTTTGCCACGTTAATTGCGCTGCGCGGTGTGCCGCTTGAGGCACCAGTTGTGGGCGATGTGCGCTCACTGCCGGGCTTTGATGATGCGCTACGGCCGGGCGACCGTATCTTGGGGCTGGATGGAATAGACACCCCTGACACGGCCGGTCTGTCGTTGGCACTACAGGCGCTGCGCCCAGATCAAAGCACCCAATACCGCATTCTGCGCGATGGATTAGAGCAGACCATCGTTGGGCCGTTTCCACTTCCAGCGGTGGTGGATGCGGTGCAGCCGGGTTCTGCGGCGCAACAGTCGGGGATGTTGCCCGGAGATGTTGTGCTGGCAGTTGATGGGCAGCCTGTTGCGGCATTTGAAGCCTTGCGCGATGTGGTGGGGGCGTCCGAGGGGCGGGCGCTGTTGATGCGGATCTGGCGGGATGGCACAGAGCTTGATGTCACGCTCACCCCGCGCCGGATGGATTTGCCCACAGCGGATGGAGGGTTTGAAACGCGTTGGTTGATCGGCGTGAATGGTGGGTTGGCCTTTTCGCCACAAACCCGCATGCCCGGCGTGGTAGAATCGCTGGACTTGGGGTTGGGCCAAACCTTGGTTATCATCCGCACATCGCTGTCGGGGCTGTGGCATATGCTGAGCGGGGCGATCAGTTCGTGTAACCTGTCGGGGCCGCTGGGGATTGCCGAAACATCGGCCGCCGCCGCCAGTGCGGGGGCTGTGAGTTTTGTGTGGTTCATTGCCACGCTTTCCACCGCGGTTGGTTTGATGAACCTCTTTCCGATTCCGGTCTTGGATGGGGGGCATCTGGTGTTTCATGTCTATGAGGCAGCATTTCGCCGCCCCCCCAGCCCGCGCGTGCTAAATGCGATGATGATGGTGGGGCTGGTTGTTTTGGTTTCTTTGATGGTGTTTGCGCTGACAAATGACATCTTTTGCCCCTAGGCGTGGCTGGGGCTGCATGGCTTTTGACAAGCCCCCCACAAGCGGCTAGTCAAAAGTCTTAGGGCAAGAAATGTGGGGCAGGTTCATGCGGGTGACGACAAGCGAAGTGCCACAGGCGATCCGGGCCTTGGGTGCGGCTGTGAGCGTGCGACCGGCGGCTGCGTTGCGCCGTGCGCCTTTGGTGGTTGCGCTGAGCCTTGGTTTGGGGCTGATTGGTCCCCTGGCAGCGCCTGCGCAAGATATTGCTTTTGATAAGATCGTGGTTCAGGGCAACACCCGCATCGATACCGAAACTGTTCTTAGCTATGCCAATCTGCGCCCGGGCCAGCCCTTGTCAGAGGCAGAGCTGAACGCTGCCTATCAACGGATCATGGGGGCACGGCTGTTTCGCGATGTTGAACTGCGCCCCGAGGGTGGTCGGCTGGTGATCGCTGTCACGGAATTTTCCACGATCAACCGCATCAGTTTTGAGGGCAACAACCGCGTCGCTGATGAGCTGATGACCGAAATCATCAAATCAAAACCCAACCGGATTTATTCACCCGCACAAGCCGAACAAGATGCCGCCGCTTTGACCGAAGGTTATGCCAATTTGGCGCGCTTTTCGGCCACAGTAACGCCAAGGGTGATCCGCCGCTCAGATGACCGGGTAGACTTGGTGTTTGAGGTGACCGAGGGTAAGGTGATTGAGGTCGAGCGGATCACCATTCTGGGCAACCGCGCTTTTTCTGATCGACGCTTGCGTCAGGTTTTGGGCACCAAACAGGCTGGCCTGCTGCGTCAAATTATCAAAACCGATACATTCATCCCCGAGCGGGTTGAAACCGATAAAACGTTGCTGAGCGATTTTTATCGCGCCAGAGGCTATATCGATTTTCAAGTGCTGTCAGCCAATACGGAATTCGTGCGTGGTCGTGATGGGAATTTTGTCACCTATGTCCTGCGCGAGGGGCAGCGGTTTTCCATGGGGCAGATCACAGCCGTGTCGGAAGTACCTGGGGTGGATGCCGCCGCCTATCAGGCCGCGATCAAGATCAAACCGGGCGCGGTCTATTCGCCTGTTTTAATTGATAATACCATTTCACGGCTTGAAGCGTTGGCGTTGAAACAGGGCTTGGATTTCGTGAATATTGAGCCGCGCGTGACCCGCGATGCCCGGGCACAGACGCTGGATGTGGCCTTTGTGCTGGTGCGTAGCCCGCGCCGCTTTGTTGAGCGGATTGATATTGAGGGCAATGCCACCACGGTTGACCGTGTCATCCGTCGGCAATTCCGCACGGCCGAGGGCGACCCCTTCAACCCGCGTGAAATCACCGACAGCGCCAAGCGAATCCGCGCTTTGGGGTTTTTCTCTGAGGCCGATGTAAAACCCAAGCCGGGTACAGCGGATGATCAGGTGATTGTCGATGTGAATGTTACCGAAAAGCCCACGGGATCTTTGGCATTTGGCCTAAGCTATGGTGTCAGCGCCGGGGCAGGGGGTAACATCAGCTTTAGCGAACAGAACTTTTTGGGCCGAGGTCAGGCCCTGTCATTCAGTTTTGATACGACCACGGATACACGCGGCTTTACTTTTGGCTTTACCGAGCCTGCGGTGGGCGACCGTGATCTGAAATTCCGCATGCTGGCGCGCTATAAAAAAACCACCAGTGACTATGCCGATTACGACACCAATAAAATGAGTTTGAGCCCGTCGTTGGAATTCCCAGTTGGGCCCAGTGGTTCGCTTGAGGTGCGGATGCGCGTTGGCAAAGACGAAATCTTGAATGTTGATAGTGGGTCGGGCACCGAAACCGGGTCGTCTTATGTGTTGCGTCAGGAAGAGGGCGCACTGGTCGCAAATTCGGTTGGGTATACCTATACCTACGACACGCGCAGGTTGGCGCTTGATCCGTCTCAGGATATTTTGTTGCGGTTTGGTCAGGATTTGACGGGGCTTGGTGGTGACACGAAATCTTTGTCCAGCACTGGGCTTGTGACGGTGCAACGCCGTGTGATGAACGAAGATGTCACTTTGCGCGCCGAAGTCGAAGGGGGGGCCCTTGTCTCGATTTCGGGCAACAGTCGTGTCACAGACCGGTTCTTTTTGAAAAACCAGATGCGCGGGTTTGAACCCAACGGAATTGGCCCGCGCGATATGAATGTGGATAACGAAGACGCTTTGGGTGGAAACCTTTTTGCCGTTGCCCGGTTTGAGGCTGATTTTCCATTGGGCCTGCCCGAAGAATATGGCCTGAACGGTGGCGTCTTTTGGGATCTTGGCTCAGTCTGGAGCTTGGACAGCACAGCCGGCGGCACTGATGGCACATCGGTGGTTGATGATGGGTTCAAGCTGCGCTCGGCTTTGGGCGTGTCAATCTATTGGGACACGGCGATCGGGCCGCTCAGGTTCAATTTTTCCCGTGCGGTTCTTAAAGAAAGCTATGACAAGACGCAGAATTTTGATCTGACCATTTCAACACGGTTCTAAAATGGCGCCGTGGCTCAGAGCTTTTTGTGCGGTGGGGCTGTGGTTGGGGCTGGTGGCTTGTGGCCAAGCCCAAACAGCGCCCACCCCTCAAACCCCTGCGCCAAGCTTGCCCACCCCAAGCCCTGCGGTAATCAGTGGGGTATTGATCATTGATCAAGAACGGCTGTTTTCTGAATCGCGCTATGGTGGGCAGGTAAAGGCTGATCTTGACCGGGCATCGGCCCTCATTTCTGCGCAAAACCGCAAGACCGAACAGGCCTTGGCCGCCGAAGAACAGGCCCTGACCCGCAAGCGCACAACTTTGGCCCCTGATGCGTTTCGGGTGCTGGCTGACGATTTTGATGCCCGCGTGACAGCGCTGCGCCAAGAAAGTGATCGCACCGAACGCGGATTGACCGCATGGCGTGAACGCGAGCAGCAGATTTTCTTACAGGCGATTGTGCCGGTGTTGGGCGAACTGTTGCAAGAGAATGGGGCTGATGCGATTTTAGATAAACAGTCGGTTTTTCTGTATTCTGAACGTATTGATGTCACGGATCGGGCAATTGCCCGCATTGACGCCCGCCTTTCTGATGCTGGATTATTCCCCGACAGCGCGGCGCTGAACGCGCTGGCCGCAGACCCCCAAACCGCCAAGCCATAACCCCCGTCTTTTGGCCCGTTGTCACCCGGCCAATCTCGCGTGGCTTGCCAGTGTCTGTCTGAGTTGCTAGTCAGATTTCAAGTTTTTCAGGAGTTCCCATGACCGAGGCCCCTTCCGCAGCCCAGGCTGCTGCCAAGCCTGCCGCTAAGCCTGCCGCAACACCGCCCGTGCCTTATCCGGCGCAAGAGGCTGATATTCATTTGATTCAGCGTATTATCCCGCATCGCTATCCGTTCCTGCTGGTTGATAAGGTGCACAATATTGTGCCCTCGGCCCAAGCTGTCGGCGTGAAAAACGTTACCTTTAACGAGCCACATTTTCAGGGGCATTTTCCTAAAACCCCGGTGATGCCCGGCGTTATGATCATTGAGGCGCTGGCCCAAACCGCAGCTGTTTTGGTGGGGATTACACTGGATTTGGTGGATAAAGAACCGCTGGTCTACTTCATGAATATCGATGGCTGCAAGTTCCGCCGCAAGGTTGTGCCGGGCGATGTTTTGGAATTGCATGTTGATGTGCTGCGCGGGGGATCGCGGGTCTGGAAATTCCATGGCACGGGTAAGGTCAACGGGGAAATCGCCGCCGAGGCTGATTTTACCGCCATGATCGATCTGCCGAAACGCTGACCCCATGACCCAGCCGCCCACAACCCTTATTCATCCCTCTGCCAGTGTCGCGCCGGGGGCACAGCTTGGGCCCGGTTGCCAGATCGGCCCGTTTTGCGTGATTGGCGAAAACGTTGTTTTGGGCGCTGGTGTCGAGGTGAAATCACATGCCGTGGTCACAGGCTGCACTGAAATAGGCCCGCAAACAGTTATCTTTCCCTTTGCCTGCGTGGGCGAAGTGCCGCAAGATCTGAAATACCAAGGCGAGCCGACGCGGTTGGTGGTCGGCGCGCGCTGCAAGATCCGCGAAGGTGCCACGCTTAATCTGGGAACCGTTGGCGGTGGCGGTGTGACGCAGGTGGGTGATGACTGTTTGTTCATGACCGGTGCACATGTGGGCCATGATGTGCGGGTGGGCGACCGGGTTATTCTGGCCAACCAAGCCGCCTTGGCTGGCCATTGTGTGGTGGAAGATGATGTGATCATCGGTGGTCTGTCTGGCGTGCATCAATTTGTGCGGATTGGGCGTGGGGCTATTATTGGCGCTGTGACGATGGTGACCAATGATGTGATCCCCTTTGGTCTGGTTCAGGGGCCGCGCGGTGTATTGGATGGGTTGAACCTTGTTGGGTTAAAGCGGCGCGGCGTGTCGCGTGCAGAAATATCGCAGTTGCGCGCGGCCTATGCCCATTTGCAAGATGGCCCAGGCTCTTTTGTCGAGCGCGCGGCTGATCTTGCCCGCGACAGCCAAAGCCCCTTTGTGCGTGAGATGGCGGGGTTTGTCACCGCTGCATCCGAGCGCAGTTTTTTGACCCCAAAATGAACGGTGACCAGATGGCCGGTCAAGATCAAAGCACAGCCGCATCAGATCAAGACCCGGGAAAGATTGGCATTATCGCAGGAACGGGCCGATTGCCCATGCTGCTGGTGCGCGCGTTAGAGGCCGAGGACCAGCCGTATCTTCTAGCCGAAATGGAGGGCTTTCCCGTTGCCGCAGAGGGGCGCACAGTGCAGCGGTTTCAGGTGGAACGGCTGGCACTTTTTATGGACCGTCTGCATGATCTGGGTGTGACCCAGATCGTTTTTGCAGGTGCTGTGCGCCGCCCGCGTCTGGACCCAGAGCGTTTTGACCCACTCACAGCCACGATGGTGCCACGTTTGTTGCGTGCGATGCAAAGCGGCGATGATGCCACGTTGCGCGAAGTGATCGCAATTTTTGAAGAAGACGGGTTTGCTGTGGTGGGAGCCGATCAAATCGCCCCTGATCTGGTGCCCGCACCCGAGGTGCTGGGGCGGGTGCAGCCACTGGACCAAGACGCGGCTGATGTGGCGCGTGCGGCACAGATTGTGGCCGCCCTTGGGGCGGTTGATGTGGGGCAAGGTGCGGTTGTGGCGCAGGGCCTCTGTTTGGCGGTAGAAACAATTGGTGGCACGGATGCGATGTTGGCCGAGGCAGGGCGCCAGCTTGGCCAGATGCCCGATCCGCGCCCTGACCCAAATGGCGCGCGTGGCGTCTGTTTTAAAGCAGCCAAGCCTGGTCAAGATCGCAGGATTGATCTGCCAGCGCTTGGGCCGCAAACCCTGCGTGAGGTGGCTGTGGCTGGCTTGGGCGGATTGGCGTTTCGGGCGGGGTCGGTCATGCTGTTGGACCGGGCTGAAATGATTGCGCTGGCCGATGATCTGGGGCTGTTCCTGTGGTCATGGTCGGACGCTTTGTCCCCCGAATGAAGATCTATCTGATTGCTGGTGAGCCGTCTGGCGACAAGCTTGGGGCCGCGCTGATGGTGGGGCTGCGCAGCCTATGCCCAGATGTAACCTTTCAAGGGATTGGTGGCCCAGCTATGCAGGCTGAGGGCTTGCACAGCCTGTTTGACATGGCAGATTTGTCAGTAATGGGGCTGGCTGAGGTGGTGCCGCGCTATGCGATGCTGCGCCGCAGACTGGCCACGGCGGTGGCAGATGTCTCCCAAGCCGCGCCAGATGCGCTGATCACGATAGACAGCCCTGATTTTTGTTTGCGGGTATCGGCTGGTGTCAAAGCACGCATGCCTGCGGCGCTGCGGCCCGCGTTCATCCATTATGTTGCTCCAAGTGTCTGGGCATGGCGGCCAAAACGGGCGCAGCGGATGGCGCGGGTGATTGACCATGTGCTGGCGCTTTTGCCGTTTGAGCCGCCCTTTATGACAGGCGCAGGCATGAGCTGCGATTTTGTTGGCCACCCCGTGGTGGCGGAACCTCGCGCCAATATTGCTGCGGCCCAAGAGTTTCGCGCCAGCCATGGAATTGCACTTGATGCGCCCTTGGTCATGGCATTGCCCGGATCGCGCCGGGGCGAGGTGACGCGGCTGTCGCCCCGATTTGGCCAGACCTTGGCGCAGGTGGCTGAACGGGTGCCGCAGATGCGGGTGGTGGTGCCTCGGGTGCTGGCACAGGCAGGGTTGGTGGCGGAGCTGTGTCGCGATTGGCCGGGCCAGCCGGTTTTGTTGGACCCAAATGATGCGTGGGCTAAGCGCGCGGCCTTTGCGGCTGCAGATGTGGCTTTGGCTGCATCGGGGACGGTGTCGTTAGAATTGGCGGCCAATGATGTGCCGATGGTTATTGGATATGATATGGCGTGGCTCAGCCGCCAGATCATGGCACGGATGATCCGGGTGCCCAGTGTGACGCTGGTCAATTTGGTGTCACAAACGACAGCTGTGCCCGAGTTTATTGGCGCTGCCTGCAGACCGGGGCCGATGGCTGATGCGCTGATGGCGGTGCTGCCGGGTGGGGAAGGGCGGGGTGCGCAATTGCGGGCGATGGCGCTGACGATGGAACGTCTTGGCCGGGGCGGTCCGCCACCGGGCTTGCGGGCGGCGCAATCGGTGCTGCGCTATCTGGCAAAACGGGGTTGATCACAGGGCAAAGCTGAGCGGATTGGGCGGTGGCTGCGATCTTTGCGCAAAGATGTCGTTTTGCGCCGTCAGAGGGCGCAATCTGCACCGGGTCTGGCGCACACAGGGCCTATGACATGCGCAATCTCAGGTGAAATTTGGAGCAAGAAACCATGGATCAGGCAGCAGGGCGTCGGGCACGGGGCGGTGGCGGTGCGGCACGTCGGGCCGAACGGTCGGCCGTCAGTCTGGAAAGCGCACGTTTTATTGAGCGCAACATTCCGAACTTTGAGATTTTGAACGATGAGGCGCTTTCCATCATTGAATGGAATGCCGATACGGTTTTGGAAGAAATCGGGGTGAATTTCCCGGAAAATCCGGACGCGCTTGCGCTGTGGCGCGAAGCGGGCGCGGATGTACATGGGGACCGGGTGCGTATTCCGCGTGGATTGGCCCGCCAATTGTGCGCAACGGCCCCCGGTCGTATCATTCAACACGCCCGCAACCCGCAGCGCAATGTTGAAATTGGTGGCCGGTCGCTGGTGCTGGCCCCGGTCTATGGTCCCCCCTTTGTGCGTGATGCTGCCGGTGGGCGGCGCTATGCAACCATTGCTGATTTTCAGAATTTTGTAAAACTGGGCTATATGTCGAAATGGCTGCATCATTCGGGGGGCACTGTCTGTGAACCGACCGATGTGCCTGTAAACAAGCGCCATCTGGACATGTTGCTGGCGCATATGACGCTGTCGGATAAACCCTATATGGGTTCCGTCACCGAACCCAGCAGGGCACAAGATTCGGTCGAAATGTCGAAGCTTTTGTTTGGCAGCGATTTCGTTGATCAGAACACAGTGATGACCTCGTTGATCAATATCAACTCGCCGCTGACATTTGACAACGTGATGATGGGCGCGCTGGAGGTCTACGCCAAGGCTAATCAGGCCTGTATCATCTCGCCTTTTATCGTGGGGGGGGCGATGGCGCCTGTGTCGGTCGCCGGGACGCTTACGCAGGTGATGGCCGAGGTTTTGGCCGGCGTTGCCTATAGCCAACTGGTGCGTAAGGGAGCACCGGTGATTTTTGGCGCGTTTGTGACATCAATCGATATGAATTCGGGCGCGCCAACCTTTGGCACGCCAGAGGCCGCGCATATCACCTATGGTGCGGGGCAGTTGGCCCGGCGCATGGGGCTGCCCTATCGGTCGGGGGGGGCGTTTTGTGGCTCAAAATTGCCCGACGCGCAGGCCGCTTATGAAACGGCCAACAGCTTGAATATGGCGCTGTTGGCGGGCGTGAACTTTATGTTGCACGCCTGCGGCTGGCTGGAAGGTGGTTTGGTTTCATCTTATGAGAAATTCGTCATGGATGCCGATCAGTTGGGTGCGTTGCATCACCTGGCACGCGGCATTGATATGTCGGCTGATGCCCAAGCCATGGGCGCCATCCGTGAGGTTGGGCCGGGTGGGCACTATCTTGGCTGCGCCCATACGCAGGCCAATTTCAAAGACGCGTTCTGGCGCAGTGATTTGCTGGATTACAAACCCTTTGAAACATGGGATGAAGAGGGCGCGCGGGATACCCAAGCGCTGGCCAGCGCCCGGGTGGCCCGTCAATTGGCCGATTATCAGCAGCCCCCGATGGATCCAGCGATTTCTGATGCGCTAAACGATTATGTGGCCCGCAAAAAGGCCGCTTTGCCTGACGCGTTTATCTGATTTTCTCAGTGATTTAGGTTCAGGGGCAAGGCCGCAGCGATGTTTTGCGGCCTTGTTCATTTGCTGAGGGCTTTGGCTGTGTGACCCAGCTATTTGCCATGGGGCTAGACCAGTGTTGCGCGCAGCATATGCCGCGCCTCAGCCATCAGGGCGATCATGATCGCGACATGTTGGCGCACGCTATATCCCGCATCCCCGGCGCGGCGGATATCTTCGATCACCTCTTCTTTCAATAACAGCAATTGCAGCGCGTGTTCGGCCGATTTTGGGGGGGTGTCGCATTGGGTCAGGCGGCGCAGATCTTTTTCACGGCGATAGGTGCTGATGCCATGGCGTGCGGCCTTTATCAAAAGTGTTGGGCGGCGCATTTGGCGCAATGAAACAATCGGGTTTTGCATGTCACACTCCATTCTGGGACACGCCATACTTGCACAACCAAAACGGGTGTTGCCGAAAGCTGCATCGCGGCGTTCGCAGGGTTGAGGCGCGTTTAGGATTTGGAAAGCATTGTTTCCAAACGGCTTATTTTAACGAACGGGTAACCATAACCGCCAAAGGTTGCATGACGCCCAGGCGATCATGAAGGGTTGCGATGCGCAAGGAGGCGTGTGGTGAATGAATGCCACCCTTTTAACCAGTCCAGACAGTTTGCCTGCGTGGCTGCCAGATGCCGCCCGGCTTTACCTGTCTTATACCCTGCAGGGCCAATCGCTGCGTGCGCTTGCGCGCCGCGAGGGCTGCCATGCCTCGACCATCTTGCGACAGGTGCGCCGGTTCGAAAATCGCCGTGAGGATCCGCTGATTGATGAGGCGCTCAGCCGCCTTGAACCCGGTGATACCGGTGATGTCAGCCCAACAACCGCCCTGCATGATGAAAAGGAAAGCACCCACATGTCTGCACCTCTGCGCCCCAAAAACCTTGTTCCCGATGAAAAGACTATTCTGTCTGAGGCGCTGCGTGTCTTGCGGCGTTTGGCGGAACCGGGCTCGGTTCTCGTGATTGCCCCCGACATGGAAAAGGCAGCTATTATGCGCAATTTGCCCGATGGTCGGACGCTGCGTGTGGCTGTGTTGGCCCGCCCAGTTGCGCAGGCATTTGCGCTGAAAGATTGGATCAGTTGCCGCCACACGGGGCGGGTTTCGATGTATGATATTACCACCGCCGGGCGTGCCATGCTTAAGCGCATGTTGACCGATCAGCGTGATGGCTTTGCGGAAAGCCCCAGCCACTTTGGTGATCAACATCGGATTTGGGGCGCACGCGAAATATCAGAGGGGTCAGATGCCGAACGGCGGCGTTTGCGTTGTAATCTGGCCGAATCGCCCATTGCACTGTTGGCGCGGCGCAAAGACAAAGATGGCACACCGTTTCTTTCTGCTGAAATGGTTGCCGCTGCAGAACGGCTGCGCGAAGACTTTGAGCTGGCACAGATGGGGCCTCGCGTTGCACAAAACTGGGATCGGTTTTTGACAGCGGGTGATCGGGGCAGCTTTTCGAGCGATAACGGCATTGCCGAGGGCCCGCGTGCGGCGCGTGACCGGGTGGCGGCGGCGCTGCGTGATTTGGGGCCGGGTTTGGGCGATATGGTTTTACGGTGTTGCTGCTTTCTGGAAGGGATGGAACAGGCCGAACAGCGTATGGGCTGGTCGGCCCGTTCGGGCAAGATCGTGTTGCGCATCGCGTTGATGCGCCTGCGCCGCCATTATGAAGAAACTGGGAACACTTCGGCCCGGTTGATCGGCTAGCGTGCATAGCTGCGTTGCATAGTGGTTTCGGGGTGCGGCTTTGGTTGCCAAGCCGCGCCTCGGGGCGTAAAGCAGGGACAAAGTGATTGGGGCAAAACCATGCGCGATCTGAAAATTCCCGAAGAGCGGCACCCTGAAAAAGCCAAGCGCGCTGAAACCGAACGGATGCGCAAACCTGATTGGATCAGGGTCAAAGCTCCGACCTCATCTGGGTATAAACAGACCCGTGATATTTTGCGCAGCAACAATCTGGTCACCGTGTGCGAAGAGGCGGGATGCCCGAATGTCGGGGAATGCTGGTCGCAGGGTCATGCCACCATGATGATCATGGGCGAAATCTGCACCCGGGGGTGCAGCTTTTGCAATGTCGCGACCGGCAAGCCGCAAAGTCTGGATACGTTTGAACCCGGGCGCGTGGCGCATGCGGTTGAAACGCTGGGGCTGAACCATGTTGTCATCACATCGGTGGATCGGGATGATTTGGCGGATGGGGGTGCAGAGCATTTCGCCCAAACCATCCGCGCCATTCGTCATCGTGCCCCAACAACCACGATTGAGGTTTTGACCCCTGATTTTCTGCGCTGTGGCCCCGAGGCGCTGGAAACTGTGGTGCAAGCCCGCCCGGATGTGTTCAACCACAACCTTGAAACCGTTCCTGGCCTCTACCCAGACGTGCGGCCCGGCGCGCGCTATTTTGCCAGCCTGCGGTTGCTGCAACGTGCCAAAGAACTTGATCCGACCTTGTTTACCAAATCAGGCATCATGGTGGGCTTGGGTGAAGACCGCGTGGCGGTGGGGCAGGTGATGGATGATCTGCGCGCGGCGGATGTCGATTTTCTGACGATTGGCCAATATTTGCAGCCAACCCCGAAACATCATGCCGTTGATCGCTTTGTGACACCTGATGAGTTTGCGGCCTATGAAACGGCAGCCTATGGCAAGGGGTTTGCGATGGTGTCAGCCAGCCCTCTCACCCGATCATCCTATCACGCGGGCGATGATTTTGCGCGGTTGCGCGCGGCCCGATTGGCCCGGCTGGGTCAAGCCTAAGGTGCATCAGAATAATGTTGCAGCCCTGAGGGCTTAGGGTGCCGCGGGTGGAACCGCTTTAAGATAGGCGGCGATGGCGGCGCGGTCTTGGGGTGGCAGTTTGGCCATGTTTTCCACAACCTCGGTCATATGGCCGCCCACGGAATCGTAATCGGGTGTGAAACCGGTCGTAAGATATTCGACAATCTCATCCTCGCTCCAACTCAGCGCGCTGGGGGTGATGTTGGGGGTGCGCCCCTTTCCGGTTGGGTTCGGCGCACCAGTCAGCCAGCCGGCGCTCTGCATCCCGCCCAAAGCATCGCGTGGGGTGTGGCATTCGCCGCAATGGGCCAGCGCTTCGGCCAAATAGCGGCCACGCTCAGCTGGCCCGTTCAGGGGGTCGGGCACCGCCCACGCTTGCCCGCTGTAGAGCCATTTCCAAGCGCCAAGCCCCGCCCGCAGCGTAAAGGGAAAGCGCAGATCATGGGGGCTGTTTGGAATTGTTACGGCTGGCAACGTTTCCAAAAAGGCTTTTAAATCAACAATGTCATCCAAGGTCATGTGGGAATAGGCGGTATAGGGAAATGCCGGATAGTAATGCTGGCCTTTTGGGCTGGTGCCAAAATGCAACGCATTGGCCAGATCAAGCGCGCTCCAACTGCCAATTCCATGCGTTGGATCTGTGGATATATTCGGCACGACAAAAGTGCCAAAGTCGGTTTCAAACCGCCGCCCCCCCCCCAGCGCCAGCCGCGCATCACCTGTGGCACCTTCGGCGGCGTGACAGCTGGCACATCCCCCCGCCCAAAATACCTGTTCACCGCGCATGGCCACGCCGGTTAACCCATCCAGCGCATCGTGGGGCAGGGTTTGGGGCCGGATCACCCAAACAGCCGCCCCCGCTCCGACCAACACGACAGCCAGTGCCCAAATCCACAATCGGCTTTGTGTCCGCGCCATTTTGCCATGATCTTGATCGTGCATCCTGACGCTCCTTGGTTGGACGTGTGTTTAAAATCGCGGCAGTTTCGGCCCATTTTTATGGTTGACGCTTAGCGCATCGGGCCAGCCCCAAAAATGTTCAATCCCTGCAAGGGTCAGCGACAGCGCCACAACACCGCCAACCATCAAAACCCGCCGCATTGAGGGCGGGCGATGGGCCCAGCGTTTGGCCCGCATCAGCCACATGAGATAGTTCATGGCACAAACCTCACCTGCCCAATATAAGGAAGATTGCGATTAGCTTGGGCAAAATCAATCCCATATCCGACAACAAAGGCATCTGGAATTGTAAAGCCGGTCCACTTTGCGGTGATGTCCACTTCGCGGCGTGCGGGTTTGTCGAGCAGCGCGCAGACCTCAAGCCGGTTGGGGCTGCGTGTGCGCAACAGCGCCAAAACATGGTTCAGCGTGAACCCGGTATCGACAATATCTTCGACAATCAGCACGTCACGTCCGGCAATATCACCACGCAGATCTTTGAGAATGCGCACATTACGGTTTGAGTTTGTCATGTCACCATAGCTGGAGGCTTCAAGAAAATCGATCTCAATTGGCAGATCAAGTGCGCGCACCAAATCGGCCACAAAGATGAAAGACCCGCGCAACAACCCCACCACAACAAGCCCCCGAGTGTCATGGAAATACGTGGTGATTTCGGTGGCCAATTGCGCAACACGTGCGGCAATATCTTGCGCAGAGATCATGGGTTCGATGGTATGGGGTGCGATTACCATGTGGGCCTCTTGATTTTTCAGGCCCAGTCTACGAAAAGGCCGTGCTGATTTACAGCCCCAACTGGAGCCCGGCGCGCCCATGACAACGCATTCTGAACAGCAAACCCTGCCTTACAGCGCGCGGCAGATGTATGATTTGGTGGCCGACGTGGCCGCCTATCCGCAGTTTTTGCCTTGGACGGCGGCGGCCCGCATTCGATCGCGCACCCCTGTTGAGGAGGGCGAGGTGCTTGAGGCCGATTTGGTGATTTCGTTTAAGGTGTTTCGCGAACGCTTTGGCAGCCGCGTTACCCTGCGCCCTGATCAGATGCGGATCGATACCGAATATCTTGATGGCCCGTTTCGATATCTAAAGTCGTATTGGCAGTTCACCGACCGGGCTGAGGGTGGCTGTGATGTGGCGTTTTTTGTGGATTTTGAATTTCGCAATGCGATTTTGCAGCGGTTGATCGGTGTTGTGTTTAATGAGGCGATGCAGCGGGTGGTTGCGGCCTTTGAACGCCGGGCCGTGGCGCTTTATGGCAACGGGGCCGCGCGCTAGGCGGTGAGTGCGGCACGTAACAGCGCCAAGGCATGATCCACCGATTCTGCGCGCACCTCGGCCCGTCCAATCGCGCCAAATTCAACCGTTTCGGCCCAAGCTTGCGCGCCGGTTTGTGCCAAGCCAAAGCACACCCGGCCTTCGGGTTTGTGCGCGCTGCCGCCCGGCCCGGCAATGCCGGTGATTGCCACCGCAAGCCCTGCATCGCTTTGCTCCAGCGCGCCTTGGGCCATTTCGCAGGCCGTTTCTGGGGATACTGCGCCAAATTGATCAAGTGTGGCACTCTGCACCCCAAGCATCGCGCATTTCGCCGCGTTGGAATACGTTATAAATCCGCGATCAAACACGGCTGATGATCCCGCAACAGCGGTCAGTGCGGCCGAAAGCAGTCCGCCGGTGCAGCTTTCGGCGGTTGCGATCTTGACGCCCGCAGCTTGGGCGCGGGCCAAGATGTCAGCGGCAAGATCCGTCATTTCAGCATGATCCCGTGATAAAGTCCTGCCGCCAACAGTGTGGCAATGCCAGCAAAAGCCCCGGCCCACAGATCATCAAGCATAACGCCGGCTGCGTCATGGCGGCGATCGGCACGCCCAATGATGCTGGGTTTCCAGATATCAAACAGCCGAAAGAAAACAAAGGCCGCAACCCAGCCCGGCCAGGGAAAGCGGCTTGCCTCCAGCCCCATCAACCAAAAGCCTGCTGATGGAAACAAAAGCGCCAACCATTGCCCGGCCACCTCATCAATCACAAATTCTGATGGGTCTTCGCCGGGGCGGTTTGCAAGCTGTGCCCCAACCGCCCAAAAGCCAATCGCTGTGACAGCCAGTGTCGCCCCCAACAACAGCGGGAAATGCCCCAGCCGGTGGAGCCCCAGCCCCAGCACCACAGCACCGGCCGACGCCCAAGTGCCGGGTGCCGGGCGCAGCAGGCCCAAGCCAAAGAAAATAGCCCAAAGCCGGGTCATGCGGACACGATCGTGGCAGTTGCGAGTGCGGCGATCCCCTCTTCTCGGCCGGTAAAGCCAAGCCTTTCTGACGTGGTCGCCTTGACACTGATCCGCCCGATTTCTAGCCCCATGATCTGCGCAAGTGCAGCACACATCGCGGCGGCATGCGGGCCAATTTTTGGCTGTTCGCAGATCAGGGTGACATCAACATTGCTGATCACAAAGCCACGCGCGGCGACGCGGTCCACCGCGTGTTTAAGAAAAATCTGGCTATCGGCGCCTTTCCACTGTGGGTCGCTGGGCGGGAAGTGGCGGCCAATATCGCCCTCGGCCAGCGCACCATAAATGGCATCCGTTAGCGCATGCATGCCGACATCGGCATCAGAATGGCCATCAAGCCCGCGTGCATAGGGGATTTTTACGCCGCAAAGCCACACATGATCACCCGCGCAAAAGCGGTGCACATCAAAGCCGTTTCCCGTCCGAATATCCATGGCGTCCCTTTGCAAAACTTCGGCGGCACGGGCAAAATCACCGGGCCATGTCACCTTTATATTGCGCTCATCCCCTTGGACAATGCGCACGTCAACCCCTGCGGCGCGGGCCACCTCGACATCATCGGCGGCTTGGCCGTCTGTGGTGTGGTGGCTGCGGTGTGCTTGCAGGATTGTTTCAAAATCAAAACCTTGGGGAGTTTGTGCGCGCCACAGCCCGTCGCGTGGGGCGGTGCCTGTAACGGCCATGTTTTCACCCCGCCACAGCGCATCAGTTATTGGCAGCGCTGGGGCCGCGGCTTGGGCCGTGCTGAGCGCGTCAATCACCCGGGTGATCAGATCATGGGTTACCAAAGGGCGTGCACCATCATGGATCAGCACGCGGCTGATCGCTTGATCTGTCAGCGCCTCTAATGCGTTCCGCACCGATTGATCGCGGCTGGCGCCACCCGTCACCAATGTCACACTCGCGGGCACAAGCGCGCGGGCGCGCTCAAGATCATCGGGATGCAGCACCAAAACAATGCGCTTGATCTGTGGCAGGGTGGCGAAGGTTTGCAGGCTGTGCATGACCACGGCTTGGCCACGCAGGGGCTGCCATTGCTTGGGCAGATCGCCGCCTGCACGTGTGCCACGTCCGGCGGCGACAATGATGGCGGCAATGGTCATGGGTGGGCCTGCACGGGTTTGGGGCACGAAAACGTCTGGTGAGAAACTTAGTGGATGCCCGCATGCGGGGCAATGGGGCGGCTTGAGGTCGAAATTATTGCACAAAAAATAGGCATTTGCTGAAAAACAGCCTTTTTTGTGCCTTGCAGTTTGCTGTAAAGCCTCAAGAGCGCTAGCAGAAATTGCAACCTGACGATGTCAACCGCACAAGGATTGGGCATTTGCCAATCACATTGGCTGAACACACGCTGACGCCGCCGGTGCTTTTGGCACCTATGGCGGGCATAACCGATCTGCCTTTTCGGCGGGTTGTTGCGGGATTCGGTGCGGGGCTGGTTGTATCGGAAATGGTTGCGACTGCCGAAATCGTTACGTCACGTCCCTCAGAGCGGGCGCGGGCGAAGATGGAATTAGGCCTGGGTGAGGCGGCAACTTCGGTGCAGTTGGCGGGGCGTGATCCGCATTGGTTGGCTGAAGCTGCCAAGATCGTTGAGGCGGGTGGCGCAAAGATTATTGATATAAACATGGGCTGTCCTGCGAAAAAGGTGGTGAATGGCTATGCCGGTTCGGCGTTGATGCGCGATCTTGATTTGGCATTGCGCCTGATTGATGCTGTGGTGGGCGCGGTGCAGGTGCCTGTCACGTTAAAGACCCGGCTGGGCTGGGATGATGACAGCCACAACGCCGCAATCCTTGCCCGTCGCGCCGAGGCTGCCGGGGTGGCGATGATCACCATCCATGGCCGCACTCGGTGTCAGTTTTACAAAGGCCATGCCGATTGGGCCGCGATTGCGGCGGTGCAGCAGGCGGTGACGATCCCAGTCATTGCCAATGGCGATATCGTTGACGCGGCGACAGCCCAGCGCGCACGCGCGCTGTCTGGTGCAGCGGGGGTGATGGTGGGGCGGGGCGCGCAGGGCAGGCCTTGGGTGCCTGCACAAATCGCAGCCACCCTTTACGGAACGCCGGCCCCAAAGGTGCCCAAGGGGGCAGAACTGGCTGATCTGGTCGCGGGCCACTATGATGCGATGCTGGCCTTTTATGGCCGTGATTTGGGGCGCCGCGTCGCGCGCAAACATCTGGGCTGGTATATGTCTGCCGCCAATACCCCCGCGCCACTGCACCGCGCGATTATGACAGAGACAGACCCTGTGCGGGTTCTGCACATGTTGCGCGATGCCTTTGCCCCTGAAACAGGTCTTGTTGCATGAGTCAAAACCCTGCCCCAATTGCGATCTGGATAGCTCTGCCGGTGCCAGCTTTTGTTATAGATGCCTCTGACCGGATTGAGGCCGCGAACCCCGCGGCTGAAAGCTTTTTGAACATTTCAGAGCGCGCACTGAGAGGGCAATCCGTTCTCAGCCGCCTGCGCGTGAACATGCCAATGGCTGATGCGCTGGCACGGGTGCGTACCAATACAGCACCGATTTTTGTCAATGACGTTGATGTCACGGTGGCGGGTCGTGCGCCGGTGCAATGCAATATTCAAATTGCCCCTTTGGGGGATCTGTCACAGGGTATTTTGATGCTGGTCTCGCCCCGAGAAATGGCCGACCGGTTGGGGCGGGCGCAATCGTCTGCGGTGTCGGCGCGCTCAGCGATTGGCATGGCTGATATGTTGGCGCATGAAATCAAGAACCCTCTGGCGGGCATTTCTGGCGCGGCGCAGCTGATTTCGATGAATGCCTCGCCAGAAGATCAGGAGCTGACCGATCTGATTGTGGCCGAAACCCGCCGTATTGTGAAACTTCTGGAACAGGTTGAGCAATTCGGCAACATGCGCCCGCCTGAGCGCAAGGTGGTGAATATTCACGACCTGCTGGATCGCGCGCGTCGCTCGGCCTTGGTTGGGGTTGCGGCGCGTATGCAGGTGATTGCCGATTATGACCCATCGTTGCCCGAAACGCTGGCCGATGGCGATCAGCTTTTACAGGTGTTTTTGAACCTGTTGAAAAACGCGTCAGAGGCAGCGGGACCCAAGGGCGGCACCATCCGCATTCGTACATTTTACGATCTGTCGCTGCGCTTGCGGCGCAAAGATGGCACTGGCACACCGCTGCCGCTTCAGATCGAAATCATTGATGACGGCCCCGGTATCAAACCCGAAATCGCGGCCGAGATTTTTGAGCCCTTTGTGAGCGGGCGCGAGAATGGCACTGGGCTTGGCTTGGCCTTGGTGTCGCGGATCATTTCGGATCATGACAGTTGGATCAACGTGGATTCCGTGCCTGGACGCACGGTATTTCGGATCTCATTGCCGGTCGCCCCCAAGGAAGTGGAGGATAACTGATGGATGGAACGGTTTTGGTGGCCGATGATGATCGGACAATCCGCACAGTTCTGACGCAGGCGTTGACGCGGGCGGGTTGCAAAGTGCATGCGACCTCAAGCCTTTTGACGCTGATGCGTTGGGTGGAAGAGGGCAAGGGCGATCTGGTAATTTCAGATGTGATGATGCCAGATGGCAATGGGCTAGAGGCGCTGCCGCGAATATCAAAAGAGCGGCCCGGCCTGCCTGTCATCATTATTTCAGCCCAAAACACGATCAAAACCGCAATTCAGGCGACCGAAGCCGCAGCGTTTGATTATCTGCCAAAACCGTTTGATCTGCCCGATCTGATGAAGCGCGCCGCGCGCGCGCTGGCCACCAAACGCCGCTTGGCGCCGCCGATTGCCGTCCCGCGGCAAGAGGGGGACGATCTGCCGCTGGTGGGAAGCACTGCGGTGATGCAGGCGCTCTATCGGCTGGTTGCGCGGGTGATGAACACCGAATTGCCAGTTTTGGTCACAGGCGAATCAGGCACTGGAAAATCACTGATTGCAAGGGCTATCCATGATTTTTCGGACCGTCGGGCTGAACCGTTCGTGGTGGCATCGGGGGCTGATCTGATGGGCGTTGATCTGTCAGGCGCGGAGGCGGCTGCCAGTTTGCTGGCGCGCGCGCGGGGTGGGTCGATCTTGTTTGAAGAAGTGTCAGATTATGATGCTGAATCGCAGGCGCGGATTGTGCGGATGCTTGACAGTCTGGGCGAGGGTGCGCCGCGCATCATGGCCACCAGCCAAGCCGATCTTTCGCAGCGGATGCAAGCCGGGCAGTTCCGCCAAGATCTGTTTTATCGGTTGGGGGGTGTAACGATCCATGTGCCGGCTCTGCGCGAAAGGGTCGATGATATTCCACTTTTGGCCGAACACTTTTTGGCCCGCGCTGAACGTGAAGGCGCTGCCCCACGCCGTTTGGCCGCCGATGCAATGGATGTTGTTCGTGCCCACAACTGGCCGGGCAACGTGCGCCAGCTTGCCAATACCGTGCGCCGTTTGGTGGCCACCAGCACCGAAGAGGTTGTGACGCGCGCCGAGGTTGAACAGGTTTTGGGAAATCAGCCGGGCATAGAGCCTGCACGCAGCGGCACCGATAGTGAGCGGCTATCTGGGTCGGTTGAACGACATTTGCGGCGCTATTTCGACCTGCATGGGGGCATGTTGCCCCCGCCTGGCCTGCATCAGCGCATCCTGCGTGAGGTTGAGGGCCCGCTGATTGAAATCGCTTTGGAAGCCACCGCTGGCAATCAGGCGAAATGCGCCGATCTGCTGGGCATCAATCGCAATACATTGCGTAAAAAGATCACTGAACTTGATATTCGCGTGACACGCCGCCGTAAGTTGATGTAATTAGGCAACAGAAGCGTGGCCCAGGGGTAACAGTGCCAATATGTGGTCTGCCCAAAGAAGGCCGCGATAGGTGGTAAGGTCGCGCCCGGTTTGACCCGCGCGGCAGAAGTGAGAGCGGGACGTGAAGCGCAGCTTGGGCAGCGCCGCTTGGCAACGGTTTGACCGGTTGCGGCGGCAGCGGCGCATCCAAAACGGGGCGACATTTGCGCTGGTCATTTTGGGCCCGGTGCTTGCTGCCCTGACATTTTGGATTTTGGGCCCAATGAACCAAGGTGCCAGTTCGCCCGCGCTGCGGGTCGTGCTGTTGGGCGATCTGGTTTATGTGCTGGTTGTGGCCGCGTTGGTTCTGGCGCGGGTGGCGCGCATGGTGGCCGACAGGCGCGCGCGATCGGCCGGATCACGGCTGCATTTGCGTTTGACGACGGCCTTTACCTTGCTGGCGTTGGTTCCCACGGTTTTGGTCGCGATTTTTGCAGGGCTGACGCTGAATGTCGGGCTTGAGGGATGGTTTTCAGAACGGGTGCGTCAGGTCGTTGGCAGTTCACTGGCTGCGGCTGAGGCCTATGAGGGCGAACACCGCCGCGATCTGACCCGTGATGCGCAGGCCTTGGCGGTTTTTCTTGATGGCGCACGGCGCACGGGCGCGGCGGTTGATGATGGCACATTGCGCCAAATCTTAACCCAAGGTCAGGCACAGGTGCAGCGCGGGCTGCGCGAGGCTT
The DNA here is from genome assembly GCA_937895435.1 of uncultured Paracoccaceae bacterium. Classification (GTDB taxonomy): domain Bacteria; phylum Pseudomonadota; class Alphaproteobacteria; order Rhodobacterales; family Rhodobacteraceae; genus CALAXT01. The sequence continues at coordinate 89,282 of CALAXT010000072.1, read as the reverse complement.
ATGTGATTGATGGCACGGGCGATCTGCGTGCGCGCGGCGAGCGGTCGTATCTGTTTGATTATGAGCGCCCCAGTGCCGATGACTTAGAGGCCGCGCGGGCGGGCGAGACGGTGATTATGGCCGATTGGCCAAACAACGAATTCCGCGCGCTGGTGGTCTTGGCGGCCTTTCCCGATCGGTTTCTTTATGTATCGCGTGATGTCGATGGGCAGATCCTCAGTTTGTTGGATGACACCCGCGAAACTGTGCGGCTTTATAACCAGCTTGAGGCGGATAGGGGGCGACTGCTCTTTGAATTTGGGCTGCTCTATTTGGGGTTTGCTGTGATTTTGCTTTTGGCCGCGATCTGGTTTGGCCTGTGGTTTGCCGAGCGTTTGGCCCGTCCGGTGGGGCGACTGGCTGGGGCCGCGGAACGGGTGGGGATGGGCGATTTGGATGTGCAGGTTCTTGAAGAATCTGGCGATGATGAAATTGCGGTGCTGGGCCAAATGTTTAACCGCATGACCCGTCAGCTGAAAGGCCAGCGCGATGCGTTGCTGGAAAACACGCGTCAAATCGAAGTCCGCCGCCGCTTGTTTGATTCTGTTCTGGGTTCGGTCACGGCTGGGGTTATCGGGTTAGATGCCGATGGGCGGGTTGATTTTGTAAACCGTGCCGCCCAACGTCTGTTAGATGTGCCCCCCGATGCCGTTCAGGGCGCGCGCCTGGCTGATGTGGCCCCCGAATTTCAAAAGCTGTTTGATCAAATTGTTCTGAATGCGGCAGAGTTTGCCCAAGAAGAAGTGCGTCTAAGTCGGCGTGGGCGGTTGGAAAACCTGTTGGTGCGGCTGTCGGAACGGCGCACAGACGGGGGGCAGTTGGATGGCTATGTGGTGGCGTTTGATGACGTGACAGAACTGGTGTCGGCCCAGCGACTGGCTGCGTGGGGCGATGTGGCGCGCCGGATTGCGCATGAAATCAAAAATCCGCTGACCCCCATTCAGCTGTCGGCAGAGCGTATCAAACGCAAGTTTCGCGGCTTGGTTGGGGATGAGGCTGGGCTGCTTGATCAATATACCGATGTGATTGTGCGCCAAACGGGCGATTTGCGCCGGATCGTGGATGAGTTTTCCCGCTTTGCGCGCATGCCCGAACCCGAACGCCGGCTGACCGATTTTGCCGTTTTGGTGCGGGATGCTGTGGTGTTGCAAGAAAGTGCTTTGGTGCATTTGCAGATATCCTCAGATCTACCCGAAGGCCCGGTGATGGTTGAATGTGATCCGACCTTGATGTCACAGGCGCTGACCAATCTGATCAAAAACGCAGGTGAGGCGGTCGAGACCCAGATCGAACGTGGCGCGCCCGATTGCTATTTGCCCGAAATTCGTCTTGCGCTGGTGGTGGGGGATGATCAGGTGACGCTGACCATTTGCGACAATGGCGTTGGTCTGCCGCCCGATCGTGCCCGGCTTTTCGAACCCTATGTGACCACGCGCGAAAAGGGCACAGGTCTTGGTTTGCCCATCGTTAAAAAAATTATCGAAGAACATGGCGGCACACTTTCGCTGGAAACGGCGCCACTTTTTGGGCGCACAGATCACCCCGGTGCGATGGCCGAAATTCGGCTGCCGCGCGGCACGCGTGCCCTGCGCACCCGCCTGAAAAAGAACGAACCAGAGACTGAGATTGGACCAGAGGTTGCCTATGAGTGATATCTTGATTGTCGATGATGAGGCCGATATTCGCACCTTGATCGCTGATATCTTGCAAGATGAGGGGTTTGAGACACGTCAGGCAGGGAATTCAGATGACTGCATGGCCGCCATCGCTGATGCCGCGCCGGGTCTGATGATTTTGGATATCTGGCTTAAAGACAGTGCGATGGATGGGATCGACATTCTGAAAGCTGTGCGGCGTGACAACCCCGATATTCCTATCGTGATTATTTCGGGCCATGGCAATATTGAAATTGCGGTGGCTGCGATCAAACAGGGGGCTTATGATTTTATCGAAAAGCCCTTTAATATTGACCAGTTGATGGTTGTGATTACCCGCGCAATGGAAACATCGCGGCTGCGGCGGGAAAATGCGACCCTGCGCCGCCGTGACGGTGGTGTGGCCGAAATGGTTGGCGCGTCACCAAGTTTTCGCACGCTTGTGGCGCAGCTTGACAAGGTTACCAAATCAAACGCCCGCATCATGCTGAGTGGCCCTTCGGGCTCCGGCAAAGAGGTGGCTGCGCGCTATATTCACAGCCAGTCAGCCCGGGCATCTGCCCCCTTTGTGACGGTCAGTTCGGCCTCTATCGCGCCGGAGCGGATGGAAGAGGTGCTGTTTGGCAGAGAAGCGACAGAGCGCGGGATAGAGCCGGGGCTGTTGGAACAGGCCAGTGGCGGGGTGATCTATTTCGATGAGGTTGCGGATATGCCGCTGGGCACGCAATCAAAAATTCTGCGGGTTCTGGTCGAGCAGCAATTTTTGCGTGTGGGTGGGGGCGATAAAGTGCGCGTCGATCTGCGGGTGATGTCATCGACCAACCGCGATCTAAAGGCCGAAATTGTCGCGGGCCGCTTTCGTCAAGAATTGTATGACCGGCTGAATGTTGTGCCAATTTCTGTTCCAAGTCTTGAAGAGCGCCGCGAAGATATCGCACTGCTGGCGCAGCATTTTGTTGAAACGCTCAACAAGACCCAAGGCTTGCCGCTGCGCCAATTGTCGCCAGATGCGCTGGCGGTTTTGCAAACGATGCGCTGGCCGGGCAATCTGCGGCAATTGCGCAACGTGATTGAGCGTGCGCTGATTTTAGGTGACAGTTCTGATCTGATTGAGCCACGCGACTTGCCGGGACAAGAGGGGCCCGAGACATCGGATGGCCGCAGCATTTTGTCAGGTGAGCTGGCGACCCTGCCGCTGCGCGAGGCGCGCGAGTTGTTTGAACGGGAATATTTGCTGACCCAGATCAACCGCTTTGGCGGCAACATCAGCCGCACTGCAGCCTTTGTCAGTATGGAGCGCTCTGCTCTGCACCGAAAATTGAAATCTTTGGGCGTTGTCACCACCACCAAATCTGGCGGCCGGATCGCACATCTTGATGATGAAGATGACGACGAAAGTCTTGAGGGTTGATCGAACGCTGATCCCTGCCCCCAATTGACCCGCGCCCCGGTTTGCGCCTAAGAAAGGGCGCGTTTCGTCTGTGTGCGCGCGCGAAAAAGGTAAGCCCATGAAAGTGATCATCTGCGGAGCAGGGCAGGTTGGCTGGCAGATTGCCCGCCATCTGGCAGGCGAAAAAAACGATGTGACCATCGTGGACCTAAGCGCTGATCTGGTGCGTCGTGCCTCTGAGACATTGGATTTGCAGGGCGTTGTGGGCCATGCCTCGCACCCTGATGTGCTGGAACGTGCCGGTGCGCGTGACGCCGATCTGATCATCGCGGCCACCCATTCTGATGAGGTAAACATGGTTACCTGTCAGGTGGCCGATGCCATGTTTGCCATCCCGCGCAAGATCGCGCGGCTGCGTGCACAAAGCTATCTGGATGCCATGAGCTCGGATCTTTATCGGCGCGGGCATTTGCCGATTGATGTTGTGATCAGCCCAGAACGTGAGGTGGCCGAGGCGGCGCTGCAGCGGCTGGCGGCGCCATCGGCCTTTGACACGGAAAGCTTCTTTGATGGCCGTGCGCAATTGCTGGGCATAGCGTTGGATGATGAGTGCCCGGTGCTGAACACACCGCTGCGGCAGCTGACGGATTTGTTTTCAACTCTGCGCGCAATTGTGGTGGGCGTTCGCCGCGAGGGGCGATTGTTTGCGCCAGAGCCGGGTGATCAGCTTTTTAGCCAAGATCAGATCTATGTTTTTGCCCATACCGAAGATCTGAACAGGACACTGGAGATTTTTGGTAAGCACGCCCAAAAACAAGATCGGGTTGTGATTATTGGTGGTGGTAATGTTGGCCTGTCAGTTGCGCGCGCGCTTGAGGCGCAGCCGGGGCGACCGCGGGTCAAGATAATCGAAAAGAATCGCGCCATTGCTGAACGCGCCGCCGACCGTTTGGAACGCACCATCGTTTTGAACGGTGATGGAATGGATGGCGATTTGCAGGCCGAGGCCAATGTTGAACGTGCAGATGCGTTTTTGGCCGTGACAGATGATGACAAAACCAACCTGTTGGCAGCCGTTCGTGCAAAATCTGCTGGGTGTCATATGGTCATCGCGCTGGTCAATGACCCCTCGCTTTTGCCGCTGATGGGGCCATTGAATATTGATGCCTATATCAATCCGCGCGCCACAACCGTTTCATCGATTTTGCGCCATATTCGCCACGGCAAGGTCCGCGCGATTTATTCGATCGGAGATGCCGAGGCTGAGGTGATTGAGGCGCAAGTGCTGCGCACCTCGCCGATTGCGGGCCAGCTGATCCGTGATATCGCATTTCCCGAAGGCGTATTGGTTGGCGGGTTGATGAAGGGCGAGCGGCTGATCAAGCCAACTGGTGATGTGCGGGTGGATGAGGGCGATGTGATTGCGCTGTTCACAATGGCCGCTGATGTGCCAGAGGTTGAGCGGCTGTTGCAGGTTTCTGTGGATTTCTTCTGATATGGCACGGTTTTCGGGCCTGCCGCTTTTGGTTGTGCTGCTGGGCCTTTCGGGGCTGGCGATGTATGTGCCGGCGCTGCATGCGATGATATCGCGCGAATATTTCGTGGCACGCGCCTTTTTCTATTCTGGAACGGCCACCATGGTTTTGGTGGGGTTTTTGGCGCTGACACTGTCGAATTATCGCCCGGCCCATGGTGCGCGATCGCATTTGTTGCAGCAGGTTGGTGCGTTTTCGCTGTTGCCGCTTTTTTTGGCCCTGCCGGTGACGGAAGCGATGCCGGGGTTTGGCTTTGTGGATGCGTGGTTTGAAATGGTTTCAAGCTTTACCACAACCGGCGCGTCCGTTTTCAGCGAGGGTGCTGCGGGGCCATTTGGGGGCCCTGTGCCCATGTCTGTGCATTTGTGGCGTGCCTTGATCGGATGGGGGGGCGGTTTTTTTGTTCTGCTGTCTGCGATGGCCATCTTGGCACCGCTCAACCTTGGTGGGTTTGAAGTGATATCGGGTGAGCCTTGGGAACGTCGCGGGGGCGCCTTTGGCCGCCAGATTGACCCGTCAGAACGGATTATGCGGTTTGCGTCTGTGCTGTTTGCGCCATATTTTGCGCTGACGGTGGCGCTGTGGGGGGCGTTGCTGGTGGCTGGTGACAGCGCGATTGTGGCGCTGTGCCACGCGATGGCGACGCTTTCTACCAGTGGTATTTCGCCCATCGGTGGCTTGGAACGTGCGGCCTCTGGTCGTGTGGGTGAGGCGCTGGTTGTGCTTTTTTTGTTGCTGGCATTTTCGCGAATGATCATGCCCGGCATGCATGGCGCCAGATCACCCATCAGCAGCCTGCGTCAAGATCCAGAATTGCGGCTGGGGCTGGGGCTGGTGGGGGCGGTTGGGCTGGGGCTTTGGCTGTTGGAGGTGGCGCACGCTTGGGCCATCGATGCCCCAGGTGGGCCTTTGGCAGCACTGGCGGCGCTTTGGGCTGGTTTGTTCACAGCCACGTCTTTTTTAACGACAACGGGCTTTGTATCTGCCGACTGGGGGCAGGGGATGCTGTGGTCGGGGTTTCACGCGCCAGGGGTCATTTTGATTGGGCTGTGTTTGGTGGGGGGGGGGCTTGCCACCACCGCGGGCGGCGTCAAGTTAATGCGGGTTTATGCGCTCTATCGTCATGGCACGCGCGAGGTTGAGCGGTTGATCCATCCGTCATCAGTGGCGGGCGCAGGCCGGATGGGGCGGTTTTTACGGCGCAAGGGGGCGCAGCTGGCATGGGTGTTTGTCATGCTGTTTTTGCTGTCGATTGCCGTTTTGATGGCTGGTTTGACATTGGCGGGGTTAGAGTTTGAACCCGCGATGGTTTTGTCTGTCGCAGCGCTTACCACAACCGGGCCCTTGGCCGAGTGGGGTGGGGCGACGCCAATTTTTTATGGCGCACAATCAGATTCAGTGAAATTTCTGCTGGGCGTGGCGATGGTTTTGGGCCGGGTAGAGCTTTTTGCGCTGATCACGCTTCTTGCCCCGGATGGTTGGCGCAACTGATCTGCGACAAATCATGCGAAAATGTCGCTGAGGGGGCTGGAAACTCGGCGCAGAGGGCTTCATATTCATATTGCGTGAAAATTTACCATTTCGGAGGGTGCTGCAAGATGCGGGACCTTAGCCGGACAAAAATACAACAAGGGCAAAGACCAAATGGCAGCCGATAAACAGAATTTGCAAGATGCGTTCCTGAATACGGTGCGCAAATCCAAAATCCCGGTGACGATCTTTTTGATCAATGGGGTCAAGCTGCAGGGTGTGATCACTTGGTTTGATAATTTCTGCGTGTTGTTGCGCCGCGACGGCCAGTCGCAGCTGGTTTATAAACATGCGATTTCAACCATCATGCCTGGACAGCCCATCAGCCTTTATGAGGGCGAAGACTGATCATGGCAGGCTCTGGCCCGCCCTTTGTCGATCATGGGGCGGTCAAGATGCGGGCCTTTGTGCTGCATCCTGACATCACCTCTGAGCGGTCACGCCGTTTGCCCGAACATGCGCTGGCCGAAGCGGTTGCGCTGGCTGGGGCTTTGCCCAATTTGGATATTATCGGCGCCGAGGTCGTGCGCTTGCCCAAAATGCAGCCTGGATTGCTGTTTGGCAGCGGTAAAGTTGCCGAACTGAAAACCCGCGTGACGGAAGCTGAGGTGGGCTTGGTGTTGGTCGATGGGCCAGTTACACCGGTGCAACAGCGCAATTTGGAACGCGAATGGGGCGTCAAGTTGTTGGATCGCACGGGCCTTATTTTAGAGATTTTTGCCGACCGCGCCCGCACGCGTGAAGGTGTGTTGCAGGTTGAATTGGCGGCGCTGAACTATCAGCGCACGCGTTTGGTGCGGGCTTGGACCCATTTGGAACGCCAGCGTGGCGGCATGGGCTTTATGGGGGGGCCGGGCGAGACACAGATTGAAAGCGACCGCCGCGCGATTGATGAGGCGGTTTTGCGCATTCGTCGGCAATTGGCCAAAGTGGTCAAAACCCGTGAATTGCATCGTGCAGCGCGCCGCCGCGTGCCGTTTCCGGTGGTGGCGCTGGTGGGTTATACGAATGCGGGCAAATCGACGCTGTTTAACCGCATGACCGGCGCCGAGGTTTTGGCCAAAGACATGCTGTTTGCCACGCTTGACCCAACCATGCGAGGGGTGCAGCTGCCGTCGGGGCGCAAGGTGATCTTGTCGGACACGGTGGGGTTTATCTCAGACCTGCCAACCCAGTTGGTGGCAGCGTTTCGCGCCACGCTGGAAGAGGTGCTCGAGGCCGATCTGATTTGCCATGTGCGCGATATTTCACACCCTGAAACCGAAGGTCAGGCACAAGATGTGCGCGATATTCTGACAAGCTTGGGCGTGCGTGCTGATGTGCCAATGATTGAGGCATGGAACAAACTTGATCTGCTGCCCGACACTGACAGCGCTGCACTGAGCGCGCAGGCCGCCCGCAGCGAAAACATTTTTGCTATTTCCGCGCTGACTGGCGCGGGGTTAGACACGTTGTTTGATGCGATGTCGCAACGGTTGGGCGAAGAAAAATCAGCCCGCCAGTTGCATCTGCCCTTTGCCCAAGGGCGCAAACGTGCTTGGCTGCATGCCCAAGGTGTGGTGACCGAGGAAGAGGCCGATGAAACGGGGCATCAAATATCCGTTCTGTGGACGCCGCGGCAAGAAAAACGCTTTCGCGACTTGTGATGTCACGAACCTGTCGTGATCAGATAATAACTTGGGTGAATACATGATCTTGGGTCTTTTGTGCGGGACACAACGACATATATATTGACATGTGCCGCTTGGCGTTGATCATCAGGGGGCTAAGAGCACGGGAGTGTCTTGTACCATGGATGGTGATTTCAGAACCAATTTCGTGCGTGAACCAGCGGCGTTGCGCAACTATCCAGCGCTTGTGTTGAATGCTGATTTCCGCCCCCTTTCCTATTACCCGCTGTCGCTCTGGCCTTGGCAAGATGCTGTGAAGGCTGCATTTTTAGATCGTGTGACCATTGTCGCTGAATATGATCGTGTGGTGCGCAGCCCCAGGACCGAGATCAGGATACCGTCGGTTGTGGTCTTGAAGGAATTTGTAAAACCCCAAAAGCGCGTGGCCTTCACGCGCTTTAATCTTTTTTTGCGTGATGAATTTTGTTGCCAATATTGCGGTGGGCGTGGCGATCTGACGTTTGATCATGTGATCCCGCGGGCGCGCGGGGGTGTGACGTCATGGGAAAACGTGGTTGCGGCCTGCGGGCCTTGTAACCTGCGCAAAGGGTCAAAATCTTTAAAACAAGTGGGCTATCATCTGCGCAACAAGCCCACCGCCCCTAGTGCGGAAATGATGCAGAACATGGGCCGCAAATTTCCACCCAACCATTTGCATGAAAGCTGGATGGATTTCCTTTATTGGGATGCAGAGCTTGATGCCTGAACCGGTCTAGTTGCCGCCTTTGGGGCTTTGCCTTTTGAACAATTTCTGACAGTCTGGACTTGAAAGCGCTGTTGCGCTAGCAATGAGCGTTAGCGCTAACATAGCGCTGTTGATCTTGAGGGCCCTGATGGTTTCGCGCGTAATACCCGTGGATGATTTTGATCTGGTGATCTTTGGGGGCACCGGTGATTTGGCGCGGCGCAAGATTTTGCCCGGGCTCTATCTGCGGTTTGTGGCTGGCCAAATTCCTGATGGCGCGCGGATTATTGGTGCGGCACGCAGTGAAATGGATGTGCCCCGGTATCGCGATATGGTGGCTGAGGCGTTGCAAGAATTCGTTCCTGCGGCGCGGTATGATCGCGATTTTGTTGCGGCGTTTCTGGGGCGGGTGTTTTATGTCGCCATCGACGCCAAGGGCAGTGCGGGCTGGCAGGTCTTGGCCGACATGATGCGCAGTAATGTGGTTCGGGCCTTCTATTTCTCGGTGGCGCCAGCGCTTTTTGGGGATTTGGCTGAAAAGCTACACAGCTATGCCATCGCGGGGGCACAAAGCCGGATCGTGGTTGAAAAGCCGTTTGGCCGTGATCTGCAGTCAGCGCGGGCGCTGAACCGGGCGTTGGCGCTGCATTTTTCAGAAGAACAGATTTACCGCATTGACCATTATCTGGGCAAGGAAACTGTACAAAATCTGATGGCTGTGCGTTTTGCCAACAGTCTGTTTGAACCGCTGTGGAATGCGCGCCATGTCGATCACGTGCAAATCACGGTGGCTGAAACCGTGGGTGTTGCGGGGCGGGGCAGCTATTATGACAAGGCGGGTGCTATGCGTGATATGGTGCAAAACCATATGATGCAGTTGCTGTGCCTGATCGCGATGGAGGCGCCGTTTCGGTTCGAAGCGGATGCTGTGCGTGATGAAAAGCTCAAAGTCATTCGTGCCCTTGATGCGGTGATGCCTGATCAGATTGTGCGTGGGCAATATAGCGCCACGCCACAGCAACCCGGTTATGTACAAGATGTTGAAAACCCCGCCAGCCGCAGCGAAAGTTATGTAGCGCTTAAGGTGGCGATTTCGAATTGGCGCTGGAAAGGCACGCCGTTTTATTTGCGCACCGGCAAACGGCTTCGGGCGCGCACTTCGGAAATTGCCATCGTATTCAAGGCGCCGCCGCATTCAATTTTTGAACAAAGCGACGGTTGGCACGAAAATGTGTTGGTCATCCGGCTGCAACCCAATGAAGGCATGACGCTGAGTGTGATGATCAAAGAGCCCGGGCCGGGTGGTATGCGCCTGTCAGAAGTGCCGCTGAATATGTCTTTTGCCGAGGCATTGGGCGATGATGCCGATGATGTGCCCGACGCGTATGAGCGGCTGATTATGGATGTGATCCGTGGCAATCAGACCCTGTTCATGCGGGGCGACGAAGTCGAGGCCGCTTGGGCCTGGACAGACCCGATTATTGAGGGCTGGGAGGCCCGCGGTGACAAGCCCAGCCCCTATGATGCCGGATCCAGTGGCCCCGAGAACGCTTTAATGTTAATGCACCGCGATGGCCGCCGCTGGCGAGAGATCAAGACATGAAACTGCTCACCTATCCTGACCGCGACATGATGTTTTTGGATGTTGCCGATCAAATCGCATCCGAGTTGTCGGGGTTTTTGCGCACCCAAGACCGGGTGACTTTTTGCGTGCCGGGGGGCAGCACGCCGGGCCCGGTGTTTGATGTGCTGTGCGATCTTGATCTGGATTGGGCGCGGGTGTCGGTGGTGCTCAGCGATGAGCGTTGGGTGGATGAAGGCTCGGTGCGATCGAACACGCGGTTGGTGCGCCAGCGCTTGTTGCGGGGCCGCGCATCTGCAGCGACTTTGGTGCCACTTTATGCCGCCGGGCTGCGGCCCGAGGACCGTTTGGCGGAACTAACCGCCGGACTTTTGCCGCATTTGCCACTGTCCCTGCTGTTGTTGGGGATGGGCGATGATATGCACATTGCGTCACTTTTCCCCGGTGCAGATCAATTGGTTGGGGCATTGGCCGCAGATGCGCCCCCCCTGATGGCCATGCGCGCACCGGGCGCGCCAGAACCGCGTGTGACCCTTACAGCCCCAGTGTTTGCCGGTGCGATGAGCACACATTTGTTGCTGACCGGCGCAGATAAGCGTGCGGCATTAGATCGTGCGCAGCATCTTGACCCGTCGCATGCGCCGGTGCGCTGCGTTTTGGGCCATGCTTGTGTGCATTGGGCGGCGTGATGATGCCGCCAGATCAAACACGCGCCAAGCGCCTGGACACGCTGTGGCAAGGTTTGGCACGAAGACATGATGCGGTCAAAGACCGCAGCATTTTGTCGCTGTTTGACGCAGATTTGGGGGGTGGGGCACACGACCATTCGTTTGGCCGCGCGTCAGACTTTTCAGCGCGCTTCGGCGATATGGTGTTGGATTACTCCAAAACGAACATTGATTTCGAAAGCCGCGCGCTTTTGCTGGCATTGGCTGAATGTGCGGGGGTTGATGCGCGTCGGGACGCGATGTTTGCGGGCGAAAAAATAAATGAAACCGAGGGACGTGCGGTTTTGCACACTGCTTTGCGCAGTGATGCGCCCGTCTTAATGGTGGATGGGGTCGATGTGCTGGGGCCTGTGCGTCAGACCCGCGCGCGCATGGCGGCGTTTGCTGATGACCTGCGGGCGGGGAGCTTTGTGGGGCAGGGGGGGGTGATCCGTGATGTGGTGAATATCGGCATTGGCGGGTCTGATTTGGGCTCGGCGATGGCCACGCTTGCGCTGGCGCCCTATCATGATGGCCCAAGGGTGCATTACGTATCAAACATTGACGGCGCGCATTTGTCTGACACATTGCGTGGGCTTGATCCGGGCACAACGCTGGCAATTATCGCATCAAAAACCTTCACCACCATTGAAACCATGACGAATGCCGAAACGCTTTGTGCGTGGATGCGGCAGGGCGGTGTGGCTGATCCCATGGCGCAATGCGTGGCGATTTCCACCGCAATGGATCGCACCACAGCCTTTGGAATAGCACCCGAGCGGGTCTTTGGCTTTGCAGATTGGGTGGGGGGGCGCTATTCAGTTTGGGGGCCGATTGGGCTGGGGCTGATGCTGGCTGTTGGGCCAAAGCGGTTTGATGATTTTCTGGCTGGGGCCGCTGCGATGGATGCGCATTTTCGTCATGCGCCCTTGATGCAAAACCTGCCGGTTTTGCTGGCGATGGTTGGGATTTGGCACAATCAGATTTGTGGGTATTCTAGCCGCGCGGTGCTGCCCTATGATCAGCGTTTGGCGCGTTTGCCCGCCTATCTTCAGCAGTTGGAAATGGAAAGCAACGGCAAGCGCGTGGCAATGGATGGCCAAGATCTGACCCGACATTCAGGCCCGATTGTTTGGGGAGAGCCGGGCACCAACGGCCAGCACGCGTTTTATCAGCTGATCCACCAAGGCACGCGGGTTGTTCCTTGCGAATTTTTGCTGGCTGCAAACGGGCATGAACCCGCGCTGGCCCATCATCATCAGATTCTGGTTGCCAATTGTCTTGCACAGTCAGAAGCGCTGATGTGCGGTCGCAATTTGGCCGAAGCGCGCGCGATGCTGATGGGGCAGGGTTGGGCGCCGGATACATTGGAATGGCAGGCCAAACACCGGGTTTTTCCGGGTAATCGGCCCTCAACGACGTTGATCTATCCGCAACTGACGCCGCATATGCTTGGCCAAATTATCGCGCTTTACGAACACCGGGTGTTTGTTGAGGGGGTGGTGTTGGGCATCAACAGTTTCGACCAATGGGGGGTTGAACTGGGCAAGGTGTTGGCGATGCGTTTGTTGCCTGTTGTGCAAGGCTCTAATGATGCCACGGGCCATGACGGGTCAACCCAGATGCTGTTGGGCCATCTGTCGCAGATGGCCCAAACCGCAATGCGAAATTCTGCCGATTAAGCCTGAGCAGCAGTCACGATAATTTCCACCAAATGCGCCGGGGTGGCCAGCGCCGATTCACCGGTGGCGCGTGCGGGCGTGTGGCCCTGTGGCACCCATGCATCCCAAACTGCGTTCATCTCGGCAAAATGTGCCATATCGGCCATCCAGATTTGTGCTGCCAGAATGTGGGTTTTGTTTGACCCGGCATCTGCCAAAAGCCGATCAATGTTTGCCAAAATCGTGCGGGTTTGATCAGCGACGCTGTCGCCAGGGGTGCCGACCTGACCGGCCAGATAGACGGTTTTGTTGTGAATGACCGCCTGGCTCATGCGGGGGCCGGTTTCAAGACGTGTGATGCTCATGCGGGGCTCCTTTGGGATGTGGGCGGGCCAGGGCGGCCGCGCCCTTAGCGCTTTAGCCCGGTGCTGGGGCTGATGCCAGAGAATTTGCCCAAAACGATAGGCTTGCGGTGCGTGATGCTTGGGCAATTGGTTGACACTGGGGTATCTTGGCTTCTAAGTCTGCGCAGAATTTTAAGCTTTTCAAAAGGTGATTTTGGCATGAAACTACTTATGGTTGGGGCTGGGCTGTCGGGGGCCGTGATTGGGCGGGCGATGGCCGAAGCTGGGCATCAGGTAACCGTGGTCGACAGCCGCCCCCATATCGGTGGCAATTGCCACACTGAACGTGATGCGGATACCGGCGTCATGGTTCATGTCTATGGGCCGCATATTTTTCACACTGACGATGCGGAAGTATGGGATTATGTGAACCAGTATGAGACGTTTTTACCCTATAAAAACCGGGTCAAGACCACCAGTGGTGGACAGGTGTTTGCCCTGCCGGTGAATTTGCACACGATCAACCAGTTTTATGGCAAAACGATGCGCCCTGATGAGGCGCGCATCTTTTTGGAAGAGCAGGCAGATACATCAATCACCGATCCGCAAACCTTTGAAGAACAGGCGCTGCGCTTTGTTGGCCCCGATCTTTATGAGGCGTTTTTTAAGGGTTATACCCAAAAACAATGGGGCTGTTCGCCGCGTGATTTGCCCGCCAGCATTCTTAAGCGGCTGCCAGTTCGGTTTAACTATGATGACAACTATTTTTTCCACCGCTTTCAGGGCATGCCTGAAAATGGCTATACAGCCATGATCGAACGGATTTTGGATCATCCTGGCATCACGGTGCATCTGTCGCAGCGGTTTGAACGGGCGCAGGCGGCCGATTATGATCACGTCTTTTATGCAGGCCCCTTGGATGGTTGGTTTGATTTTGATTTGGGGCGGCTGGGCTATCGCACGCTCGACTTTGAGCGCTTTAGCTATCAGGGGGATTATCAGGGCTGCGCGGTCATGAATTACGGCGAGGTCGACGTGCCCTATACCCGCATCACAGAGCATAAGCACTTTTCGCCTTGGGAAAGCCACGAAGGTTCTGTGTGTTATCGTGAATTCAGCCGGGCTTGTGAGCCCGATGATATCCCTTATTACCCTATTCGCATGGTTGCCGAAAAAGAGCTGCTGGGGGCCTATGTCGCCCAAGCCAATACCCAAAAAGGTGTGACTTTTGTCGGGCGGCTGGGCACCTATCGCTATCTCGATATGGATGTCACCATCCGCGAGGCATTAGAAACGGCCAAGGTTTTTCTTGCCCATGAAAAGGCGGGCACAGCCATGCCCGCCTTTGTGGTCAGCCCACTTTAGCGATCTTTTTATGGGATGAGCAGCGTGCAGCCGGTCGTTTGCCGCCCGGCCAGCGCGCTGTGCGCTTGGCCGGCCTGATCCAGCGGAAATTTCGCTGAGATCGGCATTTCTATTTCACCGCTGCGGATTGCCGCGAACATGGCCTGGCTGGACTGTTCCAACCATGCCCGCTTGGCTGTGTGGTGAAACAGCGATGGCCGCGTCAACCGCAGTGAGCCGCGCGCCAGATGCGCGATCCGCAGTTGGTCGGGCACGCCGGATGATTGGCCAAAGCTGACCAACGTGCCGAAATTTGCCAAACACTCAAGCGAGCCCATGATGGTGTCATGCCCGACCGAGTCATAGACCGCTTGCACGCCTGCACTCGATGTCAGTTCTTTCACGCGGGCCACAAAATCGTCAGATTTGTAATCGATGACATGCGAATAGCCGCGCTGGGTGGCCAGCGCGCATTTCTCAGCGCCCCCCGCGGTCCCAATGGCGCGCACCCCGCGGGCGGCCAGCCATTGGCCCAAAATCAGCCCAACCGCCCCGGCTGCGGCATGTACCAAAACCGTATCGCCGGGTTGCGCGGCATAGCTGTTGGTCATCAGGTAATAGGCGGTCAGACCTTTCAGCATGGCTGCTGCTGCGACTTCATCAGATATGTCATCTGGCAGCGCCACCACGTGCGCCGCACTGATAACCCGATGCGTGGCATAGGCACCATTTGGCAGGGTATAGGCCACGCGCTGGCCAATCTGAAAGCCGCTGACGCCCTCGCCCAAGGCTGCAATGACACCAGCCCCTTCCGAGCCCAAGATCAGGTCGGTGGGTGCGGGCCACGGGTAGAGACCTTGGCGAATGTAGATATCAATAAAATTCAGCCCAATGGCGTTTTGGGCAATGCAGACCTCGCCTGGGCCAGGTGTGGGGGGCGTGATGTCGCGGCGTGTAAGAACCTCGGGGCCGCCGGGTTGGCCGGCAAATATCGCATAGGGCATGGAAAATCCTTTGTTTGCAGAGAAGAGGTGGTTATGGCCGTGGCTGGTCGGCCAGGAATTCGGGATCAATTGGTGGGCGGATCGCGTTAAGCAAATGATTTGTGCGTGCGGCAGTGGCAACTATTCGAAGCAATTCGGCGTGTTCGGCGGGTGTCATCCCCTTGGCACGCGCGGCAGCCAGATGCGAATGAGTGCAATAATCGCAGGCATTGGCAATCGACACGGCGGCATAAATCATTTCCTTGGTTTTTGCGTCAATCAGCGTCTCGCGGGCCATGACGTTTTTGACATCGTGCCATGTTTCTTCAAGCAACTGCGGATCAAACGCAAGATAGCGCCAGAAATTGTTGATGAAATCCGAATTTCGCGTGGTGCGAATATCCGCAAAGACGGCCGCAACGCGGGCATCAGCTTCGGGGTTTGGGGGCAGAGGGATGGTGGCCATGGCTGCGCGCTTTCACATAAGAGCTGGTGCGGCCAAGGTGGCTGTGGCGGGGCTGCGCGTCAAGTTCTGTTGGCGCGCAGCGCATCGATCGTTGGCGATGCAACACCCACCGCGCAAATCCCAAATTTTACAGCGCCCAGCTGTAAAACAGCTGGGCTTGCAATGATCTGCGCAACGGGTTTGTCTTTAACCCTTTGGTTTTGGGCGTTTTGGGGTGTCAGATGCGCTACGGCTAAAGCTTCGGCCGGCTGGCTTTGCGCCAGCCTTTGCGCCTGGTTTAAAGCTGGGCTTGGCACCCGGTTTAGCGCCGGGTTTGCGACGCGAAGCAGAAGGGTCTGACGGATCAAAGCTGGGTGCGCGCGGGGCTGCCGGTTTGCCGCTGGGTTTGGGCCCTGCATCACGGAAGCCTGAATCGTCTTTGGCCTTGCCATAGGGTTTGCCTGCTGGCTTGCCTGTGGGGGCTGTGCGCGGCTTACTGTCATTGTAACTCTGCGCGGCGCCCCGTTCGGGTGATGCATGGGCAGACGGGCGTGGCTTGGCCGGCCAGCTGTCTTTGGGTTTGGCTTCGTATTTTGAAACAGCCCCATCGCGGGTGAAATCTTCGCGTGGTGCGCGTGCGGCGCGGGGGGCACGTTCGGCCCGTTCTGGCCGATCTGGGCGCGGTGGTCTGGGCCGATCGTCGTCAAAGCGCGGCTTGGGTGCGCCGCCCTCATGGCGAGGTTTGCGCGGAGCGGCGGGGCGCTCTGAGTGGCCCCGCTCGGAAGTCCCCCGATCTGATGAACGCCCCCTGTCGCCAAAGGCCCGATCGCTTTGTGGGCGTGGGGCGCGTGGGGTAAAGGTGGTGTCGGGCGCATGATCCAGCATCCGCAGGGTGATGCCTTTTTCCAGCATCATATCAGGCCCAATTGCGGTCAAAAATCCCTCAGCGCAGCTGGCAAGAATTTGCACATGGGTTTCATCATCCATCATGCGGATGGCACCAATTTCAGATTTGGTGATCTGTCCGGCGGTGCACAGCATGGGCAGCAGCCACCGTGGTTCGGCATTTTGATGCCGACCAACGCTCAGCGTCAGCCAGACGCTTTCGCCAAAGGTTGCATGGTCGCGGCGTGGCCCTTCGGCGGGGCCATCGCGCAGCTCTTCAGGTGCAGAACGCCCGGCCCGCCAAAGCCCCAGAAAACCTGCGGCCAGCCGTTCGGCTGGAAATGTTGCTGTGATCTGTGCGATCAAATCTGCGTCGCCCTCGGCGCCCGCCTCGGGTTCGGCCAAAAGCGCCATCAGGCGGTCATTGTCACGCGCCATCACCTCATCAGCCGAAGGCGGCCGGGCCCAAGTGGCCTGAATAGCGGCTGATGACAGCAGACGTTCGGCTTTTTTGCGGTCAGAGGGGGCGACGATCAGCGCTGACACACCCTTTTGACCCGCCCGACCGGTGCGGCCCGAGCGGTGCAGAAGCGTTTCGCGGTTACCTGGAAGATCGGCATGAATAACCAATTCAAGCCCAGGCAAATCAATGCCACGTGCCGCCACATCGGTGGCAATACACACCCGTGCACGTCCATCGCGCATCGCCTGCAAGGCATGGCTGCGCTCGGTCTGAGATAATTCCCCTGACAGTGCCACCACGGCAAAACCACGGTTGTGAAACCGCGCCATCAAATGGTTTACGGCTGCGCGCGTTGAACAAAAAACCAGCGCGTTTTGGGCCTCATAAAACCGCAGCAAGTTAATAATCGCGTTTTCGCGATCACCTGACGCGACCTGAAGTGCACGATATTCGATATCAACATGCTGGCGTTTTTCACCCGCCACCGAAATGCGACGGGCATTGCGCTGATAGCTTTGGGCCAATGCTGCGATTGGTTTGCTGACTGTTGCCGAAAACAGCAACGTGCGCCGATCAGTGGGTGCGGCCTGCAAAATAAATTCAAGATCTTCGCGAAAGCCCAGATCAAGCATTTCATCGGCTTCATCCAACACCACGGCGCGCAGGCCGGCCAGATCAAGCGATTTTCGTTCAATATGGTCGCGCAAACGGCCTGGCGTGCCCACAACAATGTGCGCGCCACGCTCTAGGGCGCGCCGTTCGGTGCGGAAATCCATGCCGCCAACGCAAGATGTGACTTGCGCCCCAGTTTCGGCATAAAGCCATTCCAATTCGCGCATGACCTGCATGGCCAATTCGCGCGTGGG
Organism: uncultured Paracoccaceae bacterium; assembly: GCA_937895435.1. Classification (GTDB taxonomy): domain Bacteria; phylum Pseudomonadota; class Alphaproteobacteria; order Rhodobacterales; family Rhodobacteraceae; genus CALAXT01. Next base: position 71,498 of record CALAXT010000072.1, on the reverse strand, counting down.
GGTCACCACCAGTGCTGTGGGGGCAAAAGCTGGTTCGAATTTTTGGGCATCGCCCAAAAGTGTGGGCGCAAGGGCCAGGCCAAACGCCACAGTCTTGCCCGATCCGGTCTGAGCCGACACCAGCGCATCCAATTCGGCCAGATCGGGGTCGATCATCGCTTGTTGCACCGGGGTCAGCCCTGCAAAGCCGCGCTTTTCCAACGCTTGTGCAAGGGCCGGAACGATTCCTTCAAATTCAGTCATGATGTCTTTCTAAGATTAGCTGCGCCCTGCCCATACAGCGCCATCTGGGCGTTGTATAGCGTCTGTGCTGCGCACAGCGGGCGGATCACACGCCTTTATATACGCGAAATCGCCGTTTCACAATGGCCCCGGCCAATGTCTGTATGTGGTGCGTGGCCAAGACTGTGTCGGACGTCCGGGGGGATATGTTGGCAGGTCTGCGTAAAGGTAAATATTTATTTTAAGATTGGTCAAGTGCAATAATTTTCTGTTGCGGGAATCATCATTGAAAAACAGTCAAAATGTGAAATAAGAACTTTATAGACTCAGGTAACCGAAAAATGCGCGCAAGGCTTAAATTCTTCCTTGTCTTTTTAACGACCCTGTCGGCGTGCGGTGCGCAGGCCGACCTGCAGGGTTGGCGGCCTGTGGTTGAGCTTGGGCCATCGCCGCGTGGGCCAATGGTGCCAGCGCTTGATGGGGTGCTGGAGCAGGCGTTGGGGGTGCCCGTTTCGTCGCGCGCTTTGCTTGATGGAGGCGTCGCTTATCAGACGTCACGCAACCGCTATGCTGCGGTGCGTTTGGAGAAAACGCAAGAAATCACGCCAAGGTTGCAGCGCTATACCCAGATTGAGCTGAGCCAAGGGTACAGCAGATATCACTTGCCCCAAGGTCTGTCTGTTTTGACATCTCCAACAGATATAGACTTTAGAACCAGTAGCTTAACACCAGAAATAGGCTTTAGGGTTCCGGTACTGGGGCCAACCCAAAGTCTTCAGGCCACGATTTCTGCGGGCTTGGGCTATCGGCTGAGTGCGACGCATACACAAATGCGCTCGGGCAGTTTGGATCTGTCTGAGCACATGAGCAGTGGCCTTGGGTATGCCAGCTTTGCCGTCGATTTCAGCACCAAGAACCTGCCAGGTTCGCTTCAGTTTGAAAGCGTGGTTCAAGACGCCCAATCTGTTGGCTTTCGCGCCAACTACCAGCTGCCATTGATGCGTGGGCCCAAGCCGTACTGAAAGATTTATAATGTGACAGGCTTATACTTTGCTTGTTCCTTATTGAATTGCGCCAGATCAATAGCAAATGAAAGCATAATGGGTTAAAATTCGCATCATCTTTTGTTTTTGAGCTTAGAAGTAGGGTCTAAATGTCAAACCGTAATGTTATTGCTGCTGGAATTGGTGCCGTTTTTGTCATGATTGTGGGCGTGCTGTTTTTTCGGGGCGATCTTGATGGTCTGTTCGGCCCGAGAGAGCCCAAGATGTTTTTGGCGACATTCACGCTGGTCAATGAATGTCCGTTGGCTGACAGTGCTTTTGTGGTCAAAAATCCCACAACGCATCGCACTGCGCCCTTTTCAAATGGTGTCGCTAAAATGATGGTGACTGAGGGCACGCGGGTTAAATTAGAAATTTCAGCGTCGTTTCCGGATGCGTCGTTTGCTGGTGGCACGGTGCGTGCGATGCCGGAAACACGGATGGTGGCCGATTGTGGCACGCCAGACCGCATGCGCAACACAATCCGCGCCCTGAGCGAGCAATTCGCACAATAAGCAAGCGGCGGCAAACAAACGGCCTCCAAAAATTGCGCTGGATCAAGGCGCCCCTGTCGCAGTCTGACAGTCTGGCACATGCGCACCTTGCGATACTGCCTTGTCCGCGCTGCAAAGGAGACCGCCATGAAACCGATCTGCACCCTTGTTATGCTTGCCTCTGATGGTGGGTATCGGCTGCTGTCAAGCACGGCCCTTGAGTCTGGCCTGACCGAAGTTGAAACTCGTCTGGCGGACGATTTTCCCGATGTTGCCGTCAGCTTTGATGACCGGCCCGGCCGGGGCGAGACCCGTCCGGGTGGTGCCCATCACGGCTACGATGCTCGGGCAACTGCGCAAGAAAAGGCCCGACATCGCATGGCCCATCACATTATGGCCGCCTTGCAACAAACATGGGACAAAGGCGGTTATGACCGCTTTATCCTGTCGGCACCTGACAAGATGCTGGCAGTGCTGCGCCACGATATGCCCGCAGCCCTGGCCCCGCATCAATTGGCAGATATGGACAAAGATCTGGTAAAGATCCCGATCCATGATCTGCCAAGCCACTTTAGCGATTTGGTGCGGGTCTAACCCTGCTGCTCCATCGCCTCTAACTCATCAATAAAGCCCGCGATCATCGCCAGTCCCTTATCCCAAAATTGAGGGTCGCGGGCATCCAACGCAAAGGGTGCCAAAAGATCACTGTGATGGCGCGATCCGCCTGCCTTTAGCATATCAAAGTATTTTGAGCGGAAGTCTGGCAACCCCTCGTCAAAAGCGGCGTAAAGTGCGTTCACAAGACCGTCACCAAAGGCATAGGCATAAACATAAAACGGCGAATGGACGAAATGCGGAATATAGGCCCAAAAGGTCTCATATCCGGGCATAAAATCAAACACTGGCCCCAAGCTTTCGGCCTGAACCGACATCCACAGCGCATTGATATCCTCAGGTGTCAGCTCGCCCTCAGCCCGCGCGGCGTGCAACTTACATTCGAAATCATAAAACGCAATTTGCCGCACAACAGTGTTGATCATATCCTCGACCTTGCCGGCCAAAAGCGTCTTGCGCTCAGCCGGGGTTTGCGCGCGCTCGAGCAGTTGCCGAAAGGTAAGCATCTCGCCAAAAACTGATGCGGTTTCGGCCAAAGTCAGCGGCGTGGCAGACAACAACTCACCCTGCGCAGCAGCCAAAACCTGATGCACACCGTGGCCCAATTCATGCGCAAGCGTCATAACATCGCGTGGCTTGCCCATATAATTAAGCATAACATAGGGATGCACATCGGTCACCGTCGGGTGAGCAAATGCCCCGGGTGCCTTGCCGGGTTTGACCCCTGCATCAATCCAGCCATTTGAAAAGAATGGCCGCGCCAAATCGGCCAATGCCGGGTCAAACGCCCCGTAGGCATCCAACACCAGTGCGCGCGCCTCATCCCAGGGCACCAATCGTGGCGTTTCAAATGGCAGCGGAGCATTGCGATCCCAAACCTGCAGCCGCTCCAAGCCCAACCAGCGGGCTTTCAATGCATAATATCGGTGTGACAATCGCGGATAAGCCGCGACAACCGCATCGCGCAGTGCAGCAACCACCTCGGCCTCGACATCATTTGACAAATGCCGCCCCATTTGTGGGCTGGGCATCTTGCGCCAGCGATCTGTGATTTCTTTTTCTTTTGCCAATGTGTTGTGAATGCGCGAAAATAATCGGATCTGGCTGCCAAAACCGTCGGCCAGTGCATGCGCTGCAGCCTCGCGGTGCGCCCGAACCGGGTCAGTCAAAAGGTTCAGTGTGGCCTCCAGGCTCAGATTCTCGCCATCAGACACTCCGTGCGGGGTAAAGCGCATCCCCGCGATGGTTTCATCAAACAGCCGGTTCCACGCAGCTGCCCCAACGCTGGATTGGTCGTGTAAAAACGTCTCTAATTCATCCGACAACTGATAGGGACGCATCTTTCGCATTCGTTCAAACACGGGCGCATACCGGGCCAGTGCCCCATCTGCGACAAAATGCCCATTGATAACGGAATCATCAATCCGATTGATCTCCAGCGTAAAAAACACCAGCGGCGTCGTCAGGGCGGTCATGCGATCTTGCATATCAGCCATGAATTTGGCCCGCTCACTGTCCAGCGTGTCTTGGTAATAGCGCAATCCGGCATAGGACATCAGCCGCCCACCAACCTGCTCAATCCGCTCATAGCGCTGCACACATACAAGCATAGCCGCGGCATCCAAGCCGGCAAGCTTGCCTTGATAATCGGTACAAAACGCCGTGGCCGCGCTCTGCAACCAGTCCAGATCTTGCGCAATCTCGGGGGCATCTGGCGCTTTATAAAGATCACTCAGATCCCACTCGGGCAGTCCCTGAGGACCGCGCGCCGTGGCCTCACCACCATCTTGCCGCCGTGTTATTGGTGTCATGCGCATCGCCAAAACTCCCTTGCATTTCTCTTGCCTAAAGTGGCCTGCCGGGCCGCCAAGCACAAGCGTCTGCCCCTCATCCGTTCACAAATATCCAAATCCCGCCGCCGCCACCAACCCTGGCGCTGATCATTTTGATCGGGCGCATATGATATTTTATGCTGGACCTTAGCTGTCGTGTGGGTAATTTGGCGCGGTGACATCAATACTTGGGGGACTTATGATGAAAAAAATTATGACAAAAGCCGCACTGGCGGCTGTGGCTGTGTCTTTTGCTGGCACGGCCTTTGCGACCGAATGGAACGTGTCGCTTTGGGGCAAGCGTCGGGCGTTTACCGAACATGTCGAAAAGCTGGCCGAACTGGTATCGGCTAAAACAAATGGCGAATTTACGCTGAACATCAGCTATGGTGGTCTGTCGAAAAACACGGAAAACTTGGATGGGATTTCGATTGGTGCGTTTGAAATGGCGCAGTTCTGCTCATCTTATCACCCAGATAAAAACCCGACCTTGATGGTGCTTGACCTGCCGTTTTTGGGCGTGGAAACGCTCAAGCAAGAGGGTGATCTGGATCTGGCGCTCTATCAGCATCCCGCCGCCATCAAAGATTTGGCGCGTTGGAACGCAACGATCCTGATGGCATCACCTTTGCCGCAGTATAATCTGGCAGGTGTGGGCCCCGCGCCGAAAACGCTGGAAGATTTCAAGGGTCACCGCGTGCGCGCTACCGGTGGCATTGGCCAAGCGTTTACCAAAATTGGCGGTGTTCCGACATCGGTCACCTCTGCCGAAGCTTACACCGCGCTTGAAAACGGCGTGGTTGATTCGGTGGCCTTTGCACCACATGCGCATTTGTCGTTCCGCACAATTGATATTGCGAAATGGTGGATCGACAACATGAACCCCGGTTCGGTTAATTGCCCGGTCGTGGTAAATAGCGATGCGCTGGCCTCACTCAGTGACAGCCACCGCGAGGCGCTGATGTCGTCAATTGATGCCTCGATGGATCGCTATTACGAAGCGTATGACGAGACTTATGTTAAGTGGGCCAAGATTCTCAAAGACAACAACATTGAAGTTGTCAGCATGTCAGACGAGATGATGGATGCCATGCGTGCTGCTGCCGCGGGACCCGTGCGTGATGAATGGCTGCAAGAGATGAATGCCAAGGGTCTGCCCGGTCAAGAGCTTTACGACTTTACCGTCGCCAAGCTGGCCGAACTCAAAGGCTAATCTGTTCCCAATCTCTGGCCCCCGCTGTGCGATGCAGCGGGGGTTATTTTTTGCAAAATTGAGGTGTTTGATGGCGTCTGCACACAACGTGCGCGAGGATGCGACATGGCTTAGCCGTGCCGACCGCGCACTTTTTTATATTGAGGGCAAGCTGACGCTGTTGGGCGGTTTGGCCATTTTGCTGGCCATGCTGATCTCAGTTGCCAATATTCTGGGCCGCAAGATTTTTAACATGCCCGTGCCGGGCTATGTTGCGATCATGCAGCAGATGGTGCCGTTGATGGCCTTTTTGGGGGTGGCCTACTGCCAGCGTTTGGGCGGACACATCCGGATGGATCTGGTTGCCGGCAAGCTCAGGGGGCGTGTGCTTTGGCTGACTGAGGCGATTGGTATTTTGGTGATGCTGATCTTGTCGGTTGCGCTGTTTTATGGCGCATTTGATCACGCGTCGCGCGCGCTGACACTGGGCGATACCACCGATGATCTCAACATCCCAACATGGCCAGTGAAAATGGTCGTGGCTGTGATGTTTGCCTTTTTGATTGCCCGGCTTGTGCTGCAGCTGTGGGGGTATGCCCGCGCCATGCGCACCGGCGAGGATGAGCCGGTGGCCGTGCCTTTGATCGAAGATGCCGCCGCCCAAGCTTTGGCTGAGGCGCGCACCGTTTCCACCCGTGAAAAATCCGAGGATCAGCTATGACCACCATTGAAACCGCAATCCTCTTATCGGGTGTTTTGCTGATATTGGTGCTGATCGGGGTGCGTGTGGCCTTTGCTACGGCGCTGATTGGCATTTTGGGGATGTTTCTTTTTTATACCATCGACAAGGGGATGGACCCGATGCGGGCCATCACTGTCACATTAAAACTGTCCGGTCAGATTCCACATTCCAAAACTGCCAGCCATGTTTTGGGGCTGATCCCTGTTTTTGTTTTGATCGGTTATCTGGCCTATTTCGCGGGTCTGACCACCGCAATCTTTGAGGCAGCGAAACGCTGGCTTGGCTGGTTGCCGGGTGGAATGGGCGTGGCCACAGTGTTTGCCACAGCAGGCTTTGCGGCGGTGTCTGGGGCTTCGGTTGCCACGTCGGCTGTGTTTGCGCGCATTGCGATCCCTGAAATGTTGCGGGTGGGTTATGACAAACGCTTTGCGGCGGGGGTTGTTGCCGCGGGTGGCACGCTTGCGTCGCTTATTCCGCCATCGGCGATTTTGGTGATTTACGCGATCATCACGGAAAGCTCGGTCGGCAAATTGCTGTTGGCAGGGTTTTTGCCGGGTGCGGTGTCGGCGGTGATTTATGCCGTGATGATTATTGGTATGGCCAAGCGCAACCCAAAGCTTGGGCCACCGGTGACGGGCTTTACTTGGGCGCAGCGCTTTGCCGCGCTGCCGCCTGCTGCGCCGATTTTTTTCGTTGTGGCCATCATCATGTATTGCATCTACGGCGGCTGGGGCACCCCGACAGAGGCGGGGGCGCTGGGCGCGTTTGTGGTGCTGTTGATGGCGCTTTACAAAGGCACGCGTTGGAAAGATCTGTCTGGGGCGCTGATTGAATCGGCCAAGTTGACCACGATGATCTTTACGATGATTTGGGGCGTGCTGATCTTTGTGCGCTATCTTGGGTTTGCTGATCTGCCCAACACCTTTGCAGCCTTTATTTCAGGGCTGCATCAGCCAGCGATTCTCACGCTTTTGATCATTCTGGGTGCCTATGTGATTTTGGGCATGTTCATGGATGCGATTGGCATGCTGATCTTGACGTTGCCGGTGACCTTTCCGGCGGTGATTGCGCTGAATGGTGGTGTGGATGTCACGCGTGAGGCAAGCGCCTTGGGTATGTCGGGTGAAGAATGTGCGATTTGGTTTGGGATTATCGTGGTGAAAATGGCAGAGCTTTGTCTGATTACCCCACCGATCGGATTGAACTGTTTTGTGGTGGCTGGGGTGCGGCCTGATATTTCCGCCCAAGACGTTTTTCGCGGTGCCAGCCCGTTTTTCATTGCCGATTTGGCGACAGTGGCCGTGTTGATTGCTTTCCCCGGTATCGTCTTGTGGCTGCCAAGCCTGTTGTAAAACGCTGAATTTGGGGCAGGCCCCGGGTTTATTTGCTATAAAATTAGGCGAAATGCTTTAATTTTGGGCAAATCATCCCGGGGCCTGTTCGTTAAATCACGTGATTGCTTTCCTTGGGTTGGTGGCTGGGCGTAGTGTTTGCGCAAGCAACAGCGGCCGTTTAGCAATGCGGGGAAAGAGTGAGCACAGCCTTTAATGAGATGTTTCACGCCGATCAGGTTCGCCCGCCCTATGCCCGGCTGGCCGATTGGACCCAGCAAATGCCTGATGAGCTGCGCTGCCTGAAACAGGCCGAGGCAGAGGCGTTTTTTCGCAGAATTGGGATCACCTTTGCCGTTTATGGTGAGGGCGGCGACCCGGATCGCTTGATCCCGTTTGATATGTTTCCGCGTGTGTTTACCCAAGCCGAATGGCGCAAATTAGAGCGGGGCGTGAAGCAGCGTGCCCGCGCGTTGAATGCGTTTTTGGTTGATATTTATGGCAGGGGCGAGATTGTCCGGGCGGGTAAAATCCCAGCCGCGCTTGTGTATCGCAATGCCGCCTATGAAAAGGCCGCCGCCGGAATTGTGCCACCACGGGGGGTCTACAGCCATATTGTTGGCATCGACATCGTGCGCACCGGGCCTGATACATTTTATGTGTTAGAGGACAACTGCCGCACGCCCTCTGGTGTCAGCTATATGTTGGAAAACCGCGAAATCATGATGCGGCTGTTTCCCGGCCTGTTTCGCGAAAACCGGATTGAGCCGATCGATTCGTATTCTACGCTGTTGCGCCGCACGCTGGCCTCAGTCGCCCCGGAAAAATGCACCAGCAGCGACCCGGTCGTGGTGTTGCTGACACCCGGCCATTTTAATTCGGCCTATTACGAACACAGCTTTTTGGCCGATTTGATGGGTATCGAACTGGTTGAAGGTGCGGATTTGTTTGTAGAGGGGCCGTTTGTGTGGATGCGCACCACAGAGGGCCCGAAGAAGGTCGATGTGATTTATCGCCGCTTGGATGACGCATTTATTGACCCGCTGTGTTTTCGCCCTGATTCCATGCTGGGCGTGCCGGGGTTGATGGATGTCTATCGGTCTGGTGGTGTGGCCATTGCGTCAGCGCCGGGGGCGGGGGTGGCCGATGACAAGGCGGTTTATACCTATGTCCCTGATATGATAAGGTTTTATCTGGGCGAAGAGCCAGTGTTGCAAAACGTGCCGACGTGGCAATGCGCCAAGTCTGATGATCTGCGCTATGTGTTGGATAATCTGGCTGAATTGGTCGTCAAAGAGGTGCATGGGTCGGGGGGCTATGGCATGTTGGTGGGCCCCAAGGCCAGCCGTGACCAACTTGCATCCTTTGCCGAAAGGTTGCGCGCAGATCCTGGCAAGTATATCGCACAGCCTACCTTGGCACTGTCAACCACACCCACCTTTGTTGATCAGGGTATCGCGCCGCGTCATGTCGATTTGCGGCCCTTTTGTTTGGTGGGCGAACGCATTGAACTGGTGCCGGGTGGGCTGACGCGTGTTGCCCTGACCGAGGGAAGTTTGGTTGTAAATTCGTCGCAGGGTGGCGGTGTCAAAGACACATGGGTTTTGGCGGAGTGATGATATGTTAAGTCGCACAGCCGATCACCTGTTTTGGATTGCGCGTTACATGGAACGCGCTGAAACCGCCGCGCGGCTTTTGGATGTGGGCGCGCGTATTTCCCTGTTGCCCAGTGCGGGTGCTGGGTTTCGCAGCGAATGGGATTCGATCTTGCAGGCCAGTGGCACGGCCGAGGGCTTTGCCCGCAAATATGATGACCCTGTGCAGCGCAATATTGAGAGCTATTTGTTTTTTGACCGCGATAACCCATCGTCGATCGCGTCATGTATTACAGCGGCGCGTGAAAATGGCCGCATTGTGCGCACAGCCCTGACTTCGCAGGTTTGGGATGCACTGAACACCGCTTTTCAAGAACTGCGCGGGCTTGAACGGCTGCCCCGATCGCAGCTTGAAATGAGCAGGCTGACCGATTGGACAATGCGCCACACTGCCATGGTGCGCGGTGCGATTGATGCCACGCAATTGCGCAATGATGGCTATGATTTTCTAAATCTTGGCTACCTGCTTGAACGCGCTGACAGCACTGCGCGGCTGATGGATGTGAAATATTATGTGCTGTTGCCGCAGGTCGATTATGTGGGCACCGGGCTGGATACATATCAATGGAGCACATTGTTGCGTGCGATGTCGGCGCATCGGGCGTTTCACTGGGCCTATGGAGGTGAGCTGACCGCCGCAAAAATTGTGCATTTTCTGGTTTTGAACCGGCAATGCCCACGTGCGCTTTTGACCGCTATCGCGGGTGTGTCAGATCATTTGGAGCGATTGGCGGTGTTTTATGGCAGTGCAAATGCCACCCAAACCCGCGCCCAAGCCATGGTGGATGAATTGCAGGCCTTGAGCATCGATGCGGTGTTTGACGAAGGGTTGCACAACTTTTTGACCCGGTTCATTGCCGATGTCGCTGATCTGGGCGGTCTGATCCATGAATGCTATCTTAGTGGGGATGTGCGATGATTTTAACGGTCAACCATATCACGCATTACCGCTATGATCAGCCGGTGCGTGGGGTTGTGCAAAGCCACCGCCTGTATCCGTCGTGCTTTGATGGCCAGCGTGTGATTGTGTGGGATGTCACACTTTCAGATGGCATTGCAGGCGGCGGGTTTCGCGATGCAGCCGGCGATTGGATCCAAGGCTACAGTGTTCAAGGTCCGGTGGATGCGCTGAGTGTGACGGTCACCGGGCAGGTGGAAACCCGCGACTTGGCGGGGGTTTTATCGGGCCACCGTGAAAGCATCCCGCCCGAGGCCTATTTGGTCGAAACACCCGCCACTCGAGCAGATCGCACGTTGATTGAATTGGGGCGTGCGGCCAAAGGTTCGACCCCCGATCTGTTGGAACAAGCGCATCGGTTATCGGGGGCGATCTCGGACGCTATTGTTTACCGCCCGGGTGTTACGGCCGCCCATACCACGGCTGCCGAGGCTTTGGCCTTGGGCGAAGGCGTGTGCCAAGATCACGCGCATGCGCTGATTGCATCGGCGCGCAGTGCGGATATCCCCGCACGTTATGTTTCGGGATATTTGTTGGTGGGCCAAGACCGGGGCGAGGCGGCGCATGCGTGGGCTGAACTTTGGGTGGCGGGTCTGGGCTGGGTGGGGTTTGACCCGGCCAACCGTTGCTGCCCTGATGCGCGCTATATCCGTCTGGGTTCGGGCATGGATGCGCGTGATGCCGCCCCCATCCGTGGCATTGCGCGCGGTATGGGTGCAGAAACAATGGATGTCAGCGTTGCGATTCAGTCCGTGCAGCAATAGGGTCAGCGCCAAAAGGGCCGGGGAAGACAGACGATGACATACTGTGTTGGTTTGATGCTGCGGGCGGGCTTTGTCATGCTGTCGGACACGCGCACCAATGCCGGGCTTGATAACATTGCAACCTATCGCAAGATGTTTGTGTTCGAAGATGCAGGTGAGCGCGTGATCAGCATTCTGACCGCGGGCAGCCTGTCGGTGACGCAAACCACAATCGCGCGGATCACGGATGCCATTGCCCATCCCGAGGCAAGTGATACCAATTCGATCATGCTGGCCCCCACAATGCTGGCGGTGGCTGAAATTGTTGGGGCCACGCTGGCCGATGTCAGTACCCAAGTGGCCGATAAGCTGCAGCGCATGAAGCAATCTGCCAGCGCCAGTATGATTGTGGCAGGCCAGCGGCGTGGTGGCGATATGCGGATGTTTCTGATCTATCCCGAGGGCAATTTCATTGAGGCCACCGAAGACACCCCCTTTTTACAAATTGGTGAGCACAAATATGGCAAGCCAATCCTTGATCGGGTCGTAAAGCCGGAAACCTCGCTGGAAGATGCGCAAAAGGCTGCGCTGCTGTCGATGGATTCCACGCTGCGTTCAAACCTGTCGGTTGGCATGCCGCTGGATTTGATGGTGGTCAAACGCGATACCTGTCGGGTGGATCTGCGTCGCCGGATTGATGCGGGTGACACCCAATTTGCCCGAATGTCTGAGGGATGGAGCACGATCTTGCGCGAAGGGTTTGGCCAAATTCAGCTATAGCGGGTCATGCGCTTTTACCATTGCTCTAAGCTGTAATTTTTTCCAAGCTGTCTTGGGTGGTTAACGATGGGCCGCCGCAATAAAGGCGCGCGCGATGCAACGGGTTTCGGCACCGCTGATTGATGGGCTGCAATATGCCAATTGGTCGGAAAAGATCTTTCGTGAAATGCGCCAGGGTGGTGTGGATGCGGTGCATGCCACCATCACCTATCACGAAAATTTCCGCGAAACAGTCGCCAATATCGCACAGTGGAACCGTTGGTTTGAACGCCATAGTGACCTGATCTTTCAAGGGTTTACTGCTGACGACATTGCGCATGCGCGTGAAAGTGGCCGCACAGCCATCTTTTTTGGCGCACAAAACCCAAGCTGTATCGAAGATGACATTGGGTTGGTCGCTGTGCTGCACCAATTGGGCCTGCGGTTTATGCAGTTAAGTTATAATAACCAATCATTGCTGGCCACTGGCTGCTATGAAGCCGAAGACCCTGGGCTGACGCGGATGGGGTGCGGTGTGATTTCTGAGATGAACCGTGTGGGCATGGTCATTGATATGAGCCATTCTGCCGAACGCTCAACCCTGCAAGCAATCGCGCATTCAACCCGCCCCATTGCCATCACGCACGCCAATCCGGCCCAGTGGCACCCGGCGTTGCGCAACAAATCAGACAGCGTGTTGCGCGCGCTGAGTGAAAGCGGTGGCATGTTGGGGTTTTCGCTTTATCCGCATCATTTGGCGGCGGGCAGTGGCTGCACCTTAGGCGATTTTTGCACGATGATTGCACGCGCGGCCGAGCGCTATGGCGTTTCTTCGTTGGGGTTGGGCAGTGATTTGTGCCAAGATCACCCCGACAGTGTGGTGGAATGGATGCGGGTGGGGCGTTGGACAAAGGGCATTGATTTTGGTGAGGGCAGCGCTACATCAGCCGGGTTTCCGCCGATGCCTGATTGGTTTTCTGACAATCGCCATTTTGGTGCGATTGCCCAAGGTTTGGCGGATGTTGGGATGAATGGCGACGAGGTTGCCGCCATCATGGGGGGCAATTGGCAGCGCTTTTTTGCCGAAAGTTTTGCGCCAATCCCCCACACAGGCGCGCCAAAATGACCTGTGACACGCTGAACCCGATGCCCGGTGCTGCAGCCTTTCGCCGCCCGGCTGATCAGGTGATGCAGTTGCCACGTCTTGGCGTGTCTCATCCGACGCGGCTGTCATTCCTGCGCCAGATGCTGCGGCGGTTGCAGTCTGAGGCTTGGGTGTTTGACCGCCCCGTTTGGCAGATCGATGCGCGCGGGGTTGGGCGGGCCACTTACCGCGCAGTTGGGCGTGAGCGCAGCTATACGCTTGTGGCCTTTGCCCATGATCTGCCCGCCGATCAACGCTCTGATCGGGTGATTGCGACGGCTTGGGATGCGACATTCGCGCTTTATGACGGCACGCCCACCCAAGATGATCTGGACCGATTGGCCGCCAATGTGCCCTTGCAGGAAGCCGGTCGGATCAGCCCGCGCGAACTCACGCTCAGCCGCGCCAACAGATCTGTGCGGCTTTTTGATCATGTGATCGACAAGCTTGCATTGGGCCAGCAGCCCGATGCGGCATTGCTTGAGCAAACTGGATATTTGATGCGCACCACGGCGGTCTATGGCTCGGGCAAGTTTGGCGCGGCTGATCGTTGCACCGTTGCCACCCGGCCAGAACTGGCGGCGCCGTTTCAGGCGGAAATGCTGACAGTTTGGTTCATCCGAGCGTTTAGTGTGGATTTGGTTGAACATCTGGCGCAAATGCGCGGGGGGGGCGTGGCGGTGCGGCTGAACCCAGAGCTTCGGCGTGGGCTGGGGGTGGGCAATTCCACAGGTCTGGGGATGGCCCCCTTTTTGATCCGCCATCCTATTTTGTTGAATAATTGGATCATGGCCCGGGAAGAGGCGCTGGCCCGTGTGCGCGCTTTGCCCATCGCGTGCAATGACAGCCAAACGGCGTTTGCGCAGGCGCTGTCAGAGGCGCGTGGCAATGCCGCGCATTGGCAAAGTGGCCATCCGCTGCAAGTCACCCGTTTGGCTGGGTTGCGCGCTGATTTGTCAGCCATAGCCGATCATCTGGCCCAAGAACCTGATGTTTTGTCGGCGCCCCATCCTTGGGATCGCCTGTGGCGGTGGGGCCAAGAGCACCTGCAGACCGAAGGGCAAGAGGCACTGCTTGCGCTGCTGTTAGAGCCACAGGGCGCCTTGGTTGATGGGCTGGGCGATTGCATGCAGGCTGACGAAGATGCGGGTTTTGCCGTGCAGGGGGCAATGTCTTTGGCCGATCTGCACGCGATCTTGGTTAAACATTATGGATGGGCGCAGGCGTTTGATTTCACGGATCCTGCCGTCTCGGCCCGGTTTTGGTATGTATCTGAGGAAAAGCACGAGCCGCGTCTGGGGCAGCGCCAGACCGAAGAGGGGGCCGCGCGCGAAGAGCCATTGGATATCGCACGCCAAGCACAAGCGTTGGCGGCTGATCTGTGTGGGGCGTGCGTGGAAACGGTTGCAGAATTCGCACTGCTCTATCCGCAGCATCGCATGATGATCCGCCGCGCGCAGATATCGGCGCGACACCCTTACGCCGAAATTCAGGCCAATCTCTTGGCCGAAGATATGCTGCCGATTGACCTTTTGCGCAGTAAACTGGCATTTTTCGGTGCATCGCGGTTTGATCCCCGATCAGACCGATGGGTGCGGATCAGCCTGTTTCAGGGCGCGCCATTCCCAGATGAGATGGTTGGGGCTGCATTAAATCCCAGCGGGCAGCACCATTATGGCTGACGTTGGGGGTCTGTCTGTGCCTGAAATGCGGGCTTTGGCGGGCAAGGCCGCGCGTGGGGCGGGGCTTGAGTGGGGCCTTGCGGAAGAGGCCGGATGGGCTGCGGCGCTGCTGCACGCCGGGGGGCAAGATGGCGCAGGTCTTTTGGCGCGTGTGCTGGTGGGGTGGCGGGGCTGCGCATCTTTACAGGTTGCTGCAGGTCAATGGCGCGCTCATGCGCCCAACCTGCTGCTTTGCGCGCTGCATGTTGGGGTGGCGCTTGTCGATTTTTGTGGGATGGATCAGGGTGTGAGCACGGCACGCGCCGTGCAGATTAGGCCTGTGGCATGGCCGGGGTTTTTGCTGCCACATCTGGCCCAAACCGCCACGCGGCTGAGCACTGATATTGAGCTGTCTTGGCGCAATGCGGGGACGAAACGATTGGTTGTCCCGGCGGGTGGCGGCCTTTCTTTTGCCCAAAGCCCAGCGGGGGCCGAGCTGATCGGTTTGTCAGAGGCTGAAATTATCGTGCGTGTTCCACCGCAGAGGGCCGAGTTTGAGGCTGGCGTGTGGCCCAGATCACCCCCGGCGTGCGCCTATGCGCCGACAGGGCTGGAAATTTTGCGCCGCTTTGCCGATGAAACGTTGGTGCCCGCATCTGATGCCTCGCGCCGAATGGGCGCTGGCGGTGCCGATGGCGATTGACGGGTGGGCTAGGTTTCAAGCGTTTTGGGCAGGGCCAAGTGGGGCACGGTGTCTTGCCACAAGGCTGGCAATGCTTGCATGGCCATGTGTTGGGCGGCTGCATCGCCAGATTTCAGCGCCGCCTCTAAATGCGACAATGTCTGACGCAGGGCCAGGGCCCCAAACGTGGCCGCAGAACCGGCCGCATGATGAACTTTGGATTGCAGGCCCGTGGTGTCTGGGTTTTGTATCGCGTCGATCAGTGTTCCCATCTCTGCCTCAAATTGGTCGAGGGTTTCGCCATATTCCTCAATGGTAAGCAGATCGCGCAATTGGTGTGCGGTTTCGGGGTCAAGCAGGCCTGGGGGCAGAGCGGGGGCAGGTGCTGCCGCTTGGGGTTGGGCCTGAAAATGGCGAAGCAAACACTGTTGCAGGCTGCTGATCCGAACAGGTTTTAGCAAAAAGTCATCAATTTGCGCCTGTTTGAACCGATCAATTTCTTCGGGCATGGCATGGGCGGTCACCGCGATGATAATGGCATGTCGTGACAGACCACCATTTCGGATCAGTTTGGTCGCTGCCATCCCATCCAATCGCGGCATGGAAATATCGGTGAAGATCAGATCATAGCGGGTCTCAGCGGCCATTTGCATGCCGATCAACCCATCTTCGGCTTCGGCTGGGCGGTGACCGGCCTTTTTTAACATGGCGCAAAGCACATTGCGGCTGATCTCATTGTCTTCAATGACCAAAATATCAAGCGATGGCAGATTGGCGGACGTGAACAGATCAGCCAAGTCTTGTGGCAACATATCAGCACTGTCGCTGGGGCGGGCTGTTTTGCGCGGCGCGCGCGGTTTGGCGCTGTGCAGCGGTAAGCGCAATGAAAACAGGCTGCCCTCACCGGGCTCACTTTGCAAATCGATATCACCCCCCATCAGCCGGGCCATGTTGCGCGCGATCCCCAAACCCAGCCCCGTGCCACCCGCCTTGCGCCCGTATGAGGTGTCAAGCGTCACGAAATCTTCAAAAATGCGTTCCTGATCAGCGTCAGAAATGCCTTGGCCCGTATCGGCCACGCGTATTTCAAACAGCTGCTGATCGGTGGCCTGATCTGGGCTGGCGGGCAGCTGCTCTAGCTCAACCCGGATCGATCCGCCGCGGGTGAATTTCAGCGCATTGCTTAAAAGGTTAAGCACAATCTGACCAATCCGGCGGGGATCGGCCTCAACCAAATCCGGGGCAGGGCCCAGGATGCGGAAATCAAGGCGGTTGCCGCCCGCTCGCGCCACGGGCAGCTGCCCGTCTACCAGATCTTCCATCAACTGTTGAAGATCAACAGGCACCAATTCAAGCTGCAACCGTCCCGATTCCACCTGTGAGAGGTCGAGCACATCGTTGACATGCTGCATCAACAATTGCCCCGAGGTTTGTAAAACCGTCAGATGCCGGGCCTGTTCGGGGCTGAGATTGGTATCAGCCAAAAGATCAAGCGAGCCTAGCAGACCGTTTAGTGGCGTGCGAATTTCATGGCTCATCACGGCCAAAAAACGCGCCTTAGCCCTGTCTCCGGCCAACGCAGTGTCGCGGGCCTGTTTAAGCTGCTGTTCGCGGGCAATGCTGTCGGAAATATCACGCGCAAAAATCACCCATACGGCCCCCGCCGGGCTTGGGGCCAGATCGATCGAAAATTCGGCGGCAAAGCTTTCACCGCTGCGCCGCAGTGCCCGCGTGCGCAGCCGCCCACGTTTGATCGGTGGCTGGTCCATGCCCTTTCCCGCGGTGATCCGCACTAAGGGATGGGTGTCGCGCACGTCATCAGGCACCAGAAAATCGGCCGCACATCTGTCCATGACACTTGCAGCATCATAGCCAAAAATCCGCTCAGCTGCAGGGTTAAATGCTAAAGTCCGACCTGCGTCGTCCAAGGCCAGAATGGCATCAAATGACGCTGTCACCATAGTTTCAAGTCGGGCGGTGGTGCTTTTGATCTGATCAGATTGGCTTTCTGATCGGCGGTAAAGCCGAAACACGCCCACCGACAGCAAAAGCAAATCAGCAATCAGCGCAAGCGTCAGATAAGCGATGTTTTGCAGGCTGTTGGTGATTTCTCGCCGTTCGTTTCGCGTTTGTTCGGCAAAGGCTGTGTTGGCTTTTTTGGCGATGGCGTGGGTTGTGTCGTGCAGGGCCTCAGTGCGCAGATAAAGCTGCGCCAAATTGGCCCGCAACAACCCATCTGGCCCATCCATCAGCGGCCTGGTTTCAGCGGCCCAAGCTTGCAACCCTCGCACCGCCGCCCCAGTTTGCGGAATTGGTACGGCCGTTGTCAGCACCTTGACGCCCAGATCATCGGTAATCTGGCCGTTGAGCGTTGCAAAGCGTTGGCGCAGCGGGTCCAGCCCAATCTGCGGTGCTGATCTGGCCAAAAGTAACGTGTTTTGAAAAAGCAACAGATCGCCATCAATCTTATTGATCGCCCATTGTGCGGTATCAGCTCTGTCTGACCCAAAGGCCTCAACCCTGCGTAGAACATCTGAGCCGATATAGCCAACCGCCCCTACGGCCAAGGCAAAGCTAATGCCCACCATCAAAAAGCTGATATTTGCCAAGGCTGGTGCAATCGCTGGACCGACGACTGGCGCAAACCGCTTAATCTTGCTGAAAAACGAATGCGCCATCATTGCAGCGCGCATGGCTGCAGGTTACGCGCGATGCGCATTGGCAGCGTCTGCATGGCGCTGGCGGAAATCTTGCTGGGATGTGTCAACACTTGTGGCTTCTTTGCAATTATAGCACAGGCCCAAATTTAGCCTGTCAAAACGCAGCTTTGCAATCAAAAGGGTAATGACAAATAAATGAAATGCCTATAACGAATGTTAATTGAAGGTTGTTGTGCCAGATTTCTGGCGAATTCACTGGGGCTAAATAGGATTGGCCAAAATATGAATGCCCAGACTGGCTGTGATGTTCCGGCTGATTGGGCGGATGATAGGGGCGGCATCGGTCGGATCTGATGCATATTGGAAAGGTTGCGGCTGAACGCATGTCAGATGCACGCATTCGGATATTGTTAGCAGATGATCATGATCTGGTACGCGAGGCAATTTCGGCCTCGCTTAGCGCCGATAAAGACATTTCTGTGGATGTTGCGGCTGATCTTGCATCTGCGATGGATGCGATTGGGCGTGCGGGGCCTTATGATTTGGTGCTGCTTGATTATTCAATGCCTGGCATGGATGGTCTCTTGGGCTTGGGGCGGGCGCTGGCGGCCAATGGGGGGCGTGCGGTTGCAGTGATTTCGGGCACTGCTTCGCGCGAGGTCGCAGAAAAGGTGCTGGCGGCAGGGGCTGCGGGATTTGTGCCTAAAACGATTTCGCTGCGCTCGATGGCGGTGGCGGTAAAGTTTATGGCTGCGGGTGAAGTGTTCGCGCCCTTTCGCTTTCTTCAGGGTGAGACCAGCAGCGCTGAAAACCGCATTGTTTTAAGTGAGCGCGAACGTCAGGTGCTGGCGGGGCTGTGCGAAGGTAAATCAAACAAGGAAATCGCGCGTGACTGTGACGTTCAAGAAGTCACGGTAAAGTTGCACGTTAAAACGCTCAGCCGCAAACTGGGCGCGCGCAATCGCACACATGCCGCGATGATCGCCCGCGACCAGCAGATTCTTTAGAAAATTCAGTGATAGCCTGTGTGAAGGCTGGCCTGAAATCAGGCCGCTGACTGTTCAGCGTGTGGGGCGCGCAGCATATAGCCCTTGCCCCAAACGGTTGCGATGTAATCACCGCCGTCACCGCGAATTTTTGCTAATTTCTTGCGAATTTTGCAGATGAACACGTCAATAATTTTGCCATTTGGTTCATCATGGCCAGAATAGATCTGTGACATGATGCCTTCTTTGCTGATCGTGCGACCACGGCGGTTGGCCAGCAGTTCCAACACGGTAAATTCTTTGTTCGTCAGCGGCACCAGATTGCCCGCAAAAAATACAACGCGCGCCCGATTGTCGATCCGGATATCCCCGATATCAAGATGCGACGCGATATGTCCCGAGGCGCGGCGGATAATCGCTTCAATTCGGGCGGTCAGTTCTTCGGCTTTGATCGGCAGCTGAATGTAATCATCCGCGCCCAGTTCCAATGCACGGATCTTGCTGGCAGCGTTGCCAACCTCAGACAAAATGCAAATCGGTGCCTCAATCAAATTGGCGCGCATTTGGCTTATGGCATCAAAGCCCGACATGTCTGGCATCAAAACGTCAAACAAAATGATATCAAAGCTCTCGGACTGTGCAGCCACTATCATGGCCGCCCCGTTTGGCACCCGTTTGACTGAGAATTTTTCCAACCGCATTGTAGCATTAAGCGCGTCATGGTTTGCTTTATCATCAACCAGTAGAATGCGCATATGATCTTCCAACTTCCCTGTCATACCCAGTTTTCGGGCATTCTATTAATTTTTTCTGCGGTCTGAGTGAGGTTCATAAGAAGACAACGATGTATCGCGGCGTCAAACCTTAACCTTACAAAAACACACATACCTGAATTAAATTTATATTATAAATTCCGAAGTCTAGGGCATGTTGTCATTCGGTTAATTTGGATATTCATTTGAATATAAGAAAACGCAAAAGTATATTTTCAATATACGAAAGTATAGTTTTGTGTGTGCTCAGTGTTAATACCAAGCATCCTCCATCTCAGACTTGCGCCGATCCATGAAAGCTTGAAGTGCGGCATCAATGCTGCTGTCCAAGGCGGGGGCTTCATATTCAGCCAAACTGCGCTTCCATGCGGCATTTGCGCGTTCAGGCGATGCAACTGATCCGCCCAGTTCCCATTTTTCAAACGGCTCATTATTGGAAAGGCTGGCATCGAAAAACGCGGTTTTGTAATTTTCCATTGTGTGTGCGCAGCCAAAAAAGTGATTTCCCGGCCCAACTTCTGCAAAAGCATCAACCGCCAGCGTGTTGTCATCAATCACCACGCCATCCAGATAGGAATGCAGCGCACCACAGAAATCGGCATCCAACATGAACTTTTCATAAGACATTGACAGCAAACCGTCCAAAAATCCGGCCGAATGCAGAATAAAGTTCGCCCCGCAATGGACAGCCGACATCATCGACATCACGCCTTCCATCATCGCTTGGGCATCTGGCACTTTTGATGTGGTGAAATTGCCTGCACAGCGCAGGGGTAAGCCCAATCGTCTGGCCAATTGCCCGATGATCAGCGAGCCCGCTGCCGGTTCGGGGGTTCCAAAGGTGGGCGAGCCTGATCGCAGGCTCATGGAACTGAGGAAATTGCCAAAGATCACTGGTGCGCCTGGCCGCTCTAGTTGTGTCAACGCACAACCGGCCATCGTTTCAGCCAAAGATTGCGCAATTCCACCCGCCGTTGTAACGGGCCCCATCGCGCCGCCCAGAATAAATGGCACAATCACCGCTGCCTGATTGGCGCGGGCATAGGCGCGCAACGACCGTGTCATGGTGCCATCCCAAACCAGCGGCGAGTTTACATTGACATTGCCTAAGATCACACAGTTTTGGTCAACAAAATCAGCCCCAAACAGGATGCGGCTCATTTCAATATTATCTCCAGCGCGATCTTCAGCGGTGACCGATCCCATAAAGGGACGGTCAGAATAGCGAATGTGGGAATAGACCATGTCAAGATGGCGTTTGTTGACCGGAACATCGGTCGGCTCACAAATCGTGCCACCTGAATGATGCAACCAAGGCGAGGATTGCGCCAGTTTGATAAAATTGCGGAAGTCCTCAATCGTGCCGTAGCGGCGCCCCCGATCCAGATCCATCACAAATGGCGAGCCATAAGCCGGTGCAAACACGACGTTTTTACCGCCGATCTGCACCGAATTGGCTGGGTTGCGCGCATGTTGGGTGAATTCACGCGGTGCGGTTTTTAACAGCTCACGCAGCAGGCCCGGTGGAAAGCGAACAAGATCGCCCGTCACATGCGCACCGGCGCGCCGCCAATGGGCAAGCGCAACCGGATCATCCCGAAATTCGATGCCGGTTTCGGCCAGAATGCGGTCGGCGGCGGCTTCAATCTTGGCCAAGCCTTCTTCGCCCACGATGTCATAGGGGGGAATGGCCCGTTGGATATAGGGGCGCGCCAAGCTAGGGGTTGCCTGGCTGGCGGCATCTTGGCGGGCCTGACGGCCGCCGCTGCGGCTGCGACGGGGGGTGGTTGTGTCTGTGGGCGTATCCATCGATGTCATTCCCTGTGCCAAAGCTGTGTGTCAAAGATCTTTCATAAGCCGCAACGCGTCATAGATTGCGGCGTGAGTGTTGCGCGATGAAACGGCATCCCCAATGCGAAACAGTTGAAATCCGTCTGCTGGCCCGCCATTGCGGTCTTGGGGCTGGCCTGCCAAAAGTGCGCCCTGATCCACCGCGCCCAGGTTTCGTGACAGCGGTTTAAGTGCAAAATACAGATCATCAAGCGGCAAGGTGCCGTGATTGACAACGATCTGATCATAGTGCGCCTGACGTGCCAGAGCCATGTAGTCACTGCCAATCGTGGCGCACAGCTGGTTGCCATCGCGTGTCACTGAGCGCAGCCGATAGGTCACAGTAAAGGTAACGTTTTTATCTTGGAGCGCGCGCATATAGGGCACCAAGTTCATCGCCATCACATCGGGGACAAAACTGCGATCAGGGGTCATGATTTCAACCTGTGCGCCGGTTTGCGCGATCATCTGGGCGGCTTGCAGGGCGGGGTGGTCGCCTGCGTCATCAAAAATCAGCACGTTGCTGCCCGGTTTCACATCGCCCGACAGAATATCCCAGCTGGACACCACCAGATCATTGCCCGCCTCCAACACCGCCGTTTGCGGCAACCCGCCCGTAGCAATGATCACCAGATCGGGGTTCAGTGCCCGCACGTCTTCGGGTTCGGCATAGGTGTTAAAATGAAACACCACATCGCGCGCCGCGCATTGCGCCATGCGCCAATCCACAATGCCGATCATTTCACGGCGGCGGGGAGTTTGGGCGGTCAGACGGATCTGGCCGCCCGGCTCGGGTGCCGCCTCAAATACGGTGACGGCGTGGCCCCGCTCTGCGGCCACGCGTGCAGCCTCGAGCCCGGCGGGGCCTGCACCCACCACCACCACGCGTTTGTGCATATCGGCCGCGGGGATGTTGTGGGGCATCGTCAGTTCACGCCCGGTTGCGGCATTGTGGATGCAAAGCGCCTCACCTGCGCCATAGATCCGATCCAGACAGTAGGTGGCACCGACACAGGGGCGAATATCGTCTTCGCGGCCCTCAATGATCTTTTGCACGATGTGCGGATCGGCCATATGGGCACGGGTCATCCCTACCATATCCAGCTTGCCGCTGGCCACGGCATGGCGGGCGGTCGCCACATCTGGGATGCGCGCGGCATGAAAGGTGGGCATGCCAATCTCGGCCCTGATTTGTCCTGCAAAGTCCAGATGCGGTGCAGAGGCCATGCCCTGAATCGGGATCACATCGGTCATGGCCGGGTCTGTGTGGATCTGACCGCGGATGATGTTGAGAAAATCGACCATGCCGCTGTCACGAAAGCGGCGGCCCATTTCCAATCCGTCCTCCACGCAAATACCACCGGGGGCGGTTTCATCGGCCGTGTAGCGTACACCCACCAAAAATCCAGCACCGACCCGTTTGCGAATGGCGTCCAACACATCCATGCTAAAGCGCATGCGGTTGTCAAAACTGCCGCCATAGGGGGCATCAAGCGTGTTGGTCAGCGGCGAGCAGAACTGATCCATCAGATGGCCATAGCATTCCAGCTCAATCCCATCGAGCCCGGCGGCCTGCATTCGTTGCGCAGCATCTGCGTAATCTTCGATGATGCGGGCGATATCCCAATCTTCGACAACTTTGGGAAAGGCCCGGTGCGAGGGTTCGCGAAAGGGCCCGGCCGACACCGAGGGCAGCCAATCGCCCTTGTTCCATGTCGTGCGTCGGCCCAAGTGCGTCAGCTGGATCATCACCGCGCAGCCATGTTCATGGCATTCGTCGCTGAGCGCGCGCATCCACGGCACGACCTCATCCCGATATGCCAGAATGTTGTTGAAAACCGGCGGGCTGTCGCGTGAAACTGCCGCCGACCCAGCCGTCATTGTCAGCGCCACACCGGCGCGGGCGCGTTCGACGTGATAGGCGCGATAGCGCTCTTTTGGCATGCCATCAACGGGATAGGCTGGTTCATGGCTGGTTGTCATGATCCGGTTGCGCAGCGTCAGGTGTTTGAGCTGATAGGGTTGCAAAAGCGGATCTGTGCTGGCCATGGTGCCCCTCATCTTTGGTTTTCAAGAAGCCTAACGGGGGGGGCAGAGCTGGGCGCGTGCGAAATGCGACAGTTGTAGAATTTTTGCGTCAAATCCGGGTGGATGTTGGTGCGTTGGGGGCCTGCAGGCTGGCCGCGCAGCCCAACAGGGCGGCAAAATCATCGGTGATCATGTGAATGGGGAACGCGGTCATAAAGTCGGAAAACCTGCCTTTTGCAGCAAATCCTTGGCCAAATTCTGGTCTGAAATTAGGGGCATTGGGCGCGATCAATCCGCCAAACGCCCGTGCCACCCCACCGCACAGAAAAATGCCGCCAAAGGGCAAATGGACCAGCGCCAGATCCCCCACCACCCGGCCCAACAAATCTAAAAAGAGCCCCGCCGTGGTCTGTGCCTGTGGTGCGCCCGCGGCCAAGGCTGCCATGATCTGATCCGCAGGCATGGTGGCACCCGGTCCGACAAATCCATAAATGCGTTCAAGACCACGGCCCGACAGCGCGTCTTCCACCCCAATGAACCCATCCGGCTGGGCCAAGGCCTGACCCAATGCGCCGTGCTTTGGGGGGCACAGGGGCAGCGTGATATGCCCGCATTCAGACGCGGCCACCTGAACACCGCTCGGCGTGTCATGGGCGACGGCGGCGTTAAAGCCGGTGCCAACCCCAACAACCAGCCGTGCTCCGCCTGGCTCGGAGCCCGTGCCTGCTGTGATCAGATCGACCATGTCGGTTTCCAGATGCCCAAGGGCGTGTCCATGGGCCTGAAGATCATTTAAAATCATGACCCGTTCAGCGCCCGTTGCCGCACGCAGGCCCGCACTGTCCATTTCCCAGTTCAGATTGGTCAGACGCCCCACACCGTGACGCACTGGTCCCGCGATCGCGATCGCGGCGGCTTGCGGGCTGGCGGCAAGTTCGGCCAAATAATCGCGCAGCACCGCAGCCAAATCAGCAAAGCGGGTGTTTTGACGCTTGCGCAGGGTATCTGTCAGCACCCGGCCGTCACGCGCCAGCGCCAGCCTTGTATTGGTGCCACCGACATCGGCCACAACCGAAAGCATGCAGGGGTCCTTTGTTGGGGGTGAGACCTGTGAAGCCCCTTTATCGGGGGCATTGCTGGCACCGACAAGGGGGATGTTTGCGGGGGGTGTTTGGGTCAGTTCAGCCGTTCACCAGAGTTGGGGGCGAAATAGGCCGCTTTGGTCAAATCAAACGCAAATTCAAGCGGGCTGCCGGGCTGCGCCTCGGTTTCGGCATGAAACCGGGCTGTGACTTCTTTGCCGCCCAGATGCGCGACAATATAGGTATCTGCGCCTGCGGGCTCGACGACATCAACCCGGCACGGAGAGGTTTGAACCAAAGGACCCTGGCGAAAGCCGGGCGCACCGATGTCTTCGGGGCGCAGGCCCAAAATGATATCGGCGGGCAAATCGGGGCGGCGGGTGTCTTGCAGCACCAGCGGCGGGCCATCCGGGCGGGCGATTTCAATCTGTGTGGTCTCGCCCATGCGCTGCGTGCGCGCGGGGATCAGGTTCATCGAGGGTGAGCCCATGAAATCAGCCACAAAAAGATTTGCAGGGCGATTGTAGATTTCAGATGGGGTGCCAATTTGCTGAATGACACCGCCCTTCATCACCACAATTTTGGTGGCAAGCGTCAGCGCCTCAATCTGGTCATGTGTGACATAAACCATTGAGGCCCCAAGATTGTGGTGCAGTTTTTTGATTTCAGTGCGCATTTCAACGCGCAGCTTTGCATCGAGGTTCGACAGCGGTTCGTCGAACAAAAACAGCTTAGGATCCCGCACAAGCGCCCGCCCCATCGCCACGCGTTGGCGCTGGCCCCCTGACAGCTGGGCGGGTTTGCGCGACAGCAGCGGTTCAATTTGCAATTGTCGGGCGACCTCGGCCAATTTGTGATCTTGGGTGGCCTGATCAACGCCGCGTACCTTCATGCCAAAGGTGATGTTTTTGGCCACCGTCATCGTGGGGTAAAGCGCGTAGGATTGGAACACCATTGCGATGTTGCGATCTTTGGGTGCCACATCGGTCATGTCTTGCCCGCCAATGTGGATGGCACCGCCAGAAATATCTTCGAGCCCGGCGATACAGTTGAGCAGCGTTGATTTTCCGCAGCCAGAGGGGCCCACCAACACCAGAAAATCGCCCGGCTCAATGGTGACATTGATGTCTTTCAAAATCTCGGTCGTGCCATAGCTTTTGTATAGATTGCGGATATCAAGAATGGGGGGCATCTTAGATCCCTTTCGTGCAAAGGCGGCAATGTGCGCCTGATGGGTTGGCCAATGCGCCCCCGGCGCGTGGCATGATGGGGCTGGGCTGCATCGCCTAACCCTTGACCGATCCGGCGGTCAGACCGCGGATGAAATATTTGCCTGCCACCACATAGACCAGCAGCGTGGGCAGGGCTGCGATGATGGCTGCGGCCATATCCACATTGTATTCTTTGACCCCGGTGGTGGAATTCACGATATTGTTTAACGCCACCGTCACCGGCTGGGTGCCTGCTTGGCTAAATGATACCCCAAACAGAAAATCATTCCAGATTTGGGTGAATTGCCAGATGATCGTCACCACAAAGATCGGCAGCGAAAGTGGCAGAAAAATTGACCAAAAGATCCGCAAAAACCCTGCGCCATCCACCTTTGCGGCTTTGACCAATTCGCCGGGGACGCTGACGTAATAGTTTCGGAAAAATAGCGTCGTAAAGCCAATGCCATAGATCACATGCACAAAGATCAAGCCCGGGATCGTGCCCGCCAGCCCCATCAACCCCAACATGCGCGCCATCGGCAGCAAAACCACCTGAAACGGAATGAAACAGCCAAACAGCATCAGTGAAAAGATGATGTTCGCACCACGAAACCGCCAATGTGCCACGACATAGCCGTTGAGTGCGCCAATCATGGTTGAAATCGCCACAGCCGGCACCGCAATCAGAACCGAGTTCATGAAATAGGGCCGCAAGCCTTCACATTTTATACCGCTGCAGGCCTGTGACCATGCGGTATGCCACGCGTCAAACGTCACGGTGCGGGGCAGGGCCACAAGACTGCCGGTGCGGATTTCCTCAAGACTTTTTAATGAGGTGGTCAGCATGACAAAAAGTGGCATCAGATAAAACAGCGCAAAGACCCCAAGCCCGGCAAACAACAACCAGCGCAACAGCGCGCGTTTCACCCCGCCGGTGCGGCGCATGCGGCTTGGTGGCGGTGGCATCGAACGATTGGCCGTTGAAAAATCAGTCATGGCGTGGCCTTAGCTCTGAATAAAGATAGGGCACCACAATCGCAAAGACGACTGCCATCATCACCATGGCCGACGCTGCCGCTTGCCCAATATCGCCGCGCGAAAATGCCATTGCATACATATAGGTGGCAGGCAGATCGGTTGCATATCCGGGCCCACCACCTGTCAGCGCAATCACCAGATCAAAGCTTTTGATGGCCAGATGGGTCAGCACGATAAAGGCAGACATGAAAATGGGCGCCATCGATGGGATGATGATTGCTGAATAAATCCGATAGGTCGGAATGCCGTCCACCTCGGCTGCGCGAATGATCTCTTGATCAACCGAGCGCAGACCTGCCAAAAAGAGCGCCATCACAAAGCCAGACGCCTGCCAGACACCGGCGATAACGACCGTATAAATGGCCATGTCGCTGTTGACCAACCAATCAAAGCGAAAATTCTCAAACCCCCAGCCGCGCACAACCGCCTCAAGCCCAAGGCCGGGGTTTAGCACCCACTTCCAAGCGGTGCCGGTGACAATCAGCGACAGCGCCATCGGGTAGAGATAAATGGTGCGGATGACGCCCTCAACCCGGATGCGCTGATCCAGTAAAATTGCCAGCAACAGGCCCAAAACCAGTGAAATCACCACAAAAAGCAGGCCAAAGATGAACAGATTGCCAAAGGCTGTATCCCACCTTGGGCTGGCAAACAGCCGCACAAACTGGCCAAATCCGTCAATTTCATAGCGTGGCATCAGCTTTGATCGCGTCAGCGACACCCAAGCCGTCCAGCCAATAAAGCCATAGACAAATACAAGCACCGCCAGAAATGAGGGTGCCAAAACAGCTTTTGGCAGGTGATGTTCAAGCCATCTGGTCATGCGCGGCCCCGCAAGAAATCAAGATGAAAATCACCCCGCCAGAATGGCTCTGGCGGGGTGTGTGATCTGATGATCAGCGGCTGTTGGCAACAGCGGCCACCAGCATGGCCACGGCATCAGCTGACGACATTTCCGAGTTAAAATGTGCTGTCACAACATCGGTGATCGCCCCCGACTGCGGGCCATAAAGTGCCATGCCATGGGCATAGCTGGGCAACAGCGACCCCGAGGCAGAGCTTGCGGCCATGTCTGCGGCTGACAGTTGCGCGCAGCTGTCGAACGCATCCAAAGCCACATCGGTGCGGGCCGGGATTGAGCCTTTGTTCATGTTAAAGACCTTTTGAAAGTTCTTCCCCATGATCAGCTTGGCCAGCAGATCTTGGCCGGCCACATTGTCATCGCCGGCAACTTTGAACATGGCAAAGCTGTCGACGTTATAAAGATAGCCCTCGCCCGGCGTTGATGCGCAAAGGAAATCTTGGCCCGGCACTTTGCCCGCTGCCAAAAATTCACCTTTGGCCCAATCGCCCATTACCTGAAATGCCGCCTCGCCATTCATCACCATGGCGGTGGCCAGGTTCCAATCGCGCCCTGAAAAATTGGCATCCACATAGCCACGCAGGGTGCGCATCTGGTCAAAGGCTGCGACCATCGTGTCCGATTTCAGGGCGCTTTCGTCCAGATCCACCAACGCTTTTTGGAAAAAGGCCGGTCCGCCAATGCCCAATACGACGGTTTCAAACAATGTGGCATCTTGCCAAGCCTGTCCACCATGGGCCAGTGGGATGATGCCTGCGGCTTGCAGCTTTTCAGCTGCCGCGTTGAATTCGTCCCAAGTGGTTGGCATTTCAATGCCATTTTGCGCCAGAATACTGGCATTGGCCCAAATCCAGTCGACGCGGTGCACGTTTACGGGCGCCGCACACCATGTGTCACCACATTTCATATGACCTGCGATTGAGGCTGGCAGCAGGTTTTCCCAGCCCTCTGCCTTGGCAACACCAGAAATATCGGCCAGCACGCCTTCGTCATACCATTCTTGAATGGCGGGGCCCTTTAACTGAACGGCGGTGGGCGCGTTGCCCGACAAAACGCGGGCGCGCAGCGCGGTCATGGCCGCATCACCGCCGCCACCGGCCACTGGCATATCGGTCCATGTGCCACCATTCTCGGCAAATTCCTGTTGCAGCACAGCGACCGATTTCGCCTCACCGCCCGAGGTCCACCAATGCAGAACCTCTGCCTGCGGGCCGGCAAAGGCTGCGGCAGAGCCAAGAACCGAAAGTGCCGTGCTAGCGGCGAGTGCAAATCTAAAAGTCATGGTTTCCTCCCCAAAGCCAACGTGGAATTTTGTTGGTGTGGCACTTTCCCGCAAAGCAAAGCCGCTATGCAACAGCTGCATGACGATTTCCGGCAGCGGATTGTGTGAATTTTCGTCTTTCTGTTACAGGCTGTTACTTTACGTTGGAATTTTGCCCGCCATCGCCCATAACAACCCCCACAACGGCGCAAACGGGGGGCAGCCTGCCACGGCGGTGGGGTGCAAAATGCCATGTCGATACTCAGGCTTTTGGTCGTGGATGATGACGCTGAGATGCGCGAGATGATGACGCATTTCTTGCAACGCAGTGGCTTTATGGTGGCCAATGCTGCGACCGAGGCTGAGATTTTGACCGAGCTTGATCAGGGGCGGGTTGATCTGATTTTGCTGGATGTGATGCTGGGCGATGAAAATGGCGTGCGCATTTGCCAAAATCTGCGCAGCCAGCATGATGTCCCCATCATTCTGGTGTCTGCACTATCGGCTGATCATCAGCGCATGGCGGGGTATGAGGTGGGTGCTGATGATTACATCGCCAAGCCCTTTAACCCCGATTTGTTGCTGGCGCGGGTGCGCGCCGTTCTGCGCCGGGTGCGGCGGGCAGCCTCGCTCAGTTATCGGCGCAACACGGGGTGCTACCACTTCGCTGGCTGGCGCTATGATGCCAAACGTGATGAGGTCACTTCGCCGCAGGGGTTTCAGGTGACATTGTCGCGGCGTGAAACGGGACTGTTGCGCGCGTTGCTGGCCAATCCGCATATCCCGTTGACCCGCGATGAAATTGCCCAGACGCTGGAAACCGCCCCAGATCCGGCCCAAACCCCTGAGGCCACGGGCCGTGCGATTGATGTGCTGGTGGGGCGGTTGCGCAGCAAGATTGAGCCCAATCCCAAAGACCCGCAGTTGCTGCGGACCGAACGTGGCCTGGGGTATGTGCTGGCTGTTGATGTGACGCGCGACGAGGGGTAGCGGATGGCCAATTGGGGGGGGCTGCGCGCGCATCTGGGCGCCACATCGTTCAAAACTGGCCGCTTGTCATTGGCGGCGCGCGGACGGGTTTGGGTGCTGGCGGCCGCGATTGTTGGCGCGCTCTGTGGTGGTGTGTGGGTGCAATCGCAAGCGCGCTGGCAGGCCCATTTGACACAAGCGCAGCTGACCGGAATGGGGGTGTTTGATACCTTGGCCCATGGCGCGCCATTGCCACCGGGGGTGGTGATGACACGGCTGAATGCCGCTGATGTGGTGCTGGCCGAGGCAGGCGCCTTTGGGGCAATATCGGGCTTGGGCCCACCGGTCTATTTGACGCGCATTTCGCTTTATCCTGCGGGTGCTGACCGGTTAGAGGGTGCGCGGATCGGGCTGGTCATTGCGTCATCTGATCTGGTTTATCCGCTGGCCGATTTGCGCAGCCGGCCTGAAATTCCGGCAGCCCCCGCCAGTTTGGCGGGGGGCGTTGCCCGGATCATGGCCAGCTATTGCTCTGACCCGGTTGTTTTTGCCCATATACCGGCCAATATCTTGGCGCAGCCATTGGCCGGGCGTCAAAGTTCTGTGGGCTGGTGGCAGGTCAGTGCGCCCAATGTTTGGGGGTGTGATGCTGCGCCGCGTGATCTGCGACTGCCAGCGCTGTTTGTGCTGGTTGTGATGCTTGGGTTGGTGTTGGTGCAGGTGCAAGACACCGTATCAGGTTTCCGCAGCTTTGCCCGCGCGCTGGCCACCCGCCGCCGTGTTGATGCCCCAATGGCCTATGATGCCGATGGCCCGGCAGAGCTGCACGACATCATCATGGCCGTGAATACGCATTTGGCCGCTGAACGTGTCGCATTGGATAATCGCGTCATGGTGTTGTCAGGCGTCAGCCATGATCTGGGCACGCCGGCCACCCGCCTGCGTTTGCGCAGCGCCTTGATCGAAGACCCTGATCTGCGCGCCCGGATTGAGACTGATATTGATCGAATGACCGGCATGATCGACAGTGTTTTGACATACACGCGCGCTGAAATGAGCGATGAACCCCCCCGGCCGCTGTCTTTGAGCGCTTTGGCCGAAGCGGTGGTGGATGATTACCAAGATATGGGCCGCCCCGTCAGCATGGCGCCGCCCGTGCCCCTGTCGATTGGGCGCAGCCGGTCCTTGTTTCAGGGCCGCGCAGGGGTGGGGCATATTGCGCCCGCGGCCCCGCATCAAATCATCGTCAGCGCCCGGCCTCAGGCGCTGCACCGGGCACTGACAAACCTGATCGACAATGCGCTGAAATATGGCAAACGCGCAGTGATTTCCTGCGGCGCAGATGCCGAAACTGCGTGGCTGAGCGTTGAAGATGAGGGCAGCGCGTTGACGGCCGATCAGATCGCAGGGCTGACCGCGCCGTTTCAGCGCGGCGCCAACGCAGGCCAGGTGCCCGGTGTTGGCTTGGGGCTTAGCAT
This sequence comes from uncultured Paracoccaceae bacterium, assembly GCA_937895435.1. Classification (GTDB taxonomy): domain Bacteria; phylum Pseudomonadota; class Alphaproteobacteria; order Rhodobacterales; family Rhodobacteraceae; genus CALAXT01. Next base: position 40,247 of record CALAXT010000072.1, on the reverse strand, counting down.
TGTGCAATCCATTGCAGAAAGCCACGGCGGTGATCTGCGCTTTGAGCTGGGCCGCCAAGGCCTGCGCGCGGTGTTGCGCATAACACGGCAGCCCCAAGGCCCTGAGGCCGCATTTGGCCAGATTTAATGGGGAAATGCTGGGTGCAATGGGTGGAAATGTGGCGCTTACCTATCGATTTCGTCTGGGGTCACGCTCAGTGTGACGCGGTCGCCTGAAAACCATGTGCGGCCATATTCCACTGGCACACCTGTGGCATCTTGATTGATGGCATCTGTGCGCAGCAGTGGTGCGCCTTGGGCGATATGCAGCAGATTGGCCTGCATGGCTGTGGCAGTTTTTGCCACGATCCGGGTTGAGGCGCGGGTGTAATCGGCCAGACCTTCGGCAGCCAGGGCTTGGGTGACGGATGCAAGCTCTGCCAGCCGCTGGGGCAGATTTGAAAAGCGCGCCGCTGGAAAAACTGACCGAAACAGCGCCAGTGGCACCGCGCCCGCCAGCGAAAGACCCTCACATACGTGAACCAATGTGCCCTCGGACAGGCCAAGGGCCTGCGCTTCGCGTTGATCGCAGGGCCGGGTTTCGATGTGCAGATGCGCGCGCCCCGGCAGCTGCCCCGCCGCCGACAGGTTTTGGTGAAAGCGTGTGCGCCGTCCGATGGGGTAATCCAGCGGTGCGGCTGAAACAAACACCCCAGCCCCGCGCCGCGCATGCACCAAACCGTCTTCAGCCAGCCGCGCCAGCGCATGGCGCACCGTGTGACGGTTGACGCCAAACCGGGTGGCCAGTTGCGCTTCGGTCGGCAGTTTGTCGCCGGGGCTGTAATGCCCACTGGCGATCTCGCCTGACAGTGCGGTGGCGATCGCTGCCCATACCGGGCTGCGCGGGCGGTTGTCTGATGGGGGCGGGGTGGCGGTGGGTGTCATGAAAAATTCATATCTTGGGTGCTTGCCATACTGTGGGCGAATGGCTTATGGATTTGTCTAGTTGTATAGATAAGTTCTCATCTCTCGGCAAGGTCTGTGATTATGGATGAATTGTCCCCCGATACGGCAGCGCGACAAAGCTGGCTTTCGCTTTTGGCCAAAGCACCGGCTGTGCGTTTGGCGGAATTAATGCCCCCAGATCTGCCCGCACATGAATGGTTGCGCCGCCCCGAGGTGGGGGCCGTTATGGTGCAGGGCCGCACCGGAGCCACGGGTTCTCCGTTTAATTTGGGTGAAATGACTGTGACGCGCTGTGCGCTGCGGCTGGCTGACGGGACCGTTGGCCATGGCTATGTTCAGGGGCGCGATGGGGCGCATGCGACGCGGGTGGCGTTGGTGGATGCCCTGATGCAAACCGCGCGCGCAGATTGTGTGCGTGCTGACGTTTTGGCCCCGCTGCAGGCGCATGCCACGGCAACAGCCGCGGCCCGCGCGGCCAAGGCTGCTGCGACGAAAGTGTCGTTTTTTACTTTGGCGCGGGGAGAAGATTGATGCAAAGCGCAGCCTTGCAAGGGGGGTTTGCACATGCCCCCATCGATGCCGCGCATGCGTTTCGTGCGGCCCTTCAGGCCATGGCGCGCCCGGGTTTGGTGCAGCGCGTGACGGGCGCGCAGCCGCCCGCACCGCTGTCGGTGGCGGCGGGCGTGTTGGTGCTGACATTGATGGATCGCAGCACGCCCGTTTTTTTGGCGCCCAGCCATGATGTGGCTATGGTGCGTGATTGGTTGACCTTTCACACAGGTGCGCCACTTGTGGCCGCTGATCGGGCGGTGTTTGCAATTGGCGATTGGCTGGGCCTGTCACCGCTTGGGCAATTCGCCATTGGCACCCCGGAATATCCTGACCGTTCCGCCACGCTGATTGTAGAGCAGCCCGGTCTAGAGCGTGGTATGGCTGTGCGTCTGCGCGGGCCGGGCATCCGCGATCATGTCCAGACGACGCTGCCAGATGTCCCCGCATTGCAGGCAAATGCCGCGCTGTTCCCGCTGGGGTGTGATTTCTTTTTCACCGCAGGCGCCGATCTGATGGCCCTGCCGCGCAGCACCAAATTGGAGGCTTGCTGATGTATGTCGCCGTCAAAGGGGGAGAGCGCGCGATTGATGCCGCCCATGCCTGGCTTGCTGAAGAACGTCGTGGCGATCTGTCGGTGGATGAGCTGTCAACCCGCCAGATAGAAGAACAGCTGACGCTGGCGGTCAATCGTGTAATGGCCGAAGGGTCGCTTTATGACCGTGAATTGGCAGCCTTGGCCATAAAGCAATCGCGTGGCGATTTGATTGAGGCGATCTTTCTGATCCGGGCGTATCGCACCACTTTGCCGCGGTTTGGCAGCTCGCGCCCCGTAGACACGGGCGAGATGGCCTGTATCCGGCGCATTTCAGCCACATTCAAAGATGCGCCGGGCGGGCAGGTTTTGGGCCCGACGTTTGATTACACCCACCGCCTGTTGGATTTCAAACTGCTGGCCGAGGGCGATGTGGCGCCGGCACCGGTCGCCCAAGCCACCCCAGGCCCCGTGCCCCATATCACCGAGTTTTTGAACAAAGACGGGCTGATCGAGGATCAACCCCATGATGACACACAGCCCAACGATTTAACGCGTGAGCCGCTAGAGCTGCCCGCCGATCGGGCCTTGCGGTTGCAGGCCTTGACGCGTGGCGATGAGGGCTTTGTGCTGGGCATGGCCTATTCAACCCAGCGAGGCTATGGCCGCACCCATGCGTTTGTGGGTGAGCTGCGAATTGGGCTGTGCCCTGTGTCCCTTGATATCCCCGAACTGGGTTTTGCGATTGAGCTGGGCGAGGTTGAGCTGACAGAATGCGAGACGGTGAACCAGTTCAAAGGATCAAAAACCGAACCCCCGCAATTCACCCGTGGCTATGGGCTGGTCTTTGGCCAATCTGAACGCAAAGCAATATCAATGTCGCTGGTTGATCGCGCATTGCGCTGGCGCGAGTTGGGCGAAGACAATGTGGGGGCCCCGGCACAGGATGCTGAGTTTGTACTTTATCACTGCGATAACATTCAGGCGACCGGCTTTTTGGAACATATCAAATTGCCCCATTACGTTGATTTTCAGGCTGAATTGGAACTGATCCGCCGTTTGCGGGCCGAAGCTACAGCCAATGCCACAGCCAACGCCACAGCCACAGCTTTGGCATCCACTGACATGAATGAGGCCGCAGAATGAGCGCCCAGACCCACCCTGCGTCAGGCCAGATAGCGCAAGGTCAAATTGCGCCCATCCATACCGATCAGGCCTACAATTTCGCCTATCTTGATGAAGAAACCAAACGGATGATCCGTCGCGCGCTGCTCAAAGGGCTTGCAGTTCCGGGGTATCAGGTGCCCTTTGCCAGTCGCGAAATGCCAATGCCATATGGCTGGGGCACGGGCGGTGTGCAGGTAACGGCGGCCTGTTTGACGCCCGATGATGTGTTGAAAGTCATTGACCAAGGTGCCGATGACACCACCAATGCGGTTTCAATCCGTAAGTTCTTTCAGCGCACCGCGGGCGTGGCCACCACCGAACAAACCACCGTCGCCACGGTTATTCAAACCCGCCACCGCATCCCCGAAACGGATCTGAGTGAGGGACAGATTTTGGTTTATCAGGTGCCAATCCCTGAGCCGTTGCGGTTTTTAGAGCCGCGCGAAACCGAGACACGTAAGATGCACAGTTTGGAAGAATATGGGCTGATGCATGTCCGGCTTTACGAAGACATTGCGCGCCACGGCCAGATTGCCACTTCTTATGCCTATCCGGTCAAGGTTGAGGGGCGGTATGTCATGGACCCTTCGCCCATTCCAAAATTTGATAACCCAAAACTTTCACAAAACGCCGCTATTCAGCTGTTTGGTGCGGGCCGAGAGCAGCGCATTTATGCGCTGCCCCCCTATACCGATGTCGTCAGTCTGGATTTTGAAGATCATCCGTTTCAGGCCTCAAAGGCGGATCATGCCTGTGATCTCTGCGGCTCAAACACTGCCTATCTCGATGAGGTAATCATTGATGATGCCGGGGGGCGGATGTTTGTGTGTTCTGACACCGATTATTGCAGCACCCGCCGCGCCCAAGGCCATGTGGGCCGGCTTGGCACCGCACAGGAGCATGTGGCATGACCCTTCACAGCACCCCCAAGCCGCAAACGGCGCCGGGTCCACTTTTGCAAGTGCGCGGGCTGGAAAAGCGATATGGCTCACGGATTGGCTGTACGGATGTCAGCTTTGATCTGTTCCCCGGTGAGGTGATGGGGATTGTCGGTGAAAGTGGGTCGGGCAAATCGACATTGCTCAATTGCTTGGCGGGGCATCTGACGCCTGACTGCGGTCAGGTGATTTTTGACACCCGCACCGCAGGCCCCTGTGACACGGTCACGATGGGAGAGCCGGAACGCCGGATGTTGTCGCGTACGGATTGGGCCTTTGTGCACCAAAACCCGCGTGATGGCTTGCGAATGGGGGTATCTGCAGGGGGCAATGTTGGCGAGCGCTTGATGGCGGTTGGTGCGCGTCATTACGGCAATATTCGCGACCAGGCGCTGGATTGGCTGAGCCGGGTGGAAATTGCCGCCGAACGGATTGACGACAGGCCGTCTGCTTTTTCGGGGGGCATGCAGCAGCGATTGCAAATTGCGCGCAATCTTGTGACGGGGCCAAGGCTTGTGTTCATGGATGAACCCACCGGTGGGCTGGATGTCAGCGTGCAGGCACGGCTGTTGGATTTGTTGCGTGGGCTGGTGCGCCGCATGGGGCTTTCTGCGGTGATTGTCACCCATGATTTGGCGGTTGTGCGGCTGCTTGCCGACCGGCTGATGGTGATGAAAGATGGCCGGGTGGTCGAAGCAGGTCTGACCGATCAGGTGCTTGATGACCCCCAGCACGGCTACACCCAACTGCTGGTCTCTTCGGTTCTTCAGGTCTGACAAAGGGGTAAACGCATGATCACGGTTTCAGATCTGTCAAAACATTTCACGCTGCACAATCAGGGTGGCACCGTCATTCCAGTCATGCAGGACGCACATTTACACGTTGCGCCCGGTGAATGTGTCGCGCTGATTGGGGCATCAGGGGCCGGAAAATCCACCCTGATGCGGATGATTTATGGCAATTATCTTGCCGATCATGGCGCGATTGTGGTGGGTGGGGTTGATGTGGCCCGGGCCGCGCCCCGCGATATTTTGCGGTTGCGGCGTGAAACATTGGGCTATGTCAGCCAGTTCTTGCGGGTGGTGCCACGGGTGGCCACGCGTGATGTTGTTGCCGAACCTTTGTTGGCGCTTGGGGTTGAGGATGCGGTGGCGCGCGCGCGGGCCGAAGATCTGTTGGCGCGCCTGCGCATTCCTGAGCGGCTTTGGGGTTTGTCGCCCACTACATTTTCGGGTGGCGAACAACAGCGCGTCAACATTGCGCGCGGCTTTGCCCACACCTATCCTGCGCTGCTGCTAGATGAGCCAACCGCCAGCCTTGATGCCGCCAATCGCGCCACAGTTCTGGGCTTGATTGAAGAGGCCAAGGCCAGTGGGGCCGCCATTTTGGGCATTTTCCATGATGAGGCCGCCCGCCATCAGGTGTGTGATCGCGAGGTTGATGTGACGGCTTTCACCCCTGTTGCGGCGTGAGATCTGGGATGGGGGGGCGGCTTTTTGCGCTGGTCGGGCCGTCGGGGGCGGGCAAAGATACGTTGCTGGCCGCAGCCAGTGCCGCGCGCCCAGATTTGGTGATTGTACAACGTGTGATAACCCGCCCTGAATCCGCTGGTGGAGAGCCGTTTGAAGGTGTCACGCCCGCAGAATTTGCCCGACGCAATGCCGCTGGATTGTTCGCGCTGCACTGGCAGGCGCATGGGCTTTGCTATGGTGTTCCGGTCGGTATCCATGCCGATCTGGACGCTGGGCATGATGTTATCTTTAACGGCTCACGTGGGATGCTGACAGAGGCGTGTCGACAGTTTCCTGACCTGCGGGTGATTTTGGTAACCGCGCCGGTGCCAGTTTTAGCCGCACGTTTGGCCGCGCGTGGTCGCGAAACGGCGCAAGACATTGCAGCGCGTTTGGAACGTGCGGGTTTTGCACTGCCAGAGGGGCTAAATATCAGCCAAATCGACAATAGTGGCGCGCTGGAGGATGCTGTGGCGATGTTTTTGGCAGCCCTGCAGCCTCAGCCAGACAGCGCATAGCGGTGCAAAATGCGAAACATACCATCTTGGCCTTGGCCAAACAGACAGATCGTGCGGATCACAAACGGTTTGGGCAACAGCGGTTCGATCAAGGGGGCCAGCCGGTCTGCAACGCTTTGCGCCTGCTCTGCGCCAAGATTGCCGGTGAGCGTCAGATGAAAACGAAACTGCTCCAACACATAGGGATAGCCCCATTGCGCCAGCAACGCATTTTGACGGGGGGTAAGGGGGGCGGCTTTGCGCCGCTCAAGCTCTTGCGGGCTGGGGGGGGCGCGAAAGACATCAAAATCACGCACCAAATCGGCGGCCAAATCCGCCAACAGGCCCTGCTGGGCAGGCGTGCCAATCGGCGTCAGCGCCAAAAACCCACCCAATTGCTGCAGGGCAAGCCCGTCCAGCGTGACGGGTGCGTGGCGCGCGGCGAAATCAGGCAGGGCTGCGTGCAGGTCAGCGCGTTTGGTGCCGGGGGCCAGCCGAAATGGTGGCTTAAGCGTGCCGTGAAAGCCGTATTTGCGTGGTGTTTGGGTCAGGTGTGCAATATCGAGCCCTGCAAGAGAGGGATGCGCGCGCGCAGTGCCATTTGCGGCATCCCAGCCAAGCCAGTCAGCGCAGAAATCGGCAAACATGCCCGGTTCAGGCGCGTAATAAAGGGCATATCGTTCAAATTCTTCCATGGCCCCGTCCTAGCTTTTTCCCGTCGCAGATTTGTGACATCGCTTATCACCACGCCATCATAGTGCCTCGTGCAGAAAAGACGAAGAGATGACAGACACAATTCTTGCCAATGCCCGCCTCGTGTTGCCACAAGAGGTTATGCTGGGGGCGCTGGTATTCCGGGCGGGTCGGATTGCTGAAATTTTGCCCGGTTCTATGGTGCCCAAAGGGGCGATTGATTGTGGCGGGGATCTGTTGGCCCCGGGGCTGATTGAACTGCATACCGACAATCTTGAACGCCATATGGAACCGCGTCCCAAGGTGAAATGGCCGCATGGCCCAGCGATTATTGCGCATGATGCGGAATTGGCGGGCGTTGGCATCACCACCGTGTTCGATGCGCTGCGTGTGGGGTCGATCATCAGTGATGGCAAGACGAATTATACCCCCTATGCTCGGGGCGTGGCCGATGAAATTCTGGCGCTGCGGGCCAAGGGGGCACTGCGGATAAACCATTTGTTGCATCTGCGTGCCGAAGTGTGTTCGGAAACCCTGCTGGATGAGTTGGCGGCCTTTGGCCCGGATGACAGCGTGGGCATTGTCAGCCTGATGGATCATACCCCCGGCCAGCGCCAGTTTCGCGATCTGAGCAAACTGAAAGATTATGTCTGCGGCAAGCATGGCCTGTCGGATGCGGGTTTTGATGATCATGTGGCGCAGTTGGTGGCGCTGCATGCACGGCTGGGGGCGGCACATGAAGCCGCGGCCGTGGCGGCTGCTGCGCGTTTTGGGGCGGTTTTGGCCAGCCACGATGACACGACTGCGCCGCAGGTGGCGACCTCGGCCGGCTATGGCATTCGATTGGCGGAATTCCCAACCACGGTTGAGGCAGCCTCTGCCTGCCGTGATCATGGGATTGCTGTGATGATGGGGGCGCCCAACCTGATGCGGGGGGGATCGCATTCGGGCAACGTGGCCGCCCAAGATTTGGCGCGGGCAGGGCTGTTGGATATTGTGTCATCCGATTATGTGCCGGGGGCGCTTTTGTCGGCGGCGCTGATGCTGGGCGATCTGTATGGCTCAGTGGCGCGGGGTTTTGCCAGCGTGACATCGGCCCCAGCCCGCGCCTGTGGATTAAATGACCGTGGCGAAATTGGCCTGGGCCTGCGCGCTGATCTGGTGCGGGTTCAGCAAATCGATGAGGCTGCGATTGTGCGTGGGCTTTGGGTGGGTGGCGCGCGTGTGGCCTGATGCGTTAAGGACCAAATGCGTTAAGGGCCAAATGCGTTAAGGACTGGGCGATTTAATCGTCCAGCCCCGTTTTGATGTCAGGCGCGGCCCAGATCGCTTAAGATCCGGTGGCCGCGGTCTGCCATGCAGCGGTCAATCACACGGCGTGGGCCGTATTTCACCAGATCATGCGAATAATCATTGTTGGCCGCCCCAGAGGCCATGCCGGTCACCGCCCCATAGGCCATCAAATCGCCCTGATAGCGTGAATTGGTGCCAGCCACCGCCCCAATTGCGGCCCCAGCCAACAGACCGACAATCAGGTTTTTGCCCATTTGGTCTTTTTGGCGCTGTTTGTAATCAGCCTCAACCTGCAGGGCGATTGCGCGGCAGGCGGTCAGATCGGTTTCATATTTGGCGGGGCTGGTGCGGGCTGGATCAACCACGGGGCGGTAATCGCTGAGCGGTTCGACCGCGCAGCCTGCAAGCATCAGCGCGATCATCGCGCTGGCGCAGAGGGGTTTAAACCGTGCGATCATGTTGGTCGGGTCCTTCTGAAATGAGATCGAGATTGGGCCATATTGGGCCCTGAAAGATTTAATAAAACGTAAAGCTTGGGCTGTCCAGTCAGCGCCCTTAACGCCCCATAGCCCAGTTTGCAAAGCGGGCTACAGCCGAAGGTGGGCCACCCAAGCGCATTTCGCGCCGATCTGCCAGGTTCAGCAGCCCATACATCCCATGCACCCCCAACCAGCGCAGGGGTTCTGGCTCCCATTGGCGCACACGGCGGTTAACCCATGGCAGATGCACCAAATCGCTGTCGGTCCCCAAGGCCAGATCGGCCAGCGTGCGCCCGGCCAGGTTTGAGGTGGATACCCCAACCCCCACATAGCCCCCGGCCCAGCCAATACCTGTCTTACGATCCAGCCCAACAGTGGCGCAAAAATCCCTTGGCACACCCAAAACACCGCACCATGCGTGGTCAATCGTCGCATCACGGGTGGCGGGAAAGTGACGATGCAAAATGTCAATCAACCGGCGAATGGTCTCATCATCGGGCGTGCCACGATGATCGGTGCGCGAGCCCATAAGATAGGGCACGCCCCGCCCCCCCACGGCAATCCGGCCTTCACGGGTGCGCTGGCAATAGCAATAGGCATTGGCAAAATCGCCCAATATTTCATGGCCTTGCCAGCCAATTTTATCCCATGTCGATTGCGACAAAGGTGCTGTGACAATCTGGGCGGAATTCATCGGCAACCATTCCCGGCGCGCGCCGGGCAGACCTGCGGTAAAGCCTTCGGTGGCACGCAAAATGATGGGCGCGCGCACTTGCCCGTGATCGGTGGACACAATGCCGGGCGACAGGTCTGTCACGGCGGTGCCTTCGGCGATATGCACCCCCATGTCTGAAACAACGCGCGCCAGACCTTGCACCAGTTTGGCGGGTTGAATACGCGCAACATTCCCCACAACCATCGCACCCAAGGCGTTTGGCACATCGACACGGGCGCGGATTTCATCTTGGCTGATTTCCCAGACCTTATCGGGGCCTTCGCCCCAAAAATTGCGCTGGGCCACATCAGCCTGCATCCGGGCCAGTTGTGCGGGGCAGGTGGCCACCATCAGCTCATCTGTGCGCAGAATGTCAGCATCAATCCCTTCGGTTTGTGCAACGGATATCACCTCATCTACCGTGCCGTTCATCGCAGCCACCAGTGCGCGCACGCCCTCGGGGGTGCCGTGTGACAGATATTTCTCATGCGCCCACGCAAAGCCACCGGTCAGCCAGCCGCCATTGCGCCCTGAGGCGCCAAATCCTGCAAATTCGCGCTCAAGCACCACAATCCTCAGGCCAGGGTCGGCCTTTTTCAGGTAATAGGCGGTCCAAAGCCCGGTATAGCCGGCGCCGATTATGCAGATGTCTGCGGTCGTATCCCCCTGCAGCGCTGCGCGTGGCTGCGGCAGGCCACCAATATCGGCATACCAAAACGAAATATCCCCGCGCCTGCGTGTCAGCATGTGATGCCCCTTTGCCTTTTATGTAATATCTTGCGATGGCGCGCGGCCGTCGGCAAGGGGGTGGTTGGGGATTATCGGGCCAAGACCAGTTCGGCCTTTAGCCCCCCCAGCCGTTCGCTGTGTCCCAGTCGCAGCGTGCCGCCGTGACTGCGCGCGATATCCGCCGTGATCGACAGCCCCAATCCCACCGACATGCCGCGGTTTTGGCTGCGGGCGGGATCAAGGCGGGCAAAGGGGCGCACGGCTTCGGCACGCAGGTCTTCGGGAATTCCAGGACCGTCATCTTGTACGGTGAAAATCAGGTTTTTGGGGCTGAGGCTCAGCGATAAAACCACTTGGCTGGCATGGCGATCTGCGTTGTTTAACAGGTTTTCCAAGGCGCGCGCGATGGCCTCGGGGCGCAGCAACACTTGGGGATTGGCCAGCGGGGGCACAGGGGGATCAAAAGAGGCATTGCGGCCTGCGCGATGGGCATTTTCAACCGCTTGCTGCGCCAGCTGCACCGCATCTGTTGGCTGCGGGGTTTCCAAGGCATCGCCACGCGCAAAGGCTAAAAAACCATCCAGAAGCTTTTCCATGTCCGAAACATCGCGGCGCAGGGCCTCAACCTCATCATCATCGGGCAACATCGCCAGGCCGAGCTTTAACCGCGTCAGTGGCGTGCGCAGGTCATGGCTGACGCCTGAAAGCATCAGTGTGCGCTGTTCAATCTGTCGTTCCAGGCGGTTACGCATATCCAAAAATGCAGCCCCTGCCGCGCGCACTTCGGTCGCGCCACGGGGGCGATAAGGCAGCGCGCGGCCCTTGCCAAAGGCCTCGGCTGCGCGAGCCAGCTGGGCTATAGGGCGGAGTTGGTTGCGCAAAAACCCAAACGCAATCAGCGTCATCAGAACTGAGGTGACCACCATCAATACCAAAAGCTGATGCGCGTTTGATGTTGAAACCCGACCACGATCCATTGTGACCAGCATCGGCCCTTTGTCGCTGGCCAGCAGCAAAAGCACCTGCCCACGTTCGGCCACCAGATCGACGCCCAACACGGGGTTTGAGGGTTGCCCGGCGGTGGCTGCGGCTGCGCCCAAAGATTGGTAAAGTGCTTCAATCACAAACGCCCCGGTCAGGTCGACAAAGTCGCGGGTGTCGGAGAGGGCACGATTGCTTGGCAGCTCAACCCGCAGCGCCAGCGGCGCCACCAAACCTGCCACAACCTGTTGGGCTGCAGCCAAATCAGGGGCGGCATTGACTTGCCGCAGCATATATTCGACCTCAAGCGCGATATTGCCAGTCATTTGTTGGGTGACACGCTCAAAATGGCGTTGAATAAAGACGATAGACACGACCAATTGAATCGTGACAATCGGCACGATCAGGATCAGGGCGGCCCGCCCATAAAGGCTGCGGGGCAAGAAACGGCGCAGTTCAAATGACATAGCGCATCCTAGCTTGGCCGCAGCCAGAGGAAAAGAGCCAGATGGCGTCACCAGACCTATCTTACCCCCCGCACCAAATGTTGGCGCACGATCTGCAATTGTTGCGCGCCCCAAACCCCTCAGCCATGACGGGGCCGGGGACGAATACCTATGTTTTGGGCACACACGATGTGGTGGTGATTGATCCCGGCCCCGCGATTGGTGTGCATTTGTCTGCGATTTTACAGGCGGTGCCAGCTGGCGGGCGTGTCAGCCATATATTGGTGACCCACAGCCATCTTGATCACAGTGCCCTTGCCCCCGATTTGGCGCGGGAAACTGGCGCGCCGGTCTTTGGGTTTGGCGTATCGGGCAGTGGGCGCAGCGCGGTGATGGCCAGATTGGCGGCCCGTGGCGCGGTGCTGGGGGGCGGCGAGGGCGCAGACCCCAGTTTTTGCCCTGACCGGATGTTGCGCGACGGGCAGAGGCTGCGTGGGCAAGGGTGGCAGCTGCGCGCGGTTTGGACGCCGGGGCATTTTGGCAACCACATGTGCTTTGTCGGGGGGGGGCGGCTTTTCAGCGGTGATCATGTGATGGGGTGGGCCAGTTCGCTGGTTTCACCACCCGATGGGGATATGGGCGATTACATGGCATCGCTGCGGCGGCTGTCGCGGCTGCGGGCAGGGCTGTGCCTGCCCGGACATGGCGCGCCCTTTGCCCAGCCACGCGCCCGTATTCTGGCGCTAATGGCGCATCGCCAAGCGCGCGAGGCTGAGATTTTGGCAGCCCTTGGGCCAAATTTTGTCACATTGCCAGATCTTTGCGCCCAAGTTTATGCCGATGTTCCAACTGCGCTGCAGGGGGCTGCGCTGCGCAATCTTTTTGCGCATGTGATTGATCTGCATGAACGCGGTTTGATTGAACCCGAGGGCCTTCTGGACCCCAACACACGGTTTTGTCGTCGCCCGGAACCGGGGGCGCTGGTGTCCCTCAGCCAAGCGCCGGATCAGAGCTGACGCGGCATGGGGTGGTCAGGTCAGACAGGCGCAGGCGTTGTTGGCCGTCGGGGGTAAAGTTTTCGGGCGCAAGCCACGCAGCATGGGCGGCTGAAAGTGCGGGCCACTCCTGATCGGTTACGGCAAACCATGCGGTGTCGCGATTGCGGCCTTTGACGATTGTGGCTTGCCGGAATGTGCCCTCATATGAAAAGCCCAGCCGCTGCGCTGCACGCCGAGATGGCAGGTTTAGCGCGTCACATTTCCATTCATAGCGCCGATAGCCTGCGGCAAAGGCGCGCGCCATCATCAGACACATGGCCTCGGTTGCGGCGGGGCGGCGCTGCATTTGGGCCGACAGTGCGATATGTCCCACCTCAATGGAACCGATTTCAGGTGTGATACGCAGATAGCTTGCAACCCCGCCCCATTGTCCCGGTTGGCTTTGATGATCGCTGAGCGCATAAAACTGCGGGTCATGCCCGGCTGTGGCTGTGCGCATCCATGTTTCATAGGCGTTTAGCGTATCAAACGGCCCATAGGGCAAATAATCCCACATTGCAGGTTGGGCAGCATTTGCTGCAAAAAGGGGGGCCGCATGCGTCTCGGGTGACAAGGGGGCCAGGGTGACAAAGCGCCCTTTTAGGGTGTCAGCGGTGGGAAAGGCAGGGGCAACCCAATCGTGCAGGGGCGCCCCAAAACGTTTTTCTGCCATAGCGATCTGCGCCTTTGTCTGATGTGTCGGGGTTAGCATACACCGCCCACGCGCCACTTCCAGTGACATTGCGCCCCTTGCAGCCTGGGGCGGCAATGCCCATAACGTGGCGGGGTAGTTGGAGGGTTTGTGATGATCGGTCGTCTCAATCATGTCGCGATCGCCGTGCCGGATTTGGTGGCGGCCTGCGCGCAATATCAAAGCGCGCTTGGTGCCGTTGTTGGCACCCCGCAAGATGAGCCCGATCATGGCGTGCGCGTGGTTTTTATTGAACTGCCCAATACCAAAATTGAACTGTTGGCAACCTTGGGCGATAACAGCCCCATCGCCGGGTTTTTAGAAAAGAACCCAGCGGGTGGCATTCATCACATTTGTTATGAAGTGGTTGATCTTCTTGCGGCACGCGATCAGCTACAGGCGGCTGGTGCGCGCATTTTGGGCGATGGCACACCAAAAATTGGCGCACATGGCAAGCCGGTGTTGTTTTTACACCCGAAAGATTTCACTGGAACCTTGATCGAATTGGAGCAGGCATGAATATCACCGCCGCGATCGTTTTGTTTGCCATGATCTGGTTCATGGTGTTTTTTATCGTTTTGCCCCAACGCTTTGTATCGCAAGAAGAGGCTGGATCGGTTGTGCCGGGCACCCCGCGTTCGGCCCCCGCTGATGCCCAGATCAAACGCAAAGCAAAGCTGACCACCATGATTGCGTTGGGTCTTTGGGTTGTGATTGCCGGGATCATTACATCAGGTTGGGTGACGGTGGATGATTTTGATTACTTTGGCCGCGGTCAGCATTCCGCACCCGATGGAACAAATGGGTGAATGTGGCCGCACCCAATATGGGTACGATCAAATTGACCAGCGGCACTGTCAACGGCGCCGCCATTAACATGCCAGCGAGCCAAATCTGAAAGAAATGCCGCCGCCGCAGGGCGCGGGCATCTTTGCCCGACATTCGGCGCAAGGCGGCAATCTGGAAATATTCGCGCCCCAACAAAAGCCCGTTTAGCGCGATGAAAATCAATGGCATGAATGGGCCAGCCAGTATGTAAAATATCAGCCCAAACAGGTTCACGACCACCATCAGGCCAAAGAAATTGATGGTATCAATCAACGCCTGACCCAAGGTTGCGGCCGTGGCGGGCGGCAGGTTGGGGTAGTGTCGTGCCTCAACCGCGCGGGCGATATCATCCAAAAACAGCCCACTGAATGCCGAGGCAACCGGGATCATCAGCACCATCGACAAAACCAACAGCACGCCAAATGAGGCCAGCGACACCAGCGTGTCAATCCCACCCACCACGCCAATCAGCGGCAGGGTAACGCTGTCGGGCACAAAGGCGGTGATGCTGGCCATAATTACGGCATAAAGCACAATCAGCAGGGCCAGTGTCAGCGCCAAGCCCAGCCATAAAACCCGGCGAAAGCGCGGATCACTGACTTGGCCCAGGGCTTTTAGAAAATCAGAAAAAATCATGCACCAATCCATGTGGTCAGTTTTTCGACATCAGGGCGAGGGCGCTCTGGTGGGGTCGCAGTTGCGGTGCCAATATGAATGATGCCCGCCACGGTTTCGCTGTCATCCAGCCCAAGGCCATCGGTGACAAAGCCGCGATCGTGGCTGGCCCATCCGGTCAACCAGACGGCCCCCCAACCTGAGGCAAGCGCCATATTGACCAAGGCCAGACAAACCGCACCGGCTGATAAAACCTGTTCGATCTGTGGAATTTTTAGGGCCTCTTTGGGGCTGGAAATGACAGCGACGCACAGCCCGGCCTGGCGGTATTGTGCTGCCACCTTTTCCACCCGCTCGGGTTCTAACCCCAATACCTGCCCGCGCTGTTCGGCCAGATCGGCCAGCCGGATCAGGGCTTCCCCTTGCAATACGATGAAACGCCAAGGCTCTAATTTTCCGTGGTCCGGGCTGCGCGCGGCCCCGGTCAGCAGCGCCAGCACCTGTGCGCGGTCTGGCAGCGGCGCACGCAGGGCTTTGGCGGGCACAGATCGCCGGGTTGTCAGAAATTCAACAGCAGCCGGGTTTATCGCGGGCATTGGGGGATCCTTTCGGTTATGCCTTGATCTGGCCTGTTGCTGGGGGCAGGGTCAAGGGGGCAGGGGTAAACGTGCAGGCACCCACCCGCGCAGACACAAGGCAAACCGCATTGGCCAAGAATAATCTCAGTCATCTGGCCGTTCCGGGGGCCGAGTTGCGCGTACGCGTTACCCCACGCGCCAGTCGCAACGAGGTCTGGCTGGAAGAGGGTGTGATCAGGGTTTTGGTGACCACAGTTCCCGAAGATGGCCGCGCCAATGCTGCTGTGGTGGCTTTGCTGGCCAAAGCGCTTGGGGTTGCCAAATCGCGGCTTGATCTGCGCCGCGGCGCGGCCGCGCGTGATAAGGTTTTTGTGCTGAGCTAGGGTGCATTTAGCCAATCTTGCAGCCCGCCCTGCGTTTCTGGGCGGAAATAGGCGATCATGCGGCCCTCCGCTGGGCAGAGGGCACCGGGCTGCCACGGGGCCACACCATGCACCGTTAAGCGATGCATCAGATAGGCCTGCCCGGGTTGCGCATGCATCACGACGCGCGGACATTGGGAAAAAACAGTACGCCGGGCGGCTTGATAGGCCTCGGTCACATCCACGTCGGGCCAATGCTGGATGGGAAAGGGCGCGAGCGCTTTGGCAAAGGCTGCACGCATCACCTGATGGCTGCCTTGCCACACCACCATGGGCGATGCGCCCTGATCGGTCAGGTTTAGTGGCAGACCCAGCACAAAGGCATGCGGCTCGCGGATTTTGCGGCGACGTTCGGGGCCTTCGGGCAGCAGGCCATCCACATGGGCTGCATCGCGGTTGCGGCGAAAGGCAAAGGCGGTTTCGCTTTCGTCGCCGGAAGGCTGCGGATATCCGGGCCGGATCACCGACAGCTGCGCACTGTGCCAAGAGATCGGAACCATCTGGCACTCTTGCAGAAAATCAATCGCCGGGCCGCCCAGCTTTGGGCCAAGGCGTCCCTCTGGGCTTGGGCATCGGCCCAAGGCGTCATTGCCCAATGCATCAACGCCGACAAACCACGTAGCGCCACAGCGCCAGTCGGCCTTTTCCGGGTCTTGCAGGGCCGCCAACCCGGCCGCATGGGCCACCTTTGCCCAAGCAAGGCTGTCGGCCCTTGCATCAAAGCGCAGATACCCATCGCGCAGGAACGTGGCGCTAGACATGTGCGGCCCTTTCGGTGGGCCAAGGTTCGGGCTGTTGCGCGATATCGAGGGCCGCGCGCACGCGCTCCTCGGCGCGATCAAGCACTTCAAGACCGGCGGATTGTCCACCGGCCTCGGTTGAGAGCACCCGCCGCCATGCGCGGGCCCCCGGTTGGCCTGTGAAAAGCCCGAGCATATGGCGTGTGATTGTGTGCAGCCGCCCACCTTGGGCCAAATGATCCGCAATATAGGGCCGCATGGCTGCCAGGGTGTCAAAGGCATCCCGGCCAGGGGCTGCCCCAAAGATCGCCGCATCTGCCCCGATCAGCACGGTATTTGGCGCATGGTACGCCGCCCGCCCAATCATCACCCCATCCAGCCCGCGTGCAAGCAAGGCTGTCACATCTGCCAATGTCGTAATGCCGCCGTTGATCGACACATACAAATCTGGAAATGCCTGTTTCATTGCAACAACCAAGTCGTGATCGAGCGGTGGGATTGTGCGGTTTTCATGTGGGCTTAAACCCTTAAGCCACGCCTTTCGTGCATGGATCTGCACGCGCCGCACACCTGCAGCCTGCAGGGTTTCCAAAAACGCAGGCAGACCCTCAGCCGGTTCTTGATCATCAACACCAATGCGACATTTCACAGTCACCTCAACGTGGCTTGTGGCCTGCATGGCTGCGACGCAATCGGCAACAAGGGCGGGGGACTTCATCAACACCGCACCAAACGCGCCTGATTGCACCCTGTCAGATGGGCAGCCGCAATTCAGGTTGATCTCATCATAGCCATAATCGGCCCCAATTGCCGCCGCTGCCGCCAAATCGCGCGGATCTGAACCGCCCAACTGCAAGGCCACAGGATGTTCGCGCGCATCAAACCCCAACAAACGATCGCGTGGGCCATGCAGCACAGCCTGCGCTGTGACCATTTCCGTGTAAAGCAGTGCATGGTGTGACATCATGCGGTGAAAGACGCGGCAATGACGGTCTGTCCAATCCATCATCGGGGCAACAGACAGGCGCGATGCCGCTTGGGCGCTGATCGTTTTGTGTTCCACGTCGGGCCTTTGTCTGTTGGTCATTGTTATCCGCAGATACCCCATAACGGCCCGCCAGTTTATGCTGCGCCGTAACGGTGGAAAAGTGCGGCGGTATTCCCTTGCGCCTGATGTTTCAAGGCCACCGCTTCGTTGCAAAATATGCAACAAGCGGGCTGCCACACAGGCCCATCGTCAAGACACATAACAAATTAGCAAGCCCGCCGGTTAATTGAAACCCATAACCCAGTCGCGCACGTTGCCACAACGGCATCGTTGTCCATTTCTCAGCAGGGTGACCCCCACTGGTCAGACGTGCTGCGTTGGGTTTCAGGCATAGGTTTCGTTGCGCTCAGCCTCTTTGGCGTTTCGCATGGTGCGGGTGGTTTTGTTTTCTTCACGGCGTTTTAAAACCTCATAAAGCACGGCGCCAAAAATAGAGATCGATATGATCACAACGGCCAGCGCTGAGAGGGCAGGGGTCGTGCCTTGGCGCACCTCGCCTGCCAACACGGTCACCAATGTCTTGTCGGCCAGAATGGCAAAGGTGGTGGTGTTATAGTTTTCAAACGACGACAAAAAGGCGATGACAGATGCCGAGATCAGTGCTGGGCGCAAAAAAGGCAGCAGTATGTGCCAAAACACCTGCGGATAGCTGGCACCCAGATCCAGTGCGGCCTCTTCTTGGGTGCGATCAAATCGTTGCAGGCGGGCCATGATGATCAGCAAACAGTAGGCTGAGATAAAGCTGGATTGGCCAAAGATAGACAGCATGGTGCCGTTGTAAAATGTTGCTCGGGTGACATCTGTCAGGCTTAGCGCGTCTTTCCAGAAAATCACTGTGGAAATCCCAATGATCACCCCGGGTGTCAGAACGGGTGAGACGGTCACCAGATAATAAAGCCCGCGGGCGCGCGATGAAATTTGGCCCATGATGATCGCGGCCGCCAAGCCGACTGGCACCGACAGCAACACTACCCCAATCCCAATAATGACCGAATTGCGCAACCCAGCCATCATTGAACGATGGTTCCAAAGTTTGACGAACCAATCCAGTGTAAAGGCTTCAAACGGGTAGGCCTGCGGATAGTTGGGCGTGTTGAATGCCGTGACCGCCATGACCATCAGCGGCCCAAAGAGATAGAGGAAAAACAACGCGATATAAAAGCCAATCATCGCCTTAAACACAAAACGCGCGCTCATTTGATTGTTTCCCCCAGCGAGACTTTGAACAACCGCAGCACAATCATGACAAAAGCGATACAGGCTGACAGCAACACAAAGGCATAGGCCGCCCCGCGTGGCCAGTTGAACGATTGAAAGAAGAAATCATAAACAACTGAGGTAAACCACAGCGTGTTTGGCCCGCCCAAGAACTGTGGTGCGGCCAGTGAACCGGCTGACAGCATGAACACCATCGTACAGCCCGAAGCGATGCCTGGTTTTGCATAAGGGATCACGACGTCGCGGTGAATTTTCCACCAAGGCGCGCCCAGATCATGCGCAGCCTCAATCTGGTTGCGGTCGAGGCTTTCGATTGCATTATAAAGCGGAAAGACCATGATCAGCAGATACGCATAAGACAGGCCAACAAACAGCCCAACATTATTGCCCAGAAAATCAATCGGCGCATCAGTCAGACCAACGCCCATCAGCATTTGGTTGATCAACCCTTTTGAGGCGAGCAAAAGCCTCAGCGAAAAGGCGCGCAAAATTTCGTTTACCCAATAGGGTATAATCAACGCCAGCATCAAAAGACGCACTTTGCGCGCGGTGCCTGTCTGGGCCATGTAATACGCCAGTGGATAGCAGATGGCAAAGTTCAAAGCGGTAACAATCAGTGAAATTACAATGGTATAGCCAAAGGCCCACATGTGGATCGTGTTCATATCGCCGCTCAGCGGTTCGATGAAAAACGATTTATACTGCATCAGGGTGAGCACATCATCCGGCCCGCCGCGTTTTGAGGGCGAGAGTTTCGGGTGAAAGCTCTCCACGACCATGTAAAGATAGGGCAGAACCACCAAAAACAGCATCCAAAAGCCCACCAGCGCAATAAAGACCAGCCCAAGGACGGTGCCATTGCGGTCAAAGAAACCTTTGCGGGTTGGGTCTGGATTGTTGCGGGTGTCGCGCCAAGACAAGATTGCGAAGATTGCAATGACGATCAGCGGGATCAGAATGACAAAAAGACGGCTACTCACGGGCCATGGTTCCTTCGGGCAAGACGATGGCGTTGGACGCATGATAGCTGAGCGGGGTCACAGTACCTTTTTGCGGCACGTCTGTGCCACCCTGGCGCCCGATTGACATCGATATTTCACGCGCCCCCTGACCATTCAGGTAAACATGGGTCATATTGCCCTCAAACGACACGTTGGTAACATAAGAGGACAGTGTGCTGTCGGCCGCGCCGGTCACTGGGATCAGATCTTCGGGGCGAATGAACAGCACCGCGCGATCGCCGGGTTTCAGCGCTTTGGGGTTACGCCCGCGCAGGGGGCCAAAGTCGGTCTGCACCACGGCACTGTCTGCATCAGCATGGGTGATTTGCCCCGCAAAGGCGTTGTTCTCGCCAACAAAAGACGCAACAAATGCGGTGTCAGGCGCGTCATAGACGCTGCGGCCATCACCGATTTGCTGGATTACGCCGTCACTCATCACGGCGATACGGTCTGACATTGTCAGCGCCTCGCCCTGATCATGGGTGATATAAATAAAGGTAATGCCAACCTGCTGCTGAATGGCGCGCAATTCGGCGCGCATGTGTTGGCGCAGTTTCAAATCTAACGCGGAGAGCGGCTCGTCCAGCAGCAAAACTTTGGGCTGCACCGCCAGCGCGCGGGCGATGGCCACGCGCTGTTTTTGGCCACCCGAAAGTTCAGAGACAAGCTTTTTGCCCTGACCGGGCAGGGCGATCAGTTCCAGCAACTCATCGGCTTTGCGTGCCCGTTCACCTGATGACATGCCGCGCACGCGCAGCCCATAGGTAATGTTGTCGGCCACCGACATCAGCGGAAAAAGCGCCAAATTCTGAAAGATCAGTGCGGTGGGGCGTTTGTTTGGGCCGATGCCTGCCATGTCTTGGCCTGCAATGCGCACAGCCCCGTCGGTGGGCTCTAAAAAACCTGACACAGTGCGCAAAATGGTTGTTTTTCCACAGCCCGACGGCCCCAGAAAGGAAAAGAATTCCCCGCCCCTGATTTCCAAAGCGGCGTCTTTCACAGCGGTGAATTGGCCAAACTTTACCGTGACGTGATCAAGTTCCACGCTGGCACTCATGCGTCCCATACCTTTGTTATTTGCACCAACCCAAAACCATTTTGCGCCATCTTATCGTGGTGAAAACCACAACAAGGGCGGGTTTGGGCCAAGCATTAATTGCGTTTGGACAAAACGTAAACGTGCCGGAATTGGCACCCGGGGCTTTGCCAAATGCAATCGTTTCAAGGGAAACCAGCCCCAAGAATGGGGCTGGTGATAAAAGTTTGCAAAGCTCGGCCCTTAGGCCGCTTTGAACTTATCGGCGTATTGGCTGCGGATTTCCGCATACCATGGAGCCTCTGGTGGCCATGCCCAAAGATTGTCCAAGGCGTCGCCTGGGAAGGCCTCTTGGAAGTTTTTCTTAAACACATCCGAGGTAAAGCCGTCGGCGCCTTTGACAACGGGGTTATAGCCCGAACCATCTGCCACCGCGCCGGATACTTCGGGTGTGTGCAGATAGTTGAGGAATTCATAAACCGCATCAACGTTGCGCGCACTGCGCATCATTGACAGACCGTCAACCCATGTGATCGCACCCTCAACTGGTGCAGTATAGTTGACCGGCTTGCCGTCTTTTTTCAATGACAGGGCCGGGCCATCCCATGTCAGACCCATGATTACGTCGTTTTCCATCAGGCCTGATTTGGTGTTGTCAGCGGAATCCCAAAACTGTTTGACCCATGACTTATGATCAATCGCAAAGGCCAAAATCGGATCCCAAAGCTTTTTGAAAGTGTCCGGGTCCTTATAGCCATCCAACATGCGGTTTGACGGCATCTGGCCGGTATGATCCATCCAAAGACCGATCGACAACAGCCATGAATGTGGGCGGCCTTGGGTGTGGCCCTTCAATTCTTCGGACCAGAGCGTGCCGTAAGACAGCTTTGACATATCGCCGCTGTATCGGTCGGTGCGGTACGAAATCGCCTCAGATCCCCAGCAATGTGGCAGATGATAAACGCCACCGTTGTGCGTCCAAAGATCGGTTGAGCTTTTCAGCATAGAGGGCAGCACGTTTCCGATATTTTTCAACCGCCCCATGTCATAGGGGGCCAGAACGTCCAGTTCCATGTATTGTGGCGCACGGTTTACGGTAGGCGAGCAAATATCAAAGCCTTCGCCACCGGTGGCTTGCAGCTTGTTTAGCTGCTCTTCGTTTTGTGAGAATGGTGTCATGTTGACGCGAATGCCGGTGGCCTTTTCGAAATTCGGCACGACATCGCCCGGGAATTCATCTGACCACATCAGCAAATTCATTTCGCCTGATGAGGCAAGTGCATCGCTGGAAATAATTGCGGGCGCGGCCAGAACCCCGGCCCCGATGGCCGTGCTTTGCAAAAAGCGGCGGCGCGTGAAAGAAAGTGTATCGTTTGTCACCTGGTAGCTCCCGTTGGAAGGCCTGCCCTTTGACCAAACACTGGCTGGGCGGCACAGTTTTTGTGATCTGCCTTGCGGCCGAACGTCATGTGCGTTCAGCAAGCCCTGCAACCTCGTCAAAAGATTGAAACCCGTCTGATCGCCCATCTTTTGTTCTCTGATTCTTGTTACCTGTCAATCATTTCGCAACAATGGGGCGGTTGGGGGGATCCTGAGGGGCGTTGGCGCCCCCAATCAAGGTTCAACGCCCGTTTTCGCAGCACAATTATAACGCATGGGTCAGCACCACGACAAAACTAAGCCGTGCGCTGGCCTAACTGGCATTAAGAACATCACCGCTCTGGCCCTATCGCCAGAGCGGTGGCAGGTGTTGAAGGAAGAATAAGGTTTCCAGAAAGGCACCCCCATGTCCTCGTCCTCGTCTCTGACTGCCGACCGTTCAAATGACATGAGCGCCGTGATCGAGGCTGATCGCGCCCATGTTTGGCATCATCTTATTCAGCACAAACCGTTCGAAACGATTGATCCGCGTATCATTGTTGAGGGCAAGGGGATGCGGGTTTGGGATGCGACTGGCAAAGAGCATCTGGATGCGGTGTCTGGTGGGGTTTGGACCGTTAACGTAGGCTATGGCCGGGTGTCGATTGCTGATGCGGTGCGCGATCAGCTGATCAAAATGAACTATTTCGCCAATTCCGCAGGTTCGGTGCCCGGCGCGCAATTCGCCGAACGTCTGATCAGCAAAATGCCTGGGATGTCGCGGGTTTACTATTCAAATTCGGGCTCAGAGGCGAATGAAAAAGTCTTTAAGATGGTGCGGCAGATTTCGCACCGCCACCATGGTGGGCGTAAGTCAAAGATATTGTATCGCGAACGCGATTATCACGGCACCACCATCACCACATTGTCCGCGGGTGGTCAGCCGCAACGCGTGATGCAATATGGCCCCCTGACACCAGGGTTTGTCGAAGTGCCGCATTGTCTGGAATATCGCAAACAGTGGGACGGCCCCGATTATGGGCTGCGGGCCGCTGATGCGATTGAAGAGGTTATCTTGCGCGAAGGCCCCGACACAATCGGTGCGCTATGTCTGGAGCCGATCACCGCGGGTGGTGGTGTGATTGTTCCCCCCGAAGGCTATTGGCCGCGGGTGCAGGAAATCTGCCGCAAATATAATATTTTGCTTCATATTGATGAGGTCGTGTGCGGCGTCGGCCGCACGGGGGCTTGGTTTGGCTATCAGCATTACGGGGTTGAACCTGATTTTGTTACGATGGCAAAGGGTGTGGCCTCTGGCTATGCTGCGATTTCTTGCACCGTCACCACCGAGGCAGTGTTTGAGATGTTCAAAGATGATCCCACTGATCCAATGAGCTATTTCCGTGATATTTCAACATTTGGTGGCTGCACCTCGGGGCCGGCAGCGGCGTTGGAAAACATGCGGATCATCGAAGATGAGGGCTTGATTGAAAACACTAACCTGATGGGGGCCCGCGTTTTGGATAACCTGCGTGCGCTGCAAGACAAGCATCGGGTGATCGGTCAGGTGCGGGGCAAGGGGCTGTTTTGTGGTGCCGAATTGGTGGCTGACCGCACCACCCGAGAGCCTGCTGATGAAAAGAAAGTGGCTGCTGTTGTTGCCGATTGCATGGCACAGGGTGTGATTATCGGCATGACAAATCGCAGTCTGCCGGGGCTTAATAACACGCTGTGCCTGTCACCTGCGCTGATTGCCACGCCTGATGACATTGATGAAATCACAGCGGCCATCGACAAGGCGCTGACCCGCGTGTTTTCCTGATCTCACGCCGGGCTTTGAAAGATGCACAGGCGCCACCTTGACAGGTGACGCCTGTTTGTGGTGCTGATAGGGCCAGTTTTCCAACATGATGAGGCCAGTGTGGCGATCCCTGTTGAAGCGTTCCGATTGACGGAAACCGGGGCTGGCACACTGCAACAGCGTATTCGCCAGATGGTCGCCGAAGGAATTGTTTCGGGGCGATTCCCATTAGGCGAAAAGCTGCCCTCAACCCGGGGCTTGGCGCAACATTTGGGGGTTGCGCGGATTACCGTCACCCTGGCCTATACCGAGCTTTTATCTGATGATTATTTAGTATCGCGTGGGCGATCGGGCTATTTCGTGTCACAAAGCGCGCCGTCTGGCCCGGCTTTTCCGATTGAGATGGGCCCAAAACGTGAAGCGGTTGATTTTGCAACCCTAACAGGGCGTCGGTTTTCTGCGCCCGCGCGCATCTCCCGCCCTGAAGATTGGCGCGATTACCCGTTTGCCTTTATTTATGGCCAGACCGATCCGACGCTTTTTGATCACCAGAATTGGCGGGCATGTGCGCTGCGTGCGCTGGGTCGCAAAGATTTTGAGGCGCTGACCCGCGATTATTATGAACGTGATGACCCGCTTTTGATCCAATATATTCTGCGCACGATCTTGCCGCGCCGCGGCATTGAAGCACGCCCCGAAGAGGTTTTGTTGACGATGGGGGCACAAAACGCGCTTTGGTTAGCGGCCGAGGTGTTGTTGGGGCCGGGGCGTGTGTGCGCATTGGAAAACCCGAGCTATCCCGGCTTGCACGCTATTTTGGCGCAAACGGGTGCGCAGATGCACTTTGTCGATGTTGACGAAGAGGGGTTGCCCCCCGATGCGGTACCAGCCGGGGTGAATGTGGTTTTTACCACCCCCAGCCATCAATGCCCAACCAATGCCACCCTGCCGCTTGGGCGTCGCCATGATTTGCTGGCGCGGGCGGAGAGAGAAGATATGGTGATCGTCGAGGATGATTACGAATTTGAAATGTCGTTTCTGCGGCCGGTATCGCCGTCGCTAAAGTCGCTTGATCGCAATGGGCGGGTTGTCCACTTGGGATCGTTTTCCAAATCGCTTTTTCCGGGATTGCGACTGGGTTACATTGTCGGGCCAGCCGCGTTTATTGACGAGGCCCGCGCCCTGCGCGCCACTGTGTTGCGCCACCCCCCCGGCCATATTCAGCGCACCGCCGCTTATTTTTTGTCGCTTGGCCATCATGATGCGCTGATCAACCGTATGAAAGCCGCCTATCGCCGTCGTCGCACAATTATGGATGAGGCGATACGCGCCGAAGGGCTGATGATTGCGGGAAAAGGAGAATTTGGCGGATCAAGTTTTTGGATGCGGATGCCTGATGGCGGTGATTCCGAAAAATTGGCGCTGCGCTTGCGCGAGCAGGGGGTGCTGATTGAACCGGGGCGGGTGTTTTTTGGCCCCAGTGGTTCTGGCAGCAGTGATTCTGGCAGCAGTAGGGTGGGGTGTGAATTTTATAGATTGGCTTATTCTTCAATCCCGGCCAATCGCATCGCCGAAGGTATCGCGCTGATCGCGCGCGGCTTGCGCGCGCACGAGGGCCAAAAGGCCGGATCTGCGGGTTTGTAACTGGCCCTATTCCAGTCAGGGTGCTGGCCCTATCGCCCCGCAGCGCTTGGCCCTAAGGTTTGACGCAACCGCCCCATTTTTGCGATGCGGCGAGACCAGACATCAAGGAGCCTGCGCCATGCGAATGACCACCGAAGAAGCCTTTGTCAAAGTTTTGCAGATGCATGGGATTTGCCATGCCTTTGGCATCATCGGTTCTGCCTTTATGCCAATTTCTGATTTGTTTCCCAAAGCTGGCATTACTTTTTGGGATTGTGCCCACGAAGGATCGGGCGGGATGATGGCTGATGGCTATACCCGTGCCTCGGGCAAAATGAGCATGATGATTGCGCAAAATGGCCCCGGAATCACCAATTTCGTGACCGCCGTCAAAACGGCCTATTGGAACCATACGCCGCTGCTCTTGGTTACGCCGCAGGCTGCAAACAAAACGATTGGTCAGGGCGGGTTTCAAGAAGTGGAACAGATGGCGCTGTTCA
Organism: uncultured Paracoccaceae bacterium; assembly: GCA_937895435.1. Classification (GTDB taxonomy): domain Bacteria; phylum Pseudomonadota; class Alphaproteobacteria; order Rhodobacterales; family Rhodobacteraceae; genus CALAXT01. The sequence continues at coordinate 14,272 of CALAXT010000072.1, read as the reverse complement.
AAGACATGGTGGCCTATCAAGAAGAAGTGCGCGACCCGGCGCGCGTGGCCGAGGTTCTTAATCGCGTCATCATGAACGCCCGCCGCGCCTCGGCCCCGGCACAGATCAACATGCCGCGTGATTTCTGGACGCAGGTGATTGATATCGATCTGCCCGAAATCGTGGCGTTCGAACGCCCATCGGGGGGCGATGCGGCGCTGTCGGCTGCGGCTGATCTGTTGTCTTCGGCGAAATTCCCGGTGATTTTGAATGGGGCTGGGGTTGTTTTGGGCGGTGCGATCCCGGCCACGATGGCGCTGGCTGAGCGGCTGGATGCGCCGGTGTGTGTCGGCTATCAGCACAATGACGCATTTCCCGGCACCCATCCGTTGTTTGCGGGGCCGCTGGGGTATAACGGATCAAAGGCTGGGATGCAGTTGATTGCACAGGCCGATGTGGTGCTGTGTCTGGGCACCCGGCTCAACCCATTCTCAACGCTGCCGGGTTATGGGTTGGATTACTGGCCCAAGACCGCCAAAATCATTCAAGTTGATATCAATCCTGATCGGATTGGCTTGACCAAAAAGGTATCAGTCGGAATCATCGGAGATGCCCGCAAAGTGGCTGAGGCGCTGTTGGCGCGACTGTCAGACACCGCGGGCGATGCTGGGCGTGATGCGCGGCGTGCGACGATTGCGCAGACCAAATCAGCCTGGGCCCAGCAACTGTCCAGCATGGATCACGAAGATGACGACCCCGGCACCAGCTGGAATCAGCGCGCCCGTGATGCCAAGCCAGATTGGATGAGCCCGCGCATGGCGTGGCGTGCCATTCAATCAGCGCTGCCGCGCAATGCCATTATTTCGTCTGATATTGGGAATAACTGCGCCATCGGCAATGCCTATCCAACCTTTGATGAGGGGCGCAAATATTTGGCGCCTGGGCTGTTTGGCCCCTGTGGATACGGTCTGCCGTCAGTGGTGGGGGCTAAAATTGGCTGCCCAGATGTGCCTGTGGTTGGGTTTTCAGGCGATGGTGCTTTTGGGATTGCTGTGACCGAATTGACGGCAATTGGTCGCCTTGAATGGCCAGCTGTCACCCAAGTTGTGTTCCGCAACTATCAATGGGGTGCGGAAAAGCGCAACTCAACGCTTTGGTATGACGACAATTTTGTGGGAACCGAACTGGATACCAGCGTGTCTTATGCCAAGATGGCGCAGGCGTGCGGGTTGCAAGGTGTCGTGGTTCACACGATGGATGAGCTGCGCGAGGCGCTGGCCAAAGCCATTGATGATCAGATGACCCACGGCAAAACGACCTTGATTGAGGCGATGATCAATCAAGAACTGGGCGAGCCCTTCCGCCGCGATGCGATGAAAAAGCCGGTGGCTGTTGCCGGAATTTCAGCCGCTGATATGCGTGAGCAGGTCGTCTGATGGTTGGGGGTCTGCGGTATTGGCCAAAGTGGCGGCTGCAGGCCCATTTTTCTGACAGGCGGTCATGACGCTGGCTGTTGTTCTGCCGTTTGAAATGTCACCGCTGGCGGCGGGCTATATGGCGTTTGCATTTTTTGTGGCGGCCTTTGTGCGCGGGTATTCGGGCTTTGGTTTTTCGGCGCTGATTGTGAGCGCGTCATCCTTGGTCACGAACCCGCTGAATTTTGTGGCCGTTGTCATGTTCTGCGAATTCTTGATGACAGCGCAGCAATGGTCAGGCGTCTGGCGCGATGTTGCGTGGCGGCGTGTCGGGCTGTTGATGGTTGGGGCGGTGGTGGGGCTGCCGTTGGGCCTTTGGGCATTGACGGGGATCAGCGCAGATGCTGCGCGCGGCGTTATTGCCATTTATGTGTTGGTTATGTGTGGGGTTTTATTGGCAGGCTGGACATTGCGCGGGCAGGTTGGGCGGGGCGCGCATGTGCTGACAGGGCTTTTATCAGGTTTGGCCAATGCGCCCGGCATGGGGGGATTGCCTGTGGCCACATTTTTTGCAGCGCAGCGCATCCCGGCTGTTGTCTTTCGGGCGACGTTGATTTTGTACTTTGCCCTGCTTGATCTGTATTCGGCACCGGTGATGTGGTTGCATGGAATGGTGACGTGGGACACGCTTTATGCAGTGGGGCTGTCGTTGCCGTTTATCGGGGCTGGGATCGCGCTGGGTGGGCGCCATTTTTTGAAAACAGACCCACAAGAGTTTCGCCGTCTTGCGCTGATCTTATTGGCGGGGTTGGCGGTGATGGGTTTGATTAAATCGGTGGTTTAGATGCTTTTGGTTCTGAATTCTGGATCGTCCTCGGTCAAGCTGGCGGTGTTTGATGCCGATTTGCGGCCGCGGCTTTCGGGGCAGGTCAGCGAAATCGGTGGGTTGGGCAGGGTTGAGATTGGGCCTTATCGCCAGACCTGTGCCGTTCGTGATCACCGGGCCGCTTTGCAACTGGCGCTTGACGTCTTGGCACAAAACGGACTGCCGGTTGAAGCGTTTCGTGCAGCGGCGCACCGGGTGGTGCATGGTGGGGGCGATTTGGTGCAGGCCTGCCGCATCACCCCCCAGATTGAGGCCGCGATTGAGGCCTGCGTGCCATTGGCGCCATTGCACAACCCGGCCAATCTGGCAGGTATCCGTGCGCTGGCCGCAGTTGCACCCAATTTGGCACAATATGCCAGTTTTGATACCGCGTTTCACGCGACCAATCCCGATGTGGCACGCCGATACGCCATCCCAGCCTCAGCAGAGGCCACGGGTCTGCGCCGTTTTGGCTTTCACGGGCTTAGCTATGCGGGGCTGGTGGCCCGGGTGGCTGAACTTTGTCCGGGCCAGATGCCGGCACGCTTGTTGGCGCTGCATTTGGGCAATGGCGCCTCAATCTGTGCGATCAAAGATGGGCGGTCTGTCGCCACAACAATGGGCTATTCGCCGCTGGATGGTCTGACGATGGGCACGCGGGCGGGATCGATGGATGGAAATGCCGTACTGCGCTTGGCCGCAGATCATGGCATTGCCCGCGCGGGCGAAATCTTGAACAAAGAAAGCGGGTTGTTGGCGCTGGGCGGGCACAGTGACATGCGGGCGCTGCATGCTGCGAAAACCCCGCAGGCAGCGTTTGCAGTTGCGCATTTTTGTTATTGGGCGGTGCGCCACGCAGGCTCGATGATTGCGGCGATGGGGGGGCTGGATGCGGTGGCCTTTACCGGTGGGATCGGCGAACATGATGCGCATGTGCGCGCCCAAATCATTCAGGGGTTGGCGTGGTTGGGATTGGACCTTGATGAAGACGCGAATGTGAGAGCTGCGCGCCACATTCACCGTGCAACGGCCAAGCAGCCAATCTGGATCATTCCGGCCGAAGAAGAGGCCCAGATCGCGCGAGAGGCTGTGGGGGTGATGGCTGTCATGCCTAGCTGATCACAACCTTGGTCTGCCACTCTTTGCAACGTTGAGAGAGTGCCGCTGGCAGAGGTTTGTCGGTGAAGAACGTGTCAAGCTCTGACAAAGAGGCGATTTTGGCGGGGGCTGTACGGGTGAATTTTGAACAATCTGCCACCAAAAAGGTCCGCCGCGATTGTCCAATGATGGCTTGGCTAACGCCGACCTCTTGAATGTCGAAGTCGAGCAGGTCACCATCTGTATCCATCGCTGAACAGCCAATGACAGCAAAATCAAACTTGAATTGGCACACGGTTGCAACGGTCAGTGGGCCGATCAGGCCACCATCGGCACGACGCAGGGCACCGCCAGTCAAAATGATTTGACAGTCTTGATTGGCAAGCAAGGTGTTGGCGACATTCAGATTGTTGGTTGCCACCATCAAATCGCGGTGGTGCAGCAATTCCCGGGCGACTGCCTCGGTGCTGGTGCCGATGTTTAGAAAAAGTGAGCTGCCATCCGGGATATGCCGGGCACAGGCCCGCGCAATATCACGTTTTGCGACTTGGTTCAGGGTTTGGCGTTCTTGGTAAAGAATGTTGGTGGTGCCAGAGGGTAAGATCGCGCCGCCATGCACCCGCTCTAACTTACCCGCGTCTGCCAGTTCGGTCAGGTCGCGGCGGATGGTTTGCAAGGTCACCCCAAATTGCTCAGCCAGCCCTTCAACCGTGACTTTGCCTTGGCGCCGGGCGGCTTCGAGAATTTCGGGGTGGCGAATGGTCTGTGACATCGGATGCTCCTTGGCGCGATCCTATGCGGGACGGGGCGTTCAAATCAACCAAGAAGCTGCCGATTCGAATATTCAAAAAGTGATACGCCAGATAAATTATCGTAAATGTGCGAAATATGCGTAGAATTTATAAAATCGAAACGTAACGAAAATAAGACTTGCTGGTAGGGTTTTCGGAATCTATGGTTTCTTCAGGGCGCACTTGTGCCGAGGGGGGATTTCGTGACGTCGCGCGCTGTTCATGCAGAGTATGACCTGTTTGTTATTGGTGGTGGCATCAATGGCTGCGGCATTGCGCGTGATGCAGCCGGGCGCGGCCTGCGTGTTGGTTTGGCTGAAATGAACGATCTGGCATCAGCCACTTCATCGGCATCCACCAAGCTGTTTCACGGTGGGCTGCGCTATTTGGAATATTTTGAGATCAATCTGGTTCGTCACGCCCTGGCTGAGCGTGAAACGCTGTTGCGCGCCATGCCGCACATCAGCTGGCCGTTGCGCTTTGTACTGCCCTATGCAAGCGATATGCGCTTTGAGGCTGATACCCCAACATCGCGTATTCTTAATCTTGTGATGCCTTGGATGAAGGGGCGGCGGCCGGCTTGGCTGATCCGCTTTGGGCTGTTTCTTTACGATCATCTTGGGGGGCGCAAAATCCTGCCTGGCACGCAGACGTTGGCGTTGCAGGGAAGCCCCGAAGGTGCGCCACTGAAAGCGCGATTTGAAAAGGCCTTTGAGTATTCGGATTGCTGGATTGAAGATTCGCGGTTGGTTGTGCTGAATGGGCGCGATGCGGAAAGCCGCGGCGCAAAGATCATGACGCGCACCAAAGTCGTATCGGCCCGCGTGGTGGATGGGCTGTGGCAGGTGCATCTGAAAGATACACAAACCGGGGCTGTGCAGGTTGTATCGGCACGGATGCTGGTGAATGCAGCCGGCCCTTGGGTGGGCGATATCATCCATGACAAGGTGCGGTTGTCGTCGAATGAAGGTGTGCGGTTGGTGCGTGGCAGTCATATTGTCACGCGGCGATTGTTTGACCATGATAAATGCTATTTTTTTCAAGGAACGGATGGCCGCATCATTTTTGCCATTCCTTATGAAACAGATTTTACCCTGATCGGCACCACCGATGAGGAACATCGTGACCCTGATGTGGCCCCAGAATGCACCCCAGAGGAGCGGGGATATCTGGTTGCGTTCATCAACACATATTTGCGAAATGAAATCACCCAAGATGATATCGTCTGGGCTTATTCTGGTGTGCGGCCACTTTATGATGATGGCGCCAGCAGCGCCACCGCTGCGACGCGCGACTATACCTTGAAGGTGGATACCAGCACTGGTGCGCCGATCTTGAATATTTTTGGTGGCAAAATCACCACCTATCGCAAGCTCGCCGAGGACGCGATGGTTGCGATTGCGCCGTTCTTTGCGGAAATGCCAGGCGATTGGACGGCGGGTGTGGCACTGCCGGGCGGTGATTTTGCGGTGTCCGATGTGGGGAACCTGATCACACGGCTGGTGCAAGATTATCCATTTCTGACGCCATTTTGGGCGCAGCGGCTGATCCGTGGCTATGGCACGGATGCTTGGCCGCTGTTGTCGGGGGCTGCGTGCGAGGCAGATCTGGGGCAGAGCTTTGGGGCAAGCTTGAGCGAACGCGAAGTGATCTGGCTGATGGATCGGGAATATGCGCTGACGGCGCAGGATGTTGTTTGGCGTCGCACCAAGTTGGGGTTACGGTTAAGCGCAGAGCAGATCGCACAATTGGATCAATTCATGGCCAGACGCGCAGGCGCTGCGCCCATATCCGCGCTGAGCGTGCAATGATAAAGGGTGGGCCGCAATGACATTGCTGTTACAGGGTGTGTCAAAGACCGTTGGGGCTTCGGTGCATATTCATCCGACTGATCTTGAGTTGCAGCGTGGCACGATGAATGTGCTGCTGGGGCCGACGCAATCTGGCAAAACGTCGCTGATGCGGTTGATGGCGGGGTTGGATGTTCCTGATACGGGCCGGGTGTTTTGGAATGGCACAGATGTCACCGGCCAGCGGGTGCAGGACCGCAAGGTGGCGATGGTGTATCAACAGTTCATCAACTATCCATCGATGTCGGTCTATGACAACATTGCATCACCCCTAAAGCTTATGGGCAAGAGCCGGGCGGAAATTGATGCAGCTGTGCGCGAAACGGCTGATCTGATGCAACTGACGCCAATGCTGGCACGCAAGCCGCTGGAATTGTCGGGTGGCCAGCAACAGCGCTGCGCGCTTGCGCGGGCCTTGGTGAAGAACGCTGGGTTGGTGTTACTGGATGAACCGCTGGCCAATCTTGACTATAAATTGCGCGAAGAACTGCGTGCGGAAATTCCACGCATTTTTGAAAAATCTGGGGCGATCTTTGTTTATGCAACGACCGAACCTGAAGAGGCGCTGCTGTTGGGGGGCAACACAGCCACGCTTTGGCAGGGGCGGGTGACGCAGTTTGGCCCGACGCCCAGCGTTTACCGCACGCCCATTAACGCAACCACGGCACGGGTTTTTTCAGACCCGCCGATGAATTTTCTGCCCATCACAAAACAAGGGGATCGCATGAGCTTTGGTGCAGACCCGGCAGTGGCCCTGCCTGCAACGATGCAAGGCTTGGCCGATGGCACCTATACCGCTGGGTTTCGCCCCAACCATTTGGCGCTGCACGCCAAGGCTGCACACGCGCTTTGCTTTCAGGCGCGGTTGGCGGTCACTGAAATTACTGGCTCTGAAACCTTTATTCATCTTGATTGTCATGGGGCGCGTTGGGTTGGTTTGATCCATGGTATCCACGATCTTGATCCGGGGGCTGATCTGAACGTTTATCTTGATCCCGCGCATATCTATGTCTTTTCTCTTGACGGTGCGCTGGTGGCCAGCGCCCCCTATTCAGAGGCTGCGTAATGGCCAAGATCACCCTCGACAATCTGGCCCATTCCTACCTGCCCAATCCGGCGGCCGAGGCTGATTTTGCGCTGAAAGAGCTCAATCATGATTGGGTCGATGGCGAGGCTTATGCGCTGTTGGGCGCATCTGGTTGTGGCAAATCTACGCTGCTCAACATCATTTCTGGCTTGTTGCACCCTTCGCAGGGGCGGATTTTGTTTGACGATATCGATGTCACCCATGCCCCGACTGCCGCGCGCAACATCGCCCAAGTCTTTCAGTTTCCAGTGGTCTATGACACGATGACGGTGCGTGAAAACCTGGCGTTTCCGTTGCGTAATCGTGGGGCCGATCCTGCCTATATCGCGGCACGCGTGGGCAAGATTGCTGAGATGATCGGGATGGAGGCTGTTTTAAACCAAAAGGCCCGCGGTTTGACCGCGGATGCCAAGCAAAAGATCTCGCTCGGTCGTGGTATGGTGCGTGAAGATGTGAATGCGCTGTTATTTGATGAGCCGCTGACCGTGATTGACCCACATATGAAGTGGGAATTGCGCACCCAGTTGAAATCCCTGCATTACGAATTTGGTCACACGATGATTTACGTCACCCACGACCAGACCGAGGCGCTGACCTTTGCTGATAAGGTCGTGGTGATGCATGATGGCCGCGTGGTGCAGATTGGCACGCCGCAAGAACTGTTTGAACGCCCCGCCCATACCTTTGTCGGCTATTTCATCGGTTCGCCGGGGATGAATTTCTTTGACGCACAGATGGACGGTGCACAGGCGCTGATTGCTGGCAGCACGGTGAATTTGGGCGCCGCCTACAAATCTCACGGTGGTAAGATGCAACTTGGGGTGCGGCCAGAATTTGTGGAACTGAGCGATGATCCTGCCGGGGTCGCTGCACGGGTTACGCGCGTTGAAGACGTGGGGCGCCACAAAATCATTCGGCTTGACGTGCAGGGCCAGCCGATCTGCGCAATTGCGCCAGAAGGGTCGGCCGTATCTGTGGATGCCACCCGCCTGACCTTTCGTCCGGAGGGCATTAACATTTACTGCAACGACTGGCGTATTGATGCCGAAAAGGGGGCTGTCTGATGAATAAGACCGTCAATCAGAAAGCCTGGTTCCTGGTGTTGCCGGTTTTGCTTTTGGTGGCGTTTTCGGCGGTCATACCGCTGATGACGGTGGTGAACTATTCGGTTCAAGACACCTTTGGAAACAATGTGTTTTTCTGGGTTGGGCTTGAATGGTTTTCGGACATGCTGGCCTCAGAGCGTATGTGGGATGCGCTGGGCCGCCAGCTGATTTTTTCAGCAATCATTTTGGCAATTGAGGTGCCGCTGGGCATCTTTGTTGCGATGAACATGCCCAAAAAAGGGTTCTGGGCTTCGTTTTGTCTGGTGCTGATGTCGCTGCCATTGCTGATCCCGTGGAATGTGGTTGGCACGATTTGGCAGATTTTTGGCCGGGTTGATATTGGGTTGTTGGGCTACACGCTGGCCAAATTGGGCATTTCCTACAACTACACCCAAGATTTCATAGCCGCTTGGGTGACGGTTATCGTGATGGATGTCTGGCACTGGACATCACTGGTGGCGCTTTTGGCCTATGCGGGGCTGCAATCAATCCCTGATGCCTATTACCAGGCTGCCAAAATCGATCAGGCCAGCAAGTGGAGTGTGTTTCGCTTTATTGAGCTGCCAAAGATGGCTGGTGTGCTGATGATCGCGATTTTGCTGCGCTTTATGGACAGTTTCATGATTTACACCGAGCCGTTCGTTTTGACGGGTGGCGGGCCGGGTAACGCCACTACATTTTTGTCGATTGACTTGGTGAAAATGGCGCTGGGCCAGTTTGATCTGGGGCCAGCGGCGGCATTCTCAATTATGTATTTCTTGGTGATCTTGTTGATTTCCTGGGTGTTTTATACCGTTATGACCAATCTTGACAAAAGGGACGGCCTGAAATGACCAACGCATCCGCATTGGCCAGCACCCGCCGAAAATCAGCATTCAAGCTGCGTGGTTCAGCGATTGTTATGGGGCTTTATCTGATTTTTCTGCTGTTGCCGATTTATTGGCTGATCAACATGAGCTTAAAGACCAACACGGAAATTTTGGGAGCGTTTTCGCTGTTTCCCAAGGATTTGACGCTGGCCAATTACGCAAAGATCCTGACCGATGCCAGCTGGTACATGGGCTATGTCAATTCGTTGATTTATGTTGTCAGCAACACAGCCATTTCATTGGTTGTGGCCTTGCCTGCGGCCTATGCGTTTTCGCGCTATTCGTTCATGGGTGACAAGCATCTGTTTTTCTGGCTGTTGACCAACCGTATGGCGCCCCCGGCGGTTTTTGCGCTGCCGTTCTTTCAGCTTTATTCCTCGGTCGGACTTTTTGACACGCACATTGCGGTGGCTTTGGCGCATTGTCTGTTTAACGTTCCGCTTGCTGTCTGGATCTTAGAGGGGTTCATGCGCGGTGTCCCAAAAGAGATTGATGAAACGGCCTATCTGGATGGTTACAGCTTTGGGCGATTTTTCCTGCAGATTTTCACGCCCCTGATTGCCTCGGGCATCGGGGTCGCGGCTTTCTTTTGCTTTATGTTTTCGTGGGTTGAATTGCTGCTTAGCCGCACATTGACCACGGTGGATGCCAAGCCGATCGCTGCGATCATGACCCGCACCCAAGGGGCGGCTGGGATTGATTGGGGCGTGCTGGCGGCAGCGGGCGTTCTGACCATCGTGCCGGGGGCATTGGTGATTTACTTTGTGCGCAATTACATCGCCAAGGGCTTTGCCCTCGGCAGGGTTTAGGGGGGGCGCAGATGGAATGGATGGCTTGGACAACACCGACCGCAATTTTCTTTGGCGTTATCGCCAGTCTTTTGCTGACTTTTACCGTGCTGGCAATCAAATTTCCCGAGACGCCGCGCGTCGGTGTTCTTCGGATCGAAACGACCCGTGGTGACCGTTTGTTCATCACGCTTCTTGGTTCGGCCTTTATCAATCTGATTTGGCTGGGTCTTGAGGTCGCGCCGCAGCCCTACGCGCTGTTGGCATGTCTTGTCTACGCAGTGGCGGTGTTTCGCTGGGTTTAGGCAAGAACGAAGGTGCGTCGGGAATGGGTTTCGGCGTGCAAAAAGTGGTTCACACAGTCTGGGGAGGACAAGATGAACTTTTCACTGAAATCGACCACGGCCATTGGTGCCTTGGTGACGCTGATGTCAGGCCCGGTTTGGGCTGGCATGGATGAGGCAAAGGCGTTTTTGGATAATGAAATCGGTGGTGTGTCTGTTTTGACGCGGGCCGAACAAGAAGCCGAGATGCAGTTTTTGATTGATGCCGCAAAGCCTTTTGCTGGCATGGAAATCAAAGTTGTCTCGGAAACCATCACCACGCATGAATATGAAAGCCAGGTGCTGGCGCCGGCCTTTTCGGCGATCACTGGCATCAAGGTCACCCATGACCTGATTGGCGAAGGCGATGTGGTTGAAAAGCTGCAAACCCAAATGCAGTCGGGCGAAAACATCTATGATGGTTACGTCAATGACAGCGATCTGATCGGTACGCACTGGCGCTATCAGCAGGTACGCAACCTGACAGACTGGATGGCGGGTGAAGGTGCAGATGTCACCAGCCCGACGCTGGATCTGGCCGATTTCATCGGCACTCAGTTCACCACTGCACCCGATGGAAAGCTGTATCAGCTGCCAGACCAGCAGTTCGCGAACCTTTACTGGTTCCGCTATGATTGGTTCAACGACGAACAGAACAAAGCGGATTTCAAAGCGAAATACGGCTATGATCTGGGCGTCCCGGTCAACTGGTCAGCTTATGAAGATATCGCCGAGTTCTTTACGGGCCGTGATCTGTCGCGTTTGGGTGTTGAGGGCGAAGTTTTCGGCAACATGGATTATGGTAAAAAAGATCCCTCGCTAGGGTGGCGCTATACCGATGCGTGGATGTCGATGGCTGGAATGGGCGATGTTGGTGAGCCCAACGGCCTGCCGGTTGATGAATGGGGCATTCGCGTCAACGAAAAATCGCAACCTGTCGGTTCTTGCGTGGCGCGGGGGGGGGCAACCAATGATGCCGCTGCGGTTTATGCTGTGACCAAAGCGATTGAATGGCTGCAGAAATATTCCCCCCCTGCGGCGTCTGGTATGACCTTCTCTGAGGCAGGGCCAATTCCAGCGCAGGGCAATGTGGCGCAGCAGATGTTCTGGTACACTGCCTTTACGGCGGCAACGGTTTTGCCTGATCTGCCGGTGATGAATGCTGATGGCACGCCAAAATGGCGCATGGCGCCCTCACCCCACGGCGTTTATTGGAAAGATGGCCAAAAGATCGGCTATCAGGATGTGGGTTCATGGACGTTGATGAAATCGACCCCAGTCGATCGCGCCAAGGCCGCTTGGCTTTACGCGCAGTTCGTCACGTCAAAAACGGTTGATCTGAAAAAGGCGGATGTTGGTTTGACCTTTATTCGTGCCTCGACGATCAATTCGGATCACTTTTCTGAGCGTGCGAATAAACTGGGTGGTTTGATTGAATTCTACCGCTCGCCAGCACGCACGGCATGGTCACCCACTGGGACAAACGTGCCAGATTACCCCAAGCTGGCACAGCTGTGGTGGCAAAACATCGGGGATGCCATGTCGGGTGCAAAAACCCCGCAGGAAGCCCTTGATGCGTTGTGTGCCGCACAGGAAAAAGTGATGGAACGTCTGGAGCGTGCCGGTGTGCAGGGCGAGTTTGGCCCTGTCATGAATGAGCCGCGCGACCCAGAATATTGGTATGCCCAGCCCGGCTCGCCGGTGGCCAAGCTTGCCAATGAGGATGAAACGCCAAAGACGGTCAGCTATGACGAGCTGATTAAATCCTGGCAGTAAGCCTTTGACAATGGCCGGGGGGCAGATCATGTGCCCCGGCCGCTTTTTCGAACGATCTTTCCCAACAAACGCTTATGGCCAAACCCATGACCTATATCCTTGCCATTGACCAAGGTACGACTTCATCGCGTGCGATCATTTTTGATGAGCGCATGCAGGTAAAGGCCAGCGCACAGGAAGAATTTCCCCAACATTTTCCGGCCAGTGGCTGGGTGGAACATGATCCGAATGATCTGTGGTCCACCACCGCAGGCACTTGCCGCGCCGCGATTGAAAAGGCCGGTTTGCGCCCGCAAGATATCGCCGCAGTTGGCATTACCAACCAGCGTGAAACCACTTTGGTGTGGGATGCGAAAACAGGCCAGCCGGTTTACAACGCAATCGTTTGGCAAGACCGGCGCACCGCTGATTTTTGCCGCAGTTTGCGTGCCGCGGGCGCTGATGTTGTGATCACCCAGAAAACGGGCCTGCTGGCGGATCCATATTTCTCTGGCACTAAGTTAAAGTGGATATTGGATCATGTTGATGGTGCGCGTGCGCGTGCGATGCGGGGCGAATTGCTGTTTGGCACGGTTGACAGCTATCTGATTTGGAAGCTGACGGGTGGCCAAAGCCATGTCACCGATGCCACCAATGCAGCGCGAACACTGCTTTACGACATTCACAAAGGCCGTTGGAGCCGCACGATCTGTGACATGTTTGATATCCCGATGGAAATGCTGCCCGAGGTGCGCGATTGTGCGGCTGATTTTGGGTTTACCCGGCCCGATCTTTTCGGCCGGCCGGTTCCGATTTTGGGCGTGGCGGGTGATCAGCAGGCCGCCACTATCGGACAGGCTTGTTTTCAGCCGGGCATGCTGAAATCCACCTATGGTACAGGCTGTTTTGCGCTGTTGAACACAGGGAAAACTGCCGTGCGTTCAACGCATCAGTTGCTGACGACGATTGCCTATCAATTGAATGGCACGCCAACCTATGCGCTTGAGGGGTCAATTTTTGTAGCGGGGGCTGTTGTGCAGTGGCTGCGCGATGGGTTGGGGGTGATCCGCACAGCCGCTGAAACCCAGCGATTGGCTGAAAGTGCTGACCCGCATCAAAGTGTGGTGCTGGTGCCCGCGTTCGTCGGACTTGGGGCGCCCTATTGGAATGCGGAATGTCGTGGGGCGGTGTTTGGTCTGACCCGCAATTCTGGCCCGGCCGAGCTTGCCCGGGCCGCCTTGGAAAGCGTTGGGTTTCAAACCCGAGATTTGTTGGATGCGATGCGCGCCGATTGGCAGGCTGAGGGGGGCGATGGGGCAGGGGCTACGTTGCGGGTTGATGGTGGCATGAGCGCCAGCGATTGGACCATGCAATTTTTATCCGATATTCTGAATGCCCCGGTTGACCGCCCCAAGGGGCTGGAAACCACGGCTCTTGGGGCGGCGTGGCTGGCGGGACAGCGTGCTGGCGTCTATCCTGATATGGCTGAGTTTGCCGCCACTTGGGCGCTGGAGCGGACATTTGGCCCGCAGATGCCCGCTGATGAGCGCCAGACAAAATACGCGGCTTGGAAACGCGCGGTTGCGGCCACGCTGTCGGTCTAAGGGCGGGGCGGATCGGTGGAATTTGCGCCAGATCATATCGCTGTTCTGCTTTTCGCGCTAAACGGGTGCAAAGGAGAGCCGATATGCAATTTCAATTGAACACGGACACCAACATCCAAGGTGACGAACGCCTGGTTGAACATGCCGAAACGCTTGTGCGGGCTGGGTTGGGGCATCTGACCGATCGCTTGTCTCGGGTTGAGGTGCATTTGGCCGATGAAAATGCGACCAAGGGTGGTGCGCGTGATATTCGCTGCACTGTTGAGACCCGCCCTGAGGGAATGCAGCCCCAAACCGTCATCCACAATGATGCCGATGTCGAGGCGGCTTTGCGGGGGGCTGCCAAAAAGAGCCGTGCGCTGCTCGACCATGAATTTGGCAAGCTGGGCCGGCGCTGATGCAGCGCCACGCATCAGCTGGGCGGTGCCTGCAGTTTCTTGTGGGGGCTGTTTGGGCATGGGTACTGCTTTGCACGGCATCCATTGCCCAAGGAGATGTGCGCATGATTGAAGATTTCAGTGGCACCCCTGCGCTGCGGTGGGAATTTATTTCTGATCAGGTGATGGGGGGCGTCTCAACGGGCCGCGTGTCGTTGGAGCGCGATGAAACGGCTCGACAGACCGTTTTGCATCTGCGCGGCTCTGTCAGTACAAAAAACAATGGTGGTTTCATTCAGGCCCGGCTGAAGTTGCCGCAGCGGTTGCCCAAAGGCGCACAGGGATTTGAGCTGAGAGTTAAGGGA
>CALAXT010000071.1 GCA_937895435.1 uncultured Paracoccaceae bacterium | reverse complement strand
GTTCAGCCAACACGCCATCTCTGAGAAATTTATATTGCGAAATTGCCATATCCACTATGGGTTGCTTAGTCATTTCGGCAACGGTTTCCTGAACAGATATCCAATCCATAAAGTCATCGTCATCGGCAAAGATCGTGTAATCCCGATCGGCGGCCACCATGCCCATATTTCGACTGGCGCCTGCACCCAGCGCAGTTTCGTTGCGAATAACGGTCAAGTTTGGGCTTGAAGGCACGAAATCAATCAGTGGTCGGTCTGATGCATCGTCTACAATGATAATCTGCCACTCTGGGTGTGTTTGCAAAAGCTGCTTAACCTCACTTAGGAACAGCGCCTCAGGGTTATGCGATGGTATTACAATCGAGATGCTCATTTTATATTCACGTCGTTTTCTATTGCGCGGCAAAAAGTTTTGCTTGTCGGCCCTGCCAGAAATGATCGAACAGAACAGCCTCGCCTTTGGGCAGCAGATCACACACACTCGCGCGCAGTTTTGGATCTTCCCAGACATCTTCAAAGCTGCGATAGGCTTTTAAAAAAAGCTTGAATTGGTAATCGGGAGAGACGCGCTGCATGAACCAGATTAACCGACGAAAGTAGACAGCATAAAAACACGGCTTGGAATCTTTACCCCATCTCCGATTCCCCTGCAGATTCTTACGAATGAAATCAAAGAGCAAAACCATCTCGTCGCGTCGGTTCTTCATGTGGCGAGAAGCAGTTTCTCGGTCGACGCGATACATGTAGTATCTGTCTGTGACCCAATGGTATTTTAAACCGTTTAAGAGACACATCGCCGAAAAGCAGGTGTCTTGATAACCTGCACCAGGCGTTTCCGGCAGCGTAATTCGAAATTGCTCCAAACGGCTGCGGCGATATATGCCGCTCCAAATCGCAGGAGGCTGAAAAATCAGAGCGTCGGCCCGATACGTGACGGGCGCAACTGGCGGGCTTGCACACAAAAGATCAGCGGCCGCTCGCCCAGAGGGAGGAACCGCCATCTGAGCTTTCGGGCCATCAACGGTAAATGGCTGGTAGGGCGTTTTTACAAAATCAAGAGTTTTGTCACGGCCAAGAAGTTCCAACAACACCTTGTAGGCATCCGATGTGATCACATCATCAGATTCCACAATTGTAAAAAAAGTACCTTTAGCAGCCTTCATGCCGGTATTGATGGCCTTGCCATAGCCGCCATTCGACTGAGAGATCACTCGGAAACGTGGATCTCGCGCCGCAAAGGTTAGTGCTATAGCTTCCGATCCATCAGTGCTGCCATCGTTTACGCAAATCACCTCGGCCTGAAACGATCCATCAAGGGCCGCTTCAATGCTTAGCAAGCATTCTTCAAGATAGTCTTCAACATTGAAGATTGGTACAACAATAGACAATTCAGGGACATCAATAACCGATTCTTTAGTCTTTGCAGCAGTCATCCGAACCTCAAAGCGCCATTAAGAAAACACTCTTAACGTGTTTATGGTATACTTATTGTTAATACAAATTCAAATTAATTTGTGGTTGAGGCCATGATGCCACCTCAAAATTGCGCCGCTCGATGCAAACTTCTAGAATTCATCATCTATGAATTTGATTTGTTTAGGATTTTCCACGTTTTCGCCAAAGGGCTGAAAGCATAACGCCAAAAGAGCGAACGACAGTCAGGCACTGTGGCGTCACACACTCAGTTTTGAATCGGCTAGCTGCACCAGTTTTTGCCTGCAGTTGCGCGAAACATTCAGGGACATCCCCTCAAAAATGCGCCCCCCCACCAGCGGCTGACCCATTTTGGCATGCCTCTTGGCACCCTGTCGTTTACAAAGTATTGGCTTGCCCAAAAAGTTAGCCTTGAACGCAGCACGATGGCCTTTTTGGCACGCCATTCTGACATTGGGCGGTTATCTTTCGCCAGAATTTCACGACCGAGTCAAAACCCGGCAACCATCTCACCGATTGGATAAATTTTGTGTTCCAATTCACAGATCACGCCAGATTTTTGCGCACCAACACATCAACCAGCCGCTGTCGCGCCACGGGCAAGGGCCGATCACCCAGCGCAGGTGCAAGCCGGTCTTTTAGAAAATACCCGGTCAGGGCCAAGGCCTGTGCGCGTTCAGGCCCTGTTGCCGGGCCTTGGCCAAGCAAAAAACTGGGCAATGGCAACAAACGGTCTGCCCATTGCCCAGCCCCGGCGCGGCTTACCGCGCGGCCACTGCGCGGCGAAACAAAGGCAAGATCATCACGCGCACCCGTCACAGCACATATCCCTAAATCAAGCCCAAACCCCATGTCTTCCAACAGGGCCAATTCCCAGCGCAAATACGCCTCAACCCAATCGTGGCCACTTACAATCTGGTCAATCAGACGTAATGTGACAGTATAAAGCTCAGGCTGGGGAACCCGTTCTGGCAGGGCAAAGACCAACAGGGCGCAGATGGCATTCAGGCCAGACAATGCCAACTGATCGCCCATCAGCCCAGCCGCGCGCAATTGCAAAGGTTCAACGCTAAAGGTGCCAATATGTGCATCGAGCCGCGCGCGCCATGTCAGATCAAGCTGTGCGCCCGGCTGCAAGATCGGCGCCATGCGCCGCCCACCACCGCCCTGTACAACCCCCGCATGACGGCCGTGGCATTCGGTGAACATCTCAACAATAGCGGCAGATTCCCCATACCGCCGCACCGCCAACACCATGCCCTGATCGCGCCATTCCATCGGTCCAGTTTCCGCCAAAGCGCCCAGAGCGCAAGTCCTGAAACGTCACTCTGACAGGCCAGGTTCATCCAACAAACTGCGCCCAGCGCGGTCTTCGATTTCGATCACCCACAGATCGGGGTCAAAGCTGCGCTGGCGGGCAATGGCCGCATCAACGTCGCGCTCTGGCCCCTCAATCAATGGGGCCCAAACACGGGCCCCACTTGTCAGATCAAAGCTGCGATGAAACGCACAGGCCTGACCGTCAAGCGTCGACAGCTTAACCAGCACCGCCCCCGCCGTCGCATCCCCACGCGCCACGACAAACGCCGGAATATCGGCCAACCGCAGCCGGGTCAGATAAGCCTGCACCCAAAATGATGCGGTCAGACGCGCAGACATCGCAGACCTCGTCTAACTTGTACTGTCGTGGCCAGCACCGTCGTTGAAATCCAACCCCATTTCAGAATAGCGTTCCCGCTCTTCCAGCCAATTTGGTCGTACCTTTACGGTCAGGAACAAATGCACCGGCCGTTCAAGAAATGTGGTCAGCTCTTCACGCGCAGCGGTGCTAACCCCCTTGATCGTCACACCTTTGGCACCCAAAACGATGCCTTTGTGACCATCACGCAGCACATAAATGATCTGATCGATCCGGGTAGAGCCATCAGCGCGATCTTCCCACTTTTCCGTCTCAACGGTCAGCTGATAGGGTAATTCTTCGTGCAGACGCAGCGTCAGCTTTTCACGCGTGATTTCGGCGGCGATCATCCGCATGGGCAAATCTGCAATCTGATCTTCGGGGTAAAGCCATGGGCCCAGCGGCATTTCACCCGCCAACCAAGCTTTCAGCACAGGCACCCCGTGCCCCCGCTCTGCCGAAATCATAAACGTGCGCTCAAAGGGAAAGGCTGCGTTCATCTTTTCCGTCAGCGCCAGCAGCACCTCGGCTTTGACCCGATCAATTTTATTGATGGCCAACACCACCCGCATCGCATGGCCCACATGGCCCCGCAACGATTCCAAAATTGCCTCAACCCCTTCGGTCAGGCCACGATGTGCCTCGATCAGCAGCACAACCATATCCGCATCCGCCGCCCCGCCCCAAGCGGCCGCAACCATGGCGCGGTCCAATCTGCGGCGTGGGCGAAAGAGGCCGGGCGTGTCTACAAACACGATCTGGCTTTGGCCCTCAAGCGCGACGCCGCGAATACGGGCGCGGGTGGTTTGCACCTTATGCGTAACGATTGAAATTTTGGCCCCTACCATGCGGTTAAGCAGGGTAGATTTTCCAGCGTTGGGTTCCCCGATCAGCGCCACAAAACCTGCCCGCGTCGGCGCGTCGGCATCTGCAGCACCCAACGGGGCGACCGTCATATCTGTTTGCGGCCCCAAAGGGGTCGGGGTGTCATCAATCATGGCTTTTCTCCAATCGCGCCAAAAGCGTGCGCGCCGCAGCCTGTTCGGCCTGTCGTTTTGAATTTGCAGCCGCGCGTGCCGCGTGGCCGGTATCTGTCATCACTTCTACAGTAAAAACTGGGGCGTGATCGGGGCCTTGGCGATCAATTTCAGTATAAGCGGGTGGGGCTTCGCCGCGGGCCTGCACCCACTCTTGCAGGGCAGTTTTGGCATCACGCGCATCCGGGGCCACCGCAGTCACCCGCCCACCCCACAACCGCAAAATCATCATCTGCGCCGCTTCAAACCCAGCATCGAGATAAACAGCGGCAATCACTGCCTCCATCGCGTCGCCCAGAACCGCCTCTTTGCGCCGCCCGCCAGACATCATTTCTGATCGGCCCAGTTTCAGCACATCGCCCAACCCCACCTCGCGCGCGACATCTGCACAGGCCTCTTTGCGCACAAGTGCGTTAAAGCGCGGCGCCAACTGACCCTCACGGGCCTTTGGATCGGCTTGCAAAAGGGCTTCGGCGAGCACAAGCCCAAGAACCCGGTCACCCAGAAATTCCAACCGCTGGTTATCTGGCCGTTGCGGTGTGGCATGCGACGGATGGGTCAGCGCTTGTGTAAGCAAATCGGGCTGGCCAAAGGTATGACCGATTCGCGCCGAAAACCGCTCAAGATCAGCGGCCAGCTTCACTCGACCGCCTTGAAAAAGCGGTCAGCCCGCCATGTCCAGAAATAAAGCATGGACCGCCCAGAAGACGAGAACATGATACGATCGGCCCGTCCAATCAGGTGGTCAAACGGCACCATGCCAACACCGCCAACAGCGCGGTCAAACCGGCTGTCCATGCTGTTGTCGCGATTGTCACCCATAAAGAAAAAATGCCCTTCGGGCACCGTAAAGAGCGGCGTATTGTCAGCATAGCCGTTTTCAATATTCAAAATCTCGTGCGACTTGCCACCGGGCAGGGTCTCGCGAAAGCGCTCTTTCGTGCACAAACCACCCTCGCCCACCGGCGCATTTTGGCAACGCGGATAGCTGCGCATCGGGCCTTGGCGTTCAAACACTTCTTCAAACATCGGCATCGGGTCCGTGCGTACGGGCGCACCATTCAGATACAGCATGCCTTCTTTTACCTGCACCGTGTCGCCCGGCAAACCAATCAGGCGCTTGATGAAATCAGAGCCATTGACCGGGTGACGAAACACCACCACATCGCCACGCTCAGGCTGGTTGGAAAGCACCCGCCCCGAAATCGGGCAGAGCGAAAAGGGGCAAGAATAGCGCGAATAGCCATAGGCCATTTTGTTGACGAACAGAAAATCACCAATCAGCAGCGTGTCTTTCATCGACCCAGATGGGATCCAAAACGGCTGAAACAGCAATGTGCGAAAGGCGCCCGCGATCAGCAGCGCATACACAACGGTTTTAATCGTTTCCATAATTCCGTCAGCTGCCTTGGCGGCCATGATCTGTTCCATCCTTTGGCTTTTGGGCTTCATGCTCGCGCAGGGCGTCCGAGTCAAGTTTACCAGTGCCAAGTTAGGGGGCAAACTTAACCCTCTGTCAGCGGTCGCGCCTCAATCACCACAAAAGCCTGTGCCCAAGGATGATCATCGGTCAGGGTCACATGCACGATGGCACGGTGGCCAGATGGGGTCATCGCAGCCAGCCGTTCTGCCGCCCAGCCTGACAGCTGCATCACTGGCTGACCGGTTGTCAGGTTGCTGACCGCCATATCGCGCCAACTGATCCCCATGCGCAGCCCCGTTCCAAGCGCCTTTGAACAGGCCTCTTTGGCCGCCCACCGTTTGGCATAGGTGCCCGCCACATCCCGGCGCATATCGGCCTTGGCGCGTTCGGTTTCTGTGAACACGCGCCCAGTAAACCGCGCCCCGTGGCGTGCCAGCACAGCTGCGATGCGATCAATATTGGCCAGATCGGACCCAATGCCCAAAATCATCTATTTTCCCTAGCTGCGCGCCGCATCAATCTGACGGCGCATTTCAGCAATCGCTGGCCCCAGACCTATAAAAATTGATTCGGCAATCAGAAAATGCCCAATATTCAGCTCCATCACCTCGGGGATCGCGGCAATCGGGGCAACGGTATCAAAGGTCAGGCCATGACCTGCGTGCACCTCTAGGCCCAGGCTATGGGCATAGGCGGCGCCTTCACGCAGGGTGGCCAATTCCACGTCTCGTTCGGCAAAACGACCCTCATGGTGTAAATCGCAATAATGGCCGGTATGCAGTTCCACCACCGCCGCACCAATGCGGGCACAGGCGGCGATTTGGCGCGCATCATGGCCGATAAACATCGAAACACGCGCGCCCACATCGCACAGTGGCGCGATAAAAGCGGCCATATTCGCCTCATCCCCCGCCACGTCTAACCCGCCCTCGGTGGTGCGTTCTTCGCGCCGTTCTGGCACCATGCAAACGGCATGCGGACGATAGCGCAATGCAATTGCCTGCATTTCAGCGGTGGCTGCCATTTCAAAATTCAGCGGCACCTGCAGGCCAGCCACCAGCGCCGCGATATCTTCGTCACGGATATGGCGGCGGTCCTCGCGCAGATGGGCCGTGATGCCATCGGCACCCGCTTCCTGCGCCATCAAAGCTGCGCGCAGCGGATCAGGATATGAGGACCCACGCGCGTTACGCACTGTCGCCACATGGTCAATATTTACACCCAGACGCAGCTTTCCAATAAAATTCATGCCATATCCTCGTTGTTCATGCCCTCAATCTCGCACATCGTGCAGGCCGTTTGGCGCTGCATCGGCCTCGGGCCAACCGGCGGCCTTGGCACTTTTTTGTTTGGCCGATCGCAGTTTTTCAAACCGCGCCTTTAACCGGCTGGAGCGGAGCCGCTGATACCCATGCAAAAGCGGTAAAGTTGCATAGTAAAACCCCATGCCCACACCAAACCCAATTACCCCACCCCCTACGACATAGGGCAAATACACCGTTTCAAAAAACGCATTCAGCTGCCCCCAACTGGTTGGCGTTGGGCCATAAATCACCGCAAAATTATTGCGTAACTCCCCCCAAGCCCCCGTAAAGGCGGATAAAATGTCTGCAAATGCAATCCCACCGGGATCACCCAGTATCCAATGACCCAATTCAACCGAACTGATCGCAATAAACGGCGCTGTGACCGGATTGCCAACAAATGTGGCTAAAATCGAAGCCAAGACGTTGCCCCTAATCAACCATGCAATTAGGGCCGCCCCAAGAAAATGCAAACCAAAAAACGGTGTAAAAGATATGAAAACACCCGCAAACACCCCCCGCGCAATGCGGTGCGGGGCATCAGGCAAACGGCGCAGACGATGCCAGACATAAGATGCGGCCCGCTGCCACCCCCCTTTGGGGTAGAAAAGTTCACTGACCGTCTGGCCAATCGGACGCTTGTCTCGCCGCTTGAACACCAAGCCCCTATTCCTTCACACTCTTGGGCTGGCGTGATCTTATGGCCGGCGGGCCAGATCACGCTGCCGATATATTTCCGCCACGTCGGTCTCAGCTTCAAGCGCGGTCATAACGGCATGCAGATGTTCGACATCGCGCAGATCAACCTCTAGCAGCAACCGATAATAATCAGGTTTTCTATCTAAAAAGTGTAAATCAGATATGTTCGCCTTTTGCTCTCCGATCAAGGTGCAAATCCTGCCCAAAACCCCCGCATCATTGCTAATGGTAATATTCAGGCGGACAGTATGCACCGCTGGGTGGCGACCAGCATTCCAATGTAAATCAACCCAACGGTCGGGCATTTCTTCAAATTCTTCCAAGGCCGGGCAGTCAATACCATGCACCACCACTCCCTGACCCCGATAGGTAATCCCCACAATGCGCTCACCCGGGACCGGTTGGCAGCATTGCGCACGCTGAAATGACTGTTCCGCCGACAGCCCCACAACCGGGCGTTTGGCATCGACCTCGTCACCTGTTTTGGCAATCAGATCAGGGTAAAGCGCCTCAACCACGTTGCGCGCGGTCAGTTCGGCCGACCCAAGACGGGCCAACAGATCATCAGCATCTGCCAGTCCCAGCGTCTTGGCCGCCGTGCGCAGCGCCTTGTCGGTTGCTTTTTTACCAACATGTTCAAACGCCAGGCGAGCAAGCTCTTGGCCCAGCTTGATAAACCGGCCCTTATCCTCTTCGCGCAGCGATCTGCGAATAGCGGCCTTGGCCCGACCCGTTACCGCAATATCGACCCATGTCGCCTGCGGGCGCTGACCGGCAGCCGTGATAATTTCAACTGACTGGCCGTTTTTCAACCGCGTCCACAGCGGTACCCGGATGCCGTCAATTTTGGCTGAAACGCAGGAATTACCGATTCGGGTGTGAATGGCATAGGCGAAATCCAGCGGGGTTGCGCCCCGCGGCATCTGAATCACATCACCCTTGGGCGTAAAGCAGAACACCTGATCAGAATACATCTCAAGCTTGACGGTTTCGAGAAATTCATCGTTGTCGTCCCCTTGATCCAATCGCTCTGTCAGCATTGTAATCCAGCGCGCCGGATCAACAGCAAAAGGGTTTTGCACCCGCTGTCCATCACGATAAGACCAGTGTGCTGCCACGCCAGCCTCGGCCACCTCATGCATCTGACGGCTTCTGATCTGCACCTCAACCCGTTTGCCATCACGGCCTGAAACGGTTGTATGGATCGACCGATAGCCGTTGGATTTTGGCTGACTGATATAATCTTTAAAACGGCCGGGCACGGCACGCCATCGGGTATGGATAACCCCCAAAACCCGGTAACAATCGGCCTCATTCATGGTGATGACCCGAAATCCATAGATATCGGACAGCCGCGAAAACCCAAGCTGTTTTTCCTGCATCTTACGCCACACAGAATAGGGTTTTTTGGCGCGACCATAGACCTCGGCCTCAATCCCCACTTTGGCCAACTCTGCCCGGATATCGGCGTTGATCTGGGGAACCACATCGCCCGTTTCACGCTGCAGCTTGATAAAGCGGCGCATGATCGAGGATCGGCCCTCGGGGTTCAGCACCTTAAACGATAGGTCTTCCAGTTCTTCGCGCATCCATTGCATGCCCATGCGGCCAGCGAGAGGGGCAAAAATTTCCATAGTTTCGCGCGATTTTCGGGCCTGTTTGTCAGGCCGCAGGCTTTTGATTGTGCGCATATTATGCAGACGATCAGCAAGCTTCACCAAAATAACCCGCAGATCTTTTGACATGGCAATCAATAGTTTGCGGATATTTTCAGCCTGCTTCGCCTCAGACGACGACAGCTGCAGATTGGTTAGTTTGGTCACTCCATCGACCAGTTCGGCAACATCTGTGCCAAACATCCGCGCCACTTCGTCATAGGTCGACTTGGTATCTTCGATCGTGTCATGCAGCAGTGCGGTGATGATGGTGGCATCATCCAAGCGCTGCTCGGTCAGCAGGGCGGCAACTGCAACGGGGTGGGTGAAATATTCTTCGCCCGATTGGCGCATCTGGCCCTGATGCATTCGGCGGCCATAGGCATAGGCCGCCCGAATCTTTTCAGAATCACTATTGGGGTTGTAGGCACGGACCAGCGCAACAAGATCTTCAACGTCGATCATTTCGCCCGCTTTCAGCCCCCCCATCTGCGGGGTGGCGGCTACCCTCGCCTTTTATTCCCGGCCTTGGGCTTCCATCAGGGCGCGCAACATCCGTTCTTCCGACATATCATCGCTTTGCGGGCGATCCATTTCGGCATTCATCAGGGCCGCCATGTCATCATCTTCCGGCATGTCGACCTCAATCTGGGTCTGCAGGCTTTCGATCATGCGTTCCCGCAGGGCTTCGGCAGGTTGGGTTTCATCTGCAATTTCACGCAGCGCCACCACCGGATTTTTGTCATTGTCGCGGTCCACCGTCGCAGCCGACCCAGCGGTGATCTCGCGCGCCCGATGGGCGGCCAGCATCACCAACTCAAAGCGGTTGGGAACCTTGTCAACGCAATCTTCAACCGTCACGCGGGCCATCTTAAGCTCCAGTCCGTCCAGGAAATATCAAACACAACCCTTTAAGTGGCTGCGGACAGATTGGCAAGGGCTGAATGGCAAGCCAGCGTTGCCGCACCGACGCACGCCCATTACAGGGTTGGCGGCCGTGGAATGGCGCGCACCTGCGCCACATCTGCCGGATCCAATGCAGCCAACATGTGCGCCACCGAACGCTGTGTGATCGGGTGCACCCAATCGGCGGCAACATCGGCCAGAGGCACCAAGACAAAGGCGCGGTCTTGCAAACGCGGATGCGGCAATACAAGCTGATTGGGCGCGCGCAGACGTTGGGCATCGGCGGGCAGCTCCATCCACGCGACCTGCGCTGCACGATCGGGCAACACCTGCGCGCCAAAGGCCAACAAATCAAGATCTAGCGTCCGCATCCCCCAACGCGTCAGTCGCGCACGGCCAAATTCGGCCTCAATCTCATGCAGGCGCGCCAAAAGCGCGTCGGCCGATAGCGCGCTGTGCAACACCGCAGCCGCGTTCACATAATCAGGGCCTGCCCCCACGGGAAAACAAGGGGTTTCGTAAAAACAACTGACCGCTGCCACCCGGACCAGGCCGTGATCAAGCTGCGCCAAAGCCGCCGCCAGTGTCTGCGCCGGTGTCCCTGCGTGTGACGGCAAATTGGCGCCCAATGCGATCAGGGCGACATCCATAGGGGGTTGATCTTTCATTAACGATACCGTCATATATTTCTCGCAAAACGATCCATAGTTTCATTCGTGTTATAGAAAAATCGTTTTTTGAACCTCTTGGGAGACAAGTTATGTTTTACAAAGACGAACGTCTTGCACTTTTTATCGATGGATCAAACCTTTATGCTGCCGCAAAGGCGTTAGGATTTGATATTGATTACCGGCTGCTGCGCCAGGAATTCATGCGCCGCGGCAAGCTGTTGCGGGCATTTTACTACACTGCCCTGCTGGAAAACGAAGAATATTCTCCCCTGCGCCCACTGGTCGATTGGCTTAACTATAACGGGTATTCGATGGTCACAAAACCGGCCAAGGAATACACTGACAGCCAAGGCCGCCGCAAGGTCAAGGGCAATATGGATATTGAGCTGTGCGTGAATGCCATGGAACTGGCGCCACGGCTTGATCACATTGTGCTGTTTTCCGGTGACGGTGATTTCCGCCCGCTTATCGAAAGCTTGCAGCGCCAAGGCGTGCGAGTCTCAGTTGTTTCAACAATCCGCAGCCACTCCCCGATGATCTCAGATGAGCTGCGCCGCCAGTGTGACAATTTCATTGAATTGGATGAACTGCGCGACGTGATCGGCCGCCCCCCCCGCGAGCCCCGCAGCGAGATGGATGCCGAGCCGCCCCAAGAGCACGAATGATCAGCCACCCTCTGGGTTAATCTTTTAATCAACAATTGGCGCGCGCGATCCTGCGCGCGTCTGCGCTTTTTATGATGCGGTCATGGCCACGCTTGGGTTCACCAGCGTCGCAGACCAGGATCAGGGTTGAGCTGGCTGGGGTCTGCCCTGTGACAAAGCTGCCAAGTTTTGGATCTGCCCGCAGTTTGATGGCGCACCACCCCTGCCCGGCAATGACGTGATGACCGCGTTTCGTGCCCGATCTGCGGGCCAAGTGTGCAACGTTCATGCTGCGGCCCTGGCGCATGGCAGCCAAGATAAGGGTGCGCCGAATATTCGCCCACAGTATAAACCCGATTTTTATGTGGCCCATGTCCGCAATCCAGATGGAAACAAGCTGGCCTGCACGTTTCCCCCCTATAACCCGGCAGATGATCGCTGAGGCTGGACGTGGCGGAAATGCTGGCTTAGGTCTTGGGGATGCTTTGATTTTCCTTGCGCGAGGCCCTGATGACGCTTTCACCCCAGCCGCTCTCCCCGCTTACGCTTTATCTGGCGGCACCACGCGGATTTTGCGCCGGTGTTGATCGGGCAATCAAGATTGTTGAAATGGCGATTGAAAAATGGGGCGCACCAGTTTTTGTGCGCCATGAAATCGTACACAATAAATTCGTGGTTGACGCGCTGCGGGCCAAAGGCGCTGTATTTGTTGAAGAACTTTCAGATTGCCCCGATGATCGACCCGTGATTTTTTCTGCCCATGGCGTGCCAAAATCGGTACCTGCCGAAGCCACGCGGCGCCAAATGATCCATGTTGATGCCACATGCCCGCTGGTGTCCAAAGTCCATATTGAGGCAGAGCGCCACCATCAAGCCGGTCTGCAAATGGTGATGATCGGCCACGCAGGCCACCCTGAAACATTGGGCACCATGGGCCAATTGCCACAGGGCGAGGTGCTGCTGGTGGAAACCCCAGCAGATGTCGCCACCCTTGCGGTGCGCAACCCCGAACGCTTGGCCTTTATCACGCAAACCACCCTGTCGGTCGATGATACAGCCGACATTGTCGCCGCACTGCAGGCCCGATTTCCCGCGATTGTTGGGCCACATAAAGAAGACATCTGTTACGCCACCACCAATCGCCAGCATGCAGTCAAGGCGATGGCAGGCCAGATCGATGCGCTGCTGGTGATTGGCGCGCCAAATTCCTCAAATTCACAACGATTGGTCGAGGTGGGCCGATCTGCAGGGTGCAGCTATGCCCAACTGGTGCAGCGCGCCGATGATATCGACTGGCGCGCACTTTCGGGTGTTCGGGCGGTTGGGCTGACCGCAGGTGCCAGCGCGCCCGAGGTTTTGGTGGATGAGGTGATGGCAGCCTTTGCCGCACGGTTTGATCTGACTGTGCAATTGGTCGAAACTGCGCAGGAAAATGTTGAATTCAAAGTGCCGCGTATCTTGCGGGAACCAGCATGAAAATACCGCACGCGGCTTTAGGGTTGGGCCTTGCCGGCCTGCTGCCATTCCTGGGTGCGGGTTTTCTGGCCTTGTGGCAAGGCGCGGCCGAACCAATTTTTCCTGTTCTGCTGGGCTGGATTCCGGGACGCGGTGATGCGCTTTTGGTGCATTATGGACAGATTATACTGTGCTTTATGTCAGGGGTACTGTGGGGGTTTGCCACCCGCGGCGAAACGCGTCACAGCTGGCGGCTGTACACGCTTTCGGTCTTACCCGCGTTATGGGTATTGTTTGCCACTGGGCACAGAGTCTCGTCTGACTTGGGGGCGTTGATTACCGGGTTTGGCCTGCTGTTGATGCTGGATCGATATTTTTGGCAACGCGGGCTGACGCCCGAATGGTGGATGCGTCTGCGCATACTGCTGACCGCAGGGGTGCTGGCGTGTCTGTGCTTGCCACTGGTTTTTCTTTCATAATTCACTGCAGGACAGATGATGCCCGACCTTTTTGCCTATACCGATGGCGCATGCAGCGGTAACCCTGGCCCCGGCGGCTGGGGTGTTTTGATGATCGCGCGTGAAGCAGGTGCAACGGTCAAAGAACGCACCCTGTCGGGCGGTGCGCCCGATACGACGAACAATCGTATGGAATTGATGGCCGCAATCTCAGCGCTTGAGGCGCTGACCCGCCCAACCACGCTGACAATCGTGACCGATAGCGCCTATGTCAAAAATGGCATCACCGAATGGTTAGTGGGCTGGAAGGCCCGCAATTGGCGCAGTTCAACAGGAAAACCTGTGAAAAACATTGACCTTTGGCAACGGCTCGATACCGCGCGCACGCCGCATTCCGTGCGGTGGGAATGGATCAAGGGCCACGCGGGGCATCCCGAAAATGAACGCGCTGATGAATTGGCGCGCACAGGCATGGCCCCATTCAAAATCACACCTACACGCTAGAGGGCGCGACAAAATCATCACTCTGTCTAAAATCAAAACTTGGCTTTTCTAATCATTCGTTTACCATCAACTCATGGGTAGAAGCAGACTTGTCCCCGACGTGGTTGTTTATCAGGCAGTCCGCTCTTTGTTAGAACAAGGGGGGTCGCGGGCCGTTTCTTTTGGAACGGTCGCAACACATAGCGGGCTGTCGGCACCGTCGTTGGTGCAACGCTACGGTTCACGCGATGGGATGGTGCATCTGGCGCTGATCGATGGCTGGGAACAGTTGGAAACGGTGACTGGCGACACGATGCAAGACGCCCCGCAAAATATAAAGGGCGCTGTTGGGGTGTTGAAAGCGCTTAGCGCGCAGTCAGCACTGTTGCGCGTACTGATGTCTGCCACTCAAGATCCGGTTTTGTCGCAGCGGGCGGGTGACTGGCGGGCGGGTATCGTATTGGCGCTGTCCACCCGGCTGGGCGGATCGGTGCGCAACACCGCCGCAGGTGAAATGCTGTTTGCCGCATGGTATGGCCGTATGATTTGGTCTGATGCCGGGGTTGCCGGATTTAAGCTGCGCAGCTTGGCCAAAACCCTGTCAACTGATTGACCAAAACGCGGCACCCTGTGGGGTCAGTCGCGCGCGATATAATGCCGCCAGATCCAAATCAACAAAACCGCCCCCAAAACTGCACCAACAAAACCAGCGGCCATTCCGGTCAGCACAAGCAAAACCCGCAGCACGCCGTAGCCGATCATGGCACCTCCGATGCCGATAGCCATTGTGGTCAAAAGATCGGCGCGCAGCTGCATCAGACGGGTCGCAACCAATCCCGCTGCCGCCCCGATGATAATCAACGCCAAAACAGACATGCTGACCCCCCGCCCGAAACCTTAACGCTCTTCGTTGATATGGGGTGCCAAACCAACAAAATAAAGGGTCAGGCTAAGCAATCCCCCGGGTCAAGCCCCAAGCCCCGCCAAACGTCATCGGCTGGCAGCGGCTTTTTTCCAGCGCGTTGTGCCAGCATGATCTGCACCGCACCCTGACCACAGGCAATGGCACCATTGGCCAGCAGCGTGCCGGGCCGCGGTGCGGTGTTGCCCAGATCGTCAGCCAAGACCGTGCTGCGCAACAGCTTAACACGCGTATCACCCACCATGCACCACGCCCCCGGAAAGGGCGACAGGCCACGGATCTGGCGATCAACCACGACCGCAGGCAAGGCCCAGTCGATCCGCGCCTCAGATTTTTCAATTTTGGCAGCATAACTCACACCGATGTCGGATTGTGGCACAGCGCTCAGGTGTGGCAAATCTGCCAAGGCTTGCACAATCATCTGCCCGCCCAGCTTGGCCAACCGATCATGCAGATCAGCGGTGGTATCTGCAGGGCCAATTGGGTCGGCTATGCACGACAAAACCGGCCCCGTGTCTAAGCCTGCATCCATCTGCATGATGCAAACGCCCGTTTCCGGGTCACCCGCCAGAACAGCGCGATGCAAGGGCGCCGCCCCCCGCCACCGGGGCAACACCGAGGCGTGAATGTTCAAACACCCAAGACGCGGCGCAGCCAAAACCTCAGGCGGCAAGATCAGCCCATAGGCCACCACCACCGCCACATCAGCCTGCAACGCAGCAAAATCGGCCTGAACCTGGGCATCGCGCAATGTCACCGGGTGGCGCACTTGCAGGCCAAGGGCGCACGCGCGCGCCTCAACCGGGCACGGTTGCGGCTGCTGGCCCCGGCCTGCAGGCCGGGGCGGCTGGCAATAGACGGCGATAATATCATGGGTGGCGTGCAAAGCCTCAAGCGCTGGCAAAGAAAAGGCCGGGGTGCCCATAAACACCACTTTTAAACGCGCCACGCTCATGACCGCCTGCGCATTTTTTCAGACCGCGCGATCAGCATCTTGCGTTTCAACGCGGTCAAATGGTCAAAATAAAGCCGCCCATTCAAATGATCGATCTGGTGTTGAACTGACGTCGCCCACAGATGCACAAAATCACGCTCCTCCAGCGCGCCTTGTTCGTTGACAAACCGCACCGTCACTGCGCGCGGCCGCCGCACAGTGGCAAAAACCCCGGGCAGGTTGGGGCTGGCCTCTTCATGGTCGCGAAACTGGCCTGAGGCATGCAGAATTTCTGGGTTGGCCATCCGCACTGCTTGCCCACGTTCGTTTGAGGCATCCACCACCGCCAAGCGCAGCGGCACGCCAATTTGCGGGGCCGCCAGCCCAACACCGGGCATGGCCTCCATCGTGTCGATCATGTCAGCCCAAATCGCCATGACGTCAGGGGTGATTTCGGCCACTGGTTGGGCGGGGCGACGCAGACGGGCATCAGGCCAGATCAGACAAGGGCGCGCACTCACTCGCGGGCCCGTTCTCGTTTCAGCTTTTCCATGCGGCGGGTAATCATCTGGCGTTTGATCGGGCCAAGATAGTCGATGAAAAGCTTACCGTTCAGATGGTCAATTTCATGCTGAACGCAGGTTGCCCACAAGCCGTCAAACGCCTGTTCGTGCTCAGCGCCATCCAGACCCAACCACCGCACGCCGACCTCGGCCGGCCGAGTCACATCGCCGTATTGTTCAGGGATCGACAGACAGCCCTCTTCATAAACATTTTGCACGTCAGACTCCCACGTGATGACCGGGTTGATCAACACCATCGGACAGCGGGGTGCGGTTTCAGATTTTTCGCAATCCATTACCAAAATGCGCGACATCACGCCCACCTGCGGCCCCGCAAGACCCACACCGGGGGCGTCATACATCGTATCCAGCATGTCTTGCGCCAATGCAGCGATCTCGGGCGTGATCGCTGAGATATCAGCACAAACCTTTTTCAGGCGTGGATCGGGATGAATAAGAATGGGTCGAATGCTCATGCCAGCGCATGTAAGACATGGGCGGGCGTCGTGCAACACCTGTGCATCGCTGCTGGTGCGGAATGCCCCCTTGCATAGCCGCCCGACATGGCTAGGGTCGCAACTTAAAGGAGATATCTATGACGAATTCCAGCTTCCCCAGCCCCGATTTTGACACGATAATCGATCGGCGCGGCACCCACAGTTCAAAATGGGACATGATGGAACGCACCTATGGCGTGCCAGCCGAAACCGGGCTTGCAATGTGGGTGGCGGATATGGATTTTGCGGCCCCCCACTGCATCACTGCCGCGCTTCAAAAAATGGTTGATCATGGCATTTATGGATATTTTGGGGATGATGCAGCCTATAAGGCAGCCGTAATCTGGTGGATGGAAAACCGCCACGGTTGGACCGTGGCCCCAGAGTGGATCTTTTCAACCCACGGATTGGTAAACGGCACCGCCATGTGTCTGGATGCCTTTAGCACGCCGGGTGAGGGCGTCGTGATCACAACACCCGTCTATCACGCCTTTGCGTCGGTCATCAAAGCATCGGGCCGGCAATTGGTCGAATGTCCGCTGACCAACACAGATGGGCATTACAGCATGGATTTCGCCCATTGGGATAACATGATGACAGGCAATGAGCGCATTTTTATCCTGTGCTCACCCCACAATCCCGGCGGTCGGGTCTGGAGCGGTGATGAATTGCGCGGGGTGGCAGATTTCTGCCGCCGCCATGATCTTGTTCTGGTCTCTGACGAAATCCACCATGATCTTGTCATGCCCGGCCATCGGCACCTGCCCATGACACTGGCCGCCCCGGATATCACCGACCGGCTGGTGATGATGACTGCCAGCACGAAAACCTTTAACATCGCGGGTGGTCATACCGGCAATGTCATCATCGCCGATCCTGCCCTGCGCGCACGCTTTGGCACACGCATGGCCGGGCTGGGGCTTTCGCCCAACGCATTTGGGCTGCATATGGCAACCGCTGCTTATTCACCCGAAGGCGCAGCCTGGGTCGATGCGCTGATGATTTATATTGATCAAAACCGCCAAATTCTGGAAAGCGGTCTGCGTGCGATCCCTGGCTTGCGCCCCATGACGCTTCAGGCAACGTACCTCTGCTGGGTCGATTTTGCCAATACCGGTATGGACATGTCAGAGGTATTGCGCCGCGTTCAGCAAGAGGCCCAGATTGCCCCCAACCACGGCACAACCTTTGGTTTGGGCGGTGCACCGTTTTTACGGTTTAACATCGGCACGCAGCGCGCCCGTATCGTCGAAGCAGTTGAACGCATGCAGGCCGCGTTTAAAGACCTGCAGTGATCGCGCTATCCCCCATCGCCCGCCACTAAAGCGCAGTTTTTCGCGGACAACACGTCGATGATTTTTTTGCCATCTCATCTTTCACCATGGCCAAAAAAGCCGTGGCGGCGGCAGTCATCGGCTTGTGCCGTGGCCACAGCATATTCAGCTGGTAGAACAATTTCGGCTCAAACGGAATTGCACGAGTCCCTGACATAATTTGCCGATCAACCCCCGTCCAACCCACAATTGAAACGCCCAGCCCCAACCCCACCATCCGGTAAATCGCATCGATTGTGCGGGCCTCAAACTGCATCGAGCGTTTGACATTGGCTGCCGCAAACACTGCATCAATGCGGTTCCGCTGCCCCCCATCGGCGCGATAAGATACAAAAGGCTCACCCTCAAGATCTTGCGGGCAAATGACAGTATGGCGGGCCAGGGGGTGGGTTTCAGGCACCAAACACACAGCTTCGGTCGTTGCCAAAGTAAGACACTCCATGCTGCCATCCGCCAGATGCCCACTGGTCATCGCAAAATCATGGCCACCCCCTGCAGCCGAATCCAGGGTGCGATCAACGCCCTGCACCTCAAGCGAAATGGCGATGGTGGGGTATTTTTCTGAAAAGCATTTGATCAATTCGGGTGCCATTTGGCGAACAGCGGCCGGTGTTGCGATCAGATCAAGCTTTCCATCGCGAAAATCGCGAATGGCGGTCGCAGCCTCACGCACGCGGTCCAATCCGCTATAGGCGCGCCGAACCTCTTCTAACAGCAGCCAGGCTTCCGGCGTGGCCTGTAGCGTGCGCCCCGATTTCTGAAACAGCAAAAACCCAACCTGCGCTTCGAAATCAGCCACCAACCGGCTGACCGCAGGCTGAGAGACCCCCAAAAACTGGGCCGCTTCACTGAGAGAGCTTGCGGTGATGACGGCTTGAAAAACCTCAATCTGGCGAAATGTTAGCTTCATCGGGTCACATCGATTCTATTTTTATCAGCAAAAGCGCTAGGTTTTATTTATAAACATATGCTTAGGCTACACATCTTTGGTGTCACGCTTTTTTGGGCAGTTTGATAAAGAAACCATTTAAACTTTGCCGCTTTTTTGGATTCTTGCGCAAATAATAGGCAAAATGGCCACAATGACCCAAAAGACACACATGAATAGCGTTTTTACATGGCCATAATGACCAAGTCAGTGTCGCATTAAGGGCTTGACGCAGCCCCAAACCCCGCCGCACGCTTTGCAAACGATACGTGCCGGTCTGAGGAGAAAATGCGCAGGTCTGGGGCCACGCTTACCCCCGTTGCACATCGCTGATCCGACTGAAAACCCAAAACAGGTGTTACCCTGCAAAGGTTGGAAAGAATGTGACAGCGCACCCGAATGCCCCACACGACACCACATAATTGACCAGCAAAAGCTGGCGCGGCTTTGCCCAAAACGGGCAGCCACCCCAACAGAGAGGACGACCTATGACACTTTTCTCAAGATCACTGACACCCAAATCGTTTGCGCTGGCCACAGCCTTGGCGCTCAGTGGCTCAATCGCGGCCGCAGCGGTCGAATCAGAAGACCCGATCAAGCTGACGTTGCATGATTGGACGGGCCAGTTCATCACCACCAACATCATGGCGGCGGTTCTGGAAGAAGCGGGCTATAATGTTGAACTGGTTCAGGCTGATTATCTTGCCCAGTTTTCCGGCTTGGAATCAGGGGATTTACACGTGGCCATGGAACTGTGGGCCACCACGGCGGCTGATGCGCTGAATGCCTCACTCGCTACTGGAAACACTGTAAGCTTTGGTGAAAACGGCCTGCAGGCCATCGAAGAGTGGTGGTATCCGCTTTACATGAAAGAAAAATGCCCCGGCCTGCCAAACTGGGAAGCATTGAACGCCTGTGCTGATCTGTTCGCCACCGCCGAAACCGCCCCCAAGGGCCGATATTTGGGTGGACCCGTAACATGGGGTGGCTATGACGATGAGCGGGTAGAGGCCTTGGGCCTGAACTATGAGGTCATCCACGCCGGTACAGACGCCGCCATGTTTGCCGAGGTTGAATCGGCCTATCAGCGCCAAGCTCCCGTATTGGTCTGGATTTACGCCCCCCACTGGGCCCCCCTGAAATACAAAGGCGAATGGGTCGAATTTCCACCCTATTCAGCCGAATGCTATACAGATCCATCGGTGGGGGTTAACCCTCAGAAAGCCTATGATTGCGGCAAACCACGAGGGCCAGTGTGGAAAGCTGGCTGGGCTGGATTGGCAAACAAATGGCCTGGCGC
The DNA here is from genome assembly GCA_937895435.1 of uncultured Paracoccaceae bacterium. GTDB lineage: Bacteria > Pseudomonadota > Alphaproteobacteria > Rhodobacterales > Rhodobacteraceae > CALAXT01. The sequence continues at coordinate 8,169 of CALAXT010000071.1, read as the reverse complement.
GGCCAAGGCCATCACCGCCCTAAAGCTGGACAATGACGAAATGGGCTTGATGGTCGGTAAGGTTGATGTTGATGGCATGACCGTCGACGATGTTGTCGATGAATGGATGGATGCGAACAAAGATCGTTGGTCTGCCTGGATCGCCAACTGATCAAACCGTTTTGGGCAGGGCCAAACGGCCCTGCCCCAGCTTTTCCCCATTCTTGGAATATCCAATGCAAGACCGCCCCGCCAAGCTTAGCCCCGTCAAGCTTTCCTGCCGACATGTCTGGAAACTCTATGGCCCCAACCCTGATCGCTTGCTGGCAAATGGTGCAGCGCCCAGCTTGGATGACATTCGCCGTTCAAACCATGTGGGGGCCGTCCGTGATGTCTCACTAGAGGTGCATGAGGGCGAAATTTTTGTTATAATGGGGTTGTCTGGGTCGGGAAAATCCACCTTGGTGCGGTGTTTGTCACGCTTAATTGAACCCTCTGCTGGTCAGATCTTGTTCAACGGCCAAGATCTTTTGAAAACCTCTGACAAAGACATGATTGAGATCCGCCGCCACCGTATGGGAATGGTGTTTCAACACTTTGCCCTGCTGCCACATTTGACTGTGTTGCAAAACGTGGCGTTTCCCTTGGAAATTCAAGGAATTGACCAAAAGACGCGTGAAGTCCGCGCCCGCGAGGTGATCGGATTGGTCGGGCTGACCGGGCGCGAAGATTATTTCCCGCGCCAGCTGTCGGGCGGCCAGCAACAGCGGGTGGGTATTGCCCGCAGCTTGGCCGTCGAGCCCGAATTATGGTTTTTGGATGAACCATTTTCTGCGCTTGATCCGCTGATCCGCCGTGAAATGCAGGATGAATTTCTGCGCATTCAGCAAAAACTGAAAAAGACGATCATCTTTATCACCCATGATTTTGATGAGGCCATCCGTCTGGCGGGGCGCATTGCCATCATGAAAGATGGCGCTTTGGTGCAGGTGGCGACCCCAGAAGAATTGGTGATGGCCCCGGCTGACGATTATGTTGCAGCTTTTACCGCACATGTGCCGCGCGCCAAAGTGGTAACACTGGGCCGGATCATGACACCGGGGGCGGCTGCGCACATCGCAGGCAGCTTGCCCGCCACCACACGGGTCGAAGATGCCGCCGATCAGATCGAGGCCTCGGCCCTGCCATTTGGGGTGACCGATGACGATGGACAGGTGATTGGCCATGTCACGGGCAGAGCGATTATCGATGTGCTGATCGGGCGCGCAGATGCAGCCGCAAACGGTGGGCAAAGCTGGGGCACGCCATGACCCGTCAGGGATCCGTCTGGTTGGGGCTGTTTTTGGCCAGTCTGGGGTTGGCGCTTCTTGCCCCACGGCTTCCCGCATGGGCGTTAGATCCGCCCGATGCGATTTTGCTCGATATGTCTGGCTGGGTAAGTGCCGGAATGGATTGGCTGGTGAACCGAGCGACCTTTGGTCTGTTTACGGTCAAAGAGGCCACACGCGGTATCGCCGCAATGATCGAATTGCCCTATGACGCCACGCGGATCGCACTGGTCGATGGCATAACCGAGGGGCGCGGCCGGCGGGCCACCACAATTGTGCCGCCGATTTCATGGATAGCGGTGATCACAGCGATGGTTGCTTTGGGCATTTACGCCCGCAATATCTGGCTGGGTTTGCTGATGGGGGTGTTGTTTGCCTATCTGGCAGTGTTTGGTCAGTGGGAAAGTGCGATGGTCACACTGGCCTCAATTATCATTGCCGTGCCGATGGGGGTTGTGGGTGGGCTTGCGCTGGGAACTGCGGCCTATTTGTCGCCACGGTTCAATCGCGCCATGTCACCGATGCTGGATCTGATGCAGACAGTGCCCACATTCGCTTATCTGGTGCCAATCCTGTTTCTGTTTGGATTTGGCCCGGTGGCGGCACTGATTGCCACCGTGATTTATGCGATGCCTCCGATGGTCCGAATCACCACAATGGCGCTCAACGCCGTGCCAGCCGAGCTAAAGGAGTTTTCACTGATGGTCGGCTGCACAGGTGCTCAGCGCTTGCGCAAAGTGCTGCTGCCCACTGCGTTGCCCGATCTGATGGTTGGGGTCAATCAGGTGATCATGCTCAGCTTGAACATGGTCATCATCGCCTCAATGATCGGGGCGGGCGGCTTGGGCTTTGACGTGCTCAATGCGCTGCGCCGGCTTGATATTGGAAAAGGGGTAGAGGCGGGCGTGGCGATTACCGTGATGGCGGTCGCGCTGGATCGGCTGTCGCAGGCCCTGGCCAAACGCGCAGGCGTCCCTGACTTGCGCAACGGATCATGGGTGCAACGCCACCCCAAGACCACTTTGGTAGTGGCCGTGATTGTGATCACTGGGCTGGTGGGGCTGGTTATGCCATGGGTTCAGACGTATCCCAAAGAGGCGATGATTTCCACGCGGGGCTTTTGGGCTGATTTGGTCAAAAACATCAACGTGAACTATTATGATCAGCTCGAATCGTTCAAAAACCTGCTGCTTTTGAACGTTCTTTTGCCAACAAAGCGGTTCTTATTGGCGCTGCCTTGGCCTTGGGTGATGGCATTGGTCACGCTGGCGGGCTGGCAGTTGGGCCGGGGACGGCTGGCGCTGCTGTGTCTGGCGCTCACCGCGTTTTTAGCGACCACCGGCCTTTGGGAACAGGCGATGACAACCGTCTATCTGTGCGGGATTTCGGTGGTGATTGCTGCGATAATTGGCATTCCACTTGGCATTTTGGCAGCAAGCAATGCAACGGCGGGAAAGGTGATTGGTGGGTTTATCGACACGCTGCAAACACTGCCATCCTTTGTCTATCTGATCCCGGTAGTCATGTTATTTCGGGTCGGCGATTTTTCGGCAATGATTGCGGTGGTGCTTTATGCGCTGGCCCCCGCCGTGCGGTACGCCGCACATGGCTTGCGGTCGATCCCATCGGAATTGATTGAGGCGGGCACAGTTTGCGGTTGCACCCGTTGGCAGGTTTTGCGGCGCATTCGTTTGCCAATGGCCTTGCCCGATATCATGCTGGGTATCAACCAAACCATCATGCTGGCACTTTCGATGCTGGTCATCACGGCATTGGTGGGCACCCGCGATTTGGGCCAGCAGGTTTATGCTGCATTGGCCACCGCAGACACCGGTGCAGGCGTTGTGGCAGGGGTTTCAGTGGCAGCTATTGCGATCATCGCTGATCGGCTGATCGCCGCGGGGGCCAACCGCGCCCGCGCTCGTTTGGGTATGACATCATGACGGCACTTGAACAGTTGCAAGCGCTGCCAATCTGGCAGGGCACCGTGCGCGCCACCCCGCTGGGCGGCGGCATCACCAATGTCAATTTTGTCGCAGAGGATGACAACAAGCGGGTCGTTGTGCGTGTGGGGGATGATATCGCCGTGCATCAGATCATGCGATTTAATGAACTGAGCGCGTCACAGGCGGCCCATGCGGCAGGGGTCTCGCCCCAGGTGCTTTATCATGCCCCCGGTATCTTGGTGATCGACTTTATTGAGGGGCGCAGCCTGACGGCTGATGATTTCCAAGATATGTCGCTGCTGGGGCAGGCGATTGATCTGGTTGCCCGTGCCCATCGCGAAATTCCCCATCATCTGCGTGGGCCATCGCTGATCTTTTGGGTTTTTCATGTCATCCGTGATTATGCCGCCACCCTGCAAACGGGGGGCAGCCGCTATCAACCGCTGTTAGCCGACCTGCTGACAGATGCGGCGCGGCTGGAAAAAGCTGTGGGGCCGATTGATCTGGTATTTGGCCACAACGATCTGCTGCCTGCCAATTTCATGCAGGCACCTGATCGTCTTTGGCTGATTGATTGGGATTATGCTGGGTTCAACACCCCTCTGTTCGATCTGGGTGGGTTGGCCACAAACAATGGGCTTGGGCCCGCCCAAGAACGCTGGATGCTTGAACGTTACTTTGACCACCCCGCCGATGATGCGCTTTTGTCACATTATCATGCGATGAAAGCCGCAGCGGCCCTGCGCGAAACGCTCTGGTCGATGGTATCAGAACAACACTCGGCGCTTGATTTCGATTTTGCGGCCTATACCCAGACCAACCTTGCCAGCTACCGTCAGGCGCTGGATCATTTTCTGCAAAGCTGAGGATTTCATGTCAGACCTTCCCACAACGGCACGCGCAGTCATCATTGGCGGTGGCATCATCGGCTGCTCAACCGCCTATCACTTGGGCAAATTAGGTTGGACAGATACCGTCCTGCTGGAACGTAAAAAGCTGACATCAGGCACCACATTTCATGCCGCAGGTCTGGTGGGACAATTGCGCACATCCGCCAATATCACACAGCTTTTGGGCTATTCTGTCGATCTTTATAACCGCCTTGCGCAGGAAACTGGCATTGAAACCGGTTGGAAAATGAACGGTGGGCTGCGGCTAGCCTGTAATGCCGAACGCTGGACAGAGGTAAAACGCCAAGCCACAACCGCCCATTCCTTTGGGTTGGAAATGCATCTGCTGACCCCGCAAGAGGCACAGGATATGTGGCCACTGATGACGATTGACGATCTGGTGGGGGCGGCCTTTTTGCCCACCGATGGTCAGGCCAACCCCTCAGACATCACGCAAAGTCTGGCGCGCGGCGCACGAATGACCGGTGTCAGAATCTTCGAAGACACCCCCGTCACCCGCATTTTGTTAAAAGACGGGCAGATTTGCGGCGTGGAAACCCCATCTGGCACCATCGAATGCGAAAAGGTCATTTGCTGCGCCGGGCAATGGAGCCGAACGTTGGGGGCATCCGTCGGCGTGAATATTCCGCTCGTGTCGGTTGAGCACCAATATATGGTCACCGAGCAGATCAAAGGCGTCACCTCGAACCTTCCCACCCTGCGCGACCCCGATCGCTTGACCTATTGGAAAGAAGACGTGGGCGGCCTTGTAATGGGGGGGTATGAACCCAACCCCGTTCCATGGGCGCAATCGGGCATTCCCGATGGGTTCCATTATGAACTGCTAACTTCGAATTTTGATCATTTCGAACAATTCATGGATCTGGCGATTGGCCGAGTGCCGGCGTTGGAAACGGCTGGAATCAAGCAGCTGATCAACGGCCCCGAAAGTTTCACCCCAGATGGAAACTTTATTCTGGGCGAAGCCCCAGAGTTGCGAAATTTTTATGTTGGCGCAGGGTTCAACGCCTTTGGCATTGCCTCGGGCGGGGGCGCAGGCATGGCATTGGCCGAATGGGTCGTGCAAGGGGCTGCCCCATTTGATCTATGGCCAGTGGATATTCGCCGCTTTGGCCAAATTCACCGCAGCACCGATTGGGTGCGCGCCCGCACGCTTGAGGCCTATGGCAAACACTATACGATCGCTTGGCCGTCCGAAGAACATCGCTCGGCCAGACCCACGCGCCGCTCGGCACTTTATGGGGTGTTGGCGGATCAAGGTGCGTGCTTTGGCGAAAAAATGGGGTGGGAGCGGCCAAACTGGTTTGCTGATCTTGCGGCAGGGGAGACCCCCGTCGATCGCTATTCCTATCAGCGGCCAGGCTGGTGGGATGCAGTGGCACGCGAACATCACGCGGCCCGCACAGCCGCCATTGTCATTGACCAAAGCTCATTTGCAAAATTCACCCTGAAAGGTCCAGATGCCGCGAAGGCCCTTGGATGGATTGCTGCGGGCAATATCGATCGCGCACCGGGCAGCCTGACCTATACCCAATTGCTCAATGCCAAGGCCGGAATTGAGGCAGACGTGACCGTGGCAAGGCTGTCGCAGGATGAATTTTACATCGTCACCGGCACTGGTTTTGCCACCCGAGACTTTGACTGGATCAAGCGCAATATTGCCCAAAATTCACGCGCAACGTTAAGTGATGTCACATCCGGGTCGGCTGTTTTGTCGCTGATGGGGCCAAAAGCCCGCGATATTCTGGCCCGAATCTGCCCTGATGATCTAAGCAACGCAGGCTTTCCCTTTGGCACCGCCCGCCAGATTTCCGTGGCGCTTTGCCCCGTATTGGCACTGCGTGTGACATATGTTGGCGAACTGGGGTGGGAGCTGCACATACCAACAGACATGGCGATGACAGTCTATTCCGCACTGATGGCCGCAGGCGCGCAAGACGGGTTGGCAAATGCCGGCTACCGTGCGCTGGAAACGCTGCGGCTGGAAAAGGGCTATCGGGCCTGGGGTTCTGACATCGGGCCAGACCACACACCGGTTGAGGCCGGATTGGCATGGGCGTGCAAGATGAAATCAGGCTTGCCCTTTTTGGGCCGCGATGCGTTGGCCCAACAAATGGAAACCGGCGTGAAAAAACGGCTGGCTGGGTTTATCGTCGATGACCCCGATGTGATCTTACTGGGCCGCGAGACAATGTTGCGCGATGGCAAGCGCGTGGGCTGGCTGTCGTCAGGCGGGTTTGGCCACACGCTGGGCCTGCCGGTGGGCTATGGCTATGTTCGTGATCCAAATGGTGTCAGCGATGACATGTTAAACAGTGGCCAATATCAGCTCGAGGTCGCATCAGATCTGGTGCCATGCCGCCTGAGCCTGCGCCCGTTTTATGACCCAACCGGCGCACGGGTAAAACTTTAGACTAACCAAGGGGAAATTTGGTGGCGAGATATAGCGAACCCCAGATCCTTGCGACCTTGCGTGAGGCCGAAGGCGGTGTGCCGGTGGCTGAGCCGTGCCGCGAGCATGGGATGAGCGATGCGTCGTTTTATATCTATGGATGTCTCTCCCTTTGCAAGATTTTCGTTGATCTGTTCCGCCGCCAGGTCCCAGGTTGCAAACATCTATCCGGCGTCACCCTTCGATGGTGCGCCCAAATGGGAATTCCGCGTGGTGAGCCTCAACAAATGGTCGGCCTCAGCAGGCCATTATAAAAGCCAGGTTCCTCACACACCGGAGTTTGCCGGTCGGTTCATTTCATTGATCTTCTTGCAATCCTTGTTGCGCGTTTAAGCGTGGGCGCGGAACTCTTCGTTTCTGTTCAGCATGGCCCAGATGATCCGGGCGTTTTTGTTGGCCACAGCGACGATAGCGCGGTTCATACCGCGTCGTTCGCGAAGGCTGTTGACCCATTGACTGAAGGGGTCCGTCTTTAACTGTGCTACACGGACTACTGATCGGGCACCATGGATCAGAAGCGTTCGGAGATGTCTGTCTCCACGTTTGCTGATCCCCATGAGTAGCCTCTTGTCGCCGCTTGAGTGCTGCCGTGGAACCAGCCCCATCCATGCAGCCAGATGTCGGCCGTTCTTGAACTCACGGCCATCGCCCACAGCTGCAACAACAGCTGTCGCTGTTTTTGGGCCGACCCCGCAGATGCGTGCGATCCGGCGGCAATCCTCATTGGACTTGAACACTGCATCAATGCGGCGGTCGAAGGTTGTGATCTGAGCATCAATCTGTCCGAAGAAGTCAAACAAGTCGCCAATGATCTCTCGGCTCATTGCGCTCAGCCCGTTTGTCTGGTTCTCAAGTATCTCTGGGATGGCCCGCCGTGCCCGTCCGATCGATAAAGCGATCGGTATGCCGCGGTCCAACAGCAGGCCCCGCATTTGGCTCACGAGTGCGGTCCTGTGATTGACGAGGCGGCGGCGCGCCCGATGCAGGGCCTGAATATCCTGTTGTTCTTCTGACTTGGTCGGCACGAACTTCATGTTCGGAAGCATCAAGGCGGTACAGATGGCCTCGGCATCGTTCTGATCGTTCTTTTGATGCTTGACGAAGGGCTTGACATACTGCAGCGCGATCACCTTGACTGTATGGCCAAGCGCCTCGAACTGCCTCTGCCAATAAAATGCCCCTGTGCAGGCTTCGACACCAATGACACAGGGCTCCAGTTCAGCAATCTCGGCGAGTAATCCTTCTCTGCGGAGGCGGCGTTTCAATAGGGCCTGTCCGTTAGCGTCGACTCCATGCAACTGGAACACGTTCTTGGCCAAATCAATTCCAATGAATGCGACTGTCATATCTCTCTCCATTCTACTGCGTCACACCCGCAGCGTTGCTGATTGCGGGAGAGACATCCATCCCATTAAATGGCGTGCGAAGTATGACGGCATGGATGCGTCGATGGTCAGCCAGATGAAGGCGATGGAAGAAGAGAACCGTCGGCTGAAATGGATGTACGCGAACCTGAGCATGCAGGCCGATTTGCTTAAGGAAGCCCTTGGAAA
>CALAXT010000070.1 GCA_937895435.1 uncultured Paracoccaceae bacterium | reverse complement strand
AGGCATCCAACGCCGTCAGCGTTTTGTGGACGGCCCCTGTCTGCGTATCAAAAAATGTGGCGATCGCCGTTGGGGTGACGGCTGAGGGGCTTGGCCCCAAGGCTGGGGCCAGCATCTCGGGCGCTACCACAGCGCAAACGCCGGCAGCGATTGCTTCGGTGGCCGGAAATTCGATCGTCCAGATATGTGGGCCCACGATAACCGGTTTTTGCAAGGCCAACGGTTCTATGATGTTATGCGCGCCCTTGGGGGTATAGCCGCCGCCAACAATGACCTGATCGGCGAGGGCCAGATAAAAATACATCTCGCCCAAGGAATCGCCCAAAAGAACATCGCAGCTGTTCAGATCTGTGTTTGGGGACAGATCGGGTTTGAACGCTGCGCTTCGGCGCGCGACGCGCAGACCTGCCGCCTGCAGGCTGTGCGCGACCCCATCAAAGCGTTCCGGCGCGCGCGGCACGTAGACAAAGAGGGGGGCGGGCAGAGATTGGGTGGCAAAGCGGTGGCGGGTTGTTTGAATGGTTTGGATATAGAGATCGTCCTCTCCCTCAACCGCGCTGGCGATGGTGATGACATGGCGCTTTTGTCGTTGCAGGTCTGCCCGCAGTGGCCGGGCTGCGGATAAAAGTGCCGCCGGTATGGGTTGGTCAAATCGCAGCTCGCCCGTGATGGCAATGGGGGTGACACCCACCGCTGCAAATCGCTGGGCTTGCAGGGGGGATTTCACCATCGCACCGGCAAAGCCCTGCATCAGCTCTGCGCGCAGCGGTGTGCGCGTATGGTCGCGGGTAAAGCTTTTAAGCGGATATTGCGCATTACACATGAAAAGCGGCACGCCCGCTTTTTGGGCTGCGGCGATCATTCTGGGCCAAATCTCAATTTCCATCACCAGCCCGCAGCAGGGCTGAAAGGTATTGAAGAACCGGCGATAGGCAAACCCAAATTCCAGCGGCACCCAAGTTACCTGCACCAGACCGGCGCGGATTTCGGTTGCAAAGACGCGCAGCGATTCCCGGCGGCCTGCTGGTGTGAAATGGCTGATCAGCACGCGCTCGCCCCGCGCCAGCAACGCTTGCACAAGCGGCACCGCCGAGCGCAGTTCGCCCAATGAAACGGCATGGATCCAGATCGCACCGGGGGCTATCTGTGGGCGCACCCATCCAAACCGCTCGCCCAAATGCTGGCCATAAAGGCGGTCACGCCGGGCGCGCCACGCCAAATAACCCAAGATAAGCGGCAAACACAGCGCCCAGAGCAGCCCCCATCCAATC
>CALAXT010000069.1 GCA_937895435.1 uncultured Paracoccaceae bacterium | reverse complement strand
TGGTGCCCCCATCAGGATTCGAACCCGAGACCCCTTGATTACAAATCAAGTGCTCTACCAGCTGAGCTATAAGGGCGACACAAAGTCCCATTACCAACTCTTGCCAGGGTTCGCAAGATGGTAGTGACAGTTTGGATCGTGGGGCATGACCGTAGCAAGGCGCGACTTGACCTTGATCGATATTCCAGCGCAAGTCGGCGTATGATGCGCGTGATAAATCCGAAAAAGGCCGCACGATGACAGCAGACCGCACCACGATTGGCACCTGGCTGATCAATCTTCCCCGCGACATCGAGCGCCGTATCGCGATGGAGCGGCAATTGTCGGCGTTGGGTCTTCCATTTCAATTGTTCGCGGCAGTGGATGGCAAGGCGCGCCACACTGAGCTGTTGGCCCAGGCTGATGAGCAGGCCTATCGCCGCAATATGGGCAGTGCATTGCTGCCGGGCAAACTGGGGGTTTATGCATCTCATCTGGCCGTGTGGGAGGCACTCGTGGCGTCAGACCACGATATCGTACTGATTTTGGAAGACGATGTTGTCTTTCACGATGATTTCCCCGAGGCATTGTCTGCGGCCATTGCAGGGCAAGACCATTGGGATATCGTGCGGTTTAATTCTATACGCGCCAAAATACCGGTCACGCAGGGCATGCTGGGGCGCTATCGTTTGAACGCTTATATCGGGCCTTTCACAGGGAATGCCGCCTATCTGATTAAGCGTGACGTTGCAGCGCGGCTTTTGCCTGGGCTGCGGCCGCAAACCCGTGCCTTGGATCATGAGTTGAATCGGTTTTTTCTGCATGATTACCGCCAACGTGGGCTTGAGCCGTTTGCCAGCCATCCCGATGATGGAAATGTCAGCACGATCACGGGGGTGGGTTTTGAAAAAGTACGAAAATTCAAAAAGTACCAACGTTTGCCGCATTATGGGCTTAAGGCTATGAACTATTTTCGACGGTTCTTTTATCTGCTGCGGACGGGTGCCTTGCCGGGGAAGCGGGCACCCTTGCCACAAAAGCCTGCCGGGCGCGGCGTATGATGTCTGATCTCGTGTTCAAACATCACCGTGATACGCAAAATCTGGGTGATGCCGTGTGCAGCCCGTTTGACTACTATCCCGAATTTGGGGTGCATGGTCGCGCGGTGGATCTGTCGCAGCCCACCCCTGCGGTTCAAAGCGTGATTTATGGGGGTGGCAAGATCATGGGGGGGCTTGCGAAACGGCTTGGCCCCAATGACTGGGCTGCACAGCACCGTATCGCTTGGGGTGTAAGCACGGTGCAAAAATTTCCCATATCGCTGAAATATTGGCGTGCATTTCGTGCAATGCATCTGGTTGGATCACGTGATTGGGGGGATGATCGGTTTTGCTTTGCCCCCTGTGTCACCTGTGTCTCGCCGCTTTTTGACGCCCCTGTTGTCGAAAATCATGATGTGGTTTTGTATCTGCATCACTGGAAAAGCGCAGGCCAGCAGGTGGTGCGTCCAACAGGGGTGCCGGTGATGGAAAATAACAACCCCAGCTTGTCTGAGACCATCCGCCATTTGGCGAGTGCGCGGGTGGTTGTGTCAAATTCCTATCACGGGGTCTATTGGGCGCTTTTGCTGGGAAAGCGCGTGTTATGCCTGCCGTTTTCAAACAAGTTTCACAGCTATCGTATCGCACCTGGGTATGGTGATGCGTCTGATTGGCCATCGCAGTTGGGCAAAGCCCGCGGTAGCGATGAGATGCTGGGGCTTTGCAGATCTGCGACGGGGGTATTTCGCCAACAGGTAGGGGATTTGATGGGGGCTTAAGGGGCGGAAAACCGCTGCCAATAATCGCGAATCCAGTCATAGCCGCGCCCCATCGCCCCATCTTTGAAATCACGGGGGTTTGGCTTGCCGTGAAAGGCAACGATTTTTGCGCCCTTGGGCACGGGATGTGGCCCCAAAATCGGCGCCAACAGCGATTTGCGCCGGATGTGGCGTTTGTAAGACACCACCCAAGGTGCGTCCCATGCGCGCCACTGTGCGGCGGTGCCCTCGACAAACTGTTGTTCATTGCCAAAGGATGCGCTGGCCTGATTGGGAGCATTTTGAAAGGTCTGCGCGATACTGGTCTGTTGGCCCAAGGTAAAGCCAAAGACCGATGTGTTCATGGTGGGGTTTGTGGGCACCTGTCCATGCCGCCACTTTGGCCCACCACCCACTGCCAAAAGCGGGGCCGTTTCTTCAAAAAACGGGTCAATCGCATCTACAATAACCACATCGAGGTCGATAAAAACCGCCCGTCCGGTCAGCCCATAAAGTGGGGATGTAAAGACCGACAGTTTGGGCCAAGCCCCCGCAGCGAAATGGGCAGGGGTGCAGCCGATGTCAGGGATTGGGTGCGCGGTAATGCCGGGGGTTAAGCCCTGTGCGTCATCTGTCAGGCAGATGAATTGAAAATCACCCGTCAAGTTCGCCCGGCATGCATTGTACAAAACATTGACATATTGCGCAGAGTAAAGCGTTCCCCACTTCATGCACAGCACGACTCGATTTTGGGTCATAACGACAACCCCCCCTTTTTTGGCACCCTATGCGGCGGCTCTTTGCTTGTCCATTGTGCCTGCAGCGCGTAATCCCTCTCTCTAAAAGGCTGAGCACCTGATGCACAGCTGTCTTTATGCGAAAGGCTGCCAATGCCAAGGCTACTTTGTGACGCGCGCGGGCCGTTCCGCGACAGTTTCTTGAAAGATATCGAGCGTCTGTCTCAGGGCGAAGTGTCTGTGGCACTGCGTGCAGGGGAACGGGGTGCTGATATTTTTGCCCGCAGCTTGACCACGATGAAGCGTGATGGCCGGCATGAAAAACGCCAAAAACCACTGTTAAAAGATACGCAGCATGTTGGGGCCAATATGGCGTTGCTGGCCGCGCCAGAGTTTCATGAAATGGCCACGATGGCGATTGATCATTTCCTGAGGATGAGCCCGACCTATCGGTATAATGCGCATAATTTGAAAAACCTGCAGGATTATCTGGATTACTATTATATTTTGACTGATGTGATTGCGCAAAAACTGCTGTCAGAGCAGATCACGCATGTGGTGTTTTTTATGGTGCCGCATTTGGGCTATGATACGGTTCTGTATCAGGTTGCCCGCAGTTTGGGCTTGAAAACGGTTATTTTGAATCAGCAGGCTTTGTTCAATCAGCAGTATTTTTCATCCTCATCCATAGAGGAATACGGTATTTTTGACCCCAGTGTCAGCACGGCCGCACCGATTGCGCTGGAGCGGGGCAAGATGCCTGATTTGTTTTACATGCAGGGCGCGTGGCAACAGGCGGGCAAAACGGGCAAGTTGACCTTGCGGGCGATGGCGCAGTTTCTGGCATATGTCGCACGACATGAACCGGGCAAGCTGTTGTCGCCCGCCTATCTTTGGTTAAATCTACAAAGGATGCAGAAAATCTATGCCAGCCTTCCGGATTGGCGCGACCCGTTTGCCGATTTCTTTCACACCAACGCCTTGGCTTATTTCGAACACCTGGCCGAATATGAACGTGGTGCGGTCGATCTTGATCAGAAATACGTCTATGTGCCGCTGCACAATCAACCGGAAATGTCAGCATCCTCTCTGGGGGGGCGCTATCGCGATCAGGTTTTGATGATTGAGGCTGTCGCCCGTTCCATTCCTGCTGATTGGAAAATCTATGTCAAAGAAAACCCCCGTCAGGGCGCTTTTGCCCGGGGACCGTTCTATTTTCATCGTCTGTCGCGCATCGCGCAGGTGACATTGGTGCCCTCGTACACCTCGTCGCAGGCCTTGGTGGCCCGGGCGCAGGCTGTGGCAACGGTTGCGGGGACAGCTGGGTGGGAGGGGCTGCTGTCAGGCGTGCCAGCGGTTACATTTGGTGGGGCATGGTATCGGTCGTTGCCCGGTGCAGTACCGTTTGTTGAGGGTATGGATATTTCTGAAATCGCCCAAAAGGGTGTTTCCCATCCGCAACTTGAGGCCAGCTATGGTGCGCTGATGGACCGCGCGCATGAAGGGGTTATCGACAGTTTGTTTTTGGACAAGGTTGAAAATCTTGATCGCGTTAAGAACAGCGAAACAGTCGCCCAGACGGTGATTGAGCTTGTGTTGGGGCAGCGGCAGACCACTTTTGGCGCGCTGTGAGGCAAGGGTTGGCGGGGCCGTTGTATAAATGGCGACGTTTGATGCAAGCTGATGCACGCTTTGGGCTTTCCTCGGGGCAAAAATGCCGCTAGGACAGCCACGTCGGGGCGTAGCGCAGCCTGGTAGCGCGACGGTTTTGGGTACCGTAGGTCGTAGGTTCGAATCCTATCGCCCCGACCACTTTTCAAAACATAAAATGTAAGCAGCGGCCTTGGGGCCGTGTTTGCTGTGCGGAAACCAACGTGTCCCCGCTTGGGACCGGCATTAGGGGGGCATGGAATCGCTGCAGTGTGCGGCCCAAAACTGGCCCGGTTCGTCAACTCAAAAATCCCGCCATTTGGAAAATTTTTCCGTTGACGTGACACCCTAATTTACGTCAGTTTGTGTGGATGGCGCCTGTCCCCACTATATGTTGTGTGTCGATCTGGTCTTGGCGGTTGCCAATTATGTGCCGGAAACCAGAAGAAATTGCCAGATTGTCGTGCAAAAATCCGACATGACACGCGATTCTTTGATGCGCGATTTTACTGTGCGGTTGGGCCAATTCAATATTGTGACAAGAACAGAAAAATAGGGGCAGACCGTGAAAATTGAACGCAAATTTACAAGCGCCAAGGCTGATGCTTATGCTGGCTTGGATTTTACCATCACTGTGTCAGAGATTCGCAACCCCGATGGGTCTGTCGTCTTTCGCAACGATGCCGTTGAAGTGCCGGCCGGTTGGAGCCAGGTTGCATCAGACGTTCTGGCGCAGAAGTATTTTCGTAAAGCGGGCGTGGCCGTTCACCTGAAGCGGGTGAAAGAGGCCGGTGTCCCAGAATTTCTGTGGCGTTCTGTCCCAGATGAGGCTGCGCTGGCCAATTTGCCAAAAGAAGATCGGTTCGTGGGCGAGACCAGTGCGCGCCAAGTGTTTGATCGTTTGGCGGGTGCATGGGCCTATTGGGGCTGGAAGGGGGGGTACTTCTCGTCTGAGGTGGATGCACGCGCTTATTATGATGAAATGCGGGTGATGCTGGCACGCCAGATGGCCGCGCCCAACAGCCCGCAGTGGTTCAACACTGGCCTGCATTGGGCCTATGGGATCGATGGCCCGTCGCAGGGGCATTTCTATGTTGATTACAAGACCGGCAAATTGGTCAAATCAGCGTCAGCCTATGAACATCCACAGCCACATGCCTGTTTCATTCAATCGGTCAGCGATGATCTGGTCAATGAAGGCGGGATCATGGATTTGTGGGTGCGTGAGGCGCGCCTGTTCAAATACGGCTC
>CALAXT010000068.1 GCA_937895435.1 uncultured Paracoccaceae bacterium | reverse complement strand
TTGGCTACTTTTGGTTTGGCTGGGGCCTTTGGTGTGGCGGCCTTTGGTTTTGCAGCCGCTTTGGGTTTGGCTGCGGCTTTTGGCTTTGCTGCGGTTTTGGGTTTGGCGGCGGCTTTGGGTTTGGCCGCTGCCTTTTTGGCCTTGGGGCTTTTGGCCGCTTTATCATTGGCCAGCTGAACTGCAATCTCTGGCGTTACCTCGGATGGGTCCATGCCTTTGGGCAGGGTCGCAAAGATTTTACCCCATTTGACATAGGGGCCAAACCGGCCCGCCATCACCTGCAACGGGCCCCCGTCTGGGTGTTCGCCCAATTCATAAAGCGGGGCCTGTGCGGCGGGGCGGCCGCCGCGCGTAGCTTTTTGGGCCAAAACTTCCATTGCGCGGTTCATGCCGATGGTGAAAACCTCTTCGACATCGGGCAGATTGGCATAGGTTGTCAAATGTTTGACAAAAGGGCCATAACGGCCAATCGCAGCCTCGACTGGTGCGCCATCATCGGGGTGGGCCCCAATCAAGCGCGGCAGGGCCAAAAGCTCTAGCGCACGCGGCAGATCCAGTGTGTCGGGGGCCCAGCTTTTGGGCAGCGAGGCGCGCTGGGGTTTGGGCACGTCAGCCGTTGCCTCACCCAGCTGCACATAGGGGCCAAAGCGGCCGTTGCGCAGGCTTACGGGCTGGCCATCAGGGGCGATACCCAACACGCGATCTGCACCGCTTTCATCCCCCTCGGCGCCAGAAATGGCGCGGGTAAAGCGGCATTCGGGATAGTTGGAGCAGCCAATAAATGCCCCACCTGAACGGGCCGTTTTCAGGTTCAGCCGGCCCTTGCCGCAGGTTGGGCAAACCCGTGGGTCAGACCCATCGGCGCGTGGAGGATAAAGATGTGGTGCCAAAACATCGTTGATCTTTTCCAGCACTTCGCCAATGCGCAGATCGGCGGTTTCGGCAATGGCGGCCGAAAAATCCTGCCAAAAACGGCTTAACACATCTTTGTAGTTGCGGGTGCCATTGGTGATGTCATCCAACTGTTCTTCTAGATCAGCGGTAAAGTCATATTCAACATAGCGACGGAAATAAGCGGTCAGAAACACTGTGACCAGCCGGCCCTTATCTTCGGGGATCAGGCGGTTTTTGTCTTTGCGGACATACTCACGTTCCTGAATCGTTGTGACGATGCTTGCATAGGTTGAGGGACGGCCAATCCCCAGCTCTTCCATCCGTTTGACCAGTGTGGCCTCGGTATAGCGTGGGGGGGCTTGGGTGAAATGCTGCTCGGGAGTGATGGCATGCTTTTGTGCGGGCTCGCCTTGCATAATCTGGGGCAGGCGGCCCCCGTCTTCATCGCCGTCTTCATCGCGGCCCTCATCGTAGATTTTCAAAAAGCCATCGAACAAAACCACCTGTCCCGTCGCGCGCAGTTCAACCTGACTGTCTGCGCTGGCCAGATCGACGCTCGTGCGTTCCATCCGGGCGGCCGCCATCTGGCTGGCCAGTGTGCGCTTCCAAATCAGATCATAAAGCCTGCGCTGATCTGTGTCAGAAATGCGCAGATCGTCGGGTGCTGCGGCCATCTCTGTGGGGCGGATACATTCATGCGCTTCTTGCGCGTTCTTGGCTTTGTTTTTGTAAAGCCGCGGGCTGGAGGGCACATAGCTGCTGCCAAAACGGCGACCAATTTCTGCGCGGGCGGCCTGAACCGCCTCGGGGGCCATGTCGATCCCGTCTGTCCGCATGTAGGTTATGTGCCCAGCTTCATAAAGCCGCTGAGCTGCGTTCATTGTGGCGCGCGCACCCATGCCAAATTTACGGCTGGCCTCTTGCTGCAGTGTTGATGTCATGAACGGTGGATAGGGGTTGCGACTGGCGGGTTTGGCCTCAACCGCGCGCACGGTGAAATCGCGCGATGTGATGGCCTGCACGGCCAGCTCGGCTGCTGTTTGGCTGGGAATATCGAATTTATCGAGCTTTTTACCACCCAAAACGCTAAGCCGGGCCGTAAATTCCTGTCCGCGCGGGGTCTGCATTTGGGCTGAAACGCTCCAATATTCCCTGGCGCGAAACGCTTCAATTTCCATCTCGCGCTCAACGATCAGCCGAAGACAGACCGATTGCACCCGGCCCGCTGATTTGGCTCCGGGCAGTTTGCGCCAAAGCACAGGCGACAAGTTGAAACCCACCAGATAATCCAGCGCGCGGCGGGCCAGATAGGCCTCGACCAGTTCCATATCAACTTCACGCGGGGCCTTCATGGCTTCGGTCACGGCGGTCTTGGTGATAGCGTTGAAAACAACGCGGCTGACCTTGGTGTCTTTTTTGATTGATTTCGCCAGCGCCTCTTGCAGGTGCCAAGAAATCGCCTCGCCTTCTCTGTCAGGGTCGGTGGCAAGGATCAGGGTGTTGTCAGTCTTCATCGCCTCGGCGATGGCGCGCAGGTGTTTTTTGCTGTCGGCGGCGACTTCCCAAGTCATGTCAAAATCATGTTCTGTATCGACCGAACCGTTTTTGGGCGGCAGATCACGCACATGACCAAAAGACGCTAAAACGGTATAGTCAGAGCCGAGATATTTGTTGATTGTCTTGGCCTTGGCCGGGGATTCGACGACGACGACAGCCATGGCGACCTCTTGCGATGCAGTGGAATTCAAGGGGGCGCAATTGGGCGGATTGAGGAACGAATGTCAATGGGCGCGATTGTGCTGTGGTGAAGCTGCGGCAAGATGGCGGGTCAGCCCAGCGTCAAAAGCCCTCCCGGGTGGCGTTGCACCTGGCCCTCAAGCTCCAGCGCCAAAAGCGCTGCGGCCATCAGATCAGGGGGCACGCCCAGATCGCGGATCAGCAGATCTTCGGGCAGTGGGCTGGGCCCCAGACACTCTAAAATGCGCTTGGTCAGCCCATCGGGTGGCGTGGGGGGGCGGCTCTGTTCATCTGGGCCGACGGCGCTTGGCGTGGCGTGCGGTGTTGCCTTTGCCGTTTGACCCAGCAGTGGTGACAGTGCTTCAAGCACATCATCAACCCCACGGATCAGGGTCGCGCCATCGCGCAGCAACATGTTGCACCCTGCGGCGCGGGCATCAAATGGATGGCCCGGAACCGCCATCACATCGCGGCCTTGATCCGCGGCATCACGCGCAGTCAATAAGCTGCCCGAGCGGGCAGCGGCCTCAATCACAATCACCGCTTGCGACAGGCCCGATACGATACGATTGCGGATGGGAAAGTGGCGGGCCTGTGGCGCAAGGCCGGGGGGCTGTTCTGACAGGCACAGACCTTGGCGCGCGATCGTATCAGCCAGCTTCGCATTTTCAGCGGGGTAAATCACATCAATTCCTCCGGCCAGCACTGCAATGGTGCCACCTGTGAGCGCACCGCCGTGGGCCGCGGCATCAATGCCCCGGGCCAAGCCCGACACCACCACAACCCCGGCCTGTGTCAGCCCTTCGGCCAGTTTGCGTGCCATGCGCAGCCCAAGGCTTGAGGCATTGCGCGCCCCCACCAACGCCACCATGGGGCGGGCCAGCAAATCTAACCGACCGTGGGCCCATAAAACCGCTGGGGCATCGGGCAGGCCCATCAATCCGGACGGATAGTTTGGTGCGCCATACACCAACAGCTGTGCACCTGATTTGGTGCCCGCGTTCCATTCCGCCTGGGCCACGCCGGGTGGGCATGGCGCATAATCGCGCACCCCGGCTGTGGCGGCAATTTCTGGCAGTGCGCGAATCGCTGCCGCTGCCCCGCCATACTCGGTCATCAACCGATGAAAGGTCGCAGGCCCGACCCGCGAGGATCTGATCAGTTGCAGCGCATCAATCTGGCGCTGCCTCTCATTGGTCTGCGCAAAATCACCAGCAGCCAAATTTGTTTTGGTGTGGGAAAACAGTTCAATATTCATCGTGGGGCCACCCCATTTGTTGCACAGCCTGTTGGCCGCAGCATCGCGTGGGATGGTTAAGAATGTCTTTCGTTTCGCCAAGGGCGGCGGCTGGGGTCAGGTGGCCGAGCCGCCCACCGTCAAGCCGCCGATCAAAAGCGTGGGCTGGCCCACACCCACCGGCACCCATTGCCCGGCCTTACCACAGTTGCCCATCCCGGGATCGAGCGCCATGTCATTGCCGATGGCGCGGATTTGTTTCAGGGCGGTTGCGCCATCGCCAATCAGCGTGGCCCCTTTGACAGGTGCGCCGATTTTTCCGTTTTGCACACGATACGCTTCAGTGCAGGAGAAGACGAATTTTCCGTTGGTAATATCAACCTGCCCGCCGCCAAAGCCCACCGCATAGATCCCATCTTTCAGCCCAGCCAAAATATCTTCGGGCGCGCTGTCGCCGCCAAGCATATAGGTGTTTGTCATTCGCGGCATCGGGATATGGGCATGGCTTTGGCGTCGGCCATTGCCGGTTGCCGCCACCCCCATCAGCCGGGCATTTTGCCGATCTTGCATATATCCCACCAAAATACCGTCTTCGATCAGCATATTTCGGGCGCTGGGGGTTCCCTCGTCATCAATACTGATTGAGCCGCGTCTGTCGGGCAGGGTGCCGTCATCCAACACAAAGACACCGGGGGCGGCCACCCGCTGGCCCATCAGCCCTGCGAATGCCGAAGTTTGTTTGCGGTTGAAATCGCCCTCTAGCCCATGCCCAACGGCTTCATGCAGCAAAATGCCCGGCCAGCCGGGGCCGAGCACGACATCCATCATGCCCGCAGGGGCGGGAACGGCCTCAAGGTTTACCAGCGCAATGCGCAGCGCCTCTTTTGCGACGGCTTGCCAATGCCCGGCGACCATCAGCCCTGCCAACGCGTGCCGCCCACCACCACCCGCCGATCCGCCTTCGCGCCGGCCGTTTTGCTCAACAATCACTGAGATATTTAAACGCGTCATCGGGCGAACATCGCGCAGGCGCAGGCCTTCGGGACGCAATATTTCAATTTCCTGCAGGGAGGCCGCAAGCGAGGCCGACACCTGAACCACTCGGCCATCCAGCCCGCGCAAAAATTCATCAATTTCGCGCAGCGTATCAATTTTCACCGCAAAAGCTGCATCGGCAATCGGGTCGGTATCGGCGTAAAGCCGCTGGTTGGTGCCCTGCGGAGCATCGGCCAAAACACCGCCGCCCGCGCCCACGGCCAGCCGTGCCGTTTGCGCCGCCCGCCGCAGCGCAGATTCGGTCAGTTGTGTGGAATGGGCATACCCTGCAACTTCGCCCCGGACGGCGCGCAACCCAAAGCCTTCGGTTGCATCATAGCTTGCAGTTTTTATGCGGCCATCATCCAGCACCAACGCTTCAGAGCGGCTGCGTTCCAAAAACAGCTCTCCATCGTCAGCACCCGCCAGCGTCTCGCGCAAAATGGCAAGTGCGCGGTCTTCATCAAGCTGGGTATCAAAAGGACGAAAGGGCGTATCGGTCATGGTGGGGCTTTCTCGCGCCGTGCGCGGGGTGGCTTAAAACGCAAGATTGCGTAACAGCGGCTGTATGCCGCAACTCTTTTGCTTGTCGATCTGCACATAATATGGTTTTAGACGGGTCACAAACAATGGCCTTTTGCCGAGTTACGGGCAAGGTCCGCCGCACAAGCGGTTGTCAAAAGGAACGGGAACAGAAGAATGCGTAAACCCTCGTTTGTTTCAGGTGCTCTTGCTGCGGGTGCGTTGATGGTGTCGTCTTTGTCCGCTTTTGCGCAGACAATGGCCCTGCCAGATCTGGAAATTATCGGTGCGCCACAGCCGGGCGGTATGGGCTTTCAGCCCGCAGCCACCGAGCTTGCGCGGGATTTGCAGTGGCTGGATGGCATGGTGATGTTCATCATCACTGCGATCACCGCCTTGGTCACTGTGCTTTTGGTGATTATTGCCGTGCGTTACAACCGCCGCAGTAACCCAAAGTCTGCCACGTTCACGCACAATTCGCCGTTGGAAGTGGCGTGGACGGTGGTGCCAATTTTGATTCTGGTGTTCATTGGATCGTTTTCGTTGCCTATCCTGTTTAAGCAGCAGGAAATTCCAGCTGGCGATATTGTGATCAAAGCGACAGGCCATCAGTGGTATTGGAGCTACGAATACCCCGATCAGGAATTTGGTTTTGACAGCTATATGCTGGCCCGCGAAGATCTTGAGGCGAACGGCTATTCGCAGCAAGAATATCTGTTGGCGACCGACACGGCCATGGTTGTGCCGGTCAACAAGACGATTGTTGTGCAGGTGACCGGCGCTGACGTTATCCACGCTTGGGCCATGCCGGCCTTTGGTGTGATGCAAAGTGGTGTTCCGGGGCGTTTGTCGCAGCTGTGGTTCAAAGCTGAGAAAGAGGGCGTCTATTTCGGCCAGTGCACATCTTTGTGTGGTCAGGCACATGCTTACATGCCGATTACTGTAAAAGTCGTCAGTGAAGAGGTCTATGCCGCATGGCTGGAAGGCGCCAAGGCTGAATATGCCGGCACTGCGCTGCCGATGGATGTCGCGCTGAACAACTGAGCATGCGCTGTGATGGCCGGGCCCTGGCATTTTGCCCGGCCCGCGCCACGCGCCGCGCACGGAAAGGGCCACCATGACAGATACACAGACCTACGTTCCCGAGGCAGGCCAACCCTATGAGGCAAGCTTTGGTGATTACGTTGCGCTGCTCAAGCCGCGTGTGATGTCGCTTGTGGTGTTCACCGCACTGGTTGGCCTTTTGGTGGCGCCGGTGTCTGTGCACCCGGTTGTTGGATTGGCGGCCATTGTTTTTATCGCACTGGGTGCTGGCGCTTCTGGCGCTTTGAATATGTGGTGGGATGCAGATATTGATGTCGTGATGCGGCGCACAAAATCGCGGCCTGTTCCCGCAGGCAAGGTCACCGCGGGTGAGGCGCTTGGTTTGGGTATGGCGCTCTCGGGTATCTCGGTGGTGATGCTTGGATTGGCGGCCAATCTTTTGTCAGCGGCTTTGCTGGCGTTCACGATCTTTTTCTATGCTGTGATCTATTCGATGTGGCTTAAGCGTGCCACGCCGCAAAACATCGTTATTGGTGGTGCTGCGGGGGCTTTTCCTCCGATGATCGGCTGGGCTGTGGCCACGGGTGGCATCAGCATTGAATCCGTTCTGATGTTTGGCTTGATCTTTATGTGGACGCCGCCGCATTTCTGGGCTTTGGCGCTGTTCATGAAGGAAGATTATTCTAACGCGGGTGTGCCGATGCTGACCGTCACTCATGGTCGCAAAGTCACGCGGGCGCACATCTTGGTTTACACGCTGGCTTTGGTGCCGGTGGCCGTAGGCTTGGGCTTTACCTCAATCGGTGGGCCGATCTATCTGGCAACGGCTGTTGTAGTGAATTTGCGGTTTGTTTTGGGCGCATGGCAGATTTGGCGTCGCCCTGAAGCAGCCGCCGAGGCTGACAGCTATGCTGTCGAAAAACGGTTTTTCCGCTTCTCGCTTCTTTATCTTTTCGTGCTTTTTGGGGCGTTGCTCGCCGATCATGTGCTGCGTCTTCTGACACCAAGCGTTCTGACAATTTTTGGAGGCTTTTGGTAATGGCTTTGGGAACCCAACACGAAATTCACACCCGCCGTTTTGGCCGCAATATGGGTGTGGCCTTAGCGCTGCTGGCCTTTGTGGCGCTGGTGTTTGGCTTGACGGTGGTCAAGGTGAACAATGGCGGCATGATAGAGGCATTCGATCATCAGCCGCAACTGTCGCTGATCCCGGAGAACAACCAATGAGCGCGCTGTCAGGGGCCAACCGCACGGCCGCATATCTGGCGGGAATCGTTGCGGTGATGGTGGGGTTGTCGTTTGCGGCTGTGCCACTTTACGATTTGTTTTGTCGGGTTACGGGCTTTGGCGGCACCACCCAAGTCGGCGCTGGCTCTGATGAGATTTTAGACCAGACCATCGTGGTGCGGTTTGATGGATCTTTGGCTGCAAAAATGCCATGGAAGTTTCGGCCGATGCAGCGGGAAATGACCTTGCGTATTGGCGAAACGGGTCTGGCGTTTTATGAAGCTTATAACCCAACAGAAGTCGCCATAGCCGGCAGTGCCAGCTATAACGTGATGCCTGATCAGGCGGGTGGGTTTTTCACCAAAATTGCGTGTTTTTGTTTTGTAGAACAGGTCTTGCAGCCTGGTGAGCGGGTGCAAATGCCTGTCAGCTTTTACGTTGACCCAAGCATCGTGACCGATGAAGAAGGTCAGTATATCAAAGAAATCACGCTGTCTTACACATTCCACCAGATTGATTTGCCGCAGGAACAAGTCAAGCTTGACCTTGCGCCGCAGACATCTGTTTACTGACATCATCACAACGCGCGCGACACCAGAAGGACCCGACCATGGCTCATGAGAAAAACCACGACTATCACGTTTTGCCGCCTTCAATCTGGCCGTTCCTCGGCTCACTCTTGGCGTTTTTCATGCTGTTTGGGGCCGTGCTTTGGATGAAAGATATGGGCCCGTGGATGTTCCTGGTGGGCCTTGCAGGTGTGCTTTATGTAATGTTCGCCTGGTGGTCGGAAATGGTCACCGAAGGCCAGAATGGTGATCACACGCCTGTGGTGCGAATCGGCCTGCGCTATGGCTTCATCATGTTCATCATGTCAGAAGTCATGTTTTTCGCGGCTTGGTTCTGGAGCTTTTTCAAACATGCCATGTACCCGATGGGGCCAGACAGCCCGGCCATTGACGGCGTGTGGCCGCCCGTTGGTATCGAAACGTTTGATCCTTGGCATTTGCCGCTGATCAACACGCTGATTTTGCTGTGTTCGGGGATGGCCGCCACTTGGGCCCATCATGCGCTGGTGCATGAAAATAACCGCAAAGATATGGTCAACGGTCTGGCGCTGTCGATCGTGCTGGGGGTCTTTTTCACGATTTGCCAAGCCTATGAATACAGCCACGCCGCCTTTGGCTTTGCTGGAAACATCTATGGCGCCAACTTTTACATGGCGACTGGGTTTCATGGTTTTCACGTGATCATCGGCACGATCTTTCTGGGGGTATGCTTGCTGCGCACGCTCAAAGGTCACTTTACCCCCGAGCAGCACTTGGGTTTTGAAGCCGCCGCTTGGTATTGGCACTTTGTGGATGTGGTTTGGCTGTTTTTGTTTGCGGCCGTCTATATCTGGGGCGCGTAACGCCACCGCTTTGGTTTGTGATGCCTGCGCCCCGGTTTGATACCGGGGCGCAACTTTTTGGGGCGCGCCAGTGCTGATCACCGCCCCCGCGTTCACCGTTGAAAAAGGAACCCCTCCTGCATGTCACTGTCGTTGCGTCGAATGATTGGGCCGCTGATCTTTGGTTTGGGTGGTGCTGCGATTTTGGTGAACTTGGGCCTCTGGCAATTGAGTCGGCTGGAGTGGAAGACTGCCCTGATAAATACTGAATCAGCGCGTATGTCAGCGCCACCGGTCTCACTTCCGGCCACGCTCGATCCGCTGAAAGATCACTTTTTACACGTTGAAATTACGGGAACACTGGGGGCCGAGATGGCAGATGTTTTGACCAGTATTCCCCAAGTTGGACCGGGCTATAAAATGATCGCGGCACTGGAAACGCCACAGGGACGGCGGGTTTTGGTGGATTTGGGTTTTATTTTGGAAGAAAATCGCGTGGCGCCACGCCCATCGGGTTCTGTGTCTGTAACGGGCAATGTGTTCTGGCCGAATGAAACCGACTGGTTTACACCAGAGATGGATCAGACCCGGAACATTTGGTTTGCCCGTGATCTGGATTTGATGTCGGCCGCGTTGCAAACAGAGCCGGTGATGATCGTTGCGCGCAGCATCACCCCCCCGGTGGCAAATCTTTACCTGCGCCCGTCTGATCGGCCCAATAATCATTTGAATTATGCCATCACTTGGTTTTCCTTGGCATTTGTATGGCTGGGGATGACAGGGCTGTTGCTCTGGCGTATCAGGCGGTGAACAGGCTAAAGGCGTTCTGAAATGAAATATGTCTCAACCCGTGGAACGGCCCCCGTTCTGAATTTTGAACAAGCCATGCTCAGTGGTCTGGCGCGTGATGGCGGGCTTTATGTACCCGAAACCATTCCCACCCTCAGCCATGCCCAAATTGCGGCTTTGGCGGGGAAATCCTATGAAGACATCGCCTTTGCCGTGATGCGCCCCTTTGTGGGGGACACGTTCACAGATGACGAGTTTGCGGCCATCATCGCGCGCGCCTATGCGGGTTTTTCCCATACGGCCCGCGCGCCTTTGGTTCAGCTGGGCCCCAACCACCATTTGCTTGAACTGTTTCACGGGCCAACCTTGGCGTTCAAAGATTTTGCGATGCAACTGATTGGGCAGATGTTTCAGCACAGTCTGGCCCGTCAAGGCACGCGGGTGACAATTGTCGGGGCGACGTCGGGCGATACCGGGTCTGCGGCGATTGAGGCGTTTCGGGGTTTGGACGCGGTGGATGTGTTTATCCTCTTTCCCAAGGGCCGGGTGTCCGATGTGCAGCGTCGGCAAATGACGACCCCCATTGAAAAGAATGTGCATGCTTTGGCGCTGGAGGGCGATTTCGATGATTGTCAGGCCCGCTTAAAGGACATGTTCAACGATCTGGAGTTTCGCGATTCGGTGCGGCTGGCGGGTGTGAACTCAATCAACTGGGCGCGGGTTTTGGCGCAGGTTGTCTATTACTTTACCGCCGCCTTGTCGCTCGGGGCGCCGCATCGGCAGATCAGCTTTACTGTGCCCACTGGAAATTTTGGCGATATCTATGCAGGCTCAATTGCGCGCCAAATGGGGTTGCCGATTGAACGCTTGGTGGTGGCCACCAATCAAAATGATATCTTGCACCGGGCGCTGTCCACAGGGGCCTATGTTACGGATGCGCTGCATGCCTCAATCAGCCCATCGATGGATATTCAGGTGTCGTCCAATTTCGAAAGGGCTTTGTTTGATGCCTCGGGGCGTGACCCTGTGGCGGTTTGTGCCATGATGCAGGCGCTGCGCGATCAGCGCGGGTTTACCATTGCCCCCGAACCATTGGCAGTGTTGCGCGCGCTTTATGCGTCGGGTCGGGTGTCTGAGGCTGAAACTTTGGCGACGATCCGCGATATCTATGACACCACGGGCGAGCTGTTGTGCCCGCATTCAGCCATTGGTGTTAAAGTGGCGGAGGACTCACTGGGGCGTGAGCCAATGGTGACGTTGGCAACCGCCCACCCAGCCAAATTTCCAACCGCTGTCGCGCAGGCAACAGGCCAGCACCCGCCCTTGCCCGCCCGTATGGCGGATCTTTTTGACCGAACAGAACGGATGCGCGATGTGCCAAATGATCTGTCGGCCCTTCAAACCCTGATCCGTGAAAGGATTGCACTTTGACCCCACGTCCCGACCCTGTGCGGCTGACCACGCTGCCTAATGGCTTTCGTATCGTGACAGAGGCCATGCCGGGGCTAAAATCGGCGGCAGTGGGTATTTGGGTGATGGCGGGCGCGCGCCATGAACGTGCCGAACAAAACGGTATTGCGCATTTTCTGGAACACATGGCGTTCAAGGGCACGCCCCGGCGCACTGCGTTGCAGATTGCTGAAGAAATCGAAGATGTTGGTGGCTATATCAATGCCTATACCAGCCGGGAAATGACCGCTTACTATGCGCGTGTGCTGGATGGGGATGTGCCGTTGGCGTTGGATGTCATTGGCGATATCGTGTTGAATCCGTTGTTTGACCAAAAAGAAATTGAGGTTGAGCGGCATGTGATTTTGCAAGAAATTGGTCAGGCGCTCGACACGCCCGATGATATCATCTTTGATTGGCTGCAAGAGGTTGCATACCCCAATCAACCGTTTGGCCGCACAATTTTAGGCCCGGCTGAACGTGTTGCGGCCTTTGGCCGGGCCGATTTTCAGACGTTTGTCAGTGAAAACTATGGCCCGGGACAAATGATTTTGTCGGCTGCGGGCGCGGTCGATCACGATCAGATTGTGGCCCAAGCGCAAGAGATTTTCGGTGGCCTAAGCGCCCGCCCGGGGCCTGTGTTTCAACCCGCACATTTTGTGGGCGGCGAGCGCCACGAAATCAAAGATCTTGAGCAGGTGCATTTTGCGCTGGCGTTTGAAGGCCCTGGGGTGCGCCACCCTGATGCCTATACCGCACAGGTATTCACCACAGCGCTTGGGGGCGGCATGTCATCGCGGCTGTTTCAAAAGATTCGCGAAGAGCGTGGCCTGTGCTATTCGATCTTTGCGCAGGCGGGGGCTAATGATGATACGGGCATGATCACCATCTATGCGGGCACCAGCAGCGCCGAAGTTGGCGAACTGGGTGCGCTGACGATGGATGAAATCAAGCGCGCTGGCGAAGATATGTCAGACAGTGAACTGGCCCGGGCGCGGGTGCAAATGAAAGCGGGAATGCTGATGGGGCTGGAAAGCCCAACGTCGCGGGCTGAACGGATGGCGCGGTTGTTATCAATTTGGGATCGTGTGCCCGATGTGGCCGAAACCATTGCCCAAATTGATGCAGTCAGCGCTGAAGATGTGCGGCGGTTTTCGGCCAATCTTGGACAACAGGCCCCGGCAGCTCTCACGCTTTACGGGCCGGCCTCGGCGGGGACCGACCTTGCAAGCTTGCGGTCGCGTTTGGCTGTTTAAGTGATGATCGGGTTGCGGCGTAAAATCTTTTTGGAAACCGAGCGGCTGACCCTGCGCTTGCCTGTCCATGCTGATTTTCGGCAATGGGCGACGCTGCGGCGGGGCAGTTCTGATTTTCTAAGCCAATGGGAACCCAGTTGGGCCGATGATCATCTGAGCCGCAAGGGTTTTGCCAATCGCGTCTATTGGTCGGCACGGTCTGAGGCGGCAGGCACAGCGCTGCCGTTTTTTTTGATCCGGCGTTCTGATAACACACTGCTGGGGGCGGTCACGCTGGATAATATTCGCCGTGGGCCTGCCCAATCTTGCACAATTGGTTATTGGGTTGGCGAAAGTTTTGCCCGGCGCGGCTACATGCGTGAAGCAGTGAATGCGGTCTGCTATTACGCCTTTGGTGATGGCAATCTGAGTCGGATTGAAGCGGCTTGTTTGCCTGAAAATGTCGCCTCTCGTGGGTTGTTGGAAAAGTGCGGGTTCAAATACGAAGGTGTTGCCCAAAGCTATCTGCAAATTGCAGGCCGCTGGCGCAATCATGTGCTTTACGCCATGCTGCGCAATGACCGCCGTGGCCGCACCGAAGTGGGCTGACGCGGGGTGCGCCAATCAGAAAGGGCCAGTGCCATGTTGAACCCGGCCGATGATGCGTTTGCCACACATCTGCGCACCACGATTGGTGCGGATATTTTGCGCCCCCTCGCACCCCATTATTTGCAAGAACCGCGCGGGCATTGGCAGGGGGTGGCTGGGCTGGTGGCGGCGCCCCGCTCGGCCGCTGATCTTGCTCAGGTCGTGCGCATCTGCGCTGAGGCCCGCGTGGGCGTTGTGCCCTTTGGCGGTGGCACCGGCTTGGTGGGGGGGCAAGTGCTGCCCGTGGGCCCCGCGCCTGTGATTGTTTCGATGGAGCGCATGCGGGCCATTCGGGCGGTCTATGCCGTAGAAAATGTTTTGGTTGCAGAAGCCGGGGCCACTTTGGCCGAGGTGCAGGCCGCCGCCGCGGGGGCTGATCGGTTGTTTGCACTGTCGCTGGCTTCAGAAGGTACGGCCCAGATCGGTGGTAATTTGGCCACCAATGCGGGGGGTGTGCAGGTGTTGCGCTATGGCAATGCGCGAGATCTGTGTCTGGGGCTAGAGGTTGTGCTGGCCAATGGCACGATTTGGCATGGCTTGAAACGGCTGCGCAAAGACAACACGGGCTATGATCTGCGCCATCTGATGATCGGGTCTGAGGGCACGCTGGGGTTAATCACGGCGGCCAGTCTGCGGCTGCATCCGCGCCCGGCACAAACGGGGGCTGCGCTGTTTTGCGTGCCCAACCCACAGGCGGCGCTTGATCTGTTGGGATTGGCGCAAACCCAGATGGGGGGCGCAATTTCGGCCTTTGAGCTGATGCACGGCATGGGATTAAAGTTTTTGGCGGAAACTATGCCACAGATCCGCCAGCCTTTTGCGGCGCCCCCCGAATGGATGGTGCTGATCGATCTGGGGACGGGCCAAGGCACCCCGCCCGAGACCTTGCTGGAAACGCTCGCGGTGGATGCAATGGCCCGTGGGCTGATCACGGACGGCGTTATCGCAGCCTCAACTGGGCAGCGGCAAGAGTTTTGGGCGGTGCGCGAATCTATTCCGCTGGCCAATCGCGCCGTGGGGGCGATTGCCTCGCATGATATTTCGCTGCCGCTGCGCGAAATTCCTGGCTTTATTCAGCGCGCGGGGCAGGCGTTGGCTGGGTTTGGTGGCTTTCGGATTAATTGTTTTGGCCATCTGGGGGATGGCAACCTTCACTACAATATTTTTCCCGAACCGGGCGTGGCGCGTGGGGCCTTTGCAAATGTCGCCGCTGATCTGACGCGCTGCGTGCATGATATTGTGCATGAATTGGGTGGATCGGTCAGCGCTGAGCATGGGATTGGTCGTCTGAAAAGTGATGATCTGGCCCGCTATAGTGACCCTGTCAAATTGTCGGCCATGCGTGCAATCAAGGCGGCGCTAGATCCAGTGGGCATTTTAAACCCCGGTGCTGTGGTCAGCGGTGCGGCGCTTTCACAGGCCTAGCCGCCATCAAAGGCGCACAGCGCATGCACCTGCATGCCCATGCCCCGCAGCCGGGCTGCCCCGCCCAGATCGGGCAGATCAACAACAAAGGCGCATCCCACAACCTGCGCGCCCAACCGTTCCACCAGGTTAATCCCCGCCTGAGCCGTGCCGCCGGTGGCCAGCAGGTCATCAACCAACAGCACTTTTTCACCCGGCATCAGCGCGTCGTCGTGAATTTCAACGATCGCCTCGCCATATTCCAGCTTATATTCTTGGGCGATGGTCGTGCCCGGCAATTTGCCCTTTTTGCGAATGGGCACAAAGCCTACGCCCAACTGATGGGCCACGGCACCGCCCAAGATAAATCCGCGTGCTTCAAGCCCCACGACCTTGTCGATGGCGACACCGACATAGGGGTGCAGCAGCTGATCAACCGCCATACGAAAGCCGCGCGGATCGGCAAAAAGCGTCGAAACATCACGAAACAAGATGCCATCATGTGGGAAATCAACAATGGTGCGGATATAGTCGCGAACAGATTTGTTCATGTTTCCCCCAGCACCCGGCCCGCCACAGCATCAAGCTTGGCCAAAAGTGCCGGATCGCGCTTCTTTGCATTGGTCATGATCGCGTGGTCAAGTGCATGATCGCAACCCTGCGTGCAGCGGCTGCGCGGCCCATTGCCCAAAACGGCGGGTATTTGGGCAATAAGCGCCCGTGCAGCTTGGGCATTAGCGGTCATCACCCGCACCACATCTGACACTTGCACCGAACCATGTTCGGCATGCCAGCAATCATAATCGGTGATCATTGCGATGCTGGCGTAACACATTTCAGCTTCACGGGCCAATTTTGCCTCGGGCATGCCGGTCATGCCGATCACATCGCAGCCCCAGACAGTGCGATAAAGCTGCGATTCGGCAAGGGTTGAAAACTGCGGCCCCTCCATCGCCAGATAGGTGCCGCGCCCATGGGTGCGAATGCCCAGATCTTGGGCCAAGGTGTGGCACAGGCTGGACAGCCGACCACAGGTTGGATGCGCCAAAGATACATGCGCCACGCAGCCGGGGCCAAAAAATGAATTCTCACGTGCGAAAGTGCGATCAATATATTGATCCACCATGACAAAATCGCCCGGTGCCAAATCTTCGTGAAACGAACCACAGGCGGAAACTGACAAAATGTCGGTCACCCCCAGCCGTTTGAGCACGTCAATATTGGCGCGATAGGGCACCGTGCTGGGGCTGTGGATATGGCCACGCCCATGGCGGGGCAAAAATACCATATCCAACCCATCCAGCCGCCCCGTTAGCACCGCATCTGATGCGGCCCCCCAGGGTGAGGCGACGGTTTGCCATTGGGGGTTTTCCAGCCCGGCGATGTCATAAACGCCACTGCCACCGATGATGCCCAGTTTCATTTGCATCTAATCGTTCCTTTACATCCGGTGGCGGCGTGGTGTGCAGCCCACATCTGCGTTTTAAGCACGATACAGGGCTTTCCCGCTCGGGCAAGGGGTTAGCTGGTGGGGCGGGGCATGGCAAAAACCGTGTCAATAGTCGCGTAATCTTGATAGCCCATGCGTGCCAAGGGCGTGAAGCGGGTGATATCAAACCGGCCCTCATTCAGGCAGGCATCATCCATGTAAATGCCGGTCACCTCGCCAATTACCATTGCATTTGCAACACCCAGCAGATCAACAATTTTTACCAGCCGACATTCCAGTGCGGCTGGGGCTGTGGCAACCCGCGAACATGCGATGGTTTGGCAAGGCGCACGCTCCAGCCCGGCCAGCGCGAATTCGTCGACCTCGCGGCCATAACGGCCTGAACTGGTGTTCATTGCATCGCGCAGCGCATAGCTGACGATGTTAATACAAAACACCCCTGTTTCTTCGATGTTTGCCAGTGTGTCTTTGCCCCGTGGCCGGTCTGGTTTGCTGTCGGTTGAGGCAAACATCACCTGTGGCGGTTCGTACGCAATGGCGTTGAAAAACGAATAGGGTGCCAGATTTTCAGCGCCCGCAGCATCACGCGTAGAGATCCAGCCGATCGGGCGGGGGCTTACGATGGCGTTAAACGGGTTGTGTGGCAGGCCGTGGCCAGTTTCTGGGCGATAGAACATGTGTCAAATCCTTGATCATCGTTTGAACCTGACCTAACCGCGTGTTAGGGGCGTTTCCAGCGAAAACCAGCAGAAGGATGCGCCGGTGTTCCACTTGGCCGAGGAAACCCCCGAAGATTGGTGGGAGGTCGAGGCGTTGCTGGACCTGTGCTTTGCGCCTGGGCGCGAGGCGCTGTCGTCTTATCGGTTGCGTGATGGTGTTGCGCCGGTGGGCCCACTCTGCCTGACCCTGCGCGATGAGGCGGGTATTTTGGCTGCCGCCATTCGTTTCTGGCCAGTGCAGATAGGGCCTGATGCTGCTTTGCTGTTGGGGCCAGTGGCTGTGCACCCGACGCGTCAGGGCGAAGGGCTTGGGGCGTTCTTGATTCATGAAAGTTTGGCGCGGGCACGCGCCCTTGGCTGGGCACGCGTGATGCTGGTAGGCGATGCGCCCTATTATGGCAGGTTCGGTTTCCAAAAATTGCAATATGTCACGATGCCCCCGCCCACCAACCCAGACCGTGTGTTGGGCTTTGACCTGAGCATGCATGGCTGGCGCGGTGTTGCTGGACAGGTGACGAAGGCCCTGCCCACGACTGGCGCGCCTGATCAAGCGTCTTGATGCCCTGTGAAATGGGCTTAGAGTAACCCAATGACCCAAGATATCCCGCGTTGGCCCATTAAATCTGCTGATGATCTGCCGCCTGCGGTGATGGTGCAGATCGCAGCGCTGGCCACGCGCAGTCATGCGGCGGGGGGGCCGTTGATGCAGATGGTCAATTTTGCCGGTGGTCGGTTAGAGGGCTGGTTGGAATCGCTGCCCGATACCGCCAAAGAGGTGATCGAAGACAAAACCCGTCAAGCGCTGCACCTGTGCTATGACACGGCCGGCACGCCCAGTTTGCGCCGGGCAATGGCTGCGACCAAAGGCAACACCCATCAATGGGGGGCGGCGCTGTCTGGCGCCGTGGGGGGGGTGGCTGGGCTGGGATCGGCGCTGGTTGAACTGCCTGCAACGATCACGCTGATCTTTGGCTCGATCCAACAGGTTGCCGCTGAATATGGCTTTGACCCCAATTGTGATGAGACGCGGGTGGATTGTCTAAAGGTGTTTGCCTCGGGGGGGCCATTGGCTGGGGATGATGGGGTTGATACATCGTTTCTGAGCGCACGACTGGTGGTGAATGGGGCCAGCCTGCATGCTTTAATTGCCCGCATCGCGCCGCGATTTGCCACAGTGCTAAGCCAAAAGCTGGCAGCACAAACTGTGCCGATTTTGGGCGCTTTGGCGGGGGCAGGGATCAATTACGCTTTTATGGGTTATTACCGCGAAATGGCCCATGTTCGATTTGCGCTGAAACGACTGGCGCTTGACCACGGCCCCGAGGCCGTTGCGCAAGCCTTTGCCACGCAAAGCCGCAGCTTGGCCCGTTCTGGCTAAAGCGCGCTTTTGGCGGCTGTGATCAGCGCATGATGCAGCGATGCCGCCGAAGAGCGTGGCCCCAGCACGGATATCTGGTCTTCGGCCAATTTCAGCACGAATACCCCGATATGTTCGATGACGGTACGCGCTCCACCCAAGTCTGCCATAGCGCGCAGGTTCAACGCACACAGCCGTTCAAACACATCCACCAGCCCTTGGCCCTGCAGATCAAAGCGCACCCAGGCATCGGTCTGTTCGGTCAGGGATGCGGCATCACCAAAGATCGGGGCAAGGTGGGATACGATGTCCTCGTGGCTGGCAAAAGGTGCCTCGAGCAGCCATTGCTCGGGGCCGATCCATAGAGCTGACCAGGGCGTGCCTTGGCTGATCTGACCGGGGCCAGGCAGGGCAAGCCCCGCACTTTCAGCCATGCGCGCAACATCCGCATCCCGTCCGCGCCGCGTCGCAAGCGAGGCCAGTGCCGAATTGGGATTTTCGCGGATCAGTAAGCCGTGGACAGTTTGGGTAACTGCGGCCACTTGGCCAAGGGCAGTGTGGGGTTTGAGATGATGATCAGGCACGAAGACGCTCCCCCTCGGGGTCAATGAAATGTGGGCTGGCCACGCGCACTGCGATCTCGGTTCCGCCCAGCGGGTTTACGGCGCGCAGCTCTTCACCGATGCGCGCACTGCCATTTGCCAGATAGCCCAGACCAACCGAGTGACCCAAATGCGGCGAATAGACAACCGATGTCATATAGCCCGCATCATGGGTGGCCGTGCTTGGGGCACCTGCCGCAATGAAATGGCTTCCGGCTGTCAGGGGATCAGCCGGGTTTACCGGTACAAATCCCACCAGCCGCAACCCGTCTTCGGCACTCATCCCGTCGCGTCGCGACAAAACCGCCCCGATGCAGTCTTTCTTACGCGATACCATGCGCGCCATGCCCAGATTGGCGGCAGATGTGGTGCCGTTCAGTTCATTCCCGGCCGCGTGCCCTTTTTCAACGCGCATAACCCCCAGTGCTTCGGTGCCATAAACCAGGGCATCAAATTCAGCGCCTTCAGCCATCAATTTGCGGATCAGGGCATCGCCGCAGCGTGTAGGAACAGCGATTTCGTAGGCCAGTTCGCCCGAAAACGAAATGCGAAACAGCCGCGCCCGCAGGCCGCCACAGACAGTGACATTGGCGCACCCCATATAGGGCATGGCCTCATTCGAAATATCCTGATCGACGATTTTTTGCAAAAGTCGCCGCGCGTTTGGCCCAGCCACAGAATATTGGGCCCAAGCCTCGGTTGTTGAAATCAGCTGCACATCCAAATCGGGCCACAGGCACTGGCGGCAGTATTCCAGATGGCGGAACACGCCCACAGCGTTGGCTGTGGTTGTTGTCATGACAAAGTGATGCTCGGCCAGACGGGCGGTGGTGCCATCGTCCATTGCCATGCCATCCTCGCGCAGCATCAAGCCATAGCGCACCTTGCCCACAGCCAGCGTGGAAAATGTATTGGCATAGACCCGGTCGAGAAAGGCGCCAGCATCAGTGCCCTGAATGTCAATTTTACCCAACGTCGTCACATCGCAAATGCCGACGGATTTGCGGGTGGCCAGCACTTCGCGGTCGACAGACTGACGCCAATGGGTTTCGCCGGGTTTCGGGAACCATTGTGCGCGCAGCCACATGCCCACTTCAACAAAAACAGCGCCTTGTTCGCTGGCCCATGTGTGCGAAGGTGTTCGCCGCGTTGGCCGGAAATCGTGCCCAACCGACCGTCCTGCCCAAGCACCTAAAGCTACCGGTGTGTAGGGGGGACGAAAGATTGTGGTGCCGGTTTGCGGGATTGTTTTGCCAGTCAGCGCGGCCATCGCCGCCAAGCCACCCATATTTGATGTCTTGCCCTGATCGGTCGCCATGCCCAAAGTGGTGTAGCGTTTCAGATGTTCCACCGAGACAAAATTTTCTTGATGCGCCAGTTTCACATCTTTCACGGTCACATCGTTTTGCTGGTCAAGCCACGCACGGCCCTTGCCGTGTTTAACCTGCCAATGTGGTGTCAGTCGGGTAGGGGTATCTTCGGCTTGGGGCAAAACAGGGAGAGAGGCGGCATGGCCCAGATCGCGCGCAGCTGCACTGGCTGCAGCGGCGCCACTGGCAAGGGTGGCTGCAGTTGAAAACACACCCATAGCCGCGCCGGCGGCGCTCAAGCCATCGGGGCCATCGGGGCCGGGGATAAAGGCCGCGATATCATCGGACCAAACCGGCTTGCCACGATGGTGTGAGCTGATCGCCAAATTTGGGTTCCACCCGCCCGAGACGCCAAGCGCTGAACAGGCGATGCGTTCCGTTTTTCCATTTGCATGCCGCACCAAGATGCGGCTCAGCCCCAGACGGCCTTGGGTGTCAATCACCTCAGCACCGGTAAGATAGCGCAGGCCCGACAGGCCGGGATTGGTGGGCGCATCGGCGCGGCTGTCGATGACGGCTGCGATATCGACCCCCTGCGCCCGCAGATCAAGCGCTGTGCGCAGCCCGTCATCATTGTTGGTGAAAACTGCCACGCTTTGGCCGGGCGTCACGGCCCAACGATTGACATAGGCGCGCAGACTGCCGGCCAACATGATGCCGGGGCGGTCATTATTTTCAAACGCAATAGGGCGTTCAATCGCACCCGTGCACATCAGCGCGCGTTTTGAATAAATCCGCCACAGTATCTGTCGCGGTTTGCCGGGCAGGGGCTCAGCCAGATGGTCTGATACCCGCTCAATCGCACCGTAAATACCATGATCCATCGCGCCCAAAACGGTTGTGCGTGTCATCACCCGAACATTGGGCAGGCTGGCCAATTCCGCCACGGTGTGGGCCGCCCAATCTGCGCCTGACGAATCGCCCAAGACAAAGGTTTCCGCATTCAACCGCCCACCGGGCGTGAAATCTTCATCGGCCAAAATCACCTGTGCCCCAGAGCGCCCCGCAGTCAGTGCGGCAGCAAGCCCGGCTGGGCCTGCACCGATGATCAGCAGATCACAGTGCAGAAAGCCTTTATCATAGCTGTCAGGATCTGGTTGCAGCGACAGCCGGCCCAGGCCGGCGGCGTGGCGTATGATTGGTTCGTAAAGTTTTTCCCAAAATGCTTTGGGCCACATAAAGGTCTTGTAGTAAAACCCTGCCGTCAGAAACGGTGAAAGCAGGTCGTTCACCGCCATCAGATCCAGCTTGAGCCCCGGCCAACGGTTCTGGCTGTTGGCTTGCAGCCCATCAAACAGCTCGGCCGTCGTGGCGCGGGTGTTGGGTTCCTGGCGCGCGCCGCCACGCAGTTCAACAATGGCGTTGGGCTCTTCTGATCCGGCAGAAATTGGGCCGCGCGGGCGATGATATTTAAAGCTACGTC
Organism: uncultured Paracoccaceae bacterium; assembly: GCA_937895435.1. Taxonomy (GTDB): domain Bacteria; phylum Pseudomonadota; class Alphaproteobacteria; order Rhodobacterales; family Rhodobacteraceae; genus CALAXT01. The sequence continues at coordinate 30,483 of CALAXT010000068.1, read as the reverse complement.
CCATCAGGCGCACACCATTGGCCAAAAGTGCAGAGGCGAGCGTATCGCCCGCATGGCCGCGGTAGGGATGGCCATCAAAGGTAAAGTTAAAGGTTTGGCCCCGATCGATCTGGCCCCCTTTGGGCAAGCGGTTGGTCTGTGTCATGCTGATTCTCCAGCGGCCTGCGCCGCGCGTGCGACATCACGCGCCAGTTCAACTTTGGTGATTTCATGGGTCAGTGTGTTGCGGGTGACCACCAGCCACGACCGATCGCCCTGTTCGTGATACCACAGTTCCCGGTGCAGCCCGGCGGGGTTGTCACGCAAATAGAGATATTCATAAAACCGCTCTGCCGCATCTGGGGCATCGGGGTTGGGGCGGTTGAGCAGATTGGCATCGCCCAAATAGGTGAACTCTTGCGCATCGCGGGGGCCAAGAAGGGGGTGATTGATGATCATATCTGATGCTCGCTCAATGCAGGTTGGGCTGCGCGCCCATGCCTTTTTCGTCAATCATCAGCCCTTTGCGGAACCGATCAAAACGATAGGCGGTGGCGGTTGGGTGTGGGGTGTCGCGTGCCAACAGATGGGCGAAACAATAACCGGATGCAGGCGTGGCCTTGAACCCGCCGTAGCACCAGCCACCATTGAAATAAAGCCCATCAACATCTGTGCGGTCGATGATCGGCGATCCATCCATCGACATATCCATGATCCCGCCCCACATCCGCAGCAACCGTGCCCGCCCGATGTTGGGCATTAGCGACATGCCGCCCTCGCACACGTCTTCTACCACCGGCAGATTGCCACGTTGGGCATAGGAGTTATAACCGTCAATATCACCCCCAAACACCAGCCCACCTTTGTCAGATTGGCTGACATAGAAGTGCCCGGCGCCGTAGGTAATAACGCCGTCGATCAGTGGCTTTAGACCCTCAGACACGAAGGCCTGCAACACGTGGCTTTCAATGGGCAGCCGCATTCCAGCATGCGCCATCACCCGGCTGGACGCACCCGCCACGGCAACCCCCACCTTTTTCGCGCCAATATACCCGCGTGAGGTCTCAACCCCTGCGATTCGGCCATCGGTGATCCGAAATCCAGTGACCTCGCAGTTTTGAATGATATCGACACCGCGTTGATCGGCCCCGCGTGCATATCCCCACGCCACAGCATCATGGCGCACCGTGCCACCGCGCCGCTGCAACAGCCCACCTTTGATTGGAAAGCGTGCGTTGTCGAAATTTAAGAACGGATACATGGCGCGCACCTGATCGCGGCCCAGCAACTCGGCATCAACCCCGTAAAGCCGCATCGCATTGCCGCGCCGGGTATAGGCATCGCGCTGCGCATCGGTGTGGTAGAGGTTTAACACACCGCGCTGGCTGACCATTGCGTTATAGTTGAAATCTTGCTCCAGACCTTCCCACAGCTTCATGGAAAATTCGTAAAATGGTTCATTTCCGGGCAGCATGTAATTTGAGCGCACGATGGTGGTGTTGCGCCCTACATTGCCGCCGCCGATCCAGCCTTTTTCCAGCACGGCAATGCGCGCCTGCTGGAATTCCTTGGCCAGATAGTAGGCTGTGGCCAACCCATGGCCGCCGCCACCAACAATGATGATGTCATAGTCTGATTGGGGTGCAGGGTCGCGCCATGCGGGCGTCCAGCCCTTATGACCTGTCAGTGCTTCCCAGATAACGTGAAAGCCGGAATACCGCATGGGATCCTCATAGGTTTTTTCAACTATTGCAAAAGTTTTGTGACCTTGGCTTGGTTGGAACGGACATCGAAATGATCATTTCAGACATATTGCAGACATGGCACGCAGCGCGGCCAATTAAAGTGCCAGATAGGCGATCCCAGCAAAGACCAGAGCAATGCCGCCCCATTGCAGGCGCGCGATTGGTTCGCGCAAAAAACGCCAGGCCAGCAAAATGGTAATGATCCCAAAAACCGATGAGGCCACCGCCGCATAGGCCGGGTTGGGCAGGTTGCCCGCAGCCAGAACAAGCCCAAGGGCCACGATATCCAACAACCCCATCAAAACCAAAAGCCGCAGATGCGGGCGGTGCAGCGTGGGTGGTGTGCGGGTGGCCAACATCAGAGCAGCAATTGACAGCACGCTGGCCATGCGCGCAACCAGCAGCACTGGCAGCTCAGACCCGGCCTCGGTGCCAATATGGCCAAGCGCAAATGTCGCGGCAAAGCCGGCAGCGCCCATCGTGGCCCAAGCCATTGCTTCCAATCGCCGTGGTGGGGGGGTGGTGTCGGCGCTGTTATCCTCTGCCGCCCAAGCGGCCACCGCGCCAATCCCCGCCAAAATAGCCCCAACCGCCAACCATTGCCCCAGATGGGTTGGCGCGCCACCAATCGCGGCCCATGCCAGCGACAAAACCGGATAAGACCCTGTAATGGGTGCCACCAATCGAACCGGCCCGATCGCGAAGGCTTGATAAAGCCCAAGCGCCCCCAAAGCATAGGCCACCCCCGATGCAAACGCGAACCCCCATGCTTTGGCAGGCATCCGCCCCCAATCACCCAAGACCAGCGCAGGCACCGCCAACAAGACTGCGCCACAGATCATCACGACCAGAATCAGCGGTAAAATCCTTGAACGCTGGCTGACATAGCGCACAGTAAAGTCATGCACCCCCCAGCTGAGCGCTGCCGTCAGTCCCAGCATCAAAGACAGCATTCACAGGCCCCTTTAATTGGCGTCAAATTTATTCTTTAAGGCACTTAGTAGCAATTTTCTTGCTGGAAAGACCTGATTAGGTTATTCATCACGTTAAAAAAATATTCCACAAGTGCAAACTTGAAATGCAAACTCGCCGAAGCAGGAGGCTTTGATGCTGGATAGCCCATACCCGCAGGTCATCCCGGGTCCACCAAGGCCCAGCCGTATTGTGGCACCTGGTATCTTTTCGATGCCCGCCGGAACAGAGCGCTATGTCGTTCCGGGGCATGGTGCAATTGTCGTCAGCATTTTTGCAGGCGATCGGTTGACTGTGATCAATGATGAAGGTGGCCAACCTTGTGAGATCGTCACAGCTGACAAAACGGGTCGTCTGGATTCAGCGTTGTTGGGTGTGGCCCCAAATCAGCCTGCGCGCGGCTTGCAGGCGCTGCTGGCCACGCCTGCGCTTGCGGGCAGTGGCATGGCGCGACTGCGGTTGGGGCTTGCGCGGCGCAAGATTGATCTAGCGGATGCGCGGGCCTTGGTGGTGTTTGAATCCACCACCCCAGCCGGCACGGCGGCACAGTTTACAGCGACGGCAGATGGGTTTGTGATTATCGCGGCCCCCGGCCCGTCTATGGTGCCGGGCTTGCATGACACGACCACCCCGTTAAGCGTCACGATCCAACGAGCGCTGATCCGTCCGGTGCAGCAGTTTGATCTGCCTGACCCACTGGCCAATCCGTTGATGGATTTGCGCGTAGCCTCGGCCACTGCGCAAGCCTATCACGTCAAAGCGGGGGATTATATTCAGATTTTGGATGTCGATGGCCGGCAATGCACGGATTTTCAGTGCTTTTCAACGCGCAAGTTGGACAAGGGCGTGGAGCATGCGTTAGATGTGACGACATCGCGCACGCTGATGGGCCACGCCTATTCCATGCCGGGTTTGCATGCCAAATATTATGACCATGATATGCTGCCCTTGATTGAGGTGGTGCAAGACACCTGTGGGCGCCATGATGCCTTTGCCATGGCCTGTGCGGCAAAATATTATGACGATATCGGCTATCCTGGCCATATCAATTGCTCAGACAATTTCAACATGGCGCTGACCCCGCATGGTGTGACGGCACGACCCGGTTGGATGGCGGTAAATCTGTTTTTCAACACTGGGATTGATGATCATGGTGTTCTTTATTCAGATGAACCTTGGTCGCGGCCGGGGGATTATGTGCTGTTCCGCGCCCTAACCGATCTGGTCTGCGTCAGTTCTGCCTGCCCTGATGACACCTCGCCCGCCAATGGCTGGAATCCCACCGATATTCATGTGCGTACCTATGCGGGCGCAGAAACCTTTCAGCGTGCGGTTGCCCTGCGCGCCACCCCAAATTCGGAGCCGGTGATGAGCAAACAGACCGCCTTTCACGATAGCCTTGGCCAGAAAACCCGCGATGTGGTTGAATATCGTGGCTATTGGTTGCCGCAAACCTTTTCGCAATATGGTGCGATTGAAGAATATTGGGCCTGCCGCCAAAAAGCGGTGGTGCTGGATCTGTCACCCCTGCGCAAATGGGAAGTAACCGGCCCTGACGCCGAGGCGCTGATGCAATATACGCTGACACGTGATGTCAAAAAACTGTCTGTTGGGCAGGTGGTTTATTCTGCGATGTGCTATGAACATGGTGGGATGGTCGATGATGGCACGCTGTTTAGGATGGGGCGTGACAATTTCCGTTGGATTGGTGGCGATGACTATGGCGGGGTTTGGCTGCGCGAATGGGCAGAAAAGCTGGGGCTAAAGGTTCTGGTGCGTTCTTCCACGGATCAGCTGCACAATCTGGCGGTTCAGGGCCCAAACAGCCGCGAATTGATGTCGCGTATCGTTTGGACCCCACCGGCCCAGCCCACCGTCACCGAATTGGGATGGTTTCGCTTTGCGATTGGCCGGATTGGCGGCGAAGCGGGCGTGCCAGTGGTGGTGTCGCGCACAGGCTACACCGGCGAATTGGGGTATGAGGTGTTTTGTCACCCCAAACATGCAACGCAAGTATTCGATGCGATCTGGGGCGCAGGCGATGATTTGGGGCTGCGCCCGATGGGCTTGGCTGCGCTGGATATGGTGCGGATCGAGGCAGGGCTGATCTTTGCGGGTTATGATTTTACCGATCAAACCGATCCGTTTGAGGCAGGCATTGGTTTTACTGTGCCGCTGAAATCAAAAACTGATGATTTTATTGGCCGTGATGCGCTGATCCGGCGCAAAGAAAACCCGCTGCACAAATTTGTGGGGCTGGACATCGACAGTAATGTCGATGTTGGCCATGGCGACTGCATTCATGTCGGGCGTGCACAGGTGGGGGTTGTGACCTCGGCGATGCGCTCGCCGCTGTTGGGCAAAAGCATCGCATTGGCGCGGGTTGATCTGGCCCACAGCGCTGTTGGCACGAATGTTGAGGTGGGGAAACTTGATGGCCAGCAAAAGCGGTTGCCAGCCACCATCGTATCGCTGTCGCATTATGATCCCAAAAAGACTCGGCCACAAAGTTGAGCCGCGCCAGTTCTCGATTGCGGGGCTGCGCCGTCAGGCGCGGCCCCCATCCAATTTCTGTTATTGGGCCGTGTGGGCGGGGGCTTCGGCCAAAGCCACGATGTCCATTATTATCTTGTTCAAGACAAAATCTTTGGGCGTGTAGACGGCGGCAACCCCTTCTGCGCGCATCAATGCGGCGTCTTCATCGGGAATAATTCCGCCCACAATCAGCGGCACATCTGCCATGCCTTGGGCCTGCATCAGGGCTAAGGTTTGTGAAATCAGCGGCATGTGGCTGCCAGATAAAATCGACAGGCCAATAACATGCGCGCGGCGGTCGCGTGCGGCCTGCACAATTTCGGCAGGTGTCAGGCGAATGCCTTCATAGTGAATATCCATGCCACAGTCGCGCGCGCGGGCCACGATTTGTTCGGCGCCGTTTGAATGACCGTCTAACCCCGGTTTTCCCATCAAAAAGCTTAGCCTGCGCCCCAGTTTTCGTGACACAGCATCCACGGCCTCGCGGATCGGCTCAAGCCCTTCGGTCCGGTTTGAGGGCGCCTGAGAGACACCAGTTGGCGCGCGGTATTGGCCAAAAGCTGTCCGCACCACCGCGCCCCATTCGCCAGTCGTAACCCCGGCCTTGGCTGCGGCAATGCTGGGAGGCATAATATTTTCCCCGCTGATCGCGGCTTGGTGCAACGCCTCTAACGCATGAGCGACCGCAGTCGGGTTGCGGGTGATCCGCCAATCGTTCAGGCGGGCGATCTGATCTGACTCGGCCTCTGGGTCGGATTGCATGATGGCACCATCGCCTGTCGTAAGGGGGCTGGGTTCGCCCTCGGCCCAACGGTTGACGCCAACCACCACTGTCTGGCCGCTTTCAATCCCGGCGATCCGGTCGGCATTGGCCTCAACCAATCGTGATTTCATGTACTCAATCGCCGCCACTGCGCCGCCCATGGCATCAATTTGGCGCAGCTCGGCGCGTGCGCCGTCTTTCAGTTCGGCGACTTTGCGTTCGATGGCGGGGTTGCCGATGAACAGATCGTCAAATTCCAACAAATCAGTTTCATAGGCCAAAATCTGTTGCATGCGCAGCGACCATTGCTGATCGAACGGGCGTGGCAGGCCCAAAGCCTCATTCCACGCGGGCAGCTGAACGGCGCGTGCGCGCGCATCTTTTGAAAGTGTCACCGCCAGCATTTCCAGCAAAATACGATAGACGTTATTTTCGGGCTGCTGTTCGGTCAGGCCCAAACTGTTGACTTGGACCCCATAGCGAAATCGGCGGTATTGTGGGTTTTCAATGCCATAGCGCTCTGCTGTCAGCTGATCCCACAATTCAGTGAAAGCACGCATTTTGCAAAGTTCTGTGACAAAGCGGATGCCCGCATTCACAAAAAACGAAATGCGCCCAACCATGGCCGGGAAATCAGTGGCAGGCACTTTGGCGCGCAAATCATCAAGAACAGCGCAGGCGGTGGCCAAAGCAAAAGCCAGCTCTTGTTCGGGCGTCGCGCCAGCCTCTTGCAGGTGATAGGAACACACATTCATTGGGTTCCATTTTGGCAAATGCTGCGCGGTGTGGGCGGCGACATCTGTAATCATCCGCAGGCTGGGCGCGGGCGGACAAATATAGGTGCCGCGGCTAAGATATTCTTTGATAATGTCGTTTTGCACCGTGCCTTGCAGCGCGCTGATATCGGCGCCCTGTTCCTCGGCCACTGCAATGTAAAGCGCTAGCAGCCACGGGGCTGTGGCGTTGATTGTCATGGAGGTATTCATTTGATCCAGTGGAATGTTGGCAAAAAGCGCCCGCATATCCCCCAAATGTGCCACCGGCACGCCCACTTTGCCGACCTCGCCGCGGGCCAATTCGTGGTCACTGTCATAGCCAGTTTGGGTTGGCAAATCAAAGGCAATGGAAAGCCCTGTCTGACCTTTGGCTAGGTTGCCGCGATAAAGTGCGTTTGACGCTTTTGCCGTAGAATGTCCGGCATAGGTACGAAACAGCCATGGTTTGTCCTTGGCGTGGGCGGCGGCGCGGGCAGGCTGGGGCTGGGTCATCTGGGTCTCATTGGTTGATCGCAACAATCTTGCGTCTTTAGTGCAGTAAATTGCAATTTTATGTCTTTGTCAAACGCTGCATTGCGGCATATCCTGTGCAAGACATGTGTGGGTCTTGGCTTGGTGACAGTGCGGGATTGTGCGTATGCAGAAAGCCTATGCGACATAAAATTACAAAAAAGCTCACATCTTGATTGCAAAGTTGCGCTTAAATTGCTATTGATTACAAATAAGGCCGCGATTCTGCGTTGCGGCACATTTTTCGTACGCGGAGGCCATCATGGCGCTTGATCTGACACCGACCATTGCGGCCTATGACGCGCCGCAGAAAGATTTGTACGAACTGGGCGAAATGCCGCCGCTGGGCCATGTGCCAAAGCAGATGTATGCTTGGGCGATCCGGCGCGAGCGGCATGGTGCGCCGGACCAGGCGATGCAGGTGGAGGTGGTCGATACACCCGATATTGACAGCCAAGAGGTGCTGGTTTTGGTGATGGCTGCCGGTGTCAACTATAACGGTGTTTGGGCCGCGCTTGGCACGCCGATCAGCCCGTTTGATGGGCATGGCCAACCCTATCACATCGCGGGCTCTGACGCGGCGGGTATTGTGTGGAAAGTGGGCGATAAAGTCACACGCTGGAAAGTCGGCGATGAGGTGGTAATTCACTGCAACCAAGACGATGGTGACGATGAAGAGTGCAATGGCGGCGATCCCATGTTTTCGCCTAGTCAGCGGATTTGGGGCTATGAAACCCCCGATGGCTCATTTGCGCAATTTACCCGTGTGCAGGCCCAACAGCTGATGCAGCGGCCACGCCATCTGACATGGGAAGAATCGGCCTGTTATACGCTGACGCTTGCCACAGCCTATCGTATGCTTTTTGGCCATCGCCCACATGTGCTTAAACCCGGAGAAAACGTTTTGGTTTGGGGCGCCTCTGGGGGGCTGGGGTCTTATGCCATCCAGCTGATTAATACCGCAGGTGCGAATGCCATCGGGGTGATCTCAGAGGAAGACAAACGTGAGTTTGTGATGGGTTTGGGCGCCAAAGGTGTGATCAACCGCAAGGATTTTGCCTGTTGGGGCCAAATGCCCACCGTGAACACCCCAGAATACAAAACCTGGTTTAATGAGGTGCGCAAATTCGGTAAAGCCATTTGGGAAACCACAGGCAAAGGCGTGAATGTCGATATGGTGTTCGAACACCCGGGCGAGGCGACCTTTCCGGTATCCGTCTTTGTGGTCAAACGTGGCGGTATGGTGGTGATTTGTGCAGGCACCACAGGGTATAATTTGACGCTTGATGCGCGCTATTTGTGGATGCATCAAAAGCGGGTGCAGGGCAGCCATTTTGCCAACCTTAAGCAGGCCGCCGCGGCCAATAAGCTGATGGTCGAGCGTCGGTTAGATCCGTGTTTGTCTGAGGTGTTCCCTTGGGCTGATATTCCTGCGGCGCATATGAAAATGCTGCACAATCAGCACAAACCCGGCAATATGGCGGTGCTGGTTCAAGCTCCGCGTGCTGGTCTGCGGACCTTTGAAGACACGTTGGAAGCAGCCCAAGGCCGGGCCTAGCGGCTCTTCTTGGCTTTCACCTGCTGTTTTCCCAGTCTATAGCGGGGCATGACCCTGCCTGCGCTGACCCTTTCTGAAGATCAGGCCGAAGCCTTTGACAGGGTGGCTGAAACCCTGCGCGGGGTTGGTATCGATATCGAAGATGCCAGCCTGCACCCCAACATGGCCGAGGGTGCAACCGCCTTGGCGGTTTTGGGCAAGGCCGGATCGGGCAAAACCATTTTGTTGGCCGCTTTGGCCGAGGCACTGGCCAAAGCTGGCGTTGATACGGTTTCGGGCGATTATGAAGGCAAGCGCCGCAAAGACCGCCGCACGCTGGCCATTTTGGCCCCCACGAATAAAGCGGCCTCTGTGCTGCGCAATCGCGGGGTGCCGGCAACCACCATTCACCGCATTCTTTATACCCCGGTCTATGATCCGCAGTATGAGCTGATCGCAGAATGGCTGGCTGGAAATGGGACCCGCCCCGAAGTGGAAGGCCTGAGCGATCAGGCACTTGACCGTGCCCGCGATTTCTATGAGGCGGTTAAATCTGTACCAGGTGCGTTGGCCAGCGCTGGGCTGCGCGGGTCTGATTTTATTTTGGGCTGGAAGCGCCGCGAAGAGCCGCTGGATGTGGGTTTTGTCGATGAGGCGTCCATGTTGGACGCCCGCCAGTTTGAAGACCTGCGCGAAATCTTTCCAACCTTGGTGCTGTTTGGTGATCCGGCGCAATTGGCGCCCGTCAACCAATCTGGTGCGATGGTGTTTGAAAGCTTGCCGGCGCCGTCAATTCTGCAGCTCAGCCGGATTCACCGTCAGGCACAAGATAACCCGATCCTGGATTTGGCCCATGCGTTGGCTGACCCGCAGTTGGGTTTTGGCGATTTTGAACGCATGGTTGAGCTTGCCGCCCAAAAAGATGCACGTGTGGTAATGGGGCAGCGGGTCGAATCTGATCTGATGGCGCGCTCGCCGGTGTTGGTGTGGCGCAACGCCACCCGCATTCGGTTGATCACCGCGTTTCGTGCGGCTTTTGGCGCACCCGAGGATGAATTGCTGCCCGGTGAGCCGTTGATTTGTGATGGGATTGAACTGCCGCTGAAACACCGTAAAAAACGAATTGATCTTGAGGCGCGCGGCCTGATCAAGGGGGCACAAGTGATTTACATGGGGCCCGGTCGTAAGCCTGGGTTTTCGCGGTTGCATGTGATGGGGGCCGAAGATCCGCAGGTTTCCGCGGCCAGTATCGTAAAAATCGAAAAGCCCGATGAGGCCGAACCCTTTATCCCTTTTGCTGCGCGGATGGGGGCTGCGTTTTTGCATGGTGCCGCCGTCACCATTCACAAGGCCCAAGGCAGCCAATGGCCCGATGTGCAGGTCTTCGCCCCTGATCTATATGCCGCAGCCCAAGCCGGGCGGGTTGAGGCGGGCGTGGCGCTGTGGAAGCGGTTGGCTTATGTCGCGATTACGCGGGCGGAAAATCGGCTGATCTGGGTGGTGCGCAACCGTTTGGCGCGGCCCACCCAGCCACTGTCAATCGATGATCTGCGTCCGGCGGCGGTGCCGCTGAGCCTTGCGCCTGAGTAGCGCCGCCGCCTATGATGTGGCACCAACAGGAGGGTGTTATGCGCTGTGTCTTTGTGCAATTCCGCTGCGTTCCCGGCCAAACCTATCAGGTGGCCGACGCGATCTATGACCGCGAAGTGGTCTCTGAGCTCTATTCGACATCGGGTGAATATGATTTGATTGCAAAGGTGTATGTGCCCGATGATGCGGATGTGGGGCATTACCTGTCAGACCGGCTTTTTGATATTTCTGGGATTGTGCGCACGCTGACAACCATGACGTTCAAGGCGTTTTAGCGCCCCAACGGGCCACGGCTTTCGGCCCCCAAAACGACCCTATGCCCAAAACATCCGAAAGACCGCCGCCGCGGCCCAGCCGGCTAAAATGGCGATTGCCAAAGACAATGAGCCGTAGGCCACGGGCTGCTCATGCGCCAGCGCGAACAACCAGCGCTCTAATCCCTCTTTTTGAACCATGATTGAGGTTTCAAGAGTGTCCACCACTTGTCCGCCGCGGGTCAGGAAAATCCGTGTTTTATAGCTGCCCTCGGCTAAATTGGCCGGCAAAATGATCGAGGTGCGAAACAGTGTGTTTTGTGCCAGATCAACCGTGCCCTCTTGCAGTTGGTAAAGCCCCTCGGCCTTGCGCAGGCGGATCAGCGCATCGAAATAGCGCGGCGATTCATCAACTGATGCCGCACCAACTGCGCGGATAGCGCGGGGAATTGAAACGTGGTGGCGCAGATCTTCGGTGGCACTCAGCGCGCTGGAAAGCGGTGTGGTGGTGGCAACTGCGTAGAAATGTGGCGCGCGGCTTATGATCAGCTTGTCTGTATTGACCCAAATGCCGTTCACATGTGTCTTGCGCCGAACTGTCAGTGGCCCCGACGGCCCTTCTAGCGTGATGACAACCTCCAGCGGTCCGTCTGGGGCGGGGGCGTCGCGCTGAATGGCTCCAAAAATCAGAATTTCTGATCCAACATAATTTGCTGTGATGGCGATATTGCTTTGGCTGAGGCCTGCAACAATCTGTTCGGCGCGCAGCGGCAAGGTGGCCAGCAGCAGATGGAACAGCAGACACAGGCCAAAGCGTGCCGCCCCCACGCCCCTCATGGCCGTGTCACTTCAATGCTGAACAGCTCGGTGGGTTCAATCAGCAGATCCAGCGCAATTTTGAAACAAACAATTAACACCAAAAGCGCCAGCAAAATCCGCAACTGCTCGGCCTTAAGCCTGACACCCAGTCTGGTGCCCAGTTGACTGCCAATCACACCACCCACGATCAAAACAGCTGCCAACAAGATATCAACTGAATTGTTGATGACCGCGTGCATAAGCGTGGCATAGGCCGACACAAACAAAATCTGAAAAAGCGATGTGCCAATCACCACCTTGGTGGGCATACCCAGCAGATAAATCATCGCGGGCACCATGATAAAACCGCCACCAACCCCCATGATGGCCGATAAAATACCCACAGCAAAGCCAACCACCAATGGTGGTAGCACGCTGATATAAAGCCCTGACGTGCGAAACTTTACCTTAAACGGCATATGCTGCACCCACGTGTGGCTGCGCCGTGGCTGGAGTTTGGACAGCCGGGCCCGGCGCAGAGCGCGCAGGCTTTCTTGCAGCATGAGCGCGCCGATCAACCCCAGAAAAATTACATAAGACAGTTGGACAAACAGATCGATCAGCCCTGCTTCGGACACGCGGTTAAAGACCCAGATGCCCACGGTTGATCCAACCAGCCCACCGGCCAGCAGGGTTGCCCCCATCGTTAGATCAACTGATTTTCGTTGCAGATGCGTCAGCACCCCCGACACCGATGAGGCCACAACCTGATTGGCGCCCGTAGCCACCGCAACCGGTGCTGGAATGCCAATGAACAGCAAAAGTGGCGTAATCAGAAAGCCACCACCCACACCAAAAAGTCCCGACAACAGGCCCACCAGCCCGCCCAATCCCAAAAGCAGGAAAGCGTTGACCGAAACCTCGGCAATGGGGAGGTAAATCTGCATGGCACATCCGGGGCGACGGCGATTACTCTGACAAAACGCCTATTGCCGGCCAGTGTCAAACCCATGGGGCGTATGAAAGGGCCAAGTGGCCCAATTTTTTTCACGTTGGGTCAATTTGTTGCCCAAACGCAAAACGCCCCGATTGGTAAATCGGGGCGTTTGCTGTCTGTGGCCGTTTGGTCAGTGCACAAAATCAATAACGGTAATGCTCGGCCTTAAACGGCCCCTCGGCGGTCACGCCGATATAGGCGGCCTGATCCGGGCGAAGTTCGGTCAGTTTTACGCCGATTTTTTTCAGATGAAGCCGTGCAACCTTTTCGTCGAGCGCTTTGGGCAGGATATGAACGCCGGGGGCATAGCTGTCTGCTTTGGTCCAAAGGTCAATCTGTGCCAAAACCTGATTGGTAAATGAGGCTGACATCACAAAGCTTGGGTGGCCCGTAGCATTGCCCAAGTTCAACAAACGCCCTTCGGACAAAAGGATGATACGATTGCCCGAGGGCATCTCGATCATATCAACCTGTTCTTTGATGTTGGTCCATTTGTGATTTTTCAGGGCAGCCACCTGAATTTCATTGTCAAAATGGCCGATGTTGCCCACGATTGCCATGTCTTTCATGGCACGCATGTGTTCGATGCGGATCACATCTTTGTTGCCCGTGGTGGTGATGAAAATATCAGCGCTGGCCATCTCATCTTCGAGCAGCGTGACCTCAAACCCGTCCATCGCAGCTTGCAGCGCGCAGATCGGGTCGACCTCGGTTACCTTCACGCGTGCGCCCGCGCCGCGCAAGCTGGCGGCAGAGCCTTTGCCCACATCGCCATAGCCGCATACCACGGCCACCTTGCCGGCCATCATCGTGTCGGTTGCGCGGCGTATGCCATCCACCAGTGATTCTTTGCAGCCGTATTTGTTATCAAATTTGGATTTGGTCACACTGTCGTTCACGTTGATCGCAGGAAATGGCAACAGGCCTTTTTTGTGCAGATCATATAAACGATGCACGCCGGTGGTGGTTTCCTCGGACACGCCCTGAATGGCGTCCCGCTGCTTGGTGAACCAACCGGGGCTGGCGGCCAGACGCTTTTTGATTTGTGCAAACAGACACACCTCTTCGTCTGAGGTGGGCACTTCGATGATGTCGGTCTCGCCCGCCTCAACCCGCGCGCCCAGCAGGATATACATGGTAGCATCGCCGCCATCATCCAAAATCAGATTGCAGGTGCCGCCTGCGCCGCCGAACTGAAATATTCGATCGGTATATGCCCAGTAGTCTTCTAGGGTTTCACCCTTGATTGCAAAGACTGGGGTTCCGGTGGCCGCTATGGCTGCTGCGGCGTGATCTTGGGTGGAAAAGATATTACAGCTGGCCCAACGCACTTCGGCACCCAAAGCCACAAGCGTTTCAATCAGCACTGCTGTTTGAACCGTCATGTGCAGACTGCCTGCGATTTTGGCGCCCTTGAGTGGTTGACTGTCACCGAATTCGTCGCGCAAGGCCATCAGCCCCGGCATTTCGGTTTCGGCAATCACAAGCTCTTTACGACCGTAATCGGCCAAGGTTATGTCTTTGACGATGTAGTCGGCGTTCATGGCGCGCGCTCCTTGGCAAATATCTCTTTGCGGGTCAGATAGCACTGACGTCGTGCCTGAGCAATGCAGGGTTGAAAATTTAAGGCGTTGAAAATGAATGGCAGTGGGCCGGGCCTTTTCAGCGCGGGGGAAATCGCAGATGTCAAAAAAAAGCAGCCCCACGCCCCCCCGTGCTTGGCAGCGAATGCTATCGGGACGCAGGCTGGATTTGCTGGACCCCTCGCCATTGGATATTGAAATTACGGATATCGCACATGGTTTGGCTTTTGTAGCGCGATGGAACGGGCAGACGTTGGGCGAATATCCCTATTCTGTCGCGGAACACTCACTTTTGGTTGAGCATGTGTTTACCTTAGTTAATCGTGGTATTGCGCCGCAGTGGCGATTGGCTGCGCTGCTGCATGATGCGCCAGAATATGTAATTGGCGATATGATCTCACCAGTAAAGGCAGCCATTGGCCCCTCTTATGAGGTGCTTGATAAGCGGTTGGCAGCCGCGGTGCATGTTCGCTTTGGCTTGCCCGCAGAATTGCCAGTTTTAATCAAAAAGGCGATCAAGCAGGCAGACATATTTTCGGCATGGCGCGAGGCTGTCGATATCGCTGGCTTTTCACAGATCGAGGCTGCTCAGTTATTTCCCAAGCCCGCGTTTGATCTGACGGGTGTGGCACCCATCATGCCGCAGCCACCCAGTGCCGTACGACATGCATTTTTGCAGAGATTTAAAGAGCTTATGTCCAAAATTCAGGATTTGCAGGCGTAGCCTCCTGCAAATCGTCTGATTTTCAGATCATCATATCTTCGGGGGATTGCCCATTGAGCAATGCCGCCTGCATCCAGCGTGGCTTGCGGCCACGGCCCGACCATGTCTGGCTGGGATCTGCTGGGTTGGCGTATTTCGCCGCTGCTGGCGCCCGCTTGCGTTTGCCAATTTCACCCGTCAACTCGCTTAGGGTAAAACCATTTTTGCGCGCAGTGGCTTCCAATTCTGCCAGTGCCTCTTTCTTTTTACGATCACTGAAAGAGGTGATTGCTTTCGATACCTGGGTCTGGAGTTCTTTGAGGTCTTTCAAAGAAAGTTCGTTCAGATCAATCATCAACGCAGCGTTCCTTATATCGTTGCCAGTTAATTTTGTTCGTGATGTTTTTTGTCATAAATTTAAAAATAGGTAAAGGTTAATTTTTTAGCAATCTAGGGATGATTTCATACATCCCGCAGGGTTGTGCAATTTGCAAAAACTTTAGATTTCCCAATGCCAGACCCGCCGCCTAAATGTGCGGCACGGATTGGTGATTTCTGTCTTATGCTGATCTTAGCGCGGGCTGCGTTTTGCTAAAATACGTTGCAAAGTGCGGCGGTGCATTCCCAATTTGCGTGCAGTTTCGCTGACATTGCGCTCGCACTGTTCAAACACGCGCTGAATATGTTCCCAGCGCACGCGATCTGCTGACATTGGGTTTTCTGGCGCCTCGGGCAGGATGGCACCACCCGCGCGCAGGGCGTTTGCGATATCATCGGCATCGGCCGGTTTGGCCAGATAATCGACCGCACCAATTTTTACAGCTGCCACGGCCGTCGCGATCGCGCCGTAGCCCGTCAGCACCACAATCCGGCAATCAGGCCGCAGGGCACGCAGGGTTTCCACCACGGCAAGCCCATTGCCATCGCCCAAGCGCAGGTCAACCACGGCATGGGCGGGCGGCGACTGTTCGGCAAACGCGCGGCCTTCGGCGACGGAAAGGGCGGTTGTGGTTTCAAACCCCCGTTTGTCCATGGCCTTTGCCAAGCGCTTTACAAATGTCTCATCATCATCAACCAGCAGCAAACTGACATCATGCGCCAGCGCAGAGTCGCTTAGGTCTTCCATAGCTGCAGGTCCCTTCCAAGTTTTTTGTTATATGAAATTAGGGATGGAAACGCCCCGGGTCAAACCCTGCTACATTCTTTCTAAAAAACAGGCTGATTTTTCTGCGATATCCTCGGCACTCAGTTCGCGACGGAAAAATTCGACAAACCCCACTTTGGGCAACACCAAATAGGTAAACGTTGAATGATCGACCAGATAAAATTCTTCTTCTGGGGTGTTGATCTTGAAATATGTCCGATAGGCCTGTGATGCGGCTTTAACCTGTGCCTCGGATCCGGTCAGGCCGATCATCTTCGGATGTATAAGGTCTGTGAAATCCGCCATGACTTCGGGTGTGTCACGCTTTGGGTCCACCGAAATAAAGACTGGCTGCACGTCATAGCCGCGGTCTGTCAACAGATCGACCGCTTGCGCATTGCGCACATTATCCAGCGGGCAGACATCGGGGCAAAATGTATAACCAAAGTAGAGCAGTGTCGGTTTTGTGATGATATCTTGATCGGTCACGGTGGTGCCCGTTTCATCAACCAATGTGAAAGGCCCACCAATGCTATCAACCCCGCCTGAAATCACGCTTTCGCGGCAAGGGGCAAACCGATCGCCGTTGGGACGCAGCACAACAAAAGCCAATGCCCCCAAAAAACAAAGTGTCAGGGCTGTCGCAACTTTGGCATAAAACCGGGTCATCAGTGGCCTTTTCTTTCGCGAGTTGGGGACGATATACGCGTCGCATTGATCCCTTATTCTGGTAAGACTAACAATAGGGCCATTGGGATAAATGCCCATTGCGTCAAAGCGCAGCAGGGCCAGGAGGCATCGATGGCATTGTCACAGCACTGGCGGCAAGATGTGCCGCAAATGAGCAGCGATTGGCTGCGGCTGCGTGTGTTGATCATGTTGCGCTGGGTGGCGATCGTTGGCCAGCTGGTTGCGATTTTGGGGGCTGCATGGGGGGTTGGTCTGCAATTCGAAGTGGCTATGTGCCTGATTGGGGTGGCTGCCTCGGCGCTTTTCAACATTGGGGCAATGTGGCTGTTTCCGCCCAATAAGCGCCTCTCTGAGGTGGGCGTGCTGCTGACGCTGTTGTTCGATATCACCCAATTGTCGGTGCTTTTGTATTTGAGCGGCGGCTTGAGCAATCCGTTTGCGCTGTTAATTTTGGCCCCTGTCACCATTTCAGCATCAGCCTTGCCATTGCGCAGCACAGCGCTTTTGGCTGTCATTGCTGTTGGGCTTGTGACGCTGCTGGCAGGCTATTCTGTGCCGCTGCAAACATCGACGGGCGATATGCTGGCCATGCCACCGCTGTTGGCTTTTGGCTTTTGGCTGGCAATTGTGACGGGTATTTTCTTTCTTGGCAGTTATTCTTGGCGTGTCGCGACCGAGGCGCATATTATGTCACAGGCGCTTTTGGCCACGCAAATGGCGCTAGGGCGCGAACAAAAGCTGACAGATTTGGGGGGCGTGATTGCCGCTGCTGCGCATGAACTGGGTACGCCGCTTGCCACGATAAAGCTGGTCAGTACCGAAATGGTGCGTGATTTGGCCGATCAACCTGCCCTGGCCGAAGATGCTGAATTGATCCGCCAAGAGGCTGATCGCTGCCGCGATATTCTGCGCTCAATGGGGCGGGCAGGCAAAGACGATCTGCACATCCAACAAGCCCCCCTGAGCGCTGTGTTGCAAGAGGCCGCTGAGCCGCATGCCCTGCGGGGCAAAGTGATTTTGTTTGGCACGCGCCCACTGTCACCAATGGCAGTCGGCGATCCAAGCATCCGCCGTCGTCCCGAACTGATCCATGGCTTGCGCAATCTTATTCAAAATGCGGTTGATTTTGCCCAGTCTACTGTCTGGGTGGATATGGCGGTCATTGGGGCCCGGGTGCATGTGCAAATTCGTGACGATGGCCCAGGGTTTCCGCCTGCGCTGATTGGCCGGATGGGCGAGCCGTTTATGCGTTCGCGTTCAGATCCAAGGCATGATGTGTCGCTGAAGTCTGATCAGCGCCCGGGCTATGAGGGGATGGGCCTTGGTACATTTATCGCCCGCACATTATTAGAACGCACTGGGGCTATTGTTCAATTTTCCAATGCATCCATGGCGGGTGGTGGCACTGCACAGCAGAAAATTGGGGCAGAGAGCGGCCCGCGTTTGGGCGCGCTGGGGGCCGTTGTTGATGTTGTCTGGCCGCTTTCGGCAATCGAATACAGCCCAAAAGATGGGCTTGGTGACAATAAGCCAATAACAATCTAGAGTTGTTATTGGCTTATTGCTCGTTATTTTAACCAATGATTAATCTTTTCCCGGCCCTGTGGATAAGCATGGGGAAAACCTTGTGCTGGAATGGGTTAGGGTCATGCAGATGAATTGGCTGTTTGCGTTGATGCTTCTGGGCACGTCGGTCGCGGCGGCGAGCCTTGTTTTTTATACTTTGGCGCATTTGCCGGGGATGCGGCGAAGCGGCTTTGGTTTGGGGCTTGGGGGGGCTGCTGGCTGTGGCGCGCCTGGTTTGGCGGGGGGGTGGTTTGGCAGCCCGGGCACCGCAGTTTCTGAAAAAACGATGTTTCTTTTTGATGGCGAAACCTTGGTAGATGCGAATGATTCCGGCTGGGCGTTATTGCGCGCGTTGGGTCAGCCGGGCAATCCTTGGGATCAGCTGCATGGCTATTTTCTTACCCATTTCCCCGATTTCGATACCAAAATTGCTGATTTGCCACAGGCGCAACGTCTAAGCCTGAATTCTTCTGGCGCGGCTGAAATCCGGCTGGAGGCAGAGTGGTGTTCGGGGCTGATGCGGCTGGTGATGTACGACTGCAGCGAAGACGCGCAGGGGGTTGTGCTTGATGCGCTCAGCTTGCAGGCCACAGAGGATGAGTTGGCTGCTTTGCGGCGTGGGGTTGAGCTGGCGCCCATTCTAATTTGGCGACAGACCCCTGATGGGCAGGTTTTGTGGGCCAATGGTGCATATCTGGCGCTGGCCGGACACAGCCGCACCGCCCCAATAATGTGGCCGCTGCCGATGCTCTTTGATCCGAACATGGCGGTTGGGCTTTTGGCTGAGGGGGGCGTACAGCGTGTTAATCTGGTTGTTGCCGGCACAGCCAAGCCTCGCTGGTTTGAGTGTCAGGCCCACGCTGAGGGCGATGTGCTTTTGGTTTTTGCCCTGCCTGCCGATGCTGCGGCAACGGCTGAGCAAAATCTGCAGGCTTTTACGCAAACACTTGGCAAAACCTTTGCGCATCTGCCAATGGGGCTTGCGATTTTTGACCGCCAGCGAAAATTGGTGCTGTATAACCCTGCGTTGGCCGATTTAACTGGGCTGCGCGCTGATTTTCTGGTGGCCCGCCCCGGACTTGGTGCGTTTTTAGATCGTCTGCGCGAAGAGCGCCGGATGCCCGAGCCGAAAGATTATAAATCTTGGCGGCGTGAGGTGGTCGCCTTAGAGCGCTCATCTGTTTCGGGAAAATACGAAGAAATTTGGAGCCTGCCGACAGGCCAGACCTTTCGCGTGACTGGCCGACCTTATCCCGATGGGGCGATGGCGCTGCTGATTGAGGATATCAGTGCCGAAATCACATTGACCCGCCGCTTTCGTGCCGAATTGGATCTGGGGCAAGCGGTGCTTGACAGTTTGCCAGAAGCGATTGCCGTGTTTTCATCGGGCGGGATCTTGGTGCAATCAAACGCAGCATATGGGGCGCTTTGGGGGGGCGGCGGCGCCCCTTGCGCCTCCGCCATTGGAATCGCTGATGCGATGGCGCGGTGGCAGGCTGGGTCCGAAGCGACACCGGTTTGGCTGCGGATCCGCAGTCAGGTGGACACCCTGCCCAGTCGTGCGGAATGGAGCGCCGAGATCCGATTGAAAGATGGCCGCCGCATGGCATGCCGGTTGTGTAGCTTGGCGGGGGGGGGCACCCTTGTTGGTTTTGCGCCAATCGATCAGGTGCGCCCGCTTGAAAAATTACGCCGCAGCGCGTGATCTGGCGGTTCATGGCTTGCGGCGCGCCACCGCCGCGCTAAAGTAATGGGATGATGCGTTGTTTGCCTTCTTTGTCCCCATTTTTGCCGGTGTATGAGATTGCGTTATCTGCGCCCACGCTGGGTGTGACCGCGGATCTTGCCGCCGTGCTTGGGGCGCAGTTGGCCCGGGGTGATGTGGTGCTGCTCAGCGGTCCGGTGGGGGCCGGAAAAACCGCTTTTGCCCGCGCGTTGATCCAATCGCTTTTGGCCCGAGAGGGCCTGATGGAAGAGGTGCCATCCCCCAGTTTTACACTGGTTCAAGTCTATGAGACGCAAGATTTTGATATCTGGCATGTTGATCTTTATCGCCTGACGGCGGGCGCTGATTTGCGTGAATTGGGTCTGGAAGACGCATTTGAAGACGCGCTTTGTCTGATTGAATGGCCCGAACGGCTGGGCGATCTGGCGCCGCACGATGCGTTATTGGTCGAAATTGCGCCCCAACCCAATGAACAGCGGCGCATTCATCTGTCAGCGACTGCGCCGCGCTGGGGCGATGTGATTGCGGGTGTGGCAACTCAGCTGGGTCTTGCTGCCGATATTGATCGGGGCAGACCTGATGCCTGAGCCATCGCCATCCATTGAGGCTCGCCAACAGGCCGCGACGCAGTTTCTGGAAACGGCCGGATGGCCCGCCGCCCGGCGCCAGCCGTTGGCCGGTGATGCCTCGGCCCGACGCTATGATCGGGTCTGGGCGGTGGATGGCCAAAGTGCGGTGTTGATGGATGCCCCCCCCAACGCTGCCGGGAATTTGGATGATTTTCTGCGTATTGGCGCCTATTTGCGCGGTGTTGGCCTGTCTGCGCCACGCGTGCTGGCCCGCGATACGGCCCAAGGTTTTTTGTTGTTAGAGGATTTTGGTGACGGGGTGTTTGCCCGCCTTATGGCTGACGACCCCAGTCGAACGCGGGCGCTTTATGCACGGGCGATTGATGTGCTTTTGGTCCTGCAACCGCGCCGAGCGCCAGCCAACTTGGTGGAATTAACACCGGCGCGCTTGGGGGAAATGCTTGAGCCCGCATCCACATGGTATCTGCCCGCGGCGGGTGGGATCGCCCAAGATGGGGCGGCTGATCTGGCGGGGCTGTTTCAGACATTGGCGCACAACATGATGTGCGAGCTTCGTTGTTTAACGTTGCGCGATTATCATGCCGAAAATCTGATATGGTTGCCAGATCGTGCGGGCGTGGCAGCGGTGGGGTTGTTAGATTTCCAAGACGCGGTGCTGGCGCATCCGGCCTATGATCTGGTGTCGATCCTGCAAGACGCCCGTCGCGATGTCTGTGGCGATATCGAGACGGCAATGATTGCGCGGTTCTTGTCAGGTCAAGCGTTTGATACAAAAGACTTTCAGGCCTGTTACGCCCTGCTGGGGGTGCAGCGTAATTTGCGGATTTTAGGGATTTTTGTGCGTTTGGCGCAGCAAATGGGCAAACCACAATATCTTCATCTGTTGCCACGCGTTTGGGGGCATATCCGGCGTAATCTGGCCCACCCTGCTTTGGCGCCCCTGGCGGCGATTGTGCATCAAATTTTCCCTGCTCCGACCGTTGGCATGATTGAAAGGCTGCGCCAAGAATGTCTGACTTCCCCAAAGTAATCATGCTGTTTGCGGCTGGGTTTGGCACGCGGATGGGGGCGCTGACCGCGCATTGCCCAAAGCCATTGATCAAAGTGGCGGGGCGTGCGCTGATTGATCATGCGCTGGATTTGGCGGATGGGGCCGGGGTGGCGGGCAAAGTGGTGAACCTCCATTATTTGGCCCCCATGCTGGCGCAGCATCTGGCGCTGCGGTGCGATGTGGCGCTGTCGCATGAGGCGCCCCTGGTGCTGGAAACGGGTGGCGGGCTGAAACATGCTTTGCCGCTGTTGGGGGATGGGCCTGTTTTCACGCTAAACACTGATGCGGTCTGGGCGGGCGTCAACCCGCTGGAAATCTTGCGTGCGGCCTGGCGGCCGGGGGCGATGGATGCGTTGCTTTTGCTGGCCCCGGCTGATCGAGCGCGCGGGCACAAGGGTTCGGGGGATTTCACGCTGTTGGCCGATGGGCAGATCAGCCGGGGGGGGGCGATGGTCTATCTTGGGGCACAGATCCTGTGCACTGATGGGCTTGCGGCAGTTGATCAACCAGCGTTCTCGCTGAACGTTTTGTGGGATAGCGCGATGGCACGCGGCCGGGTTTTTGGTGTGCTTTATCCGGGGCTTTGGTGCGATGTTGGTCAAGCTGAAAGCATCGCGCTGGCCGAAGCGATGTTGGCCGAAACAATTTCGCCGGCCGTGTCCGATGTTTGAACATGACACTTGTCCGCGTGTTTTTGCCCTGCCGCCTGGCGCTGATTTCGCGCAGGAACTGGCGCAGGGTTTTTGGGCGCGCCTGACAGGCGCCCCACCCGAGGCTGCCGCACAAGCAAACATCTTTGTCACGACCCGCCGCATGGCCCAACAGCTGACGCAAGCGCTTGCCCAAGGAATTGGCCCAGGGCAGGGGGTGCTGTTGCCGCGTATCCGTTTGCTGGGGGATTTGGCCGATGATTGGCCGATGCCGGGCATCCCCGCTGCTGTTCCTGCCCTGCGTCGGCGTTTAGAGCTGGGGCAGATGGTGGCGCGGCTTTTGGATGTGGCCGCCGATCTGGCACCGCGCGCGGCCACATTTGATTTGGCCGATAGTTTGGCCGCCCTGCTTGATGAAATGCAAGATGAAGGCGTGCCATTGTCGGCGTTGGAAGGCTTGGATTTGGCCAACCACTCTGATCACTGGCGGCGCAGCTTGCGGTTTATTGAATTGGTGGGTGGTTTTTTGGGGGCTGAGGCTGCACCCGACGCGCTTGGCCGCCAGCGTCACGCGACCTTGCAGCTGATTGCCCGCTGGCAAGAGACCCCGCCCAAGGGTCCGGTGATCATTGCGGGGTCAACCGGGTCACGGGGCACCACGGCGCTGTTGATGGAGGCCGTTGCCCGTTTGCCCCAAGGTGCGCTTGTGCTGCCGGGCTTTGATTTTGAAATGCCGCAGGCGGTCTGGGATCATTTGGGCGATGCGCTCAGTGGGGATGATCATCCGCAGTTTCGGTTTCACGCACTGATGCAGCGGTTGGGGCTTGAGGCCAGCGATGTCATGCCTTGGGTTGCCTTGCCTGCGTCATTGCGTGGGCGCAATGCGCTGGTTTCGTTGGCGCTGCGGCCCGCACCGGTAACGGATCAATGGATGACGGATGGCCCGCACTTGCCGGATCTGGCCGCGGCCACTGCGCAGATGACGTTGTTAGAGGCGCCTTCTCCGCGGGCAGAGGCTTTGGCGGTGGCGCTTTGCTTGCGAGAGGCGGCCGAGACAGATCAGACCGCCGCGCTGATCACGCCTGATCGTGAATTGGCCCGCCAAGTCACCGCCGCGCTGGACCGCTGGGATATTTTGCCCGATGACAGTGCGGGTCGCCCCCTGGCCTTATCGGCACCGGGGCGGCTGTTGCGTCAGACGGCGGCGTTATTTTGTGGGCGACTGACGGCCGAGGGGTTATTGGCGCTGCTTAAACACCCGCTGACGGCCAGCGGTGCTGCGCGGGGCGCGCATCTGCGTTGGAGCCGGGAATTAGAGCTGCGCCTGCGCCGTCATGGCCCACAGTTTCCTCTGGCCCAAGATTTGCTGCATTGGGCAGGCACGCTGCCTGATCCCGATGCGTTGGATTGGGCCATATGGATCGCCGGCCTGATCTCTGATCTGACAGATGGCGCGCTGCGGCCCTTGGCCGATCACGCAACCCGCCATCTGGTGTTGGTTGAGACATTGGCCACAGGCCCCGGTGGGGATTGGCCAGGCACCCTTTGGCAAGGCCCCGCTGGGGTTGAGGCCCAACATGTGGTGACCGATCTGTTGGCCGAAGCGGCGCATGGTGGACAGATGTCAGCACAAGATTACGCTGATCTTTTGGGTGCGCTTTTGGCGCGGGCACAGGTGCGTGAAACCGTGCAAGCCCATCGAAAAATAATGATCCTTGGCCCGCGTGAGGCGCGCGAGGGCGGGGTTGATCTGGTAATTTTGGCCGGCTTGACCGAGGGCACATGGCCGGCAACCCCCTCACCCGACCCGTGGTTGAATCGCAGTTTGCGCCATGCAGCCGGGCTGTTGCTGCCTGAACGTCAAATTGGGCTGTCTGCCCATGATTTCCAACAGGCGATTGCCGCGCGCCGGGTTGTGCTGAGCCGTGCGCTGCGCAGCACCGAGGCCGAGACGGTTGCCGCGCGCTGGTTGAACCGATTGACAAATTTGTTGCAGGGCCTGCCTGCGCAGGGTGGTGATGGGGCCTTGGCGCAGATGCGTGCGCGGGCCGCAAAATATCTGGCTTGGGCTGAGGCGCTGGATACCACCGATGCGCCGGTGCCGCCCGCACCGCGCCCTGCACCTTGCCCCCCTGTCGCGGCCCGCCCGCGCGAACTTTTTGTAACGCAGATCAGTAAACTGATCCGCGATCCGTATTCTATTTATGCCCGCCATATCTTGCGGCTGAAACCGCTTGACCCGTTGCATCGCCCCCCTGATTTGCGCGAGCGTGGCACGACGCTGCATGAAATACTTGAACGGTTTTTGCGTGATCCACAGACCGCCACGTTGAAGGGCCAGCCCACCGCGATGCGTGCGCATTTGCTGGGTGTGGCAGCCGATGTTTTGGCGGCCGATGTGCCTTGGCCGGCTGCGCGTCATCTGTGGCATGCGCGATTGGCACGTGTGGCTGATTGGTTTTTGGCCGCCGAGGCATCACGCCCAGGCCAACCAGTTTTGATTGAGAAAACAGGTTCGGTCGATTTGGGCACCCCAGCCTTTCGGCTTTCGGCGCGGCCTGACCGGGTTGATTTACTACCTGATGGTCGGGTGCAGATCCTTGATTACAAAACGGGTGCGCCCCCCAGTGAAAAGCAGCAGGCCGGTTTTGACAAACAGCTGCTTTTGCAAGCGGCGATGGCTGAGCGGGGCGGGTTTGCAGCGCTGGGCCCGGTTGAGGCGGCGCGGATCACCTATGTGGGGCTGGGCAGCCCACCCAAACAGGTCGAAACTGATCTGACGCCTGCGCAGCTGACCGCACTTTGGGCTGAGTTGGTGCAGCTGATTGAAAATTATCTGCGTCCCAATCAAGGCTATGCCGCACGCCGCGCCATGCACGGTGTAAAATTCGCCAGCGACTATGATCACCTGTCGCGCTTTGGTGAGTGGGATATCAGCGCGCCAGCCGTGCCTATCTCTATCCCTGATCCGCGTGAAACACTGCCATGACAAATGTCCCCCCCCCCAGCGATGCCAATCGGCGCGATCCCGCCAGCCAAGCGCAGGTTGATGCCGCCGATCCTGCCAATTCTACCTGGCTATCGGCCAATGCCGGGTCTGGCAAAACCCGTGTTTTGACCGACCGTGTTGCGCGGCTTTTGCTGGGCGGGCTACAGCCACAGCGTATCTTATGCCTAACCTATACCAAAGCTGCCGCATCCGAGATGCAGAACCGCCTGTTTGCTCGATTGGGCGAATGGGCGATGCTGCCCGAACAGAAATTGCGAAAAGCGGTGTCTGATCTGGGGATTGAGGGCGCGATAACCGCCGTGCAATTGGCTGCTGCCCGTCGCCTGTTTGCGCGGGCAATCGAAGCGCCGGGTGGTCTGAAAATTCAAACCATCCATTCGTTCTGCGCAAGCCTGCTGCGCCGCTTTCCGCTTGAGGCTGGTGTCAGCCCGCAATTTTCTGAAATGGATGAACGCGCTGCCAAAATTTTACAAAGCGAGATTGTCGATGCCATGGCCGATGGCCCTGATGCGGGTCTGGTTGCCGATGTGGCGCGCTATCTGACCGATCAAGATTTTCTGTCGCTTACTGCCGATATTTGCAAACACCGCAGCCGCTTTTCCCAACCGCTGGATCAAGCCAGTGCGTGCGCCATGTTTGATTTGCCCCCCCATATGGACATGCTCACCTTGCTGCGTGAGGTTTTTACGGGGCAGGAGCCTGCGCTTTTTGGCAATTTGATCCCTGCCTTGCAAACTGGTGGGGTGACGGATCAGGCGTTGGCGCAAAGTCTCTTGCAGTGTTTACCCTGGCAGGGTGATTTGGCGGCATTGCGGGTGCTGGAAGATGCTTTGTTGTTCAAAGACACGGCCGCTACGCCCTTTGGCGCCAAAATTGGAAAAGTGCCCACCAAGGCAAAACGCGCCGAATTGGCCGAGCACATGCCCGTGCTAGAGGCGCTGATGACCCGCATAGCCGATGCTCGCATCCACCGAGTGGCACTGGCGGCTGTTGATAAAACTCTGTGCTTGCATCGCTTTGCTGGGGCATTTTTGCCGAAATATAACGCGGCAAAATCAGCGCGTGGGTGGCTTGATTTTGATGATCTTATATTGAATGCGCGGGCATTGCTGACCGATCCATCTGTGGCGCAATGGGTGCTGTTCCGGCTGGATGGCGGCATTGATCATATTTTGTTGGATGAGGCGCAAGACACCAGCCCTGATCAATGGGCGGTCATTGCCGCACTGGCCCAAGAATTTTCGGCTGGTGTTTCTGCCCGCGAAGACCCGCGCACGATTTTTGTTGTTGGTGATAAAAAACAATCAATCTATTCGTTCCAAGGCGCAGACCTTGATGCATTCGACCGAATGCAACAGGCCTTTGGTCAGCAATTGCGTGGGGTTGGTCAAGATCTGGCCGATCGGCGGCTGGAATATTCTTTTCGCTCCTCTCAGGCCATTTTGGGATTGGTTGATGCCACCTTTGCGTCTGAGGCTGGGCAGGGGCTTGGCGGCAGGGTCCACCATGAAAGCCGCAAACCTGATCTGCCCGGCCGGGTTGATCTGTGGCCCGTCTGTGCGCCCAGCCCCAAGCCCGAAGATGGCGCCTGGTATGACCCAGTTGATATCGTGCATGATGAACACCCCGCCGCCCGTTTGGCCCGCCAAATTGCTGCGCAAATCCGTCAACTGATTGATCAGCCAACATGGATCCCAGACGATAAGGCCTTGGACAATAACGAGGGCAGTGTTCGCAGGTTCACCGCCGGGGATGTGCTGATCTTGGTGCGCCGCCGTTCTGACATCTTTGCCGAGATCATTCGCGCCTGCAAACAACAAGGCCTGCCCATTGCCGGCGCCGACCGACTAAAGGTCGGGGCTGAGCTTGCTGTGCGCGATATTCAGGCGGTTTTGTCGTTTTTGGCCACGCCCGAGGATGACCTGTCTCTGGCCGCAGCCCTGCGCTCGCCGCTTCTGGGGTGGTCCGAGGCGCAGCTTTACGCTCTCGCTCAGCCCCGTCCAGCCGGGCAATACCTGTGGGAGGCCTTGCGCCACCACGCGCCATGCCCGCCCGAAACCTTGCAACTGTTGCAAGATCTGCGTGATCGTGCCGATTTCCTGCGACCCTATGAGCTGATCGAACGCCTGCTGACCCGCCACCGCGGACGCGCCCGCTTGCGTGCCCGGCTGGGCGCCGAGGTCGAAGAGGGTATTGATGCGCTTTTGGCGCAAGCCATGGCTTATGAACGCAGCGCTGTGCCCAGCCTCACAGGCTTTCTTGGCTGGTTGGCCAGCGATGAATTGCAAATCAAACGCCAAATCGATGCCAATGGCGGGCTGATCCGTGTGATGACCGTGCACGGTGCCAAAGGGCTTGAGGCGCCGTTGGTGATCTTACCCGATACCGCGCAACGCAAGGCAAAATCCAACCCTGATCTCATGACATTAGAAAGCGGCCAGGTCGCGTGGTCGATGCCCAGCGCACAAACGCCCGCCGCGCTGCAATCCGCCCAAGACACGCTGCGGGCCCGCGCTGATGCCGAAGACATGCGGCTGCTTTATGTGGCTCTGACGCGCGCAAAAACTTGGGCCATCATCTGCGCTGCGGGGGATACCGGCCCCCAAGGTGAGGGCCGCTGCTGGTATGATCTGGTGGCCCAAGGCATTGATCGCTGCGCCCTGCCCAAAACCCAACTCCAAAGTCCCGAAGGCCCGGTGGTGCGCATGGTCCATGGTCAATGGCCCGAACCTGATCTTGCAGCGGTTCCTTGCCCCGATCCCAAAGAAAATACACCGCACGAAAGCCCAGTCTTACCCACCTGGCTCTTTAGCCCTGCTGCACGGCCGCCGCGCACAGCCCAGCCACTCTCGCCCTCAGACCTTGGTGGTGCCAAAACGCTCACCCCTGTGGCCCGCGTCACGGGCCACAACCCAGAACATACCGCCACCGATCAGGGCGCCGCGTTGTTGCGGGGCACCTATCTGCACCGCTTGTTGGAACATCTCCCCAATTGGCCCGAAGGCCATTGGCCCGATATTGCCCATCAGCTGCTCAGATCAGCCCCCTCCAGCCCAGATACGGCCGCGCTTCTCACCCCGGCGGATATTGCTGATTTTTTAGAACAAGCCCGCGCCCTACTGACAGCGCCAAACCTCATGCCACTTTTGCGGCCCACACCCACCACAACCGCCCTGTCCGAGGTGGACCTTTCCGCCCATCTTCCGCTCTTTGCTGGCCAAATGTTGCGCGGCACAATCGATCGGCTCCTGATTTTTCCAGATTATGTGCTGGCCATCGACTTTAAATCAAACACCCAAACCCCGGCCACGCCCCAAGATGTACCGGTGGGATTTCTGCGCCAAATGGGGGCCTATCATGCAGCGCTAAGCTGTATCTATCCCACCAAGCGGATCGACACCGCCATCCTTTGGACCCGCACCGCCCAGCTCATGGCCTTGCCCAGCCTCAGTATCATGGATGCCCTGCAAAACGCCGCAGGCGAACGTCGTTCTCTTGACGCTGCTCCCCCAGCCTCATAGGGTCACGCCAACACAAATCCCGACCACCGCAGGAGTGCCCCCCATGTCCACCATCGCAGTCACCGACGCCAGTTTTGATGCCGAAGTCACCCAATCTGATATCCCCGTTGTCGTCGACTTTTGGGCCGAATGGTGCGGCCCTTGCAAACAGATCGGCCCCGCTCTGGAAGAGCTGGCCACCCAATATGCAGGCCGCGTCAAAATTGTAAAAATCAACGTCGATGATAACCCTGCCAGCCCGGCTGCCGTCGGTGTGCGTGGTATCCCGGCCCTTTTCCTCTACAAAAATGGTCAAATCGTCTCAAACAAAGTGGGTGCCGCGCCCAAGGCCGCATTGGCCTCTTGGATCGAAAGCGCCCTCTGAATTTTTGGCCACTCTTTCGTTGAAAAATATCCCCGGGGGTCCGGGGGCAGGCAGCCCCCGGTCTCACCGCGATAAACAAAGCATAAAAAAAATTACAGCTGGCTTGCAGCCACGCGCAACTGTCGCGCCCGCGTCAAGATCGCCTCTTCGACCGTACGCAGTGTCTGCGCACTCACAGTGCCATTGCGGGTCTGCAGCGACAGTTTCAAAGATCGCGCATCTAGCGCCGGGTCTTGTACCAAAACCGTTGCGCGATAACCTTGCCCCCCGCCGGGTGGCACGCCATAGCCCGTGGCAATAACGCCCGTGAACGGATCAACCGTTTCAATCGGCAGAAAATCCAACACTTCCAGCGATGCCTGCCAGATATATTTGTTGACCGTAACCGTTACATTGGGATTGTCGGCATTGCGGAACAAATCCCAAAACGATGATTGCGTGCGCGCCGTTTCGCCATCAGCGGCGCGTTGGGCCTGCGCGGCGGCGCGGTTTTCACTGACCGAGCGTTTGGCAAAGGGCCCTGATGAACACCCTGCAAGCGTTGCAATCAAGGCGCAGGTGATGATGGCGTGCGTGCCGCGGTGCGGGTTCATGCAACCTCCCGAAATTTCCTGTTAAATGCCTATCCCAGCCAAACGCGTCGAACAAGGGGCTTCCCGCGCCCCACCGTGCCGCTTTGTATGCTGCCCCAATACAGTCTGCGCCCTGCACTGTTGCAAACCTGCATCACACTGTGGGCTCTTTCACAGTGTTGCGCTCTCCAATGTTGCTTTTACGCCGCCCCGGCGCAAAAACGTAAGGGCTCCCAACGCGGATGTTCTGGGTTGGGTTAATTTTTTGAAAAACGAGGGAAAACGATGAAAAAGTTTCTTCTTGCCACCACCGCGCTGGTTGGCTTTGCTGGTGCAGCTGCTGCTGAAGTTAAAGTTGGCCTGACCGCCGAATTCGGCGTCAGCAACCGCGATGGCTCGGGCACCCAGTTCCACCAGGGCTACAACGTCAAGTTCAGCGGTTCAGCTGAAACCGACGGCGGCCTGGCATTCGGCGCTTCGACCCGTCTGGACATGGACGCGACCAGCGAAGAAAACCAGAATCCCCTGGGAGATGCCGGCACCGTGTTCATCTCGGGCGCATTCGGCAAGCTGACCATGGGTGACACCGATGGTGGTTTTGACTGGGCGATGGCTGAGCATTCGTTCATCACCAACCTGACCGACGAAATCTCGACCCACGCTGGCTTCGACACCCACTCCGGCTTCGACGGCAAGCAGGACGACCAGGTTCTCCGCTACGAATACAAAATGGGCGATCTGGCCGTGGCAGCTTCGTATGAGCAGGCCAACAACGGCGACACCACCGACCTGTCCGACAGCATGGGTCTGGGTGTGAAGTACAAAATGGCAATGGGCACCACCTCGGTTGCTCTGGG
>CALAXT010000067.1 GCA_937895435.1 uncultured Paracoccaceae bacterium | reverse complement strand
CTTCTCGGATTTAATTTTCAAGATTTTCAGCGCTTTCAAGAGCGGAAACGCAGGTACACGCGCCAACCCCCCGAATGCTTCTTCTAAGAATGATGAACCAAACGCTCTACACCCGTCGATGTCAATTATCACCCGTGCCCTTTCGTTCCGCTCCACTGCCTCCTTCAAGGCCGGAACCAAAATTTCTTCACGAAAGCGTTCGCCGTTATCTGGCCCATCAGAAGGCACGCGGCCCGCAGGGTGCCGGGAAAACCGTTCTGCAACGTCTATTGTCATTTCGATTTCACTCATGGCCTACAGTTCAATTTTCCACTCGACTAGTGTCCCACCTACAGAACAGTCGTAGCTCCCAGATGTAACTTTTCCGTTACTCGACCGGATGCACCACCCACCCCGGCTGAAGATTCGCAATTCACCACCGCCCAACGTGTCCAAAAGCTCGCCCATCTGAGGAAAACCTTTACCACGGTAGGCAAGATCGGTGCGTGACCCGCCGTACCGCAAAGCTGCCCTAATATAGGTCCCATCGTCTTCATAGTCAAACCTTCTGCTCGACGACAAAGCCCGTCGGAAGAACCTTTTCACCTTATCAGTTCGCTCCATTCTGGGATAGGTGACAGGTATAGTGGCTCCCTGATCGAACAACACAATTCGTAGCGTTCTGCGTGCCTTATCGGCTTCAGCAGACACCCAGAAACTGCCCATATGGGTATACTCAAACTCCACATCAGTTCGGTAAGCATGCTGCGTAACGTTCGCCATGACCTCACTGATGATCGACAAGGTATGGGTAATCTTCTCATCTAGGGCGTCATCACTCAACGAAACGAAACGGCCAAGCTTGACAAGCGCCTCATCAACCTCCGCAAGTTTTTCGCAGTTTTGAGATCTGATTATCCTCATCAGTAGGATATCGCCATCTTCAACCAAAAGGTTGGGGTCTGGTGCGTGCCCCAAGATGTTGAAGAAGCCAAGTTGATGCAGGCGCGTTACAATGATCGGGTCCCAATCCCGGAGGTTGATGGTTGGAGGAACTTCGTTCAGGAAGTGTCTAAGGCGATCATAATCAGCGGCTAAAACCACCGCAGCAGACATTGAAATATTCTTGATCTTTGCGAAGTCGACGTAACCTGAAATTCGAGGTGGCGAACGTTTTGATGGCCGACTTACAAAGCCGCCTTTCCTTCGATTGACTGCGAGTTCGAAGCCTTTGCGGATGCGATGAAAGAAATCGGTGGTTGGATGGAGATTGGTCCTAAAACACAAGTTCTCAGGTGCAGGCTTCGGTGGTCTCGTACAAATGGCGGTTTCTTCTTGCCCTCCCTGCCAGATCTTCACGTAACTCGTATGATAGTTGCCACGAGTGCCTAGCGCACCCAACGAGTTTGGAGCGAGGGAAGAAATGTACCCCGCTCTAAGTTTACGGGTGATCCGTTTCGACTGATTTCGTGACCGAAGGCGATGCCACTTTCTCCGGTCGTTACCTGCTTTCTTCAAAAAACTTTCCTAACACATTGCGGGGGCATCACCCCTTAACAAACTTTATAGCAAATTAAACTCGCGCAAGGCGCTTTCCGTCGAGTCGTGCCTAAGTATTGCGATTTGTGCGTTGCAACGGATAAGCCAAAAGACGAGACATGCGCAAGTTCTGTCAAGGAGACCCAGATCCAAAAACCTGCAGTCGAGTTGCACGCTGTCTCGTCACGCATGACACGTACGCTCAACTCCGCCAGCCCTACCCATCCTGCGCACTGCCGTCGGTCACGGTTGGCGTGGCGACAGACTGCTATAGCCATATGCTGCGGATGCCACGCTGCGAGGTCACATGCGGCTTCCCGCCCCTACCAGACCTTCACGCCGTGAGCATCTAAGGTCCACTCAAACCCCATTGTGTTGAATACTGGGGGGGGCGCATAAATGGCTGCTTCAAAATGAACGCTCAGTTTATTAAACTGGTTCGGCTACCCATCCACTGCCCTTCAATCCATGTGAGCCACACATCACCCTTCGGATTGATCCTCAGCCCCGCTACCGACCCCTACTTGAGGAACCAAACGTAATGGCCAAGATTTCAACCTCGCGCGTTGATAAGCTGCTGTCCTCTATGGGCTATGGCTCGCGCAAGGAAATGGCGCGCATGGCCAAGGCTGGCGGCATCACCCTGGATGGTGCCGCGTTCCCTGACGTCACCAAACGAATCCCGGTCACGCCTGATTTGCCGACCCGCATGAAGATCGACGGTGAGGCGGTCGATCCCGTCGCGGGGATGGTCATCCTTTTGAACAAGCCTTTGGGCATGACCTGTTCCCACAAGGAAGACGGCGCATTGGTCTATGATATCCTCCCCGATCGCTGGAGGTCACGCACTCCATTGATATCGACCATTGGCCGTCTGGACAAACAGACCACTGGTCTTTTATTGCTCACCGATGACGGCGACCTTTTGCACCGTGTCATCAGCCCCAAGCGCCACGTAAAAAAGACCTATCGCGCAAAGCTGGCCCGCCCACTCAATGGCACCGAGTGCGATCTGTTTGCCTCTGGCCAACTGATGTTAGAGGGCGAGGACAAGCCGCTGGCGCCTGCAGAACTGGAAATAGTTTCCAAAACCGAAGCTCTGCTCAGTGTTTTCGAAGGGCGATACCATCAGGTCCGCCGCATGTTTGCGGCCACAGGAAACCACGTCGAGGAACTGCACCGCGAACGTCTGGGCGGTCTTTCACTGCCTGATGACCTGCTTCCAGGTCAGTGGAAACTGCTGAGCGAAAAAGACATCACCTTGATCTTTCAGTAGGTCACAGGTGGCATCGTCTCAGCACGAGAGGGCGCTCGACCAGTCATAGGTGCGTGCTGTGCGGGTGGATACTGGCACGTCCGCACCCCTCTCGTCTAACGCTCGTTGCTGGGGGTCAGCCGCAGCAGGCGGGCCTCGCTGCCGTCTTCAAGCACATAGACCTGACCATCAGCATCGGCCGCCACATCACGAATGCGATTTCCCATGTCCCAACGGTCAACCTCCCACGCGGTGGCGCGGCCAACCTCGACACGGATCAAGGCTTGCGATGCAAGCCCACCCAACAACAATGACCCGCGCCATTCGGGAAAGATTGCACCATCGTAAAAGACCATCCCCGCCGGGGCGATGACCGGTGTCCATTCGATCAGTGGCGGTGCAAACTCGGGGCGCGTCGTATGGGGGGGGATGGAACGACCGCTATATTTCTTTCCCTCAGACACCAGCGGCCAGCCATAATTCTGGCCCGCCGCGATCACGTTCAGCTCATCGCCACCCCGCGGGCCCATCTCGTGCGACCAAAGTCGGCCAGTGCCGTCAAACGTCAGTCCGTAGGGGTTTCGGTGGCCAAGGGTCCAGACCTCGGGGGCATCGGCAAAGGGGTTGCCACTGGCGGGCGCGCCGTCTGCCGTCAGACGCAGGATCTTGCCTCTGCTGTCGCCCAACGCCTGTGCCGGACCGCCCAATTGCCGATCACCACTGGTCAAAAACAGGTGCCCGTCGGGACCAAAGGCGATCATGGCGCCCGGATGGCCGTTGCCGCCCATGGGCGTGGCACGCCAGATCACTTGCAGATCGGCCAGTTGCAGCGCCCCCAGATCCAACCGTCCCCGCCCCAGGTGCAACGCGCCCCCGTCGGTGCCATCGACCCACGTCAGATACACCAATCCCGAAGCCTGGAAATCCGGCGCCAGGGCCACATCGTGCAAACCCACTTGCCCGGCATCTGTTACCCTTGGTGCACCTGCGATCGTCTCAACCTCGCCCGAGGCTGTCACATGGGCCAAACGCCCGGCCTTTTCCGTTACAAGAAACCCACCTTGCGGCAAGACCGCCATGGCCCAAGGTTGCTCTAAGGTCGCGATTGCCTCAACCCCAAACGGGGTTTGGGCGGCGGAAATGGCACTCGAGGACAGCAGGGCGGCAACCGCGGTGATTAGGTTTCTCATCATGATATGCTCCGCGTCTGTTCTAAGAAACATAGGGTGCAACGCTGCTGCTACAAGCCAACGAGCCCGAAACGCCACCGCTCCATCTTCGTGCGCTTGGCAGCATGGCCACAGTGCGCGCACATGTCACAAACTGCATGGCGCATAAATAACAGAAAACCGTCGTTTAAGGCACCAAAATGCTGCGTATTGCGCGAATGGCCGGTCTTGGGAAGCTGCACAGCAGCGATTGGCAAGCAGGCCAAAATCCACTCTGGGCCGTTAGCAATTATGATTATTTGGAGCAGAAGCCTTGCCTACATCAACGCCACATCAACCCGCAAATACAAATTTAGCGCTCTGTTTGCAGTCAAATGATGGTGAATGTCGGCGACATGCGGGGTTGGAAATGTTGCGGAAATGAGAGCCTATTGGCGAAGTGACTGGTTTTTTAACTTATTGAATTAATTAAATTATAGATTGATAATCTGAAGGTCACAGATTCAAATCTGTGGCCCAAAACCAAAAATACACTACCTATCAAACACTTAGTTTCCTTGTAAAACACTTGAGAATTCAAAATCCAAAAACCAGTCAACGCCTAGTCGACGTTTTGTAAGCCCCCACAGACGATCACATCACCATCCTGAATGTTGATCTCCAAGCACATCGCGCAATTTGCCAGTGTTGCCAACGCGCGCGTGTCACTCTGAGAGAGATTTTGAGAAATATGGGGTTAACATCCAATATATCCAACCCGGTCAGCCGCAGAAGAACGCCTGCATCGCGCGTTACGACGGCAAGGTCCAGCACACATGGCGGGGTTACGACACGCTGAGGGTTTATAAATAGGTGGGTACGAATTTCTGATGATTTATTTGAATAAAACAAATTAATCATTTTTACGATTTAGGTGGTGCCCGGGGGCGGATTTGAACCACCGACACGAGGATTTTCAGTCCACTGCTCTACCCCTGAGCTACCCGGGCATGGGAAAGCGCGGACGCTTTGGGTCTTGGTGTATTAGGCGAGCCGTGCGGGGCTGTCCAGAGGGAAATGGGGCAAAAATGCCGCATCGTTTGTCATCAGTTCAGACGGGTATTGCCCGGTGTTGCCCATTCATCCGTGCTGGGCGCGGCGCTTGCGTCTGACGGGCTGTCCAGAGTGCCGGGTTCATCTGTTGGAATGGCATAGGCACCGGTCAGCCAACGGCCCAAATCCACCTCGGCGCAACGGTTTGAGCAAAAGGGGCGGTATTTCTGATCACTGGCACGTTTGCAGATGGGGCAGCTCATTGCGGTAAGCTTTCGCTGAGCGGCATCCGATCGCGTTTGCGCTGAATTTCAAAATTTCCCAGCGGTGTCCAGCCTGGCAGGGTGGTTTCACTGCCTTCTTGGCGAAAGGCCGCGCGCAGCGTTTGCTCCAACACATGACGATCGCGTTTGGGCATCGGGGCAAAATCAACGGTGATCTGCCCGCCCAGCCCTCGCAATAACAATTGGCGCGGCAGCGCACGAGCAGCGGCCAGATTGGCCTTAAACCCTGCGGCAGGCGAGCTGTCGGGGCCCGTGTTCACATCCACCGCCACCAGCGCACGGGTGGGTTCAATCATCATGCCTGCGCCATTGTCTAGCGCCACAGATGGCCCACGCAGGGCATCAAGCATATCGCGCACACCCAGCTGATCAAACGCGCGGGGGGTGTCGATCACCTCATCTGGGATTGGGTCTACCCAGTCGCGCCAGGCCAGTTCTTGCGCCCCGGGGGCATCCAGCAGCAACTCGGGCGGACCCTCAAGATCATTACCAATTTTCTCAGCCAAATCCCGCATCATCGCAATATCTTGCGCGATCACATCGTCTTCAGCCACACGACACACTGAGCGTAATATCAGCCCCAACGTTTCGGGTGCGCCCTGCATCGCGGCCTCGGCCAAAGCACCAAGATCGTCGCGCAGCGCCTCATCCCGGATTTGCCGCGAAATATTCAGCCCGGCCACACCCGGGGTCACGATGCAATAACGGCTTTTGAACAAAACGCGCGTGGTCACAGGCAGTGCCTTGCCCGGCTCGGCATGGCCCGTCACCTGAACCAATACACGGTCACCGGGCGCAAGACCGCCCACCTGCTTCAAAAAGCCCCGTGTGTCATCCGGCAGGCGCACAAAGACACCGCCTTGGCCCTTCATCTGGCGATCGACAACGCCGCGCAAAATAGCCCCCGCCTGCAGCGGTGCCTCTTGGGGTGGGTCAATCAAAAAATCGGCAAGATTGCCATCAATAATCAACGCAGCAGCTGCACGCCCCGCGATCTGGTCCAAAACGACAACCGTGCCTTTCATGGCGCCTCTCCCATAAGATAGCCCGCCGATTGCAACAGCGTTGCAGTTTCTGCAAGCGGCAGACCAACGATTGCGCTAAAGCTGCCCTCAATCCACGGCACGAATGCCCCAGCCAAGCCCTGAATGGCATAGCCACCCGCCTTGCCCTGCCATTCGCCGCTGGCCAGATATCTGTTCAGTTCGCAATCAGATAGACGTTTCATCTTGACGGTCGAGACGACATCGCGCTGCCAAATCTGATCACCCCGGCGCAATACCACGGCGGTGATCACCTTGTGCCGACGCCCGCCCAGCGCAACCAAAAATGCAGCAGCTTCACCAGCGTCAGCAGGTTTGCCCAATATGCGACGGCCCAGCGCCACTGTGGTATCGGCGCAAATCACCAGATCGGTTGGGCCCGCCGCAACCGCCCAAGACTTTTCCCGCGCGATGCGCAGGCAGTAGGGGCGGGGCAATTCGCCACGCTGTGGCGTTTCATCAATGTCAGCAGGCAAGATCGCATCAGGGATAACCCCGATCTGCGCCAGAAGCTGCTTCCGGCGCGGACTGGCAGACCCCAAGATCAACATCGCTTATTTGAAACGATAGTTAATACGACCCTTGGTCAGGTCATAGGGGGTCATTTCGACCTGAACCCGATCACCCGCCAACACGCGGATGCGGTTTTTGCGCATTTTTCCTGCCGTATGTGCGATAATTTCATGGCCGTTTTCCAGCTCGACCCGAAACGTCGCATTCGGCAAGAGTTCCTTTACGACTCCGGGAAATTCGAGCAGTTCTTCCTTGGCCATGGTCACTCCAGTTTGATCAGCCCGCCAAATCTGCGAGCGCGGCACTAAATGCGCCCGATTTTGCCAATTTTCAAGGCGAAACTGTCACAGCCCTGTCTTATCAACATCTTTTGCCAAACACGTGGTATAAATGCAGCCCTTCCCCGAACAGTTTAAGTATGGGGTGCTGTGGCCACGGACGGTTTGGGCTGGGGCGGTGGCGGGCCAAAGCGATCGAGAATACGGTTGCGGATCTGATCTCGGGCCTGACGATAGGCAGAGAGTTTGGCCTCGCGCCCCTCACCCAAACCGGTTGGATCAAGTATCGGCCAATATTCCACACTTAGGTGGAAATAACGTGTCAGTTCCAACGCACGGCGCTGGCTGGCCGGGGACAAGGCTACCACCAGATCAAACCCCGACAGATCATCACCCCATTCTTGCATTTCGTCAAAACTGCGCGAGCGATGCCGCGACAACTCAATCCCCAGCTCCTTGCAGACAGCAACTGAAAACCCGTCAATTTCCATATCGTTTTTCACGCCAACTGACTGCACAAACACCCGCTGGCCATAAAGCTGTTTCATCAGGCCCTCGGCCATAGGCGAGCGGACCGCGTTATGATCACAACAATAAAGCACCGATCCGGGAAGCCTGTCGGTCACCGCGCTACCTCCAGTGCAAAACGCAAATCAGCGTGAACAGCCGGCGTGCGGTATCAAGATCAATCTCAGCCTTACCTTCCAGGCGTTCCTGCAACACCCGCGCGCCCTCGTTATGGATGCCGCGCCGGGCCATATCGATGGCTTCAATCTGGCTGGGGGGCAGGCGCTTGACGGCCTCAAAATAGCTTTCACAGATCTGGAAATAATCTTTGACAACCTGACGAAAGGGGCCAAGCGACAACAAGAACGCCGCCACCGGCCCACCGCTTTCGCTGCTGATATCAAAGACCAATCGCCCTTCGCGGATCGACAACGACAAACGATAGGGGCCAGCTGCGGTGGTCCGATCTTCGCGTGGTGGCAAAACAAAACTGTTTTCTTCTAACAAATCGAAAATCGCCACTCGGCGTTCTTGTTCGATTTGCGGAGTCGGCGATGGCAGGCCGCTGTCATCAATATCAATATGAATGATCCGCATCTCAGACCTCGTTCAGTCGGTCCAGACGGGCACGCACCGACAGGCCATGCGCTTGCAAACCTTCGCTGACCGCCAACCGTTCTGCAGAAGGTCCAATCGCGCGCAACGCAGCCGGGGTCATTTGCGACAGCGTGGTGCGTTTGATGAAATCCATCACCGACAGACCACTGGAAAACCGGGCCGATCGCGCCGTGGGCAAGACGTGGTTTGGCCCACCGATATAATCGCCTACGGCCTCGGGCGTCCAACCACCCAGAAAAATAGCGCCAGCATGGCGGATTTTTTGGCTGAGCATCATCGGATCTGCCACGCATAATTCCAAATGTTCGGGCGCAATACGGTCTGACAGCTGCACAGCTTCATCCATATCGCGCACGGTGATTACCGCGCCGAAATCGCGCCAGCTTTCACCCGCGATCTGGCGACGTTCCAGTGTTTGCAATCGCGCGGTGACCGCCCGGGCCACAGCTTGACCAAAAGGCGCATCATCCGTGATCAGGATCGACTGCGCCGAGGCGTCATGTTCGGCTTGGCTCAGCAGATCCAGCGCGATCCAATCAGGATCATTGTCACGATCGGCAATCACCAAAATCTCAGATGGCCCGGCAATCATATCAATGCCCACCCGTCCAAACACCCGCCGCTTGGCCGCTGCCACATAGGCATTGCCAGGCCCAGTGATTTTATCCACTGGCGCAATGGTCTGGGTGCCATAGGCCAGCGCCGCAATCGCCTGCGCGCCGCCAATGCGATAAATCGTTTTCACCCCTGCCAGTTGGGCGGCCAGAATGACCAAGGGGTTCGTAACACCACCCGGCGTCGGCGCGCAGATCACCAAACGTTCTACCCCGGCCACGCGAGCTGGGATGGCATTCATCAAAACGCTGGATGGATAGCTGGCAAGCCCCCCCGGCACATAAAGCCCAGCCGCCGATACCGGCCCCCAACGCCAGCCCAAACCCGCCCCAGCGTCATCGTGCCACCACGCATCCTGTGGCATCTGCCGTGCGTGATAGGCATGAATACGCTCGGCCGCCAATTCCAGCGCAGCACGATCTTGTGGGGTCACCCGCGCACATTCAGCGGCGATTTCATCGGGGCTAAAGGCCAGCGTATCGGGCGTCAGGGTCAAACGATCATACCGGGCCGTCAGCTCTATCACCGCATCATCGCCGCGCGCACGAACCTCGGCAATAATAGCGGCCACCGCATCATCAACATCGGGCGCGTCTTCGCGTTTGGCACCCAAAAGCGTTTGAAAGGCCGGTTCAAAATCAGGGTCTTGGGTCGTCAGAAATACGGGCATGTATGATCTCCTGTTCGATGCATATAGGACAGGTGGGCCGCTCTCAAGCCATAGGGGCGCAAATCTCTGGACCGGCCGCGACCATGCCACCCTTGCCCCAATGGCCGCACTGGCCTAAACCGCACAGGATATGGAATGGGCCCTGATATGAGCAAAGCAAAATCCTCTGCCGATGAACGGCCCAAATCGCGCAAAATAGGCGCGTTGCGCGGGCTTGCACCCTTTATGATCCCCTATCGCACACTCGCGGTGCTGGCTGTGTTGGCTTTGGTGCTGACGGCCTGTGTCAGCTTGGTGTTGCCTTTGGCGGTACGCCGGGTTGTTGATAATTTCGGGACACAGGACGCGGCTCTGCTCGATTCCTATTTTGGGGCGGCCGTTGGTATTGCGGCGCTTTTGGCCTTGGGAACGGGCTTGCGCTATTATCTTGTGACCCGTTTGGGTGAGCGTGTTGTGGCCGATATTCGCAAGGCGCTTTTCACGCGGGTCATCACGTTAAGCCCCGCTTTTTTCGAACGCCTGATGACGGGGGAGGTTCTCAGCCGGTTGACCACGGATACAACGTTGATCTTGTCGGTCATCGGGTCTTCTGTGTCGATTGCACTGCGCAATCTGTTGTTGCTGGTCGGCGCGATGGTGCTGATGCTGCTGACATCTGCCAAACTAACGGGGTTGGTGCTTTTGATCGTGCCCATGGTGGTGGTGCCAATTTTGGTGCTGGGGCGGCGGCTGCGGGTGCTGTCACGCGAAAACCAAGATTGGATTGCGGCCAGTTCCGGCAACGCATCCGAGGCGCTTTCAGCTGTGCAAACTGTGCAATCTTTTACCCATGAGGCCGAAACCCAAGACGCCTTTGCCACTGTAACCGAACGCGCTTTTGACACGGCGCGGCGGCGGGTCGGCACCCGGGCGCTGATGACAGTGATCGTGATCTTTTTGGTCTTTACCGGCATTGTCGGCGTGTTGTGGGTGGGCGCGCATGATGTGCGGCGCGCTGAAATGACGGCAGGCGCGCTGGTGCAGTTTGTGATCTATGCCATCATGGCCGCTGGGGCCGTAGGCGCACTTTCGGAAATTTGGGGCGAATTACAGCGCGCGGCAGGGGCCACCGAACGGCTGGAAGAGCTGCTGCGCAGTGTTGATTCTGTGCAAGACCCTGCCACTCCAATTCCGTTGCAGCACCCGGTTCAGGGTGAAATTGTGTTTGATCAGGTGGTATTTTCCTATCCCAGCCGCCCCGAGGTTTCCGCCCTGGCCGAGATATCGCTGCGGGTGCGGCCAGGCGAAACAGTAGCATTGGTTGGCCCATCTGGCGCTGGCAAAACCACAATCATTCAGATGATTCAGCGGTTTTACGACCCAATCAGCGGCGCGATCCGGCTGGATGGTGTGGATTTGCGCGACATGGCGCGCGCCGATTTTCGCCATCACATCGCATTAGTGCCACAAGATCCCGTGATCTTTGCCGCCTCAGCGCGCGACAACATCCGCTTTGGCCGCC
Organism: uncultured Paracoccaceae bacterium; assembly: GCA_937895435.1. Classification (GTDB taxonomy): domain Bacteria; phylum Pseudomonadota; class Alphaproteobacteria; order Rhodobacterales; family Rhodobacteraceae; genus CALAXT01. The sequence continues at coordinate 39,958 of CALAXT010000067.1, read as the reverse complement.
CCGATGCAACCGATGCCGAGATTGAGGCCGCCGCCCACGCTGCCGCCGCCCATAGCTTTCTTGCGGCCCTGCCGCAGGGCTATGACACCTATGTTGGCGAACGCGGCGTGATGCTATCGGGCGGCCAAAAGCAGCGCATCGCCATTGCGCGCGCCATTTTGCGCGATGCCCCCGTCTTGTTGCTTGATGAGGCCACCAGCGCGTTAGATGCAGAAAGCGAACGCGCCGTGCAAATGGCCGTAGATCGTTTGGCCGAAGGGCGCACCACCCTGATCGTGGCGCACCGCTTGGCCACGGTGAAACGCGCGGATCGAATCATCGTGTTGGATGGGGGCCGTATTGTGGCCGAGGGCACGCATGACACACTTGTATCCGAGGGTGGGCTTTATGCCCGGTTGGCGCGACTGCAATTCACTGCCGGTTTGATTGATCACGACGAAGATTTGGCACCGCCCCAAATGGCAGAGGCAGCCCCAACAGTTTGATGCCACAGATTGCAGCCACGGCTTGACGCCAACCACCCCAGCCGGGCAGCATGGCGGCAACATTGGGGGGCCATATGTCAGACGATATTTCATCAGTAGATGCGGTGCAGACTTTGCTGGCCGGGCAAAACTATATCTGTGACCGTGCTTTGGGCACGGTTGTCTTCTTGGCACTGAAATTGGGTCGACCCCTGTTTTTAGAAGGCGAGGCCGGTGTTGGCAAAACCGAAATTGCCAAGGCGATCGCCGCAGCACTTGGCCGCCGCCTCATCCGGCTGCAATGCTATGAGGGTCTAGATGCCAGCACAGCCGTTTATGAATGGAATTTTGCAGCCCAAATGATCGCGATTCGCACCGCCGAGGCATCAGGTGGCGCCGATCGCGCTTTGCTCCAAAGCGAGCTGTTCACCCAAGATTATCTGATAGCCCGCCCGCTTTTAGAAGCAATGCGCCCACAGCCCGGCGGTGCGCCAGTGCTGTTGATTGATGAAATTGACCGCACCGATGCCCCATTTGAGGCATTTTTGATGGAAGCACTCTCAGATTTTCAGGTAACGATCCCAGAACTGGGAACAATTCATGCCGCCGAGCCGCCCATTGTCATCCTGACCTCAAACCGAACCCGCGAAGTGCATGATGCACTAAAACGGCGCTGTCTCTATCATTGGGTCGACTATCCCGGCTTTGACCGCGAAATGCAGATTTTACATGCCCGGGTGCCTGACGCTACACAAACGCTCAGCCGTGAAGTGGTGGCCTTTGTGCAAAGATTGCGTGGCGAAGATCTGTTTAAAAAACCAGGAATCGCCGAAACAATTGATTGGGCAAAATGTCTGCTGGCGCTTGATGCGGTGGCCCTGTCACCAGAGGTTATTGCCGATACACTTGGCGCGATTTTGAAATATCAAGATGATATTCAAAAGATCCAAGGCTCTGAGGCCAGCGCACTGCTGGAAAACCTGCGCCGCGATCTGGCGTTTTCATGACGCTGAAGGAAAACGGGCAAGATGCAGACCCAGCAGCAGACCCCAATCTGCCGCAGCTGGCCGTGCCCCCGGACGGCAAGCTGGCCAACAATATCGTGTGGTTTGCGCGCGCGTTGCGCAAAGCAGGTTTGCCAATCGGCCCCGGCAGGGTGCAAGAAGCAGTGCGCGCAGTCGCGGCTGCGGGCTTTACCGAACGGCGCGATTTTTATTGGGCGTTGCATGCGGTTTTTGTGAACCGCCCAGAACAGCGCACGGTCTTTGCGCAAGTGTTTCGTCTGTTCTGGCGCGATCCGCGGTTTTTGGAACATATGATGAGCTTGATGCTGCCTGCCCTGCGCGGGGCTCAGACAGATCGGCCACCAGACGCAGGTGAAAAACGCGCAGCCGAAGCCCTGCTGGATGGCGCCAACCGCCCCCCACCCCCGACCCCAGACGACACCACCCCTGACGGCAAAATTGACATTGACGCGCGCGCCACCATGTCAGCCGAAGAACGGCTGCGCAGTCTCGATTTCGAACAGATGAGCGTTGAGGAAATGGCGCGCGCCAAACAGATTTTGGCCCGCCTGTCGCTGCCGGCCCAACCGCTGGTGTCGCGCCGCACCCAAGCCAGCCGCCATGGGGCGCTGGCCGATGGCCGGCGCACGTTACAGGCTGCCCTGCGACGTGGTGGTGAGATCACGCATATTGCGCAAAAAGCCCAGCGACTGCGCTGGCCTGATTTGGTGGTGATTTGTGATATATCGGGGTCGATGTCACAATATTCGCGTGCCGTTTTGCACTTTTTACACGCGACCGCCAATCGGCGCGATACCGGCTGGGGCGCGGTGCATGGCTTTACCTTTGGCACCCGCCTGACCAACATTACCCGTCATCTGGCCACACGCGATGTTGATGCTGCCTTGGCCGCAGCAGGGGCTCAGGCCCAAGATTGGGAAGGCGGCACCCGTATTGGTGCCTGTTTGCGCACATTTAACCGGGATTGGGCCCGGCGTGTGCTGGGAAGTGGGGCCATTGTTTTGCTCATCACAGACGGGCTGGACCGTGATGATGCCGGCGAACTTGGTGCTGAAATTGCGCGGCTACACCGCTCTTGTCGGCGGCTGGTTTGGGTGAACCCCCTGCTGCGGTGGCACGGCTTTGCGCCCCGCGCCGCTGGCATTCGCGCGATGCTGCCCCATGTGGACAGCCTGCGCGCAGGCCATAACATCGCAAGCCTTGAAGGATTGGCCCAAGCTTTGGCAGCCCACAGCGACAGCGGCGAAAAAGCCCGTTTGATGCGCGCTTTGGCAGAGACCCAAGGGGCATAACCGCCCTGCGGCCAACAACGCGCGACAGGGCTGGTCAAACCCTGCGCCCCGCGCCATATTTCGCATCATGACACACACACATGCGCCGCAACCCGCCACCCACCACGACCAAATTCCCGAAATAGCCCTAGAGTGGCATTTGTCGGGCGTTGGTGCTGTGCTGGCCAGCGTGGTCGAAACCTGGGGATCAGCGCCACGCCCCGTGGGCAGTCTTTTGGCAATTTCCGGCAAGGGCGAGATCATGGGATCGGTTTCAGGCGGATGTGTCGAGGGCGCTGTCGTCGCCGAAGCACTTGAGGCGCTGGCCGATGGCCAGCCCCGGCTGCTTAGCTTTGGAGTGTCAAACGATGATGCTTTTGCCGTAGGTCTGGCCTGTGGCGGCACGATCCGCATTTTGGTTGAACCCGTCGGCGCCGCGATGCCGCTGGCGCTGTTGCGCGATCTGGTCACGGCCCGCGCTGGCCGAAAACCCATTGCTTATGTTGCCAATCTTGATGGTCTCGATCGCTGGCTGACAGAAGGATCGGGGGCCAGCGCATTAGATATATCGGTGCAAGACCGGTTGCGGTCTGATCGTTCTGGGCTAGAAGGTGCACATTTTATCGCCGTGCATAATCCACCACTGCGGTTGGCCATTGTGGGGGCAGTGCACATTGCCCAGCCCCTGTGCCAAATCGCGCGGCTGACAGGCTATGACCCAGTGGTGATTGACCCACGCGGTGCTTTTGGCGCGCAAACACGCTTTCCGGGTGAAACAATTTTAGAAGATTGGCCTGATGAGGCGCTGCTGGCGCATGGGCTGGACACGCGCACCGCAGTTGTCACGCTGACCCATGACCCCAAACTGGATGATCCTGCGCTGCATGTGGCGCTGCGATCTGATATCTTTTATCTGGGCGCGCTTGGGTCGCGCAAAACCCATGCCGCTCGGGTGGAAAGGTTGCAAGCGGCAGGGTTTAGTGATGACCAGATCGCACGGATTCACGCGCCTGTTGGGTTGAACATCGGCGCGAAATCCCCCGCCGAAATCGCGCTATCAATCATGGCAGATATCACCACCAGTCTGCGGCAACCCCAATGAAATTTGGCCCCCAACCGCTGGATCAAGCCGAAGGGGGGATTTTGGCACATTCGCTGATGCTGGCCGGGCGTAAGCTGGCCAAGGGCACAAAATTGGCAGCCCCTGACATTGCTGCGCTGCGCGCAGATGGGCGCAGCACGGTGGTGGTGGCGTTGTTAGAACCGGGCGATATTGCAGAGAATGACGCCGCAACCCAGCTGGCCGCAGCCATCGCCCCAAACCCAGCCCACTTGGGCTTGGGTGTCACGCTGGCGCATGCCGGGCGCGTCAACCTGCACGCTTTGGGCCCCGGCGTAGTTGTGATGGACACAGCCGCGGTTCATGCCATGAACCGCATCGATCCAGCGATCACACTTGCCACGCTGCCCGCATTTGCCCGCGTGGCCAAAGGCACGCTGGTCGGCACGGTTAAAGTGATCAGCTACGCGGTCTCTGGTGTGAAACTGCGCGCAGCTTGTGCCAACATCGCAGGGGCGCTGCGGGTGGCCCCCGTGGTGCATCGCAGCGCCGGTCTGGTGCTGACCTGCGTGCCTGGCCAGCCTGATAAGCTGAACGAAAAGGGACGTGCGGCGGTTGCAACGCGGCTGCGCGCACTTGGTATGACCTTGGCCGAGGTGCGTGTTGTGCCGCATGACGAAGCCGCAATTTGCGCCGCATTGCGCGATATTTCCGGTGATATGGTGCTGATCCTGACCGGATCGGCCACGTCTGATTTGTATGATACCGCGCCCGAAGCACTGCGCGCTGCAGGTGGCAGTGTCACACGGTTTGGTATGCCGGTTGACCCAGGAAATCTGCTTTTTTTGGGCAATTTAGGGGTGCGCGCAGTGATCGGCCTGCCGGGCTGCGTCAGGTCAGTTGCACTGAATGGGGCTGATTGGGTGCTGGAACGGCTGGCCTGCGGGTTTGATGTGCGCAATGCAGATATTGCCGCAATGGGCGTGGGGGGTTTGCTGAAAGAAATTCCCATTCGTCCCCAGCCGCGTGAAGGCTGAAATTTCATAAAAAAGACTGTTCTCAAAAACACGCATTGGTGGTTTACTAACCGAAGGAAGAGGGAGGATTTCATGACCAAAGTCACGATGACGGTGAACGGCAAGACCGTTTCCGGTGAAGTTGAAGGACGCACGCTGCTTGTATCGTTTTTGCGTGAAACGTTGCACCTGACAGGCACCCATGTTGGCTGTGATACCAGCCAATGTGGCGCCTGCGTGGTGCATGTAAACGGCAAGGCTGTGAAATCGTGCGCCCTTTTCGCACAAGAAGCTGCTGACGCTGACGTGCGCACGATCGAAGGCATGGCAAATGCGGATGGATCGCTGTCAGTCATCCAACAAGCATTCCAGGACCATCATGGTCTGCAATGCGGCTTTTGCACACCCGGTATGGTAATGTCGACAGCAGCGCTGCTGGCCGAGAACCCCAAACCCACTGAGACCGAAGTGCGCCATTACCTTGAGGGAAATCTTTGCCGCTGCACGGGATATCATAACATCGTCAAGGCGGTTCTAGCAGCCTCAGGTCAGGATATGGATCAAATCGCAGCCGAATAAATCAGCACTATCTGGGAGGATGGAATGCCTAAAGATCATGGTGTCGGCGCCAGTTCCAAGCGTCGTGAAGATATTCGTTTTCTGACTGGCCGTGGCCGGTATACCGATGACGTTAATCAATTTGGTCAAACCTATGCAGTGTTTGCCCGTTCGGACGTGGCGCATGCCAATATCCGATCCATTGACACCAGCGCGGCCGAGGCAATGCCCGGCGTTGTGGCAATCTTCACGGGGGAAGATTTTAAAGACGTTGGCGGCAACCCGGCCGGTTGGCTGATCAACAGCCGCAACGGCGAGCCCATGCGCGAACCCAAGCGCCCGGTGCTGGCGCATGGCAAAGTGCGCCATGTGGGCGACGCCTATGCGGCGGTGATTGCCGAAACCTATGCACAGGCCCGCGATGCAGTCGAAGCGATCGTGGTCGATTTCGAGGAACTGCCCGCATTGGTCGACATGGCAGCGTCGCTCGCCGATACAACCGTGCGCGTGCATGATGAACTTCCCGACAACCAATGTTTTGACTGGGGCTGGATTGAAGACAACCGCACCAAGGTCGATGAGGCGATCCGCAATGCGCCGCATGTCACCACGCTACATCTTGTCAACAACCGCCTGGTGCCAAATGCGATGGAGCCGCGCGCCTCAATCGGTGAATATGACCCTGGCACAGGTGATTACAAACTGACCACCACATCGCAAAATCCGCATTTGACGCGGCTTTTGGTGGCGGCTTTTGTGATGGGCATTCCAGAACACAAGCTGACCGTGATTGCCCCCGATGTGGGTGGCGGCTTTGGGTCAAAGATCTATCACTATGGCGAAGAAGCGCTGGTGCTGGCCGCCGCACGCAAACTGGGCCGCCCCGTCAAATGGACGGCCGAGCGTAACGAAAGCTTCCTGACCGACGCCCATGGCCGCGATCATGTGACCAAAATCGAACTGGCCTGCGAAAAAGATGGCACGTTCATAGCGTTTCGCACGGAAACCATGGCCAATGTTGGCGCCTATCTATCAAACTTCTCAACCGCTACGCCGACGTTCCTGCATGGCACACTGATGGCGGGCAACTATAAGGTCCCCAATGTTTACGTGAACGTCAAGGCGGTGTTCACCAACACAGCCCCAGTCGACGCCTATCGTGGCGCCGGCCGCCCAGAGGCCACATATTCGCTGGAACGTGTCATCGACAAAGCCGCGCGCGAGCTGGGGATTGATCCAGTTGCCATTCGCCGCATGAACTTTATTCAACCCGACCAATTCCCCTACACCACCCCTGTCGGGCTGCAATATGACGTCGGCAACTATGACGCCACGATGGATAAGCTGCTGGAAATCTCTGACGCGGCCGGGTTTGAAGCCCGCCGCGCCGAAGCCGCCAGCCGTGGCATGCTGCGCGGATTGGGTATCAACAGCTACATTGAGGCCTGTGGAATTGCACCCTCGCATCTGGTGGGTCAGCTTGGCGCCAGGGTGGGATTGTTTGATGCCGCCACCGTGCGGGTGAATGCCACGGGCAACATCTCGGTCATGACCGGTGCTCACAGCCATGGCCAAGGCCATGAAACGGCCTTTGCCCAGGTGGTGGCGGGTATGCTGGGCATTCCCGAGGCCAGCGTTGATATCGTGCATGGCGACACATCCAAGATCCCGTTCGGCATGGGCTCCTATGGATCACGTTCGCTGGCGGTCTGCGGCTCGGCCATTGTAAAGGCGACCGATAAGATCATTGCCAAGGCCAAAAAAATCGCCGCGCACATGTTGGAAGCATCAGATGGCGATATTGAACTGAAGGATGGCCGCTTTAGCGTGGCTGGTACCGATAAAGGCTTGGATTGGGGGGCTGTTTGCCTGTCGGCCTATGTGCCACACAACTATCCGCTGACAGAATTGGAACCGGGTTTGGAAGAAACCGCGTTTTATGACCCGGCCAATTTCACCTATCCCTCAGGTGCCTATGCCTGCGAAGTTGAGGTCGACCCCGACACTGGCAAGGTCAAGATCTGCAGCTTTGCGGCCGCCGATGACTTTGGCAACATCGTCAACCCGATGATCGTCGATGGGCAGGTACATGGTGGCATTGGCCAAGGCATTGGCCAAGCGCTGCTAGAAGCTGCCGCCTATGATGATATGGGCCAGCTGGTCAGTGGATCGTTTATGGATTACGCGATGCCGCGTGCCGATGATCTGCCCTTCTATCAGGTTGATCATTCTTGTCAGACGCCTTGCACACACAACCCGCTGGGTGTCAAAGGATGCGGCGAAGCTGGCGCAATTGGCTCACCCCCGGCTGTGGTCAATGCGGTGATCGACGCGCTGCAACGCGGCGGCATGGCCCATGTCACCCATATCGACATGCCACTCTCACCCGCGCGTGTCTGGGCCGCCATGCAAGGCTAAGCGCAAACTGCGGGGTCTTGCCCCATCGGGGCAAGACCACACCGGTTCAACAGGAGATTTCAGATGTATTCATTCGACTTTTTGCGCCCAACCACCTTGGCAGAGGCCGCCGAGGCCCTCGCCCGGGATGAGGCGCTTGCATTGGGCGGTGGGCAGACGCTTATCCCCACATTAAAACAACGCCTGGCCAGCCCTTCGGTTCTGGTCAGTCTGGGTGCCATCGCCGAGATGAAAGGCATTTGCCGCAATGATGCAGGACAAATCTGCATTGGTGGCGGCACAACCCACGCAACCGTGGCGGCTGAATTGGCCGAGAGCTATCCGGCAATGGCCGCGCTTGCGGGACAAATTGGTGATCCAGCAGTGCGCAACCGTGGCACAATCGGCGGCAGCCTGGCCAATAATGATCCCGCTGCCTGCTATCCTGCCGGGGTTTTGGGATCAAAATCCCTGATCGTCACCAACACGCGCGAAATTGCGGTCGATGACTTTTTCCAAGGTATGTTCACCACCGACCTCGAATCAGGTGAGATCATCACCGAAGTGCGCGTGGCAGTTCCAGATCGGGCCAATTATCAAAAGTTCGTCCAGCCTGCATCGCGCTTTGCGATGGTGGGGGTGTTTGTCGCGCAATACAGCGACGGTGTGCGCGTGGCGGTCACGGGCGCATCACAAGACGGCGTGTTCCGCTGGACCGAGGCCGAGGCCGCACTCAGCGCTCATTTCGATGCCAGTGCGCTGGATGGGCTGTCAGTTGCCGCAGATGATCTGATTGCCGATCTGCACGGTTCCGCCGAATATCGGGCGCATCTGATCAAAGTAATGACCGCCCGCGCGGTCAAGGCGGCCTGAGCCAATAACAATTGCCAAACGAAACAAAAGGCCCCCAGATTGGGGGCCTTTTGTTTTATTTCAAAAAATTAGATTATTTCGGGCCGATCATCATGACCATCTGACGGCCTTCCAGCCGTGGCATGCTTTCAATCTTGCCCTCTTCGCCAACATCTGCGGCAACACGGTTCAAAAGTTCCATGCCCAGTTGCTGGTGCGCCATTTCCCGACCGCGAAACCGCAAGGTAATCTTGACCTTGTCACCTTCGCCAAGAAACTTGAAAACCGATCGCATTTTCACATCGTAATCATGGGTGTCAGTTCCGGGACGGAACTTGATTTCCTTGATCTCAATGATCTTTTGCTTTTTGCGGGCCTCGGCCTCGCGCTTTTGGGTTTCGTACTTATACTTTCCGAAATCCATGATTTTACACACGGGCGGTTCGGCATTTGGGGAAATTTCAACAAGATCCAAACCGGCCTGTTCGGCCATGACCAAGGCTTGCTGCGGTGTAACAACACCGACATTCTCACCCTCTGCCCCGATCAGCCGAATCTCTGGCGACCGAATGCGGTCATTGATGCGGGGGCCGGTTTCACGTTGAGGCGGGGCGTTGTGAGGTCTGCGAGCTATGGCGAGGGTCCTTGTGAAGTTTCAAACTGTGGTCAAACTACAGAAACCGCAAGGTTTCTTCAACAGGGTTTTCAGCCTTGACCGTGGGCACTGCGCAATCACGCTTAAACACCATCACCCACAAAGGCCTTTTCCACCACATATTCGCGTGGATCGCTGTTGGCGCCCTCAGTCAGGCCGAACCCTTCTAATACGGCTTTAACATCGGTGTTAAACGCCAAAGACCCGCAAACCATCGCACGGTCACACCCCGCATCCATAGGCGGAAGCCCCAGATCAGCAAAGACCTTGCCCGACGTAAGATTGTCAGTAATACGCCCCATGATTGGGCTATCTTGGCGGGTTGTCGTTGGATAATAGCGCAGTTTTCCCCCGACCATTTCGCCAATCAGCGGGTCATCAGAAAGCGATTCGACCAACTGGCGACCGTATTCCAGCTCGGGCACGGTGCGGCAGGTGTGCATCATGATGATTTCATCATATCGCTCATAGGTGTCAGGGTCGCGCATCAGGCTGGCAAAGGGGGCAATGCCGGTGCCTGTGGCCAAAAACCAAAGCCGCTTACCGGGCAGCAGCGCATCCAAGACCAGCGTGCCAACAGGCTTGGGCCGCAAAATAATCTGATCACCCGGTACAATATGTTGCAGCCGCGAGGTCAGCGGCCCGTCGGGCACTTTGATCGAATAAAATTCAAGCGCATCATCCCAATTCGGCGACGCTATTGAATAGGCCCGCAGCAGCGGCTTGCCCGCATCATTTAACAAACCAATCATCACAAATTCACCCGAACGAAAGCGCAGGCTTTGCGGGCGCGTGACACGAAAAGAAAATAAGCTGTCCGTCCAATGATAGACCGAAGTCACGGTTTGTGCGTCGGGCAGAGTTTTGGCAGCGTTGGGGGGCGATTGGTCTGACACGTGCGGGCCTTGATCGGTGGCTATTATTGAGGGCAGCGTGAATCCGCCGCAAGTTTTCTGACCTTAGGCGGCAAATTTGCCGAGGGAAAGAGCCTTGCATCAAACATTTGCACGCATCAGAGCCGTTTGCGGAATAAAATTCCCCCCCGAGCAGCAGAGCTTTCCAAGATTAGAAATATATTCTAAATCAGCATATATCCATGCAGGATTGAGAGGCTGCCGCCGTGACCAGCAAGTTAGATGACCTCGATCGCCGGATTCTGGCCGAGTTGCAGGTGGATGCCAGCCAATCGCTGGATGAAATTGCACGCAAAGTCGGATCGTCTAAAACCCCAGTTTGGAACCGCATCAAACGTTTTCGCGACAGCGGTATCATCACCCGTCAAACAGCCGTGCTTGACCCAGAGGCCTTGGGGTTAGAAGCGTGTTTTTTCGTGCTGATCCGCACTTCAGAACATGAGGCCGACTGGCAGCGCAAATTTCTGCAAGCCCTGCAAGAACGCCCCGAAGTGCTCGAGGCCCACAGACTGGCTGGCGATATTGATTATATCTTAAAGGTGCGCGTAGCAAATGCCCGCGCTTATGACGTATTTTATCAGGCGCTGATATCAGAGGTGAGGATTTACAACGTCACCGCCCTGCTTTCGATGCAAGAGATCAAATCGACAACATTGTTGCCCCTTTGACCCCAGATTGATCGGCGCAACGTCAGGCGCTGGCCTCAAGCGCGGCAATAATTGCCGAGAAATCATCCGCTTTCAGCGAAGCACCCCCTGCCAAAACACCGTCAACACCGGACAACGCAAAGATCGTGGCCGCATTTCCGGGCTTGACCGAACCGCCATAAAGCAGCCGCATACCATCAGCAGCTATCGCCCCAAACCGGGCAGAAAGTTCGGCGCGCAAATGGGCATGCACCTCGGTAATCTCAGCCTCAGATGGCACAAGACCGGTGCCAATCGCCCAGACTGGCTCATAAGCGATGACGGTATTGGCCGATGTGGCGCCATCAGGGACTGAACCTGCCAGCTGCGCACCCACAACCACCAATGCCTGCCCACTGCGGCGCTGCGCTTCGGTTTCGCCCAGACAGATCACCGCAACCAAACCAGCGGCCTGTGCGGCTTGTGCCTTGGCGCGTATAACGGCATCGGTTTCACCATGATCAGTGCGGCGCTCAGAATGCCCCACAATGACATAGCTGGCACCGCCATCGCACAGCATCGCCGCCGAAATATCACCCGTATGCGCACCCGACACCGCCGCGTGGCAATCCTGCCCACCCATGGCAATCGGCCCAGCAACTGCCGCCATGCGCGACAAAAGCGTGGCTGGCGGACAAATCAGCAGATCACATAAAGGGTTGGGGTGGCGGGCGGCCAGATCTTGCACCTCAGACAGCGACGCACCAACGCCGTTCATCTTCCAATTGCCAGCGGCCAGCTTTCTGCGGGTCATATGTGCATCCATTTTATTTTAAAATCAGTGCCCTGCCTCGGCTGGGGCGTCTTTGAATTTGATTGATTCACCGCAACCACAAGCCTCGGCGACATTTGGGTTGCGAAATTTAAACCCAGATTCCAGCAGCGATGTTTCGTAATCAATTTCTGTCCCAATCAGAAACATCTGTGCCATGGGGGCAATAAAAACCCGCGCACCGTCCTGGTCAACCACCTCATCTGCTGGGTTTACATCGGCCACATAATCCATGGTGTATTCCATACCGGCGCAGCCACCCTTTTTTACGCCAATCCGTAAGCCCGTGGCATTGTTGCGCGCCATCAGCCCAGAGATCTGCCGCACGGCCGCCTGGGTAAGCGTTACGGCCTGTTTTCCGGGAATGCCAAACATCATACAATCCTTTACGCCAATTCAGCCCCAGACTGCATACAGCAGCCGCAAGCAGTTACATAAAGCCCAGCTCTAACCGCGCCTCATCTGACATCATGTCCATGCCCCACTGCGGATCAAAGGTCATATCAACCTGAACCGCCCGCACACCAGCCACAGTTTCAACCGCATCACTGACCCAAGTGGGCATTTCCCCCGCCACAGGGCAGCCGGGGGCTGTAAGTGTCATGATAATGCCAACATCGCTTTCGTCAGAAATATCAATGGTATAGATCAAGCCTAGATCAAAGATGTTGACCGGTATTTCCGGGTCGAACACGCTGCGGCATGCCTCAACCACCGACTCATAAAGTGGGTGATCGGTGGTGGATGGGCGAATCAACGGGGCGCCTTCCAGCGCTTGGGGTGCCTCTGCGGTCATTGCGGCCTCATGTATTACCTGAGTGAAGATATAGGGAATTCCCCACCCAACGTAAAGAGACAGCAGAAAGATGTGGCGTACACGTCACTTGGCATTTCCGTCAGAATGCCTATCAAGGGCGCCGCATGACAAAAGGGCAAGCCATGACGCAACGTTTCGGGTTCACAGTTTCGCAGACCGATGGCAAAGCGCGCACCGGCCACATTTCAACACCACGCGGCGATATTCGCACACCAGCCTTTATGCCTGTGGGAACCGCCGCAACCGTCAAAGCGATGCTGCCAGAAAGCGTGCGGGCAACGGGTGCTGATATTTTGCTGGGCAACACTTATCATTTGATGCTGCGCCCCACTGCGGAACGAATCGATCGGCTGGGTGGGCTGCATAAATTCATGAATTGGCAACGCCCGATCTTGACCGATTCTGGTGGATTTCAGGTGATGAGCTTAGCTGCCCTGCGCAAACTGACCGAAGATGGCGTGACCTTTAAATCGCACATCGATGGTGCACAGCACCATCTGTCACCAGAACGGTCGATGGAAATTCAGCGATTGCTGGGGTCAGACATTGTAATGTGCTTTGATGAATGCCCCGCCCTGCCCGCTGACCGCGCTCGCATAGCCGAAAGCATGCGGCTGTCGATGCGTTGGGCCGCACGCAGCCGCATAGCCTTTGGCGACCGCCCCGGCCACGCACTGTTTGGTATTCAACAAGGCGGGTTAGAACAAGACATGCGCGAGGAAAGCGCCAAAGCCCTGATCGACATCGGGTTTGATGGCTATGCCGTCGGCGGGCTGGCCGTGGGCGAGGGCCAAGCCGCGATGTTTGGCTGTTTGGATTATGCCACGGATATGCTGCCCACCGACAAGCCCCGATATCTGATGGGGGTGGGAAAGCCCGATGATATTGTGGGTGCCGTCGAGCGCGGCATTGACATGATGGATTGCGTGTTGCCCTCACGTTCGGGGCGGACGGGGCAGGCATTCACCCGCCATGGCGTCGTCAATATAAAAAACGCCCGCCATATGGATGACCCCCGCCCGCTGGATGCAGCGTGTAGCTGCCCAGCCTGTTCCAATTACAGCCGTGCCTATCTGCATCACATTTTTCGCGCGCAGGAAATTCTAAGCTCTATGTTGCTGACATGGCATAACCTGCACTATTATCAGGAACTTATGGCAGGATTACGCGCAGCTATTGCTGTTCAAAAACTGCCCGAATTTGTGGCAAACTTTCATGCACGACGCGCTGAGGGTGATATTGAACCCCTCTAGGGGAAGAGTTCTTGATGCGGCTTTGCACACAGCAACGAAACTTAAAGACATTTTTGTAAAATTTCATAGATTCGGGACTTGCTGCGATTGCGTGGCCCGGCCATCATCACGCTCTTGTGTGGCGCTGCGGTTGACAGCCCGATAGACCCGCACCAGATATGAAGAACACCTGCGGGGAGGGCCGAGCGCTGCCGATGATCGGGGCCAGTGCCTTTCTGCGAAAAGTTAAGGAAAACCTATGTCAGACCTTTCAAACAGCTACCCAGTGCTTCCCTTGCGCGACATCGTGGTTTTTCCCCATATGATCGTGCCGTTGTTCGTGGGCCGTGAAAAATCGGTGCGCGCACTGGAAGAAGTGATGCAGGATGATAAGCAAATCTTGCTGTCCAGCCAGATCGACCCAAGCGTCGATGACCCCACAACAGACGGTATCTTTAAATCCGGTGTGCTGGCGAATGTGCTGCAACTGCTGAAACTGCCCGACGGCACGGTAAAAGTGCTGGTTGAGGGCCGCAGCAGGGTACAGATTACCGATTTTCTGGAAAATAACAGCTTCTTTGAAGCCCATGCCACCGCGCTGGATGAAATTCCGGGCGACGCTGACACATCTGCGGCGTTGGTGCGGTCGGTTTCAGAAGAGTTCGAACGCTACGCCAAAATCAAGAAAAACATCCCTGAAGAAGCGCTAGCCGCCGTATCTGAAACCAAAGAAGCCGCACGGTTGGCCGATCTGGTTGCCGGGCATTTGGGCGTAGATGTTGCACAGAAACAAGATCTGCTGGAAACCCTGAACGTCGCGGAACGGCTGGAAAAAGTCTATGGCCTGATGCAGGGCGAAGTGTCGGTGCTGCAGGTCGAAAAGAAAATCAAGACACGCGTCAAAAGCCAGATGGAGCGGACGCAGCGTGAATATTATCTGAATGAACAGATGAAGGCGATTCAGCGTGAGCTGGGCGATGGCGACGAAGGCCAAAACGAAGTCGCCGAATTGGAAGAGCGGATCAAAAACACCGATCTGTCGAAAGAGGCCCGCGACAAAGCCGAGGGCGAGGTGCGCAAGCTGAAATCGATGTCACCCATGTCTGCCGAGGCGACCGTGGTGCGCAACTATCTCGATTGGATCTTGGCGCTGCCCTGGGGCAAAAAAAGCCGCGTTAAAAAAGACTTGGACGCCGCACAAAAGGTGCTGGACGTCGACCATTATGGACTGGAAAAGGTCAAAGAACGGATTGTTGAATATCTGGCCGTTCAGGCGCGCAGCCAAAAGATGAAAGGCCCGATCTTGTGCCTGGTCGGCCCTCCGGGTGTTGGCAAAACCTCGTTGGGGCGGTCGGTGGCCAAGGCCACGGGGCGTGAATTTATCCGCATCAGTTTGGGCGGTGTGCGCGATGAATCTGAAATTAGGGGCCACCGCCGGACATATATTGGGTCAATGCCGGGCAAGATCATCCAAGCGATGAAAAAGGCAAAAACCAACAATCCATTGATTTTGTTGGATGAAATAGACAAAATGGGACAAGATTACCGTGGTGATCCTGCCAGCGCGATGCTTGAGGTGTTGGACCCAGAACAAAACGCGACCTTTGTCGATCACTATTTGGAAGTCGAATACGACCTTTCAAACGTGATGTTTTTGACCACGGCCAACAGCTATAACATGCCCGGCCCCCTGCTGGACCGGATGGAGATCATCCCGCTGTCCGGCTATACTGAGGACGAAAAGCGAGAGATTGCCAAAGGTCATCTGATCGGAAAACAAGTAAAAAACCACGGGTTAAAACCTGCGGAATTTTCCCTGACCGACCCTGCTTTGATGGAGATCATCCGCACCTATACCCGCGAGGCCGGTGTGCGAAACCTTGAACGCGAGATTGCGAAACTGGCCCGCAAGGCTGTAACCGAGATCGTACGCAAGAAAACCAAATCGGTCGAGATTTCGCCTGCGAACCTGGAAACGTATCTGGGTGTCAAGCGCTTCCGCTATGGCTTGGCTGAAAAGGAAGATCAGGTTGGTGTTGTGACCGGATTGGCCTGGACCTCAGTCGGGGGCGAGTTGCTGTCGATTGAGGCGTTGAAACTGCCCGGAAAGGGGCGGATGAAAACCACCGGCAAGCTGGGCGATGTTATGAAGGAATCGATTGATGCGGCGTCAAGCTTCGTGCGCTCCATCAGCCCAGAGTTGGGGATCAAGCCGACAAAATTCGAAAACGTTGACATCCACGTTCACGTTCCCGAGGGCGCCACACCCAAAGATGGCCCCAGCGCCGGCGTGGGCATGGTGACATCGATTGTGTCGGTTCTGACAGGCATTCCTGTCCACAAAGACATCGCAATGACCGGCGAGGTAACGCTTCGCGGCAATGTGCTGGCGATCGGTGGGCTGAAGGAAAAACTGCTGGCAGCGTTGCGCGGTGGCATCAAAACCGTACTTATTCCGGAAGAAAACGCCAAAGACCTGCCCGAGATTCCCGACAATGTGAAAGAGGGGCTGACAATAATCCCTGTCTCACATGTGCGCGAAGTGCTGAAGCTTGCGCTGGTGCGGATGCCAGAGCCGATCGAGTGGGACGAAGAAGCAGAAGAGGCCGCAGCCGCCGCAAAAGCGCTGGCCGCCAAAGCTGAGCCCAGCGTGCAAACCACGCATTAACCACTCTGTGACAACAACGGGGGCCAATCCACAAGATATGGCCCCCGACTTCTGCCAATTTTCTGATACTTGACACAACCCTAGCCCCAATCGTTTGATAATCACCAATTTCCGGTCACGCAAAAGGTTTTCCGCATGCCAAAAACAGATACAGCCCCCGCCCCAAAAACCCAAAAGCCAAAAGCTAAATCGACGGATGTCGCTGTCTTAAACAAAAAAGACATGCTTACCACGATTGTGGATATGGCAAAGGTCAGCCCAAAAGACGCCAAGGCCGTGGTCGATGCCATGCTTGTGGTAATGGGTCAGGCGCTGATTGAAGGCAAAGCGCTTGCGCTGCCACCACTGGGCCGTCTGCGCGTGCAAAAAAAGCAAGATCAAAAAGGTGCCGAGCTTTTTGTGCTGCGTTTGCGCCGGCCAGCAACGGCAGAGGCTCTTGCACAGTCGGATTCTTAAGGTTATGACCCCGCGACCGGGTGATTAGCTCAGTGGTAGAGCGCTTCGTTCACATCGAAGATGTCAGGGGTTCAAATCCCTTATCACCCACCATTTTTCCTGGTTGTTAAAAATCTGGTGAAATGCCTGGTTCGTTCAGTTCAGATACAAAAGGCAGGGCACACATGACGCCCTGCCTTTGGTTTTTTCATGCAATATGTGCTCAGCGCTTTGCTGCGTAATAGGCCACGCGCCGCTCAAGATAGGCGAATACCTCTGAAATCGTAAAAGCCAGAGCAAACAGCACGATCAAAACTGCCCAGAAATGCGCCATCAAGAAGTTTGAGGAATAGAGCTCAAACAAGGCACCAAAGCCCACGATAGATATCAACAGCTGTCCGATAATCACGCCTTTTACTGCCCGGATCACACCAATGCGAACACCGCCTAAGATCTCGGGCAGAGCTGCCCAGAAATAGATTTTAAAGAATGCATCCATCGGAGATGCACCAAAACTGCGCGCCATTTCGATCATGGATCGGTTGATCTGCATCACCCCCGCCCGGGTGTTCAAGATGATGATCCAAATAGCAAAAAGGGTGGTGGTGATAATGATCGACTTCATACCAAAGCCGAACAACACCATCAAAACCGGCACCAATGCCGTCAGCGGCGCGCTAAGAAACATGTTCACCCATGGCAACAGCATTTCATCAATCAGCCGATTTTTCCCCATCATGATCCCAGTTGGAATGCCGATCACGATCGAAAAGAACACACCCGCAAAAAACGCATATGCGGTATCCCACAGCGCCTTTTGAAACGATCCGGTGCCAATAACCTCAAACAAGGTCACAAACACTTTTGACAACGGCGGGATGAAAAATGTCACCCCCGCCTGACCGACGATTTCCCACAAAATACCCCACAAAATGAGCGAGGACATGGCGGGCAGACGGTATCCCATGATCTTCATAGTGCGCCCCTATTCCACATAGCTGCGCAGCGAGGCCCAGATTTCATCAACGATATCCAAATATTCCGGATCACGCCGAATGCTGGCGGCGTCTTTGTTGCGAAAACCACTGGGGCGAATGATCTCAGACACCCGGCTTGGACGCGGCAACAGAATGGCGATCTGATCCGAAACATAAACCGCTTCTTCGATCGAGTGGGTGACAAAGATAAAGGTCTTGCTTTCGTTTTGAACAAGGTTCAGCAGATCTTCCTGAAACTTGCGCCGCGTCTGCTCATCAACCGCCGAAAACGGCTCATCCATCAGCAAAACCTGTGCGTTCACCGACAGGGCCCGCGCCAAACCCACGCGCTGGCGCATACCGCCAGACAGCTCGTGCGGATAGCTTTTTTCAAAGCCAGCAAGACCCACATCTTTGATATATTTTTCCGCAATGGCTTCGCGCTCAGACCGGGCAACACCACGCAGTTCCAACCCAAAACCTACGTTGCGCAGCACGCTGGCCCAAGGCAACAGTGCGAAATCTTGGAACACAAAGGCACGGTCAGGACCAGGCCCGGTGACAGCTTTGCCGTTCACCTCAATCTCACCAGCGTTTGGCTCTAACAGGCCCGCGATAATCTTCAAAAGTGTGGTCTTGCCACAACCCGATGGCCCCAACAGCGATGTCAGTTGGCCACGTGGGAACTCTAGCGACATATCTTTCAGCGCTTCGACATCGCCATAATTCTTGGAAACACCGCGCACGGCAACGGCGTTATCCACTTTCGCCTCAAAGGCTGTTTCAGTCTGAGGCATAGCCACGGTAATTTCCTTCGAACAGAGTTTTTTCCAGTTTTTCCAGCAGGTTCAAAAACAAAACTGCCAGAACGATGATCGAAAAGATCGCAGCATACATGCTGGGATAATCGGCGATGGACCGGCTGTAGGTGATGATATCACCCACGCCCGTAGGGGTGATTTTCAGCTCGGACAAAATCGCGCCGATGAAGCCAGCCGAAATGCCTAGCCGCAGACCGGAAAATATCACGGGCGAAGCGGCGGGCAGAATGATTTTAAAAACCACATCCCAATTCGTGCCAAGAAATGAGCGCGCCATTTCTTTGATTGATGATGGTGTGTTGCGCACGGCGCCACTGGTGTTCAACACAATCACCGGCATGGCCATGATGCACACGACAAACACCTTGGATGTCAAACCAATCCCATAGGCCATCACCAAAATTGGGATCAGGGCCGCCAGGGGCGCAGCCTGCATCACAATGAAAATAGGGGAAAACAGCCAATCAAACGTTGAGCTTAGCCCAATCCAAAGGCCGATCGCGATGCCAAGAACAGCCGAAATGGCGATGCCCACGACCAGCGGCTTTAGTGTTTCACCGTAAGCGACAAACAGGCTGCCATCAAAAAACATACGGGCCAGCGCCTGCATCGATTCCACAAACGTTGGGAAAGCATAGCTGACCGGAATACGACCAGCAATTTCCCAAGCGCCAAACAGAATCGCTGCTGACAAAAGCTTAAGAAGAAGAGAACGATTTGACATGGGGTGCGTCGCGATCCACTCAGATGAATAAAAAGGCCGCTGGCCGTGCAAGGCCAGCGACCGTGTTACAGATGTCTTACTTGGCCGCTTTATCCAGAGGGGCCAAATACCAGAAATCTTCGATGTTCAGGCTGGCTGCGTCACCGTCCAACTGACCCGCTTGGGAATACCATTCCATATCGGCCAAAGCAGCTTTGCGCCCGCCACCATTTGGATCATAGAGCCCACCAGCAACGGCATTGGCATAAAAGCCATCTAACCCATCCAGAATTTCTTTGGGCAACTGGCCAATCGGGCCATCTGGGCTGGTTTCACGGCGAATGATACTGGGGTCTTTCGCCATATCCTGCCAAACGCTGGCAAGCGCGCCAACAAAGATATCGACGTCTTTTTCGTTAGATTTAATCCAGTCAAGGTTGGCAAAAAGCGCCTCATCGCTGGCATCTACTTCAAACATCGGCAGAACATTGAACTTTTCACCAGCGTTCGCCATGATTTTGTTTTTGTTGGACAAATCCAAAATCGTTGCATCGGCTTGACCCGCGATCAGAGCCACCACACGGTTGGCAGAGCCCGACATATACGACCGCTCTCCAAGTTTGATACCAACTTTATCTTCAATAACGTTGGCAATCGAATCCGTGCCACCCCCGCGCGAATGCAGCAAGATCGGCTGGCCATTGAGGTCTTCCAGCTTTTCGTATTTCTTTGACGTTACCGGAAAGAACTTCAGCTTGGACAGCTGAAACACGATGCGCAGCGGGGCTTTTGAGCGCTGCATCGCAGAATAGGGCGTGCCAAATCCGATATCCATCTGACCGCTCAGAATGGCCTGAACCGCCAGCTCTTCGTCTGAAAATGCTGTCCATTCATAATCAAGACCAGCCGCTTTGGCCCGATCAAGCGCGACAAAGAATGCAGCCAGTTCATCGGATGGCGTTTCGGCCAGCGCGATACGGATTTTATCAGCCTGCGCGGCACCCGCCATCAGGCCAAACGCCAGCGGCAGCACAGCGACCGATGTCGCAAGTTTCTTGAGCAGATGTTTCATGTTTCTCCTCCCTGAGAACATTTATTTATCGTTTCAACGTTCCGTCTTCCCAGCGCCCTCTTTTCCAAGGGCTCTAGTTCTCTCCAAACAACCGCGCGGAAACCGAACGGAGGTGGTTTCGCATTGCATCATGCGCCGCGGCGGGGTCGCGGGCCTCTAATGCAGCCAAAATTGCATCATGTTCCGAAAAGCTAGAATGGCTTGCGGGTGGGCGCAGGGTTCCACGCACAACAGTGTTCAGCGCAACCGCCCGACGCACCTCATTTAACTGATCAAAGATGGCAACCAGCAAAATATTGTCAGATGCCTCTGCGATGGTCCGGTGGAACAGGTCATCCTGGGCCTCATAATCAGCCCAAGTGGTGGCATCAAACGCCCGGTCACGCGCCAGTTTAATACGCACCATTATCTCACGTGAGGCGTTTATCGCCGCTTCGCGGGCTATTGCGGGCTCAATACTTAACCTTGCGCGCATCATACGCACAGGCGTCATCTGATGTACGATTTCGCTAATCGGCGCACCGTGCGAACTTGGCACAGAAACAAACGTACCCTTACCCACATGGCGCCAAATCACGCCCTCTCGTTCAAGCGCATCAAGCGCTTTACGCAAGATGGTGCGGGTCATACCCAGTTCACCCATCAGGCTGCGTTCTGCCGGCAGCCGATCGCCCGGACTGTAATCGCCCGCGTCGATAAACGACTTTAGCGCAGAAACTGCTGCGTCGCGTCCTGATGGCTCAAGCCGGGAAAGCACCCTGTTTCACCCCTAAATTGGTTGACCAATTCCGATCCAATATCTAGATTGGCACAGATCAATGCCGCCTCGCAACAAAAATGTTTTGATTTTTTAAATTGGTTGCGATTGATCTTAAAATCGGCATCGGCTATCAATTTCTGAACCTAGTTGGAAAATGGAGCCCTGAATGTCGAACTATGTGATTGAACTGCCACCGGTGCCCACCTTGCCTGTGGCAGGGTCGGATGCGTTGTTTCCCGTCCGCCGCATCTATTGCATCGGGCGCAACTATGCCGCCCACACCATCGAAATGGGTGGCGATCCAAACCGAGAGGCGCCGTTCTTTTTCCAAAAAAACCCCAATAACATCGATTTGACGGGTGAGTTCCCCTATCCTGCGCATTCCAACGATGTGCATTTTGAGGTTGAGATGGCCGTTGCCCTGAAATCAGGTGGCACCAATATCCCGGTTGATCAGGCGCTAGACCATGTGTTTGGCTATGGTGTTTGCCTTGATATGACCCGCCGCGATTTGCAGGGTGAGGCAAAGAAACTGGGCCGTCCGTGGGAAATCGGCAAGGCGTTTGAACGCTCAGGCCCCTCTGGTCCTCTGCATACCGTTGCCGAAGTCGGGCACATTGATCATGGCCGGATTGAGTTGAAGGTAAATGGCCAGATCCGCCAAGAGGGCGACATCAACCAGATGATCTGGAAAGTGCCCGAAATGATTTCATATCTTTCCGAGTATTTTGAACTCGCCGCAGGCGACGTGATCATGTCAGGCACCCCGTCAGGCGTGGGCCCGGTGCAGCGCGGCGATGTTATGGTGATGTCGGCAGCAGGTCTGGGCTCAGTAGAAGTGCGGGTGGTCTGACCCCCTTCACGCACGAAAGCTGCGTGTTAAATTCATTGCATCACAAATGGCCCGCCTTTGGCGGGCCATTTTTTGGCCCAACACCCAGCCCCTTTGGCAGAAAATTTAGGCTTTTTGTTTGCCAACCTACGGGGTGGGGGGTATCGTTAATACGCGTCTCAGACATGAAATGAAACTGCAATTCTGATTGGAGATCAATATGTTGCCCAGCACCATGAAGGTTATAGAAATGAATGGTACGGGCACGCCCGAGGTGTTGGTTGTGGCACAGCGCCCTCTGCCAACGGTTGGCCCCTCTGAGATTTTGATCAAGGTGGCGAGCGCAGGCATAAATGGCCCCGACCTGGTGCAGCGACGTGGGCATTACCCAGCGCCAAAGGGTGCATCGGATCTTCTGGGGCTTGAGGTGTCGGGCACAGTTGCAGCCATCGGCACTGATGTCAGCGGATGGGAGCTCGGCGATGAGCTGTGCGGTCTGACCAATGGCGGTGGCTACGCCGAATTTGTAGCAGTAGAGGCTGCGCATTGTTTGCCAATTCCACAGGGTGTGGCGCTGGGCGATGCAGCCGGGCTTTGCGAGACGTATTTCACCGTGTGGAGCAATCTGTTCTTTAATCAACCGCGCCAAGCCGGTCAGACCTTGTTGGTGCATGGCGGTGCCGGGGGGATTGGATCGACAGCCGTTCAGCTGGGCCATCACCTAGGCTTCAAGGTCTTTGCCACCTGCGCCAACCCAGACGATTGCGCCTATGTCGAAGCACTGGGGGCAACCCGTGCAATCAATTACCATGAAGAAGATTTTGTTGAAATTGTGCGTGCCGCAGGTGGCGCTGATCTGATTTTGGACATCATCGGAGGGCCTTATGTTGAGCGCAATATAAAAGCCGCCAATCACGATGCGCGCATTGTGCAATTGGCCTTTAATGCAGGATCAAAGGTTGAAATCAATTTGATGCCGATCATGCTAAAGCGCCTGACCTATACCGGTTCAACCCTAAGAACCCGCCCCGACACGTTCAAATCAGCAGTCGCAGCTGAGCTGCGCGCCCAAGTCTGGCCAATGTTTGGCCAAGGGCGGCTGGCAGCGCAAACCCACAAGGTATTTGGATTTGAATCGGCAGCTGAAGCCCACAAAATGATGGAGGCCGCCAGCCATCGCGGCAAAATTCTGCTGTCGCCCAGCCTTTAATCAGGGCGCAGGATTCAAGCTTTTCGCAGAAGACCACGCGCCCACCGTATATTTCTGCTCTGCCACCAGATCAGCAGACAGATTGGCCGCAGAGCTATCGTTATTGGCGGCAACTGCCGTCAGGGCGCGCAAACCGTTTTGGGCCAAGAACCCATCACGCTCATACACACAGACCCCATCTTTGATTGCGGCTGAAAGCTGGCGCGTGTCAGGGTCTACAAAGCGCATGTTTTGAATATTTTCAGAAAACTTGATCAAAATATCTTCCTGCGGGGCGGTTGGTTTTTGATAAACATCATCGGCCCGCGTCGCATTGACATTGATGTGGCGATAGCCTGTCAGACGCCGCATACAGGCAGGATCAAGAACAGTGATCTCACCATTCCACCCAAAAGCCACCGTGCGTGGGCGGCTGCCATAGGGCACATTATTGTCCAAAAATTCAAAATGAACCTTTTGCGGCTTACGATTGACCCACGATAAAAAGAGCTGGGGCATACCCGTATAAGCTTCGATGTTATGGTAAAGCAGATCATCAACAGCCTTATAGCGGCCTGTGGCCAGCCCCCGTTTCCACGCCCGCTCAACCGTTTCGGTTGGCGGCGTTATGATAAAAAACATGAAAACCGTGTGGCCAAACCGGCTGAGCAGCCGCCCCTCTTGCGGGTGCGTCGTGCTGGGGGTGAAACTATCAAAGCGGAACCGATCAATCAGCAAATGTGGCATTTCCGCCCGACGGGCCTTTTCTTCCATGTAAAGATCAAGTTTTTTATCAATAATTTCCAATTCCTGCCCAGTCAGCATCGCGGCATATTTGTAATCTTTGCCCATTGACCCGTAATCCAACAGGAATTTCCGCCAGTAATCGGGGCTGACCAGTGCAAAATCCTCCCAGCGAATGCCCATACGCTCGGCCAATTCGCGCTGTAAGGGCCGGATGGTGCTTTTGCCCGCACCTGACGCGCCTTTGACATTCATCACGAAGGGTTCTTTTTGAAAGGGCAGCAAGCGATAGCCCTCAGTTTGGACAGCACGCAAAAATATTGGGGTAATCAACGCACCGATTTCGCGGCTGCCATAAGAGTTACACACCAAATTGGCTGCCAGCCGGATCACCAGCGCCTTATCGGCCATCAAAGCGCCATGCTGGCCTAAGATACCACTGACAATGATGTGCAGCGCCTTCAGGCAGGCGCGCTCAAACGGGCAGGTCGTCTGCGCACGCATTGCCTGCCAGCGCGCCAGTGCTGCGAATTCCGGCGGCTCGGTCTGTGCAGGGATCTTTTTTTTGACGCCCCATCTGCGCGCCCACCAGCCGGTCGGCTGATGACTGGGCTGGGTGTAAGTGAAAACATCACAGTCCAATCGGGCCGCCAGCGCCGCCTCAACCCGCGTGCGCAGGGCAGCAAACTCTGCCTCGATGGCGCCCATTTCGGGCATGATGTGGGTGTGCAGAATTTGCCCGGCCATGCCGCGCAGTTTCAACCCCAGCGCCTCATAGGCTGGGCCGTCAGACACATAAAGATCAGCGGTAACGCGGATCAATACTTCATGCATGGCCAGACGGCGAGCGGTCAGCGCGCTGAGTTCTTGGGGTTTCATCCCACAAAAGTCAGCGGCCTCTTTGGCATCTTTATAGCGGGTGCTGGCATTGCCCGGACGATAGAGCGTGACGCTCGGCAGCAGTGCCCGTGGCAGGGCCGATGTCAGCCCCGGGTTCCAGGCATCATGTTCATCATCATCTGGCGGCATATGTTGGTGCGGCATTCAGCAATCCCCCAGCGCATAAAGACAGAGCCGAAATAGAAATTGGGGCGGCCGTGTACACCACCGCCGCCCCAAACAAATACGCAGATCAAACCATACACGTCAGGCGTTTTTCATACCGGACGACGACATTTTGTTTTTGATCACCTTTAGCAGCGGCAACAGGATCAAAATGATGGCAATCACCGTGATCGGCCCGGCAATCGGACGGTTCAAAAAGATCATCGGATCCCCTGATGACAGCAAAAGCGACTGACGCAACGTGGGTTCAGCAATTGGGCCCAGCACGATGGCCAGCACCGCTGGCGCCAGAGGATAGTCGAATTTACGCAGGAAAAATGCGCTCAGCCCAAAGCCCAGCATCAGCCAAACATCATGCATGTCTTTGGTGGCAGCATAGCCCCCCACAATCGACAGCACAAAGATCATTGGCGCCAAAATGGTAAAGGGCATCCGCAGCATCCAGATAAACAGTGGGATGAACGACAGGTTGACCACCAGGGCGAAGAAGTTCGACACATAGAACGACCCAATCAGGCCCCAGACAAACTCGGGCTGTTCAGCAAAAAGGCGCGGCCCGGGCGTCAGCCCCCAGATCACCATCCCACCAAGCAAAATGGCGGTTGTTGGCGACCCAGGGATCCCAAGTGTCAGCATCGGCAGCATGGAACCGGTTGAGGCCGAATTGTTCGCAGCCTCGGGCGCGGCAACACCATCAGGGTTACCCTGGCCATAAGACTCAGGTTTTTTCGACATAAGCTTGGCCACGCCATAAGACATCAGCGAGCCGGGCGTTGCCCCAGCAGCAGGCAGAATGCCCACAAAAAAGCCCAAGAACGAACCAATCGTCATGCCGCGCCAGCCCTCCACCAGCGACTGCTTGGTATCGGCAACAATACCTTTTAACGACATCTTGGCCTCGGTCGAGGTGATCTTGCCCCGCGTTGTATCAAGCGTCCAAAGCATTTCGCCGATACCGTAAACACCGATGGCCAGAACCAAGAAGTTGATGCCATGCAAAAAGCCTGAAATATCAAGGAAGACCAAACGTGGCGCGCCAGATATCTCATCGAAACCAACGGCGGCAAACACAAGCCCTAGACAGATCGACAAAATAGTCTTGGGAATATCATCGCCCCCCAGACCAACAAATGTGGCAAATGCCAGCAGCATCAGGGCGAAAATTTCAGGCGACCCAAAGCTAAGCGCAACCGAGGCCAGCAATGGCGCAAAGGCGGTGAAAAGCACAATCGACACCGTGCCGCCAACAAAAGATGCCACTGCAGCAGTTACCAACGCAAGGCTGGCCTTGCCCTTCATGGCCAGCGGTCTGCCATCAAATGTTGTTGCAACCGCCGTTGAGGCGCCGGGAATGCCAAGGGTAATCGAGCTGATCGCCCCCCCATACATCGCCCCATAGTAAATCGCGGCAAGAAAGATAATGGCCGAGGCCGGCGGCACCAAAAAGGTGATCGGCAGCAAGATGGCAACACCGTTCACAGACCCCAAACCGGGCATCATACCAATAAACAGACCCAGTGTGACGCCTAAGATGATCAGCAGCAGGTTTATAGGTTGCAGCGCCTCTAACAGGCCGCCGGACAGAAGTGCGAGAATATCCATGGCTTTGCTAAGCTCCCTCGTCCCTTACGGGCTCAGTTTTCCAGTGTTCAATAAATGATCGTGTTGAGCCAGTTGAAGAGCGGCTCGGTAAAGCCCATGCCCTTTGGCATCGTCACACGCATCAATGCTTCAAAGAAGAAGAAGAACACCACCGGTGTGATCAGTGCGATCGCAGCAGACAGTTTCAAACTGTGACGACCCAGGAACCACAGATAATAGAACAGGAAAACCATCATCGCGCCGTACATCGAAATGATGCCCACAAGCGCCACAAAAGCGAAAATTCCACCGAAAACCTGAATAAGCGTCTTGCGACCCTCGGCATCCAGAACCGGTTCAGTGGATTGGGAAGGCGGACTTGTCCGCCTTACCGCATTATATGCAATCAGGCCCGTGCAGACCAACATGATCGCGGAGAGCCAGAACGGCCACGCCCCCCCGCCCGGCCCTTCGCCGCTGATGTAACCGACGTCAAGTTCGGTGCTTTTCCACATCATATAGATTGAAAGGACGGCCAGAATACCTGCCGTAATAAACTCTCCGCGCCGCATTGTTATCTCCCAATGGCCCTGATTTTTACCAGTTTAGGCTGTTACTCGCCCATCTCGGCGAGCAACTTTTTGTGGCGGTCAACCTGAACACCCCAATAGGCCTTTTGCTCTTCTGGGTTCATCCAAAGCGGTGAAAGGCTTTCGGATGTCATATAATCCTGCCACTCTTGGCTTTCATAAATGGTTTTGAAGAGAGTCTGGTAATAGGCAGAAGCCTCGGCAGATTGCCCAGGCGCACCAACAACGGCACGCTGGTTATAGTAGCTGAAGTCCTGACCCTTTTCTTTGATGGTCGGCACATCCGGGAAAGCCGGCATACGCTCATCCGAGAAAGACAGCAGCGGCACAACGTCGCCATTGGCATAGAAGCCTTTGGTTTCCGATGGGTTGTTCACAGTCGCCATGATCTGCTTACCTGCCAGATCCTTGGCAACCGCCCCGCCACCTTTGTAGGGGATGTACTTAATCTTCAAGCCAAACGCCTGTTTCAGATAGGTGATAACCAGCGAATCTTCTTGGCCTTTTCCGGTGCCGCCCATGATGTAATCATCAGACGCTTTGACTGCATCCAGCCATTGTTCAAAGGTGGTGATGCCACTGTCTTTGTGCACCCACAAAATGAACGGGTCGACACCCATCATTGCAACTGGGGAAAAGGTGCTGACATCAATGCCAAGATTGGCCTGACGCAGGGGTGTGGTGAAGAACGAATTCAACGTCACCAAAATAGTATGGTTGGGATCTTTTGTGGTGTTCAGCGCGATCAGCGCCTCGGCACCGGAACCGCCACCTTTGTTGTTGGGCACCAGCGGACGATTGGTCAGATCTTTCTTTTCGGCAACTGATTGCAGGAAACGCGCAATTTGGTCAGCCCCACCACCAGCGCCCGCCATGATGACGAAATCAACCGGTTTGTTTGGCTCCCAAGCATGGGCGACGCTGCTCAGAGCCATAAGCCCCAGCGCAGCTGTTCCAACAATTTTGGACAGAAGTTTTGATTTTACAGCCATTTGGTCCTCCCTTGGCTTTTCGAATCTGATGGGCATTTGCCCACCGCTTATGAGACCTTTCTTTTGAGGTCTTCATTCCGACGGATTTCCTCCACAAAATCCGTATTCCGTCTCAGTGATTGAGCAACACCGGCATGGTCGCAGCATCAACAATCGCCTGAGTATTTCCACCAAAAACGGTTTCACGTTCGTGGCTGTCACCATAAGCGCCCATAATCATCATATCCGCCCCAAGCTCACCGCTCAGGCGCAACAATTCAGGCCCGGTCTTTTTACTGGGGGAAAATGTTTCGACACTGGCTTTGATGTCATGCAAGCCCAGATAAACAATCAGCTCCTCAACTGACGTTCCGGCCCCGGCATTTGATCCGTTTGACAGCACCCAAACCTGATCAGCCCCCCGCAGCACGCTTTTACACTGCGAAAGCGCCC
The DNA here is from genome assembly GCA_937895435.1 of uncultured Paracoccaceae bacterium. Taxonomy (GTDB): domain Bacteria; phylum Pseudomonadota; class Alphaproteobacteria; order Rhodobacterales; family Rhodobacteraceae; genus CALAXT01. The sequence goes on along the minus strand of CALAXT010000067.1, from coordinate 11,378 downwards.
GCGCTGATTCCGCGCTGCCATTCCAAGCAATCGTGACCTTTGCACTCAGTGACACGGGCGCTTGTTGTGACGGCGGGCACATCAGCACAGGCCGGCCAGAATGAAACAGCGCCGCCTTAAGCGTGTTGTGGCCCAAATTGCGGTCTCGGTCGGGTTTCGCCACGGCAATCATATCGGCAAGCCTGCCGTGGCGTTTGATCACATCAACCTGACGCCCAGCCTCTTCGACGAAAGACACCGTGGCGCATTTTCCAATCTGGTCTTCTGACAGACTGAGATTAAGCTTTTGGGCCAAAACCTCCACTTCAGCCCGCATGCCCTGCTCTTCCTGATCAGCAACTTGATAGGAATGTTTGATCACCTGATCGCGCAAAAAATCTGGTATGGCCACACCAAACGGCATCAAATCTTGCGGCCGGGGCCGACAATGAATGACCTCAATATGTGCCGCGTGACGATGCGCGACCGCGGCGGCGTGGGCCAGGACGTTATCGCCCTTGCCGTCGCCCCGCACCGGAACCAAAATCTTGCGTATCACGTCGATCCTCCCAGATCAGAACAGTCCGTCGATCAGGCCGTCCTCGTTTATGCGGATGTTCTCAGCAGAAGGCACGCGTGGCAAGCCCGGCATTGTCATGATTTCGCCGCAGATGACGACAACAAAGCCCGCACCGGCTGACAGGCGCACTTCGCGCACCGGCAGACTGTGGCCGCGCGGCGCGCCGCGACGATTTGGATCTGTCGTGAATGAATACTGCGTCTTGGCCATACAGACCGGCAAATTGCCGTAACCCTGCTCTTCCCACTGCTTCAGCTGATCACGGATTTTCTTATCGGCCAGCACCTCATCCGCACGATAAATCCGCTTGGCGATAGTTTCGATTTTCTCAAACAGGCTCATGTCATCGGGGTAGAGTGGTGCGAATTGTGCCGCACCGCTTTCGACCAATGACACGACCTTGCGGGCCAGATCTTCGATTCCTTCCGAGCCCTTGGCCCAATGCTTACAAAGCACCGCCTCAGACCCTTGCGAGGCCACATAGTCTTTGATTGCCTGCACTTCGGCATCAGTGTCTGACACGAAATGGTTGATCGCAACCACCGCCGGCACGCCAAATTGCTTTACGTTTTCAATGTGCTGTCCCAAATTGGCACAACCGTTCTTCACGGCATCAACATTTTCTGCGCCGAGATCAGCCTTGGCCACCCCACCGTTCATTTTCATCGCGCGCACGGTGGCCACAATCACCACCGCCTCGGGCTTAAGCCCCGCTTTGCGGCACTTGATGTCAAAGAATTTCTCAGCACCAAGGTCAGCGCCAAAGCCCGCTTCGGTCACAACATAATCGGCCAGTTTCAACGCCGTGGTAGTGGCCACGACCGAGTTGCAGCCATGTGCGATATTGGCGAACGGCCCGCCGTGCACAAAGGCCGGGTTGTTTTCAAGCGTCTGAACAAGGTTGGGCTGCATCGCTTGCTGCAGCAGCACAGTCATCGCCCCATCAGCCTTGATATCGCGGGCATAGACCGGCGAGCGGTCGCGACGATATGCCACAATGATATCGCCCAGACGGCGCTCAAGATCACGCAGATCTTTCGACAGACACAAAATCGCCATCACTTCGGATGCAACGGTGATGTCAAACCCTGATTCGCGCGGGAAGCCATTGGCAACACCGCCAAGGTTGATCACCTGCTCACGCAGGGCGCGATCATTCATATCCATAACGCGGCGATAGGGAATGCGGCGAATATCAATATCCAGCTCATTGCCCCAATAAATGTGGTTGTCCAACATCGCGGCCAACAGGTTGTGCGCGCTGGTGATGGCGTGAAAATCACCGGTGAAGTGCAGGTTCATGTCTTCCATCGGAACGACCTGCGACATGCCACCACCGGCTGCTCCACCCTTCATCCCAAAGTTCGGCCCCAACGAGGCTTCGCGGATACAGATGGCGGCGTTCTTGCCAATCCGGTTCAGGCCATCGCCCAGACCAACGGTTGTGGTGGTCTTACCTTCACCAGCTGGTGTTGGGTTGATCGCAGTCACCAGCACCAAATGCCCATTCTTTTTGCCTTCGAGCGATTTGATGAAAGCTTCAGACACTTTGGCCTTGTCATGGCCAAAAGGCAGCAAGTGCTCACTTGGAATGCCAAGCTTGGCACCGATTTCCTGAATAGGCTTTTTATTGGCTTTGCGCGCAATTTCGATATCTGACATCTGTGTGTTCCTTTTGGTAAAGTCTGTTTCAGGCGCCAAGGTTCTGGCCAGCGGCCAGCCCAGCCGCAGCCGCCCATTCGGACGCAGCAACCTTGCCACCATCTGCGGGGCGAACCCGTTTGATCAGAATGCGCCCACCGATACATTGAACCGTCACGCCCTGGTCCGAGACCTCGGTTACGCGGCTTGAAATCCCATCGCCGGGCACGCGAGCGGCATCAAACACTTGCACTTCGGCGCCGTTCAGCGTGGTCCATGCCCCAGGTGATGGGTTGGCCCCACGGATCAGGTTATAAACCTGAGCAACCGGCTTGTTCCAATCAATGTGAGTGTGTTTTTTGGTGCAACGACGCTCATAGGTCGCCAAGGATTCATCTTGTTCGATATGCGGTGGGTTGCCGCTGCGAAAGAGATCAACCACCTGTAAAACTGACGCGATCGCCGCGGGATAGATCTTTTTGAAATACAGATCGATCACAGTGTCGTCGGGCTCAATCGGGCATTTCCACATCAGCAAGACATCGCCCTCATCCAAGCCGTCGGTTGGATAAAACCACGAAAACCCGCTTTCACGACTGCCCATGATAATTGGCCAATTCACCGCCGAGGGGCCACGGTGCAGCGGCAGCAACGATGGATGGAAACAGATCGACCCAAGCCGCGGCGTGTCACGCGCCACTTCGGGCACAAACACGTTCACGAAGGCCATCACCATCAGATCAGCATTCAGCGCCGCCAATTGATCCAAATCGGCCTGATCATTGAAATGCGCAGGCTGATAAACCGGCAGGCCCTTTTCCAGGGCGAATTCTTTGATCGGGTCAACCGGCTTGCCGGCGCGGTCGGGTTCACAATAAACCGCGACCACCTCATCACGGCCCTCTTCCAGCAGTTTGGCAAGGGCGTCCTTGCCAAACGCCTGCTGGCCCATGACGATCAAGCGCATCTTGTCGGTCATTGTGCCGCCACCTTTGCTGCGCCAACGGCGCCAGATCCGATGACACGATCCAAGTCATCGCCCGCAAAGCCCAGAACTGAAGTCAAGATTTCGGTGGTATGTTCACCCAAAAGCGGCGAGCGCGTCACCTCAACGGGGCTATCGCTTAGCTTGATGGGGCAGCCAACACTGACATAGCGGCCGCGCGTTGGGTGATCGACCTCAACAATCGTGCCGGTGGCCCGCAGACCCTCATCTTCCATAATCTCTTTGGTCGACAGGATCGGACCCACAGGAATATCGAGCGGGTTGCAAATATCCATGACCTCAAATTTGGTTTTTGTCATGGTCCATGCTTCGATGGCGCCAAAAATCTCGTTTAGCTTGTCCAACCGCTCGGGGGGGGTGGCATAGCCGGGGGCGTCTTTCCACTCAGGCTTGCCAATTACATCACACACTTTACCCCAAACGGCGGCTTGGGTGATGAAATAGGTATAGGCATTGGGGTCCGTTTCCCAACCCTTACACTTCAAGATCCGGCCTGGCTGACCACCACCCGAGTCATTGCCCGCACGTGGCGTAGAATCGCCAAAGGGGATGCCTTCGCCAAATTGCGAATATTCTGTCAGGGGGCCCGCTTCCAAACGCTGCTGATCGCGCAGCTTGACGCGGCAAAGGTTCAGCACGCCATCCTGCATCGCGGCCGATACTTTTTGTCCACGACCCGATTTTTCACGCTGATAAAGCGCGGTCACAATACCCAAGCACAGATGCAGCCCAGTGCCACTGTCCCCGATCTGCGCGCCCGTGACCAAAGGTGGGCCATCTAAAAACCCAGTGGTCGATGCAGATCCACCCGCACATTGCGCGACGTTTTCATACACCTTGCAATCTTCGTATTTGCCCGGGCCAAAACCTTTGATCGAGGCCAAGATCATACGCGGGTTGATTTCCTGCACACGCTCCCACGAAAACCCCATACGGTCCAACGCGCCTGGGGCAAAGTTTTCCACCATCACGTCACATTCTTCGATCAAACGTGTCAGAACCTCTTTGCCGACCGGGTTTTTACCATTCAGCTCAATCGAGCGCTTATTGTGATTTAGCATGGTAAAATACAGGCTGTCGGCACCAGGCACATCAACCAACTGCTTGCGGGTGGCATCGCCCACGCCTGGCTGTTCCACCTTAATTACGTCTGCGCCAAACCAAGCCAGCAGCTGGGTGCAGGTTGGCCCCGACTGAACATGGGTGAAATCGAGGATCTTGACGCCTTCTAGGGCTTTCATCTTAGGCTCCTAATGTTTCTCTAAGGGGATATGAGGGGCAACGCCCCCCCAAATCATTTCTTTTTCACAACGCTTTGCGGGTTCAGGTTGCCAATCCGGCCACTTTCTGTCCCAGCGGTTGGATCGATCACAGCATTGATCAACGTGGGTTTGCCGCTGTCCATCGCTTCATTTACGGCGCGCGCCAGCTCATCTGGGGTGGTGGCATTGACACCAACCCCGCCAAAGGCCTGCATCATCATGTCATAACGCGCATCCGGCACAAAAACCGTGGTGGCCGGATCGCCATCGCCATTTTCATTGCTGTCAGTGCCGCGATAGATGCCGTTATTGTTAAAGATCACAACACAGATTGGCAGATTGTAACGGCAGATCGTTTCCACCTCCATGCCGCTAAAGCCAAACGCGCTGTCGCCCTCAATCGCCAGAACAGGGTGGCCAGTTTCGACGGCGGCCGCAATTGCGCTGCCCATGCCCACGCCCATCACACCCCAGGTGCCAACATCCAGACGCTTGCGCGGCTTTGACATGTTGATGATGGACCGTGCGAAATCCAGCGTATTGGCGCCCTCATTGACCAAAATCGCATCAGGACGTTCGGCGATGATGGTTTTCAAACGGCCCAACGCACCGTGATAATCCATCGGGGAATTGTTGTTCATCAAACGCGGCGCCATCTTGGCCACATTGCCGTCAACCTTGTCGCGGATCGTGTCTGTCCACTCAGGATTGGGCTTTTGCCAACCAGCGCCCATGCCCGCCAACAGAGAATCCAGCACAGAGCCAATATCGCCCACCAGCGGTGCTGCGATTTCAACATTGCTGTCCATTTCTTTCGGCTCAATATCAATCTGCACAAACTTCTTTGGTTCTGCACCCCACTGTTTGCCTTTGCCGTGGCTCAGCAGCCAGTTCAGACGTGCACCGACCATCACGACGACATCTGACTCCTTCAGCACAAGCGACCGCGCAGCCCCTGCAGACAGTGGATGGTCATCTGGCAATAACCCTTTGGCCATGCTCATCGGCAGATAGGGGATGCCGCTTCGCTCAACAAAAGCGCGCACGCTTTCATCAGCCTGCGCATAGGCCGCGCCCTTACCCAAGATAATCAGCGGGCGCTTTGCGCCCTTCAGCACGTCCAGCGCACGGGCCACCGCATCAGCGCCGGGCAGTTGCGCCGGGGCCGGATCAATCACCTTGACCAATGATTTCTCGCCAGCTGCGGCATCCATCACCTGCCCAAAAAGCTTGGCTGGCAAATCAAGATATACGCCGCCCGGCCGGCCAGACACAGCCGCACGAATGGCGCGCGCCACACCAATACCAATGTCTTCGGCATGCAAAATACGGTAAGCAGCCTTACACAAGGGCTTGGCGATGGCCAGCTGGTCCATTTCTTCGTAATCACCCTGCTGCAAATCAACAATCTCACGCTCGGACGAACCCGAGATCAAGATCATCGGCCAGCAATTGGTGGTGGCGTGGGCCAACGCAGTCAGGCCATTCAAAAAGCCTGGCGCAGATACGGTTAGGCAAATACCAGGCTTTTTGGTCAAAAAGCCTGCAATCGCAGCCGCATTGCCAGCGTTTTGTTCATGGCGGAATGAAATCACCCGCATGCCCTCAGCCTGAGCCATACGACCAAAATCGGTGATCGGAATACCCGGCACACCATAAATCGTGTTCAGGCCATTCAGCTTGAGTGCATCAATAATGAGGTGGAATCCATCCGTGAGATCGCGCGCGGCGGCATCTTCGGCGGTCGCATCTTGGGTCTGCGCGGCAAGGGCGTTGGTCATTCTCTTCCTCGTGGTTTTGCGTTAATTTGTCGTGGCTGCGCTGCGCAACGTGCCCAGCGATTCCAACCGTGTCCAAGTTTTGCTGATATGATCATGCAGCCGCATCGTGTGCTCTAGCACCCGACGGGCCGCCAAATCAGCGTCACGCGAGGTCAGCGCCTCGATGATTTCCATGTGGTCTGCAACCGAGCGCCGCGCCCGGTCGCTTTCACCCATCGCGCGGCGGCGCACCGCCTGCATGTGGGTAAACAAGCCATCCGCCGTGGTTCGCAGCAAGCTGCAACCAGAAAGATTTAGGATGGATTGGTGAAACTTGATGTTTGCATCAGAATATTCTTCGATATCTGCGCGAACTGCATCGCTGCTGTGCTTCATGGCAAACTTGCGCAACGCAACCAATTCGGCCGCCGTGGCATTTACCGTGGCCAAACGCGCCGCCATGCTTTCCAGCGCGGCCCATGTCACCACCATCTCTAGAATCTCTTCGCGCGTTTTGCGGCGCACAAAAACACCCTTGCGCGGCATCACTTCAATCAGACCCTCTTGCGACAGGCGGGCCAAGGCCTCACGGACGGGCGTTCGGGAAATTCCAAGCCGCTCAGCCATCTGACGCTCATCCAGCCGCAGGTCGGCGTCGGGCTGATAGATGTCCATATCCAAAATGGCGGCGCGCAGCACATTGAAGGTATGATCCTTCAACGAAAAACTTTCAGAGATGGGGTTTAGCTTGTCGCCAATCGACATGTCAGACCTCCTCTTGCGATACATTGGCACCGTCCTCTTAACGGGACTGGCTGCCTGTGTATCTTGTATACCATACTAACAAATCAACACAGGTCAAATGTTTTTTTACTGTTGTTTTTAATACAAAAAACGTTGACGGATGGGTCTGTGGTATACTACATACCTATTGATTTCTTGGCGTGGAGGGCTGGAAATTGCTGATTAGGGCGCGCGATTCTGCTCTTATTGTTATCGACATGCAGGAGCGATTGGTTCCCGCCATGCAGGCCCCGGCCCGCACGATAAAAAATACCCGTTTGTTGCTGCGCGCGGCCGGACGCACGGGTGTTCCAGCCTTGCTGACCGAGCAATATCCAAAAGGTTTGGGCCACACGATCCCCGAGGTGCGCAGCGCCGCCGGTGACAGCCCTGTTTTGTCAAAGCTGCATTTTTCCTGCATGGAAGATGCCGCCTTTTCCCAAGCTTTTAAATCATTGGGCCGCCCCCAAGCTATTTTGGCCGGGATGGAGGCGCATATTTGCGTCATGCAGACAGCCGCCAGCATGGTTGAAGAAGGCTTTGAGGTGTTCGTGGTGTCTGACGCCACCGCGTCACGCACTCTGGAAAGCGAAACAGCCTGCCTGGCACGACTGAGCGCGGCAGGTGTCAGCATCGTTACCACCGAAATGGTGGTGTTCGAATGGCTTGGCCAAGCAGGCACCCAAGCCTTCAAGGAAATTCTACCGCTTATTAAGTGACAAAGACCAAGATAGACGGAGAGAGACAGATGAACATTCACGAACATCAAGCCAAAGAGGTTCTGCAAAGCTTTGGCGCGCCCATCGCAGCCGGGGTGGCCATCACAGCGCTAGATCAAGCCGAGGCCGCTGTGGCCGCACTTCCGGGCCCGGTTTGGGTTGTCAAAAGCCAGATCCACGCCGGGGGGCGCGGCAAGGGCAAATTTAAAGAATTGTCCGATGACGCCAAAGGTGGGGTGCGGGTTTCTTTTTCTGCCCAAGATGCGCTGACAAATGCGCGCGAGATGTTCGGAAATACCTTGGTCACCAAACAGACCGGCCCTGCCGGCAAACAGGTGAACCGCCTGTATATCGAAGCTGGTGCCGACATTGCGCGTGAACTCTATCTGTCGGTTTTGGTTGACCGCGAAACAGGCCGCACCTCATTTGTGGCATCAACCGAAGGCGGCATGGACATTGAAACAGTCGCTGAGGAAACCCCTGATCTCATCCACACGATCGCCATAAATCCCGCCGCCGGCTGCACGACGCAAGACGCCGAAAAGATCGCAGATGCCCTTAAGCTGGATGGCACCGCCCGCAGCCAGGCGATTGATCTGTTCAAGGCGCTTTACACCGCCTTTACCAGCAAAGACATGAGCCTGCTGGAAATCAACCCGTTGATTGTCACAAAGTCAAACGACGTGCAGGTGCTGGATGCCAAGATCAGCTTTGACGGCAACGCACTGTTTCGCCACCCCGATATCATGGCCTATCGCGATGAATCCGAAGAAGATGCCAAAGAAATTGAAGCATCCAAATATGATCTGGCCTATGTTGCCCTCGATGGTGAAATTGGCTGCATGGTGAACGGTGCAGGCCTTGCAATGGCCACGATGGATATCATCAAACTTTACGGCGCCGAACCTGCCAACTTTTTGGATGTCGGTGGTGGCGCCACCACCGAAAAGGTCACCGCAGCGTTCAAAATCATCACGTCCGACCCGAACGTAAAAGGTATTTTGGTCAATATTTTTGGCGGCATCATGCGCTGCGATGTGATTGCCAACGGCGTTGTCCAAGCTGTGAAAGATGTCGGCCTCAGCGTGCCACTGGTTGTCCGGCTGGAAGGCACCAAGGTGGATGAGGGCAAAGACATCATCAACAATTCCGGCCTGAACGTGATTGCCGCGAATGATCTGGACGATGCCGCCCAGAAGATCGTCAAAGCTGTGAGAGGGTAATACCATGTCAATCTTGATCAACAAAGACACCAAAATCATCGTGCAAGGTCTGACAGGGAAAACCGGCACATTTCACACCGAACAGGCGCTGGCCTATCATGGAACGCAAATGGTTGCGGGCACGCATCCGTCAAAGGGTGGCAGCAACTGGACAGGATCAAGCGGTGAAACCTTGCCGATTTTTGCCTCGGTTGCCGAAGCGAAAGAGGCCACTGGCGCCACAGCCAGCGTGATCTATGTTCCCCCCGCAGGTGCGGCAGCCGCTATCGAAGAGGCGATTGACGCAGGAATTGAGCTGATCACCTGCATCACCGAAGGCGTGCCTGTGCAAGACATGGTGCGCGTAAAACAGAAACTCGACGCCTCTCCCAGCCGCTTAATCGGCCCAAACTGCCCCGGTATGATGACACCCGACGAATGCAAGATCGGGATCATGCCGGGGTCTATTTTTCAAAAGGGATCAGTGGGCGTTTTGTCACGGTCAGGGACGCTGACCTATGAGGCGGTATTTCAAACCACCCGCGCAGGCCTTGGACAGACCAGCGCCATCGGGATCGGTGGCGACCCCGTAAAGGGCACAGAATTCATCGATATTTTGGAACTGTTTCTGGCAGATCCAGACACCAAATCGATCATCATGATTGGTGAAATTGGAGGATCGGCCGAAGAAGCCGCCGCGCAGTTCTTAAAAGATGAGGCAAAGCGCGGCCGCGCCAAGCCCACCGTGGGCTTTATCGCCGGACGCACCGCCCCACCGGGCCGCACGATGGGTCATGCGGGTGCTGTGATTTCGGGCGGCAAAGGTGGCGCAGAAGATAAAATTGAGGCGATGCGCTCAGCCGGCATCCGCGTCTCACCTTCGCCAGCAAAATTGGGCGAAACCCTTGTCGAACTGCTGGGGTAACACTACTTATACAGGTTCCGGGTGCGACGAATTGCTCCGGAACCTGTGCGCCTCTGCTCTTGACCTGCGCGCGTGAAGCCATATCCTGCACCGATTGTCAGCCGCGCTGCCCTAGAAAGATATCCGGCCGAGATAATGAGGACGCTTTGGTGAGCCCATCAACAGAATGGGCACCGGGCAATGGGAGGATAAACATAATGCCTTACAGAATTTTGATTCTGGGTGCATCTTACGGCGCTCTTTTGGGCACCAAACTTGTCGCAGGCGGCCATGACGTCACTTATGTATGTCGTGCACAAACTGCAGCGCTAATAAACGAACAAGGGACCGAGGTGCGGATCGCCCTGCGTGGTGAAGACACCCACCGCAGCTTTTTTTCGCGCGACTTGACCGGTACCACCCGCGCCTGCACCCCCGAAGATGCAAACCCTGATGACTATGATTTGGTCTGTCTGGCCATGCAGGAACAACAGTACTCGCACGCATCGCTGCGCGATTTGCTGGCCCGCACCGCCGCAACCAAGACACCCTGCATGTCGATCATGAACATGCCTCCGTTGCCCTATCTGAAGCGGATCCCCGGGCTTGACTGTGCCCAGTTGCGCAGCGCCTTTACCGAAGCTGAGATTTGGGACGCTTTTGACCCCGGCATGATGACACTGTGTTCGCCCGATCCACAGGCGTTCCGCCCACCAGACGAACCACCCAACGTTTTGCACGTGGGCCTGCCCACCAATTTCAAAGTATCGAAATTTCACGACGCCAAGCTTGATGCCATGCTAGATACCTTGGCAGCCGACATTGACGCTTATCAAATTGATGGCAAAGATGTTCCCGTGAAACTGCGTGTACATGACTCGCTGTTTGTGCCCTTTGCAAAATGGGCGATGTTGGCGACAGGTAACTATCGCTGCATCACAGTTGGCGGACCACGCTCGATCAAAGACGCCGTGCATGGCGACCTTGAGATGTCGCGCGAAATTTATGAATTTGTCAGCAGCATGGTCATTCATCTGGGTGCGGATGCCGCTGACACGGTACCATTTGAAAAATACGCCGCCGCAGCACAGCATCTTTTGCGCCCCTCATCGGCAGCACGTGCGGTTTATGGTGGGGCCAAAAGCATCGAACGTGTGGACCGGCTGATCAAACTCACAGCCGCCTCACTTGGCATGTCGCACCCCAGTCTGACAGAATGGGTGGCAATTGTTGATGCTAAACTGGCCACAAACGCACTGGAACCTGCATAACACGTCAACACTGCGTGAAATTTATCTTTCTATCTGGCGCGCAGGGCTTCCCTGCGCGCCTTTATTTTATTACGGTTTATCCACCCCATTAGGTTACCATGTGTTGAAAAATTGGGTACTGGGGTTGATCCAAAACCCCCGCTTGCCTACGCTAAGTTAAAATTAGATCAGCAAAATCGAACCATCAGCCAAAAGCACAGAGCAACACACTTTGATTAAACAACTTGTCATTCATATTGGCCAACACAAAACTGGCAGCACGTCAATTCAA
>CALAXT010000066.1 GCA_937895435.1 uncultured Paracoccaceae bacterium | reverse complement strand
TGAGCCCGTGATTGAGCCCGTGGCGGAGCCTGTGATTGAGCCGGTGGCTGCGTCGGTGATTGAGCCCGTGAACGCGCCAGAGCCTGCATCAGCAGCGCTGTCAGATGTTGTGCAAGGGGCTGCTGACCTGCTGCCCCAACCAAAGCCCATGCCGATGCCCGAACCTGTCATTTCAAAAGCTATGCCGCCTGATGCTGCGCCCCAGCCTGTGGCGCTGCCTGCAGCCACGGCCAGACCGCTGAATGTTGCAATTGGGCGCCTGCCGCAAGTCAGCGCCCCCCCTTTGGAACGGCAATACCCTGCCACGCCCAAAATGCCTGCTGTGGCTGATGTTGCGCGGTTGATTGCAGATGGTACGCTGGTTGATCCGCCGATGCCGGACTTGTCAGAGCCAGATATGGGCCTGATCGCTGACCCAACGCCAGACACTTCCGCCAAGACTTCCCGCAGTGGTGACATGTTGCCGTCTGCACTGCCGCCTGTCGCGCCGCTGGCAGAACGGCGGGTGGTGCTGCCACCAGGGTCAAAACTTGACAGGCCCTCAAATCCTGCTCTGACTGCAGATCAGGTGCGTGCGCGGCTTTTGCAAAAGGCCACGGCTTTTACAAACCCGCAAAACAAGCCGATTTTTGCTATTTTGCTGATGGATGATGGTGTGATCGGTCTAGACCAACTGGCGCAGTTCAATGTGCCATTGAGCGTCGCGATCAACCCTGATTGGCCCGATGCGCCCGCGCGGGCAGAGCGGTGGCGGGCGGCGGGGTTTGATGTGTTGTTGCAATCGCCCAAGCTTGGCGACGCGTTTGATTTTGCCGCAATCGATTCCCTGTTGCAGGGGCATTTATTGCGGGTGCCACAGGCGCTGGGGGTGGTGGATGTGCCGCAGGGCGGGTTTCAGGGCAATCGTCGCCTTTCAGGACAAATTGCCCAAGGTTTGGGCAGTGCCGGGGCCGCACTGGTGACATTTGATGGCCGGATCAATGCCGCCCATGAAATTGCCCTTGGGGCGTCGCTTCCTGCGGCGGTCGTGTTTCGAGATATCGACGCCGCCCATGAAGACGCCGAGATGATCACCCGGTATCTTGAGCGTGCAGCCTTTAAGGCTGCCCAAATGGGCCAAATCGTTGTGGCGGGGCGGGTCAGCCCCCAGACGCTTGCGGCGTTGGGGCAGTGGCTTGCGGGTGATTGGGCCGGGCAATTGGCGCTGGCGCCGATATCGGCGGTGTTGTTGCGGCGCTAGTGTGGGCATCTGAACTTTGGAAATTCATACAAAAAGGGGCACGTCGCCGCGCCCCTTTGATCAGCAGGTCCGATAGACCAATTTACATGGCTGGCAGGATAACTGCGTCAATCACATGAATGACGCCATTGCTTGCGGCGATGTCGGCTGCGCTGATGGTGGCCCCATCAACTTTGGCGCCATCTGCCAGCGTCACTGTGACTTCTGAGCCCTGAACGGTTGCGGCTTTCAGCCCCTCGCTCAGATCCCCTGACATCACTTTTCCAGGCAGCACGTGATAGGTTAGAATGCTAACCAGCTTGTCTTTGTTTTCGGGCTTGAGCAGGTCTTCAACCGTGCCAGCTGGCAGGGCTGCAAAGGCTGCGTCTGTCGGCGCGAAAACCGTAAAGGGGCCCTCGCTCTTCAAGGTATCCACGAGACCTGCGGCCTGAACGGCAGCCACAAGTGTGGTAAAGCTGCCCGCATCAATGGCGGTATCAACAATGTCTTTGTCGGCAGCAAATGCCGGCGCAGAAAGGGCCATAGCGGTGGTCAGTGCAAGAAAAGTTCTGCGGATCATCGATGTCGCTCCCATTCAATCAGTGCCAGGATTGGCTTAGTTGATACGGCCCGCGCGACCGGCGGATCATTGTCAAATTTGCGTCATGACCCCTTGAATTTTATCCAGATGAACCGCTGCTGGGGCGGCACTATCAGCCCAAGGCAAGTGCTTCTGCACGCCCAGTGGTGGTGTTAAGCGCCACCGCTTCGCCCGAGCCCACGCCCAGACGTGTGATGGCTTGAATGACAACCTGGTGTGTGACCATCAAGCTCAGCCCATCCACAGGCAGACCAGCCAGCTTGGCTTGCAGCGCGGGCAAGGTTTGGCTGCGCTGGGCATGGCCTTGAAAAAATGAGTTTAATCCAGCAAACGCCTGCACTTTGCCCAACCCCAGCAGTTCTGCCGTTTCCAAGCACCGACACCACTGGCTTGAATAAACAGCATCAAAAACCAACCCGGCGCGGGTCATGTTTTGGCCGATTGCAACGGCTTGATCACGCCCGGCTGCGCTGAGATTGCGCTGGGTGTCACAGTCGTTCAGCCGAAAATTATCAGGGTCACCAAATCCCGGCGCTAGGGCATGGCGCAGAAAGATCACGTTTGCGTGAAGCCGCGCCAGCGTCTCTTTTGCCGCAAATGTTTCTGAAAATGTTTCAGTAGGGCTGAGCAGAACAGCACATGATGATATGATAAACCCGCGACGATCCATGGTGCGTTCCTTATTGCTGAAAGCTGATGGCCAAACAAAAACTAGGTCCTTTTATCCCAAAGGCCAGTTTTGACTGGCTGCCCACTTGGTAAACCAGTGGGCAGCCGAATGGGCAG
>CALAXT010000065.1 GCA_937895435.1 uncultured Paracoccaceae bacterium | reverse complement strand
GGGGGGGGGGGGGGCGGTGAAACGTGTCAGGTAATGGGGCCCTCCCGCTTTGGGGCCAGTACCAGAAAGCCCCTCCCCTCCAAAGGGTTGGCTGCCCACCACCGCACCTATCTGATTGCGGTTGATATAGATATTGCCGACATGCAGTGCGTCGGTGGCTTCTTGCACGCGGTCATCGATCCGGCTGTGCAAGCCAAAGGTCAAGCCATAGCCTGTGGCATTTATGGCTGCATATACAGCAGCTAAATCTTTGGCACCAAAGCGGGCGACGTGCAGCACGGGGCCAAAGATTTCACGTTGCAAATCTGCAATGCCCGTGATGCGCAAGACGGTCGGGCCGATGAAATGGCCGGTCTTGGGGGGGGACAGCTCTTTGATCATCTGACCTGTGCGCTTGGCCGCTGCAATATAGCCCCGAATGTCATCAGCGGCGATTTCATCGATCAATGGGCCGATGTCTGTGGTCAGATCCCAAGGGTTGCCAATCTGCAAATCCTCCATCGCGCCGGTCAAAAGTTCCAACACCTGATCGGCAATATCGTCTTGCAAATACAGACAGCGCAGGGCCGAGCAGCGCTGGCCCGCAGATTGGAAGGCCGATGCCAGAATATCGCGCACGGCTTGCTCGGGCAGGGCGGTCGAATCGACCACCATCGCATTTAACCCGCCAGTTTCAGCAATCAGCGGTGCGCCGGGGGCCAGATGGGTGGCCATGCTGGCCTGAATGCGCCGTGCGGTCTGCGTGCTGCCTGTAAAAGCCACGCCCGAGACCCGCGGATCGCAACACAGCGCTGCGCCGACGGTTTCACCTGCACCGGGCAAAAATTGGAGCGCCGTGGTGGGCACACCAGAGCCATGCAAAAGCCCAACGGCCAGGGCCGCAATCAGTGGCGTTTGTTCGGCCGGTTTTGCCAATACGCCGTTGCCCGCTGCAAGCGCACCGGCGATCTGGCCTGTAAAAATCGCAAGTGGAAAGTTCCAAGGTGAGATGCAGGTAAAGATGCCGCGCGCGGGGTGGCAAAGCTGCGCTGTTTGCACCGCGTAATAGCGTAAAAAGTCGACCGCCTCGCGCAGCTCACCCACTGCATCCAGCATTGTCTTGCCCGCCTCGCGGGCCAGCAGCGCGAAAATCACCCCAAAATTTTCTTCGTAAAGATCCGCCGCGCGGTTCAAAACGGCTGCGCGTTCGGCTGGTGTGGCAGACCAAGGCTGGGCCGCATCAAGCGCTGTGGTGATGTCATCGACGCTTGCCTCACGCAGATGCCCGACCAGATCGGCAGGGTTTGCCGGGTTGGTCCGGTCATGGGGGGCTGCGGCGTTGGTAAGATTGCGGGGCAGTGCCAGCATAGGCCCAGCGGTAAAAACATGGTGCATAAAGGGCGCGCGGGCGGCGTTGATCTGGGCCAAGTCTGGCGTGTCGGTCAGATCAAAGCCACGGGCATTGGCCCGTTCGGGGGCAAAAAGATCGCTGCCGCGTGTCAGGGCTGGGGATGCAAGGGCTGCACCTATCTGCGCGCGCACCGCGTCAAACGGACAGGCGGCGACGGTTTCGGGGGCAACGTCTTCGTTCACGATCTGATTGACAAAGGATGAATTGGCACCGTTTTCCAGCAGTCGGCGCACCAGATAGGCCAAAAGATCGCGATGCGCGCCCACCGGCGCATAGATCCGGCAGCGTGTGTGCATTTTATCGTGCACAATGTCGTGCAGTCTTTCGCCCATGCCATGCAGACGCTGAAATTCAAAGGCCTGTGTGTCTTGGGCCAGTTCCAAAATCGCGGCAACGCTATGGGCATTATGGGTGGCGAATTGCGGATAGATTCGATCTGTCATGCCCAGCAATTTGCGTGCGTTGGCGATATAGCTGACATCTGTCGCTGATTTGCGGGTGAACACGGGAAAGCTTTTTAGCCCCAAGGTTTGCGCCCGCTTAACCTCGGTATCCCAATAGGCGCCTTTAACCAGCCGCACCATGATGCGCCGATCCAATTTTTGGGCCAGCGCATACAGATAATCAATCACTGCGCCTGCGCGCCGACCATAGGCCTGCACCACCACGCCAAATCCGTCCCATCCCGCCAACTCTGGGTCGGCCAGCACGGCCGCAATCACATCCATTGACAGGCCCAAACGGTCGGCCTCTTCCGCGTCGATGTTCAGCCCCAGCCCCGCGGCGCAAGCCTTGCGCGCCAGAGTTTTCAAGCTGGGCACCAACTCGGCCATCACACGCGCAGACTGTGCCACCTCATACCTGGGATGCAGGGCGGACAGTTTAATCGAAATACCGGGGTTTTCACGAATATCAGTGCTTGTGCAGGCGGCGGCGATTGCCTCAATCGCATCCCCATAGGCTTTGTGATAGCGGCGGGCATCGGCCATGCTGCGGGCCGCTTCGCCCAGCATATCATAAGAATGGGTGAAACCGCGGGCCTCAAGCTTGCGGGCGCGCAAAAGCGCGGTCTGGATGCTTTCTCCCAGAACGAACTGATGGCCCATTTCCTTCATCGCGCGTGCCACGGCGCGGCGGATGACCGGCTCGCCCAGCCGTTTGACCGCACCGCGCAAATGTCCCGCCAGCCCCGGTTCGCGGTCTTCCAAAACCCGCCCCGTCAGCATCAACGCCCATGTCGAGGCATTGACCAGGCTTGAGGCCGAATGGCCCAAGTGTTTGCCCCAATCTGATGGCGCAATCTTGTCTTCGATCAGCGCATCCATGGTGGGTGCATCTGGCACACGCAGCAGCGCCTCGGCCAAACACATCAGCGCGATGCCCTCCTGCGTGGACAGGCCATATTCTGCCAAAAATACTTCCATCAAACCGGGGCGCGCTGATCCGCGAATGCCACGCACCAAATCTGCTGCCCGCGCTGAAATCGCTTGGCGTGTCTTGGTGCCGGGGTCTGCATGATCGAGCATAGTTTGCAGCAGTGCCGGTTCATCCGCCAGAGTGTGGGTGTCGATGATCGCGCGCAATGTATCAAGGTTGGGCATGGCAAGATCGGGCATAGCGGGGAAATCAGGCATGACGTGCTCCTTTTTTCCTTTTATATCCCACTTAAATCAACCATATTTCCTTATAAATAAATTTTAGCAGGCGGATCGCCTGATTAATGGTGAAATAACAATGCAAATGGATCAAACAGATCTTGACCGCTTTGATCGTGCGATTCTGCGGCATTTGGCGGGTGATGGCCGGATGTCGATAGCAACGCTGGCCGAACGGATCGGCCTGTCAAAGTCGCCAACCCAAGCACGGGTGAAACGGTTGGAACGGGCGGGCATCATCGCAGGATATCGCGCCCAGTTGGATCCCATTCGGATGGGTCTTGCGCATGTAGCTTTTGTTGAGGTGC
Organism: uncultured Paracoccaceae bacterium; assembly: GCA_937895435.1. GTDB lineage: Bacteria > Pseudomonadota > Alphaproteobacteria > Rhodobacterales > Rhodobacteraceae > CALAXT01. The sequence goes on along the minus strand of CALAXT010000065.1, from coordinate 30,141 downwards.
GTCTGTCGGATACGCGCGAAGCGGCGTTGCAGGCGTTCAATCGCGCAGCTTGTGCGCTGCCAGAAATTGAGGAATGTCACATGATTGCTGGTGGGTTCGATTACTTGCTGAAAGTGCGCACATCCGACATCGCCGCTTATCGCGCTTTCATGGGTGAGCGGCTTTCGACCTTGCCGCATGTCACAGCCACCTCAACCTATGTCGCGATGGAGGCGGTCAAAGAAACCGGTGCCTGATCTGGCAGTAAAAGACGAAAGCCAAGAAAACTGATACGACTTTTCCAAAACCCCTGCTGACAGCGCCGCAGAGCCGGGCTATAGAGCGCACAGGGCCGCTTGCCGGAACAGGTAGACGGAAGGCACTTAAAATGCCTCGGGCTTTGCCCGTGTGGGTTCGAGTCCCACAGCGGCCACCATATTTTGCTGTGCTATCGGCTGACGGCAGACGGCATCATGCGCGTATCAGTGGGGGCATCATGCAAATCGGTTTTATTGGCTTGGGCAATATGGGTGGGCCGATGGCGGCCAATCTGGTGGCGGCAGGCCATGATGTGGTGGGCTTTGACCCCAGCGGTGCCTATCCCGCTTGCGTGCAGCCTGCGCCATCAGCGGCCAAGGCGGCGGCTGGGCGCGATTTGGTGATTACGATGCTGCCCAATGGCCAGATTTTGCGGGATGTGGCGGCAGAAATCCTGCCTGCCATGACAAAAGGTGCACTGTTTATCGATTGCTCAACGGTTGATGTGGCCAGCGCACGCGATGTGGCCGATCAGGCGGCGGGGTTGGGCGTGGTTGCGTTAGATGCGCCGGTATCGGGTGGTACGGGTGGGGCTATTGCGGGCACGCTGACCTTTATGGTCGGGGGCGCGGATGCGGGCTTTGCCGCGGCGCAAGCCGTTTTAGATGTCATGGGGCAGCGTGCGGTGCATTGCGGTCCTGCAGGCAACGGGCAGGCGGCCAAGATTTGCAACAATATGATCTTGGGTGTGACGATGATTGCCACCTGCGAAGCCTTTGCCTTGGCCGATAAATTGGGGCTGGACCGGGCGGCGATGTTTGATGTGGTTTCAACCTCATCGGGGGCGTCTTGGTCGTTGAATACCTATTGCCCGGCGCCCGGGGTTGGGCCGCAAAGCCCGGCAGATAACGGCTATCGCCCAGGGTTTTCTGCTGATCTGATGCTGAAAGACCTGGGGCTCAGCCAACAGGCTGCCCAAACAGTTGACGCCGATACCCCGATGGGGGCGGTGGCGCTGGCGCTTTATCGCGATTTTGTCGAACAGGAAGATGGGCGCGGCCAAGATTTCAGTGCGATGTTGCCACGGTTTGAACGCCGCAGCCGCAGCGCGGGCTAATCGCGGGGCGGATTCAGGCTGCCAAATGTTGCCCCCCGCGCGACCAGATCGACCAAAAGCGGGGCAGGAGCCCAAAAAACCGGGTCTTCGTGTTCAAAACGGCGGATATCCGCTAACATCTTTGCCAAGCCATAGCTGTCAGCAAAATGCATCGGCCCACCGCGGTGGCGCGGAAAACCGTAGCCATGGACAAAGGTCACATCAATGTCTGAGGGTTTTAACGCCACGCCCTCGGCCAAAAGGCGTGCGGCCTCATTCACCATGGCCGCCAGATAGCGTTGCAAGATCTCATCGGGGCCAAAGGTGCGGGGCACAATCGCCTTTGCGCTGCGGCTTGCTGCAATGAGGGCAAGAACTTGGGGGTCGGGTGTGCCTTGGCGGCTGTCTGGGCCATAGGTGTAAAAACCTTGGCCAGTTTTCTGGCCAAACCAACCCTGCTCACAGAGCAGGTCAGCAAAATCGGCGTAACGCGCGCCGGGGGGGCGGGTTGCCATGCGGCGTTTGCGATCTGCCCACACGATGTCATTTCCGGCCAAATCAAACATCGCATAAAGCCCAATAGGAAAGCCAAACCCAACAATTGCTGCATCGATGTCATAGGGCGATGCCCCATCTTCAACCATAAAGCTTGCGGCCTCGGCATAGGCGTTTAGAATTCGATTTCCAATGAACCCATCGCTGTTAGCGGCGCGCACGGCCACCTTGCCCAGCCGTTTGGCAAAGGCAAACCCGGTGGCGACCGTGTCATCTGCTGCAGCCGATGGCACCACAATTTCTAGCAGTTTCATAATGTTGGCGGGTGAAAAGAAATGCAGTCCCAGCACATCGCGTGCGCGCGAGGTTGTGGCTGCGATTTGGTCGATATCAAGAAATGACGTGTTCGATGCCAACACCGCATCAGGCCGCAGCACCCTGTCCAAGTTTTCGAATACCGCGCGTTTGATAGCCAGATCTTCAAACACCGCCTCAATCACCAGATCGGCATTCGCTAAATCCGCATATGCCGTGGTTGTATGAAACCGCCCGAGTGTCTCGGCCTTGGCCGCAAGGCTCAGGCGATTTTTTGCGATCAATCGGTCATAAACAGCCTCTACATTGGCTCGTCCGCGCGCCATGCTGGCACTGTCGCGTTCAACCATTGTCACGTCAAAGCCCGCATCGAGCGCCGCGACAGCGATGCCTGCGCCCATGGTGCCACCGCCCACCACGCCCAGCTGGTGCAATGGGCGTGGTGGGGTGCGGCTGGCTTGGGGTAGGTTTGCGCTGGCGCGTTCAGCGAAAAATGCATGAATCAGCCCGGCGCGTTCGGGGCTCTGAAGGCATTTGGCAAAGGCTGAGGCTTCAATCTGCATGCCGGTTTCAAAGGGGGTGGTCAACGTAGCTGCCGCGCAATCGAGAATGGCATTGGGAGCGGTCACTGCCCGCGCACGCGCGGGCAGTGCTGCGCGTGTTTTGGCTATGACCTGCGCGCCATCATCGGCATCGACCACGGGCTGGGCAGATGTGGGGCGCGGGGCAGGGTGGGTGGCTGCAAGATGCAGCGCATGTTGCAGCAGATCACCGGTGGCAATCTGATCGATCAGCCCCAAGCTTTGCGCTTTGGCTGCCGGCAGCGCTGCACCAGTCAGCATCATGTCGAGCGCTGCGGCCATCCCAATCAGCCGGGGCAGGCGCTGCGTGCCGCCCGCGCCGGGCAGAATGCCCAATGTGACCTCGGGCAGGGCAAGACGGGTCGTGGAAGAACAGATGCGGTAATGTGCGGCCATCGCCAATTCCAACCCGCCGCCCAAGGCAAAACCATCCATCGCAGCAATCACTGGCTTGGGGCAGGCCTCAAGCAGGGCGCAGACTTCTGCCAGACGTGGGACAATCGGGGCGGCGCCAAATTCGCTAATATCGGCCCCGGCCGAAAATCCCCGCCCGGCCCCAATCAGGATAACCGCCGTTACAGCACGGTCAGCTGTGGCCTGTGCGATGGCAGCCATTAACGCGCCGCGCAGCTGGGCGCACAGTGCGTTAACTGGTGGGTTCATCAGCGTCAGAATGGCAACACCGCCCTGCTGGCTGACATGCAGAAAATCGGATGGGGCGGCTTGGGTCATGGCAGCGGGTCCTTTGGTTCTGCACGAGGTGTCAGGGCCGCCAACGCCATATCTGCAATCTGGCGGGCTATGGCGACGCGGTCTGCTGCGGTTTCCCCTTGGCGGGGATGATACCAAAACACAGGCGCATTCAGCAGCATCAGCACACTGTGCAGCGCAACCGACACTGGCTGGCTGTGAAACGCCCCATTTTGCATGCCTTGGGTGATCACAGTCCGAAACAAATCTTCGTAGCCGCGTTGCAGGGTGCGAATTTCCTGCATCAAAGCGCGTTCGTGCGGGGTGCTGGGGCCAATGTCACCTTTGCGCAGATTTTCAATGACAACGCGGTGATAGGGCAATTGCTCGATCATCGCGCGCACATGCGCCATCGCCATGCTGTGAAACCGTGCGCGGGGCGCCTGATTGGCCAAAAAAACCGGCTCCACCTGGGCTGATGTCAACAAGATTGAGCTTTTGCGCACAGCCGATAGCAATTCGCCCTTTGACCGAAAATGGTGGTAAATTTTGCCCTTTGTCGCGCCTATGGCCCGCGCGATATCGTCGATTGAGGTCTGGGCGAAACCTTGTCTGGCAAAACAAGCGGCCGCTGCATCCAAAATGGTGCGGCGGCTGTTTGGCGCTTTGGCTGGGCTATCCAGCGCCATCACAGAATTTCAAACAGCCCGGCCGCGCCCATGCCGCCGCCGATGCACATCGTCACCACACCCAATTTCGCGCCCCGTCGCTTGCCCTCAAGCAACAGATGGCCCGCCATCCGCGCCCCCGACATGCCATAGGGGTGCCCCACCGCGATTGCCCCCCCCGAGACATTGCAAATTTCAGGGTCGATCCCGAGTTGGTCGCGGCAATAAAGCACCTGACAGGCAAACGCCTCATTAAGTTCCCATATATCAATATCTTGCACGCGCAGCCCATGCTTTTTCAGCAAGGCTGGCACGGCAAAAACTGGGCCAATGCCCATTTCATCAGGGTCACAGCCCGAAACTGCCACGCCACGCAGCAGCCCCAAGGGGGCCAGTCCGCGCGCCACCGCCATGTCTGCTGTCATCAAGACCGAAGCCGAGGCCCCATCTGACAACTGGCTGGCATTGCCTGCGGTGATATAGTGGCCCTGCGCGATCGTTTGGCCGTTTTTGAACACTGGATCGAGCGCCGCCAGCCCTTCAGCGGTGGTTTGTGCGCGCAGACCTTCATCTTGGGTCAGGGTAATGTGGTGCGCCCTGATGTCGCCTGTGGTGCGGTCTTGCACCTGCATCACGCTGGGCATTGGCACAATTTCAGCGGTGAACCGACCCTGGGCTTGGGCTTGGGCCGTGCGCTGATGCGATTGGGCAGCATAGGCATCTTGGGCGGCGCGGCTGATGCCATAGCGCGCGGCAACGATTTCGGCGGTTTCCAGCATCGTCATGTAAAGGTCGGGCCGATGTTCGACCAACCATGGGTCGGTGGCGCGAAACATGTTTAACTTATCGTTTTGCACAAGGCTGATCGATTCCACACCGCCCGCCACGGCGATGTCGATTTCACCCGCGGCAATCCGGCCTGCGGCGGTTGAAAGCGCCATCAGCCCCGATGCGCATTGCCGATCGAGCGACATGCCGGGCACCGAGCAGGGCAGACCCGCGCGCAACAGCGCCTGGCGGGCAATATTTAGCCCCGTTGCCCCTTGTTGCATCGCCGCCCCCAAAATGACGTCGCCAACCTCGGCGCCCTCCACCCCGGCGCGGGTCAGGGCGTGCGCAATCGCATGGCCGGCCAGCGTCTGGGGTTGAGTGTCATTAAACGCACCGCGATAGGCTTTGCCGATGGGGGTGCGGGCGGTGGAAACGATTGCAATATCGCGGTTCATGGTGATCCGATCTTTGGCGCAGGGCAACTATGACATGACGGGGGGGGTAAAAATTAGCAGGGTCAACCATTGCGCGACCAAGGCCGGGGTTGGGCTGTCTTTGATGTCGATGCGCAGGCCAAGGGTTTGCAAAATTTCATAGTCTGATCGCTGGGTTACGGCATCCAGCGTAAAATGGCCACGCAGCCATGCACCTGCGGGAACGGGGGCTAGAAAGCGAATTTTATCAAACCCATAGTTCACCCCAATCGCCAAATTGCGCTGCGACGCAAAGACATCGTGGTGAAAGCGGCTGGCCAAAGACAGCGTTAAGAACCCATGGGCGATTGTGCCGCCAAAGTGGGTTTCTGCCCGGGCGCGGACAGGATCTGTGTGAATGAACTGATGATCATCGGTTGCATCTGCAAACTGCATGATCTGGGCCTGATCGACCTGCACCCAATCGGACACGCCTAAAACCTGACCAATTTGCGCAGTTTGTTCGGCCAAGATTTGTTGAACGCCTTGTGACATTCTGTGAGTCACTCCTTAAAACATACTTGGTAGTATGCTTTAGGATGCTGATAAGTAAAGTCAAAAGTGCAAACCTTGGCAAGCCTATGCCTTGGGGGGGGTGCTTTGGGTTACGGCGTGTTTTAGCAGGGCCGACACGGCTTCGCGCGCGCTGTCTTGGCCTTGGGCACGCGCTGTGGCGATTGCGGCGCGTACATCGTGCAGATCGATTTGGCGCAACACATGTTTCACGGGCCCGACTGAGGCGGGCCGCATGGATAAGCTGCGCATGCCAATAGCGGCCAGACATACTGCTTCGGCTGGGCGGCCGGCATCTTCGCCACAAAAACTCAGCGGGGTTTCAGCATCAACAGCACGCGCGATGATCATTTGCAGAAAATCAAGAAACGACAAGCTCAGCGTGTCATAGCGCCGCCGCACCATTTCATTTTCGCGATCTGCAGCAAAAAAGAATTGTTTCAGATCATTGCCACCGATTGAAATGAAATCGGCCAGTTTAAAGAACTCTGGTGGGGCAAAAGCGAGACTTGGGGTCTCTAACATCGCACCAATCTGCACGCTTGCAGGCAGCATCCGCCCCAGCTTTTCTTCCCGGTCAATTTCGCGCAGCAAATGGTCGCGGGCCTGAGAAAATTCTCCCAGATTGGCCACAAACGGAAACATCACTGTCAAAGGACGGCCACGCGCAGCCCGGATCAGCGCTTGCAGCTGCATCCGCAAAACGCCCTTTTTGTCCAATCCTACACGGATGGCGCGCCAGCCCATGGCTGGATTGGGCTCTGATTGTTGCTTCATATAGGGCAGCACTTTGTCAGACCCGATATCAAGCGTGCGAAATGCGACCGGGCGGCCTTGGGCGGCATCCAGCACTCGGGCATAAAGCGCTGCCAGTTCATCACGTTTTGGCACGGAATTGCGGATTAGAAACTGAAGTTCTGTGCGAAAAAGCCCCACGCCATCAGCACCCGATCCGGCAAGACTGGGCAGATCGGCCATCAGCCCTGCGTTCATGCTGAGCGCGATTGTGGTGTCACAGGTGGTTGTGGCGGGCAGGCCGCGCAGGCTGGCGTAGCGGGTCTGAGCCTCGGTCTGCATAGCGATTTTGTCACGAAAGGCGCTGGCCACGGCGTCTTCGGGGCGCAGGTGCACAATGCCCTGATCGCCATCAACCAAAATGCGATCGCCGTTCAAAGCTTCGGCGGTGATGCGGGCGGCCTGAATAACCAGTGGGATCGCCAGTGCCCGGGCAACAATAGCGGCATGGCTGCCCACCGAGCCCTCTTCCAGCACAACGCCGCGCAACCTGCGGCCATATTCCAGCAGTTCACCCGGGCCAATGTTGCGAGCAACCAATACTGGATTTTCCGGCAACTCGGCACCAGTGTCGCGGCCCTGTCCGGTCAGAATGCGCAGCAGACGGTTTGACAGATCATCGAGATCATGCAGCCGTTCGCGCAAATAAGGATCTGGTGCGCGTTCCATGCGCGCCCGCGCAATTGATTGCTCTTTTTCAACGGACGCTTCGGCCGACAGGCCCAGATCAATGTTTTCTTCCATCCGGCGGGTCCAGCCGCGCGAATTGGCGAACATGCGATAGGCTTCCAAAACTTCGGTCTGATCTTTGTCATCTTGGGTATGACGCGATACCAGATCATCGACTGAGCCGCGCAATTTATCAATGGCCGCTCTTAATCGAGCACGCTCGGCAGTGGGGTCATCGGCCACTGGGTTTGTGACCACCACGCGCGGCTCATGCAGCCACACATGGCCTTCGGCGGCGCCCTCTTGGCCGGTGGTGGCGCGCAACAATACGGGCTGCTGGTGCAGAGCTGAAAGTGCGTCGCCCTCACCAACAAAGGCGCCCAGTTCTGCCATTTCAGCCAGAACCATCGCAACGACTTCCAGCCCATAAAGCTCATCTTCGGAAAATTCGCGCGCTTCACGGGTTTGCACAACCAACACACCCAGTTTTTCGCCGACCCGCTGAATGGGCACGCCCAAAAAGCTGGAATAGATCTCTTCGCCGGTTTCCGGCATAAACCGAAATCCGCGATGCGCGGGGGCGTTCCCGGTGTTGATGGGCGTGTTGGTTTTGGCCACGCGCCCCACCAGACCTTCCCCCAAACGCAACCGGGTTTGGTGAACCGCGTCCGGGTTCAACCCTTCGGTTGCGCACAGTTCAAGCGTATCAGGATCTCGAAACAGATAGATTGAGCAAACCTGACATTGCATGGAATCGGCGATCAGCGATGTGATACGGTCAAGCCTTTCCTGACCCGCGCCTTTGTCGGCCAGACTGTCACGCAAGCGCCTGAGCAACTTACGGCTTTCGCTTTCACTCCGTTCGGGCATCTTGCTCCGCGGTCAGGCTGCCTTGTCCATATCAAACGCATCATGAAGCGCCTGAACAGCAAGTTCCATGTATTTCCGATCAATTAGAACGGAAATTTTGATTTCAGATGTGGTGATAACTTTGATGTTGATGCCCTCGGCGGCCAGAACCTTGAACATTTTGGCGGCAACGCCGGCATGGCTGCGCATGCCGATGCCCACGACAGACACTTTGGCCACGTCGCGGTCAGCCACCAAGCCTTGAAATTCAATGTCGCCCCGGTCCCGCGCAGCGTTCAGCGCAGTTTCAGCGCGCAGCACCTGATCGGTCGGGCAGGAAAATGTCATATCGGTATGACCGTCCTCTGAAATATTTTGCACGATCATATCCACATTGACCCCCGCCTCGGCCAGTGGGCCAAAGATTGCTGCGGCGATGCCGGGGCGATCGGCCACGGCTTGAAGGGTCATCTTGGCTTCATCGCGGCTGTACGCCACGCCCGAGACCACGCGCGATTCCATGATATCCTCCTCATCACAAACCAGAGTGCCAGATGTCTCATCTGTCTCATCAAAGCTCGAAAGCACGCGCAGGCGCACCTTGTAGCGCATTGCCAATTCCACCGAACGGGTTTGGAGCACCTTAGCGCCCAGGGACGCCAGTTCGAGCATTTCTTCGTAAGCGATGTGGTCAAGCTTACGGGCTTTTGTGGTGATGCGCGGATCGGTGGTGTAGATGCCATCGACATCGGTATAAATATCGCAGCGCTCGGCATCGAACGCGGCGGCAAAGGCCACGGCAGTGGTGTCAGACCCGCCGCGGCCCAATGTGGTGATCCGGCCCTCAGGGCTTAAGCCCTGAAACCCTGCAACCACGGCAACTTTCATACCTTGGTCAAATTTTTGGTCAATATTGGCGCGCGGAATATCGACAAAGCGGGCGGCGCTGTGGGCGCTGGTGGTTTGAATGGGCACCTGCCAACCTTGCCAGCTGCGTGCGGGCACATCCATTTCTTGCAAGGCCAGCGCCATCAACCCGGCCGTGACATTTTCACCCGACGCCACCACTGCGTCATATTCACGGGCATCATAAAGCGCGGAGGTGGCATTGACCCAGCCGACCAGTTCATTGGTTTTGCCCGACATTGCCGACACGATCACAATCACGTCAAAGCCACGATCGACCTCGGATTTTACCTTGGTTGCAGCGTTGCGGATCCGCGCCAGATCACCGACCGAGGTTCCACCGAATTTCATCACCAGCAAAGGCATGCGCTTTGTCCCGAGGCTGCCACAATTCAAGCGCTTCATACGCAGCACCGCGCACAAGAGCAAGAGCGCGCCCCTTGCGCCGCCCCCCATGTGGCCCTGCGCTGATCGTGTTGATTGGCCAATGGCGGACGATCACGCGACTGGGGCCATGCTGACGGGCAGGCTGATGCGAAACGCAGCACCGCCCTGGCCTGGCAAATAGGAAATATCGCCCCCCAGCCGGTGCATAATCTCGCGGCAAATAGCCAGCCCCAAACCAGCCCCGCCTGCGCGTGATTGATCCCCAAGACGGGCAAATTTTTCAAAGATCAGTTGTTGATGCTCTTTCGGAATGCCCCGGCCATTGTCAATGAAATCAACCAAAATCATGGCACCCGTTCTCCGGGCAATGATGCGCAACTCTGGGGTGGGCGCATCGCAGTATTTCTGTGCATTGCTGATGATGTTGATGAAAACTTGGCTAAGCCTGTCGAGATCGCTGTGCAGGTTCACAGCCTCTTCGGTGGGGCGGCGCATGACATTTAGACCCATGGGCGTAGGTGTGCGCGCATCTAGCCCCACAGCTGCCAAGGAACGATCCAGCACCATACGCAAATCACCCGTTTGGCGGTTCAACACGACCTGTCCGTTTTCCAGGACGCTTAGATCGAGCAGGTCATCCAAAAGACGGGTCAGGCGGATCGCCTCATCATGGATAATCCCGGCGTAATGCGCGCTTTGGTCGCTGTCCATGCCGCCATCGCGCAGAATTTCTGAAAACGCCCGGATCGATGTCATGGGCGTGCGCAGCTCATGGCTGATCTGGCCCAAAAAGGCGTCTTTTTGCACCGAAAGCGCCATCAGCTTTTGGTTGGCATCGCGCAATTGGCGGGCGGTGCGCTCTTGCTCTGATGATTTTGCCTCGAGGCGGTTGGAATATTCCATGATTTGGGCCGCTTCATCGGCCACGGCCATCAGATAGTCTACGGAAACACTTGCCCCATCCAGCATCTGGCCAAGCATGGCATGGGCAGTGGCCGCCCCAACCGACCCGGCCAGTTCACGTTCCAACTTTTCGACAAACCCGGCGGTGACATCGGGCAGATACCCCAGCTTACCCTGCACCAGTGCCTCGGCCTGAAACAGGGCTTGTGCCTCAGATGCGCCCAAGATTCGCTGCGCCATGATCAGCAGGTCTTCGGCTTCGGCGGTGCTTTGTGTCCAGGCGCGGGTATCGGGGGAATGGTCAAACACATTGACAAATTGCGCGCCCTGTAACCGCTCTAAAGGGTTGGGAAAGCTGAACAGCGATCCCAGCACAAAGGCGCCTGTGTTCAGCAGCATCGACCACATCACCGCATGCACGACCGGATCAAGCCCGGTGATGCCGAAAAGTGCTTGTGGCCGCAGCCAGCCCAACCCCATCGGCCCGGTCGCCATCACTTGCGCAGAAATCACAGCATCGGCGCCAAAGCTTGGCAAAAACAACGTCCAAGCCCAAATGGCAAAGCCGCAGATCAAGCCCGCCGCCGCGCCGATGCGCGTAGCGCCACGCCAGAAAATGCCGCCCATCATCGCAGGCAACACCTGCACGACCCCCACAAATGACACCAGCCCAATGGCTGCAAGCGCTGTCCCCCCGCCAGAATAGCGGTAATAAACATACCCCAAGGCCAAAACCGCAACGATCGACACTCGGCGCGCCAACAACACCACCGCACGCACATCCCCCGACATCATCGCACCTTGGGCCTTGCGCGATAGCCAGATCGGAACGACGATGTGGTTGGATACCATTGTAGCCAGAGCAATGGCGGCCACGATCACCATAGATGTCGCCGAAGAAAAGCCCCCCAGAAATGACAGCATCGCCAAGCCGTTTTGCCCCTGTGACAGCGGTAAGGTCAGAACAAACAGATCAGGATTGGCACCTTGGGGCGAAAGCTTCAGCCCCATCACTGCAATTGGCACCACAAAGAGGCTCATCACCAAAAGATAAAGCGGAAAGGCCCAGCTTGCGGTGGCCAAATTCCGTTCGTTGGCATTTTCAACCACGAGCACCTGAAACATGCGTGGCAGGCATAAAAACGCCGCAGCTGACAGAAATGTAAGCCCCACCCAACGGCCGCCGGGTTGTTGCCATGCGGCAATCGGAGATGCATCAATGATTTCCAGCATATTGCCCGGCCCCCCAGCCAAGCCCCAAACCACAAACACCCCGACCGCCACCAGCGCACAAAGCTTCACCACCGCCTCGACTGCGATGGCCATCACGATGCCGTGGTGGCGTTCATTCGCATCAAGATTTCGAGTGCCAAAAATGATGGTAAAAATTGCAAGACCCACCGCCACCCAGAATGCCGCCGAATTCAAATCATCCGAGGCCCAAACTGCGTTCGCCCCATCGGCAAAAAGGGCAAACGACAGCGTCACTGATTGCAATTGCAGCGCGATATAGGGCGTTGCGGCCGTTACAGCCAGAACCGTCACCAAAACGCCAAGTGGCGTTGATTTGCCGTAGCGTGATGAAATCAGATCAGCGATTGACGTGATGCGCTGCGATTGGCCAATGCGCACAAGCTTGCGCAACACCCACCACCAGCCAATCATCACCAAAGTTGGCCCCAAATAAATCGTCACATATTCCAACCCCGACCGGGCGGCATAGCCAACGGCGCCGTAAAACGTCCAACCTGTGCAATAGATGCTGAGCGACAGGGTGTAGATCATCGGCGAGCGCAGCCACCCCTCATGCCCTGCCGCTGCGCGGCGTTCTGCGCCAAAGGCTACAACAAAAAGACCTGCCACATAGGCCAGTGACACAAAGATCAGCAGGTTAAAGGAAACTGCGCTCACTCAAGTTCACCAGTGATGGGATCAGTTTTGGGGCTGTCGCCAGAGGCGTTTGCTTGCGCGCGCAACATGCGTGACAAAACAAAGGCGCAGACAATCAGCGCCGCCCACGCACCAAAGACGTAGATCAAAGCCCGCGCACTGCTTTGGCCATCAGGGCCATTCTGGGGCCAAAGCAGCGGCACGCAAAACAATACAGCCCCCAGAACCGGCAGCAACAGAGCGGCATCGCGCAGACGGCGTTGTCTGTACGAGGCGCGTGCCAGAAAAACGGGGGCGGGGGCAGGGGTGCGCATCAAGTCATTTGCTCAATTGCGCGCCAGCAGACGGACATGTTCCAGCACTTCAGCGTTGGAAAAGGGTTTTGTCATGAAATGCGACGCGCCCAGTTTTTCAGCCAATTCCCGATCTTTGGCCTGACCGCGTGCGGTCAGCATCAAGACTGGCAGGTCTTTGGTTGCGTGATCCGCGCGCAGATCACGCAAAATATCAAAACCGCTGCGCCCGGGCAGCATCACATCCAAAATCACCAGATCAGGCAATAGCCCGCGCACACGGTCTTGCGCGGTTTGGCCGTCTGAATGCGTATGCACTGTCCAGCCATCGCGTGACAAAATGAACCGGATCGCTTCGATGATGTTTGGCTCATCCTCGATCAGAAGGACACGTTGGCCCATCTCATCGTCCCTCCCCCAATTGGTGCCCATTCGGGTCATTGCTGCAACTATTGCGACAAAGGGGCGGCTTGTCAAAGGCTTGTCAAAGAACACCGATAGAGTGCGGTTTGACGGGGGGTAACGCTGATGGTTCGCGCCGCGCGGCGCAAGCGGTGTGGGGACACATGCGGCAGCTTTGCGCAACGTCGCGTGGGGTTGCGTGGGCGGGTGGATCGGCGCGCATCAGCATGATTGCTTGCAAAAGGGGGGGCGCATCAAATTGCGGGGCGGTGCGGGGGTGCGCAATCGCATAACAAAGCAATTGCAGGCCTTGGTGGCCGGGCAGGCGCACCTGGGCCCGAATCGGTAGGCCTGGCTGGCTGAACGCCTGAAACACTGGCCAAAGTGGGCAGGTGGGCGCAGTGCGGGGCGGCGAAAAGCCTGGAATGGGGCGCAAAATGGTGATTGCCCCAGCGGCATCGGCCAGAACTAACCCCATCGCGGGGTGGCCCGCATCTTGGCGCAGGCTGGCCAAGCGTCGCAGGGTTTGTGCCAAATCAGTGCCAAACTCTGCCGCAATCATGGCCGGATCATAGTCAAACTGCCGCGCAACCTTGGCCAATTCAGTTGCCGGAATTCGCGCTGCGTCAGCCCGGTAGATGGCCAGAAATGGGGCAGCAAGGGGGGGGGCTTTTTCATCCGTTGGGGACGGGGATTGGCTGGGGGATTTGGGCGCGGGGTGTTCCATATCGGGAAAATGATAATCGTGGGTGGCAAAATAGGCCTCAACCGTTTCCAGCGGTGAAAGGGTGCTGTTGGTTGTGGCGTCAGGCACATCAAGATAGCCCACCAGCGCCCGCGCGCCGTCAGTCAGCCGCAGACTGTCATCAAAGAGGTTGCGGTGAAAACGGCGTTGCCAATCGGGCTCAAGCTCGGGGCCTTCAACCAAAATGGATGTTGTTGAGCGGATCGCTGTCACGACCGAAATCACCTCATGTAAGGCGCTGGCCAAATTGGGGTCATGGCTCATGCGATCAGACAGGGCGGTGAGGCGATCTTGCAGGGTCGTGATGGTGTTTTGTTGTTTCAGCATCAGCGCCGCCCATTCAGGAAAGCGATCGGCCAACGCCGTGGCCTCGGCTGGGTTTGCAGCGGTTTCGGGGTGGACCTGTGCGATCGATTGCAGGGCTGCGATCACGCTGATTTCGGCGCCTGTGCTGAGTGCCAGCAGATCCATCCCCAAGGCGCGGGCCAGATCGTTCAGAAGCTTGCCACCGATTCTGCGCCGATCGTGTTCGATCAGGTTGAGATATGAGGGCGAGATACCCACGATTTTCGCCAAATCAGCCTGTTTCAGCCCGGCCAATCGCCGTCTTTCGCGAATGCGCGCGCCCGTCAGAGTGGCTTGGGTTTGCAACGTTTCTTTAACCTTTTCAGATGGTTTCTGCGGGCGCGAGTAAATAATTTTACAAAGTAATAGATCTTTTTGTGCAGTATTTTACAAGAAGATTGTTTCAATTAAATGGAGAGTTGCGAAATTTTCATGTCCGCCCTGATAATGGGCTTGCATTGGAGAATGCCTGTTGATCCGGCGAGGAGGCCGGATTGACCAACACGAACAGGGAGGATTTTATGTCCACATCCAACTTCACACGTCGTGGCGTGCTGAAGTCCGGGGCCGTTGCTGGCGCTGGGCTTGCTTTGCCAACGATCTTCACGGCCCGCTCGGCCGCAGCTTTTACCAATGATCCGATGGGTTCATCGGTCACGCTGGGCTTTAACGTGCCGCAAACTGGTGCTTATGCTGATGAAGGCATGGACGAGCTGCGCGCCTTTGAATTGGCGGTTGAGCATCTGAACGGCGGCGGCGATGGCGGCATGCTGAATACATTCTCGTCCAAGGCTTTGGGCGGCAATGGTATTTTGGGTAAAGAGGTCAAATATGTGACCGGCGATACCCAAACCAAATCTGATGCGGCCCGCGCGGCGGCACAGTCGATGATCCAAAAAGATGGCGCTGTGATGATCTCGGGTGGGTCGTCTTCGGGCGTGGCCGTGGCCGTTCAGGCCCTGTGCCAAGAAGCTGGCATCATCTTTATGGCTGGTCTGACCCATGCCAATGACACCACCGGCAAAGATAAGAAGGCGAACGGTTTCCGGCACTTCTTCAACTCGTACATGTCGGGTGCTGCTTTGGCACCGATCTTGACATCCCAATATGGTACAGACCGCAAGGCTTATCACCTGACGGCTGACTACAACTGGGGCTACACGACCGAGCAGGCGATCCGTGAATCGACAGAGGCCCTTGGTTGGGAAACAATCAATACGGTTCTGACCCCGCTGACCCAGACCGACTTTTCATCCTACATCGCGCCGGTCCTGAATTCGGGCGCGGATATCCTCGTTCTGAACCACTACGGCGGAAACATGGTCAATTCATTGACCAACGCCGTACAGTTTGGTCTGCGTGCCGCCGAGGCGAATGGCAAGAAGTTCGAGATTGTTGTGCCGCTCTATTCTGAGCTGATGGCGCGTGGTGCTGGCAAAAATATCTCTGGCATCTTGGGGTCGCAGAACTGGGACTGGAAGCTGGAGAACCAGTTGGGTGCCCGCTACAGCGGCACCAATGCCTTTGTTCAGTCGTTTGGCACCAAGTTTGGCTTCCCACCAAGCCAGGCGGCGCATACCTGCTATGTGCAGACGCTGCTTTACGCTGATGCTGTTACCCGCGCCGGTTCGTTCAACCCTTGTGCCGTTGTCGAGGCCCTTGAAGGGTTTGAATTCGACGGCCTGGGCAATGGTCCGACGCTGTACCGTGCTGAAGATCACCAGTGCTTTAAGGATGTGCTTGTTGTGCGGGGCAAGGAAAACCCCGAGAATGAGTTTGACCTTGTTGAAATCGTCGAAGTCACACCAGTTGCACAGGTAACCTATGCACCTGACCACCCGCAGTTCGCAGGTGGTAACTTGGGTGCCTGTAACCCAGGTGCTTAAATCATTGTTTTCCTAGAGAAAACAACCGGCTGCGCCCAGTGTGGCGCAGCCGGACCCTCCGCTTTATATTCTTTCCTTGCCTTTGAAATGTGGAACAGATGGACGCCATCATCCTTCAAATCCTGAACGGTCTAGACAAAGGCAGCGCCTATGCGCTGATTGCCTTGGGTCTGACGCTGATCTTTGGCACTTTGGGTGTCGTGAACTTTGCCCATGGGGCGCTGTTCATGCTGGGGGCGTTTTGCGCCGTGACCCTGTCGCGGATAATCTCTTTATCCTACATCGTCCTTGATGACACAAAGAAGGATTTTCTTGGTAATCCCACGAAAATAGAGGTTCCTTATATTTACGATTGGCTTGGTGCGGACACGGGTGCGGCCATCATCGATTGGTCAGTGCCGCTGTCAATCTTGTTTGCAATTCCTGTGATGATCCTAATTGGCGTGATCATGGAGCGCGGGCTGATCAAGCACTTCTACAAGCGCCCCCATGCGGATCAGATCCTTGTGACCTTTGGTTTGGCTATCGTTTTGCAAGAGGTGATCAAGTATTATTTTGGGGCAAACCCGATTCCAACACCGGCACCTGAGGCCTTTTCAGGGTCTTTTGATTTTGGGGTGCTGGTTGGTTTCGATCCAAATAGCATCATCTATCCTTATTGGCGGTTGGTCTATTTTGCCTTTTCCATGGTTCTTATCGCTGGCGTCTTTGCCTTTTTGCAATTCACCACCTTTGGGATGGTGGTGCGGGCGGGCATGGCAGACCGGGAAACCGTGGGCCTGCTGGGCATCAACATCGACAAGCGCTTTACGGTGATGTTCGGCATTGCCGCCGCCGTAGCGGGCCTGGCCGGCGTGATGTACACGCCCATCAACCCACCAAACTATCACATGGGGATGGATTTTCTTGTCCTGTCCTTTGTCGTGGTTGTGGTGGGTGGCATGGGGTCACTGCCGGGTGCTGTTGCGGCCGGTTTCCTTTTGGGGGTTCTCGAAAGCCTTGCGTCTATGGGCTGGGTGATCGATCTTATTCCCGGGATCAACCAAGTCATCATCTATCTTGTTGCCATCGTAATTTTGCTCACCCGACCCCGTGGCTTGTTGGGCCGCAAAGGCGTGATGGAGGAATAAGACATGTTTGGACTGAACGCAAAAGACACCCGACTGCTCTGGATTGTCATCGGCCTTACGATGCTTGCGCCATTTTTGCTGAACCCCTTTCCAGAGGGCTCCGAGCTTGCTCAATTCAATGCGGGCTATCCTGACCTGATGCAGCGCTTTGTGATCTTTGGCATCTTTGCCATCGGTTTCAATATTTTGTTTGGCCTGACGGGCTATCTGTCTTTTGGCCACGCCGCCTTTTTGGGCGTGGGGTCTTATGCCGCAATCTGGATGATGAAACTGTTAACCATGAACGTCATTCCCGCGATCATCATGTCGATCGTGTTTGCGGGCTTGTTCTCGTTGATCGTGGGCTGGATCAGCCTGCGCCGATCTGGGATCTATTTCTCGATCTTGACGCTGGCGTTTGCGCAGATGTCTTATGCTTTGGCCTATTCGGTTCTGACGCCAATCACGGGTGGGGAAACGGGCTTGCAGGCAAAGATCAGTGATCCCCGCATCCTTGACAGCAACGCTGGTGAGTTTGGCCGTGCCAATTTATTCGGGCTGCACATGAACAGCAGTTATGAATTGACCATTGGCCGGTGGGAATTCACCGTCAACACGGGATATTATCTTGCAGCCTGTGTCATGCTGATCAGCTTTTACATGGCGATCCGCATTTTCCGATCCCCCTTTGGGATGATGTTGCGGGCCATCAAAAGCAATCAGCAACGGATGAACTACACCGGCCTGAGCACGCGCCCCTACACGCTTGCGGCGTTTGTTATCTCGGGGATGTATGCGGGCCTTGCTGGCGGTTTGATGGTGGCGATGGACACGCAGGTGGGACCAGAGCGTATGTTCTGGACGGCCTCGGGCGAGGTTGTGCTGATGACCATCTTGGGCGGTGCGGGCACCCTGATTGGACCTGTGCTTGGCGCTGGCATGATCAAATACATGGAGAACATCATTTCCAAGATTAACGATTCCATCTTGCATCAATGGTTTTCGTTCCTGCCTGATGGTTTGGAAGATGTGATCGTGGCGGTCGTGCATCCCTTTATTGGCAAGGGTTGGAGCTTGACGCTGGGGCTGACCTTTATGGCGGTTGTCATTTTTCTGCCGGGTGGCTTGGTGGAAGGTGGGCAGCGTTTGGGCCGGTTGTTTGGCCGCAAATCCGCCGAGTCTGATAAAAAAACACCCCCGGCTGAATAGGAGAGCGCAAAATGGGTATCCTGGAAGTCAAAGGTGTCAATAAACGTTTTGGTGGTTTGCAAGCGCTGGGTGATGTGAATCTGAGCATCAAAGAAAACACAGTGCATGCGATCATTGGCCCAAACGGTGCTGGCAAATCGACGCTGCTTAACTGTCTGGTCGGCAAGTTGATCCCTGACAGCGGATCGGTGATGTTTGACGGCAAATCGGTGTTGGGGCGCAAACCACATGAGATCAACCAGATGGGCATTTCACGGGTTTTTCAAACCCCTGAAATCTTTGCTGACCTGACCGTGCTGGAAAATGTAATGATCCCGTGTTTTGCCAAACGCGATGGTGCGTTCCGTCTGCACGCCTTTGAAAGCGTGGGCCAAGAGGGTGGCATTTTGGAACAGGCCGAGGCGATTTTATCCGATGTGAATATGCTTGAAAAGCGCAACATGCACGCTGGGTCTTTGTCGCGTGGTGACAAGCGTCGGTTGGAAATGGCGATGTGTTTGGTGCAAGAACCCAAGCTGTTATTGCTGGATGAACCCACCGCAGGCATGGCGCGCGCGGATACCAACAATACGATTGATTTGTTGAAAGAGATCAAAGCCACGCGCAACATTACCATGGCGATTATCGAACATGACATGCATGTGGTGTTCAGTCTGGCCGAGCGCATCACGGTGCTGGCCCAAGGCACGCCATTGGTCGAAGAGACGCCCGAAAACATCAAAGGCCACCCCAAGGTGCGCGAGGCTTATTTGGGTGAGGCGCAGGTTTAAAACCAAGCCCCCCACAGCCAAGCCAAAGCACCATGCGTAGGGCAGGAGACGCGAAGATGACCGCAGCTTTTAATAAAAACGTAAACAATGCCGCAACCCATCCCAAATTTCTAAGTGTGTGGGACATTCAAGCCTATTACGGCGAAAGCTATATCGTTCAGGGTGTCAGCTTTGATATCCATGAGGGTGAGATTATGGCGCTGTTGGGCCGCAATGGGGCGGGCAAAACCTCTACACTGCGGGCGATTGCGCGCTTGGATAACCCGGGCCTGAAACATGGCGAAATCTGGCTGGATCATCAGCCCCTGCATCTGATGAAATCGTATCAAGCAGCGGCTGCTGGTATCGCGCTGGTGCCCGAAGATCGGCGGATCATTGCTGGCCTGACGGTTGAGGAAAATCTGCAACTGGCGCAGATAGCCCCGCCGATCGGTTGGTCGCTTGAAAGGATATATGAGCTGTTTCCCCGCTTGGGCGAACGGCGCCGCCAAGATGGTGTGACGCTTTCAGGTGGTGAGCAGCAGATGTTGGCCATTGCTCGCGCGCTTGCCCGCGACATCAAGGTGTTGCTGTTGGATGAACCCTATGAGGGGTTGGCACCGGTAATTGTGCAAGAAATTGCGAAAACGTTGAACATCATCCGTGATCAGGGCATCACCACCATTATCGTTGAGCAAAACGCTGTTGCCGCGTTGAAATTGGCTGATCGGGCCGTGATTCTGGACACGGGCACAGTGGTGTTTGATGGATCCGCGAAAGAAGTGTTGGAAAATGACGCGCTGCGGGCGCAATATCTGGCGATCTAAAGTTTTTTGACATTCTTTTGGCCGGGTTTTCGTGGGGAGGGGTGACCCTGCGGAAACCCTTTTTGCTTATCGCGCAACTGTTGCGCGCTTTTGGCATTCATTAACCTGTTTTTCGGGCATCAGGCCAAAAATATGATCATAAATTAGACGTTTACACTGCGCAGTGCCTATTTGCTTATTTTTTAGTCATACCGTTTGACCGACTCATAGCGCCGCAGTAGCGTCATGCTTGTTATTAACCGCAACGGAGCAAGCCGGACCATGTCATTGAAATTCTCACAAAACCTCGCTGCCTGTTTGACGCTTTCATTGGGGCTGATGGGCGGAAGCGTTCAGGCCGCATTCGCCACCGAGGTGATCAAATTTCACCACGATCTGCCTGAAGCATCGGCACAGCATCGGGGCGCGGTAAAATTTAAAGAGCTGGTTGAGGCACGCAGCAATGGTGCGTTCAGCGTTGAAATCTATGCCAATAACGCGCTTGGTGACGATGTTGAGGTTGCGCAGCAAATGCAATTTGGCGCCGTGCAGGCCGCCCCGATTCCAACCGCCAAACTGTCCAACTTTAACCCAGCCTTGCAGTTGATCGACCTGCCATTCCTGTTTCCGTCGGTCAAAGCCACCTATACTGTTTTGGATTCCCCAACCGTTGGCGGCGTGATTTTGGATAAACTGGCAGACTCTGGCTTTGTGGGTGCCGGGTTTTGGGAATCAGGCTTTAAACAGCTGACGTGCAACAATCCGGTCACCGCCCCCAGCGATTATGAGGGGCGCCGCGTGCGTGTCATGCAAAGCCCGCTGTTGATTGCTCAGTTTGAAACCCTGGGCGCCACCGCAATTCCCATCGCGTTTTCAGAGGTTTATTCGGCCTTGCAACAGGGCGTGGTGGATTGTCAGGAAAACCCAATCGTCTCGATCACCTCAATGAAATTCTATGAGGTGCAGGACTACATGATGATTTCCAACCATGGCTATCTTGGAACAGCGTTTATCTTTTCCAAAGTGTGGTTTGATGGGCTGGCAGCAGACCAGCAGGCGATGCTGATTGCCGCCGCGCGCGAAGCGGGCGATTATCAGCGTGAGGTCTCGCAAAGCGATTCAGCTGCACTGCTTGATCAGATTAAGGCGGCCGGCACGACCACAATCCTTGAAATGACCCCAGAACAGCTTGCCGAATTCGCTACAGCGATGAAGCCTGTGCATGAGATGTTTGCCGATAAAATTGGCCGTGATCTGCTTAATACCGCTTACGAAGAAATTGCAGCTGTCAGCGCTGCAAACTGATCTGACCAACATAAACCTGTTAACCGGCGCAGCCTGTCTGCGCCGGATTTCGTCCAAAAGCATGCCAAAAGGATCCCCGTCATGCGCGCGTTTTTAACCAAATTTGACCGAGGCTTAAGCTGGTGTGAGCGAACGATAGCGGCGGTGCTGCTGTTGCTTTCGGTTGCTCTGATCGTGTGTGATGTGGTGTTGCGGGCTGGGTTTTCCTATGCGCTGTCTTGGGCGGGTGAGGCCACGCGCTATGCGATTATCTGGCTGGTTTTTGTTGCTGGCAGCATTGGCGCGCGCAGCAGTGCGCATATCTCGATCGATTTTCTGGCAGAAACACTACCACCGCGGTTGGCGCATCGGGTGGCACAGCTGGCGGCGATTATTTCATCTTTGACGTGCGCAATGGTGGCATGGTTTGGCTGGTCTTTGGTGCTGCAGATGCAGAAATTTGGTCAAATCTCGCCCTCTCTCGAATGGCCAATGTGGGTGATTTATTTGTCAGTTCCTGTGGGAGCTGCCCTGATGAGTCTGCGATTTTTGCAAAGCGCGGTGAGCGTTGATTTGGCCGCAGCGCGCGCCCAAACAGCCCTTTCTGCGGCCTGAGGGTTTATAATGCCGATTATATTTGGATTGTCCTTGGTGGGTTTGCTGCTGCTGGGTGTGCCCGTTTTCATCGTGTTGTTGTTGCCTGTAATAGGCTTTTTGGAATTTACCACCAACACATCGCAACTGTTGGTTATTCAGCGGTTTTTTTCTGGAATAGATAAATTTCCGTTGATGGCCATTCCGTTTTTCATATTGGCGGGAAACCTGATGGCGCGAGGGGGCATGTCGCGCCGGTTGATTGATTTTGCAAGCGCGTTGATGCGCCCGGTGACGGGTGGCTTGGGTGTGACCACGGTGACAAGTGCGATGTTTTTCTCGGCCATCTCCGGGTCAAGCCCCGCCACGGTGATTGCCGTGGGCAAAACGATGTTGCCAGCAATGGTGGCCCAAGGGTACGGCCGGGCGTTTCCGATTGGCTTGTTGATGAGTTCGGGGGCCATGGGGATTATCATTCCACCCTCAATATTTATGATCGTTTATGGCGCGGTCACTGGGGCCTCGATCGGCGCTTTGTTCATCGCAGGGATTGGGGCAGGGTTGGTCTATGGGCTGCTGTTTATGGCGGTTTGCGTGATTTACGCGCGCGCGACTGGCATGCGTGATGCTGCCCCATGGAATTTATCAGAGATTTTGAACACCGGTCGCACTTGTCTTTGGGGGTTGGCCGCGCCGATGATCATTCTGGGTGGCATCTACGGTGGGATATTCACCCCGACCGAGGCCGCAGCCATCGCGGTGGCCTATGCCATGTTTGTCTCGATCGTCATCTACCGCGAAATGACGTTGCGCGATGTTGTGGCCTGTGCGGTGGAAAGTGCTGTGACTACGGCACAGGTGATGATTATCATCGCGGCGGCTTCTGTTTTTGCATGGTATTTGACCACATCGGGGGTCTCGCGTGTGGTCGAAGGGGTTTTGGTGGGATTTTCTCAGAATCCTGTGCAACTGCTTTTGGTCATCAACCTGATCATTTTGGTGGCTGGGATGGTGCTTGACCCCAATTCGATCATCATCATCTTGGTTCCCTTTATCGCGCCTGTGGCAATAGCCGCTGGAATTGATCCGACGCATCTGGGCATTATCTTGGCAGTTAACGCGGCGATTGGCATGTTTTCACCGCCCTTTGGGCTGAACCTGTTTGTGTCAGTCAGCTTGGGTGTCACCTTTCGTGAGGCGATCGTAGGGTCCTTGCCCTTTATCGCGGTTGGTTTGGTGGCGTTGATGATCATTACGTTTGTGCCCGCCGTAACGCTTTGGTTGCCCGCACAATTCTATGACAATATTGCGTTTTAAGCGCGAAAGGATACCGCCATGTTGCCTGAATGTGATCCCTTTGTTTCGCGGTTTGATCCCGAAATTGCAGCACCGTTGGCTGCAGGCAAGACCCCGTTGGCCGGTCTGCGCGCTGCGGTCAAAGATAATTATGATATCGCAGGCTTTGTGACGGGCAATGGTTGCCCCGAATGGGCGGCCAGCCATCCGCCTGCCATGCAGACGGCGCCGTTGCTTCAGCGGGTTTTGGATGCGGGGCTGACGCTGGCGGGCAAGGCGCAGATGGATGAAATGGCCTATTCCCTGATGGGGGTGAATGCGCGCTATGGCACGCCGCGCAATCCCGCAGCCCCTGATCGGGTGCCGGGGGGGTCATCTTCGGGCTCTGCTGTTCTGGTGGCCTCGGGCGCTGTGGATATTGGGATCGGCAGCGACACAGGCGGTTCTGTCCGCATTCCTGCGTCTTTTAATGGGGTGATTGGTTTGCGGCCAACGCATGGCCATGTGTCGGGGGCGGGGTTGATCCCGTTTGCGCCCAGCTATGACACACCTGGGTTTTTCACACGCGATCTGGCCGTGATGGAAACGCTTTGGGGCGTGGTTGATCCGGCGGCGCCGCCGGCTGGTACGCTTGGCCATATTTGGGCGCCCACGGATCTTTGGAATATCGCCACACCTGAGACTGCGCAGACCCTGCGTGCCTATCTGACCTCGCGCATTCCAGACGCTGAAATTGACACCCGACCATTGTTGCCTGGCACCGATCTGATGGCGTGGTTTGATTGCTTTCGGGTGCATCAGGGCTATGAGATTTGGCAGACCTTGGGCGATTGGGTTACCGCGCAAAACCCAGCCTTTGGCCCCGGTATTGCCGAGCGGTTTCAGATGGCATCGGCAATTACCCCTGCGGCTTTTGCTGCGGCTGTTGCCACGCGTCAAAGCATTGTGGGCCAGTTGTCGCAGGCCATTGGCCCACAAACCTGCGTGATTTTACCCACCGCGCCCGCGCCAGGGCCGCTGCGCGACGCTGATGGTGCCACGCTTGATCAGTTCCGCACTGCGGCGATGTGCTTGCTTTGCATTGCAGGCCATGGCGGTTTGCCGCAGCTGAGCGTGCCTGCCGGATGTGTTGCAGGTGGCCCTGTTGGGCTGTCATTGTTGGGGGCGCGGCAAAACGAACGCGCCTTGATCGCCACCGCCGGCCATTGGCGGCTGGCATGAGCACCGAGATCAATGCCCCCGACGTCATGGCCGAAGTGCGAGCGGTCTTTGACAGATATGAGGCAGCGCTGGTTGGCAATGATGTGCCAACGCTTGATGCGTTGTTTTGGGACAGCCCGCAGGTGATCCGCTTTGGCGCATCTGAGATGCTTTATGGCGGCGATGAAATTCGCGCTTTTCGTCAGGCCCGGCCAAGTGCGGGGCTGGCGCGTGACTTGGTGCGCGTTGAAATTCGCACGTTTGGCCGCGACTTTGCGACCACACATGCCGAATACACCCGCACCTCAGGTGGCCGTGTTCAGATTGGGCGGCAAACCCAGACCTTGGTGCGGATGCCGGGCCTCGGCTGGCAGATTGTCTCAGCCCATGTTTCAAACATGGTATAGCGCTTTGACGTGCAGATGCTGGCGTGCCGCCAGAGGGTGTCGCGCAAACTAACGGTGGCGCAAAACGCCCGCAGGGCGCGTTGAAAGGGGCCGCCAGGCAAAGGCCATGCCTGATAGCAAGGTGGCCAGCACACCGCCGCCAATGATCAGCCCTGCCGACAGGCCATCAAAGCGAAACGGGGCCTGCATCACCCAAAACATCACGCTCCACCCTGCGGCAGCCCCAGTTAAGACCGCCACCCCCCCAGCTGCCGCCCCTAAAATGGCGGCGCGCAGTGCCAAACTTTGCAAAATTTGACCCCGCGTGGCACCCAGAGTTTTCAAAATAGCGGCTTCGTAAATGCGGGCAGTCTCGCCGGCAGCGGCGGCCCCGATCAGCACCATAAACCCGGTCAAAAGTGTGGCCGCGGCTGCGATGCGTGTTGCGGCCGACAGTGTGCCCAAGGCTTCGGTCACGCGTGCGATCACGTCGCGCACGCGGATGGCGGTGATGTTGGGAAATGTTTGGGCCAGATCGCGCAGTAAGGCGGCCTCGGCGGCTGGTGGGGTATAGATGGTCGAGATAAAACTATGCGGTGCGCCTGCCAACGCATTGGGTGACATCACCATCACAAAACCGATGCCCGCTGTTGAAAAATCAACCTCACGAAAGCTGGTGATTGTGGCAGTGATATCGCGGCCAAGAATGTTCACGGTCAGCCGGTCGCCCAAGGTCAGGCTAATTTCTTCAGCTTCTTCGCGGGCAAAGCTGATCTGAGGTGGCCCGTCATAGCCTGTAGGCCACCACTGGCCTGCCGTCAGCGTGGTGTCTTTCGGCATGACATCTGCATAGGTCAGGCCGCGATCCCCGCGCACAACCCAATGATCGCCCGCGACCTCTGTTGCGGGGCGGTCGTTGATGCGGGTGATGATGCCGCGCAGCATTGGCGCGCTGTCCACGCGGCTGACGGCAGGATTTGCGGCCAAACGCTCCAGATAGTCGGTGATTTGGCTTTGTTGGATATCAACCACGAAATAGGCGGGGGCCACATCTGGTAAATCTCGGTTGATGCTTTGACGCAAATTGGAATCAATCTGACCCACTGCAGCCAAAACCGCCAGCCCCAGCCCCAAGGATAAGATCACCGCGCCCGCGTCTTGCCCCGGCCCTGCCACAGAGCCTACCGCCAATCGCAACGCCGGGCGCCCACGCAACAGCCGCGCGGTCGACAGCCGTCGCGCCAAGCGTTTCAGCCCTAAGGCCGTCAGCATCAGCGCACCCAGGGCCACCGCCACCCCACCCGCGCTGGACAGGGCCAGTTTTGGCATTCCCGTAAATCCGGCCATCGCCGCCAGCAGGGCTGTCAGCACCACCGCCAGGGCCAAAACAGCTGCAAAGGGGGGGCGCCCAGATTTCCAACTGCCATGTACGGCGCGGTAAAGCGTGGCCGCGCGCAGCCCCGCCGTGCGCATCAAGGGCCAAAGTGTAAAGAGCGCAGCTGTCAAAAGACCATAGACTGCCGCCTGCGCCAAGGCGGCTGGGTGCGGGGCCACATCGAGCGCAATGGGCAGCCGACTTTCAATCAGGGGCGCAAGCATCAGGGGTGCAATCAGGCCAAACGCCAAGCCAAGTGCCACCCCCAGCAGGCTGAGCGCGCCAATTTGCAGGGCATATGTCAAAAAGATCGTGCGGCCATCAGCCCCCAGCGTTTTCAGTGTGGCAATCACTGCGGTCTTGCGTTCCAGATAGGCCCGCACCGCCGCAGACACCCCAACCCCGCCCACTGCCAAACCTGCCAGGCCCACCAGCACCAAAAAAGCCCCCATCCGTTCAACAAACCGCGTCACCCCTGGTGCGCCGGCGCGTCGGTCGCGCCAGCGAACACCGGCCTGATCAAACCGAGCTTTGGCCGCAGTTTCTGCCACTGCCAGATCTGTTCCGGCAGCCAAGGTCAGACGATATTTTGTTTCATAAAGCGTGCCGGGTTGCAGCAGCATAGACCCTTCTAGGGCGGATGTTGCGACGATGGTGCGCGGCCCAAGGCTAAATCCCGCACCGGCACTGTCAGGTTCGCGCAAAAGGGTTGCACTCAGCCGGAATTCTTGCCTCGCCAGCCGAAAACTGTCGCCCAAGCGCAGGCCCATCCGATCTATCAGCACGGCATCCATAACGGCCCCGGGCAACCCATTTTGCGGGCCAAGTGCGGTTGCCAGCGGTATGGCTGGATCAAGCAGCACCTCGCCCACCAAAGGATATGCGGCATCAACGGCCTTAAGCTGGGTCAGCCCGTTTTGGGCATTGTCACCGCTGCCTGTGCCAATCATCGCCCGCAGGTCATAGATTTCGCTGACTGTGGTGGCGGTGCCATCCATCCATTGACGTTCGTCTGGGCTGGCCCGGCGATAGGTAAATTCAAGCTCGGCATCGCCGCCCAAAAGCACCGCTCCTTGATCGGCCAGTCCAACCTCAATCGCACCACGGACAGATCCGACGGCTGCGATTGCGCCAACGCCCAACGCCAGACAGGCCAGAAAAATCCGAAATCCGCGCAATCCATCGCGCAGACCACCGCGCAATTCGCGCGATGCGATCCGGGCGGCTTGCCGCAAGCTCATGCGGACACCTCGGTGTGGCACGGTGCTGGGGTGGTCTGTCGCTGGTCTGATATGATTTGGCCATCTGCCATGCGCAGCACTCGGTCACATCGGGCGGCCAGCTCGGGTGCGTGGGTTACCAAAACCAGGGTGGCACCATGACGATCGCGCAGATCAAACAGTAAATCCATAATGGTTTGCCCAGTGGCACTATCCAGATTTCCGGTGGGTTCATCTGCCAAAAAAAGCGCCGGGCGTGGTGCGGCGGCGCGGGCCAGCGCCACACGCTGCTGCTCGCCCCCTGACAATTGGCTGGGGTAATGGCGCAGCCTTTCGCCCAAACCTACGGCCTGCAATTCAGCGGCGGCGCGCGCAAAGGCGTCGGGCACATTGGCCAGTTCCAAGGGGGTTGCGACATTTTCCAAGGCAGTCATTGTGGGAATCAGGTGGAAGCTTTGGAAGACAACCCCCATATTCCCTCTGCGAAAGCGTGCCAGCGCGTCTTCATTCATCGTGGTCAGGTCCTGACCCATTGCGGTGATCTGTCCACCACTGGCATGTTCTAACCCGGCCATAAGCATAAGGAGCGACGATTTGCCCGACCCAGATGGACCAACCAGCCCAATGGTTTCGCCCTGTGCAACATCCAGCGAAATCGCGCGCAAAATATCAACAGGCCCAGCTTGTGCCATCAGGCTCAGGCTAACATCGCGCAGGGACAAGATGGGGTTTGGCATCGGGGGGATCCTTGGGTTGTGGCAGGCGGTCAGGGCGCGGGTTTGGCAGATCGGCGGTTTGTTCAGATATGGGGCGGGGCGGGGGCTGTGCAACCGGTCTTTGGCGTTTCTTGTGCTTTGTGGGCTGTGCGGGGGAATGGCGCTGCCCAAGGGGGCTGTGGCGCAGAGCATTCGGGTGGCGATGCTGGGCGATAGTTTGACCGCAGGCTATGGTTTGGCCCCGCAAGAGGGGTTGGTGGCGCAATTGCAGGCATGGCTGATCACGCAAGGGCGCGGGGATGTGGGGGTCATCAATGCGGGTGTGTCAGGCGATACCACTGCGGGCGGGTTGGCGCGGTTGGGCTGGACGCTGGCCGATGGTGTGGATGGGTTGATTGTGGCCTTGGGCGGCAACGATATGTTGCGCGGCATTGATCCGGGCAACACCCGGGCCAATCTGGGCCAGATTGTGCAGCAGGCACAGGCGCAAGGCGTGTCGGTGTTGTTGGTGGGGATGCAGGCACCGGGCAATTTTGGCCCCGATTACAAGGCCGCATTTGACGCGATTTACCCCGATTTGGCGGCGCAATATAGCGTGGCGCTGATGCCGGGGTTCTTTTCAGCGCTGTTGCAGCCGGGGCAGGGGCCGGGCGACATCCTGCCGCTGCTGCAAGCCGATGGCATTCACCCCAACGCAGTCGCCACCGGCCAGATTGCCGCAGCCGTCGGCCCCTATGTGCTGGCTTTGGCGGCAGAGGCTGCGCGCTAATTAACGCGCCAAATCCTGCCAGCGTAATTGCGTGTTGCGGGTCACTGCGCGTGTCAGGCGCTGGCCCACAACCTTGTCAAAGTCATAACCTGGAATTTCGCCAGAACCGGGCCGGCGGGCCCAGATATCGCCTTCGGTGATGATATGCCCCACCGGCAGGTCGCGATCAGCCACGACACTGGCGCGCGCAAAGCGGTAAACGGGCTCTTCGGCTGTGGTGCGGGTTTTGGGGTTGTGCAGCGCGGTGTGAATTTCGCGCGACCGATCCACCAAAAAGCGCAATTCCGCCGGATCCATGGAACAAGAGATATCTGGACCGGGGCGATAGCGGGTGTCGGTATAATGGCGTTCAAGAATAACGGCCCCCAGCGCCACCGCAGCCAGCGCCATTTCAGGCCCGATCGAATGGTCAGAAAATCCAACCTGCGCCCTTGGAAAGGCTGTGCGCAGATCGGTGACCCCCTGCAAGCTGACGATTTCAGGGGGCGAGGGGTAAAGATTGGTGCACTCCAGCAACGCATAATCGATGCCCGCATCATCCAAAATGGCGACTGAGGCGCGGATGGTTTCAATGGTCTGCATGCCTGTGGACAAAATCACCGGTTTGCCAAACCGCGCGATGTGGCGAATAAGCGGCAGGTTGTCGGCCTCGCCCGATCCAATCTTGAACGCAGGCACGCCGATCTCGTTTAGAAAATCCGCCGCCGCACGCGAAAAGGGCGTTGACAGATAAATCAGCCCCAAGCTTTCCGTGAATGTTTTCAGCGCAATTTCATCGTCGGGTGACAGCGCGCAGCGGGCCATCACCTCCCAGATTGAGACATCGGCATTGGGGGGAAAGATCGATTTTGCTTCTTCGGTCATCTCATCTTCGATGAAATGGGTTTGGTGCTTGATACATTCGCATCCGGCTGCCGCCGCAAGCCGTACCATGTCTTTGGCAACCGCAAGATCGCCGCCATGGTTGATGCCGATTTCGGCAATCACAAGCGGGGCGTGATTGGGGGATATGGTGCGATGGGCGATCTGCATTTTGAGCTCCGAGGAGGGATGTTTTGCCCACCGTTCTCGCAGCCCAATGGGGTTGATGCAAGCGATTGGTCAAAGCATCGAATTGCAACCATTAGATGTTTGAAATTGACAAGTGTTAATATAAGGATTAGATTTGGGCTAAAACACGGACGAGTGGGGAAAATCCAACATGCAGAACACCAATTTTTCCAGCGCAGCCGTGCTTTCGGAAAGTTTTGATGCTTTTAACTGGTCAGGCACCTTTTACACGATGTCTGTGGGCGACGTTTTTCTGGGTGAAATCAGTTACTTTTTTGATGAAGATTGGGTGTCGGTAACGCTGACGCAGGATGTGATCTATCAGGCCGATGTAGCGGCATTTTCAACATCTTTTGGCACGCTGTTTGATCCATATCCAGAACTCTATTCATCTTCGGGCAGCTTGCTGCTTTTTGATGATGATGGCGGGCTTGGCCTTGACGCATCTCTGACATTTTCGGTGTCTATG
>CALAXT010000064.1 GCA_937895435.1 uncultured Paracoccaceae bacterium | reverse complement strand
AAGGCGGGATCATGGATTTGTGGGTGCGTGAGGCGCGCCTGTTCAAATACGGCTCGGGCACTGGCACCAACTTTTCCAGCCTGCGCGGCGCGGGCGAGAACCTGTCAGGGGGGGGCAAGTCATCGGGGTTGATGGGCTTTTTGAAAATTGGGGATCGGGCGGCCGGTGCGATCAAATCGGGCGGCACCACGCGGCGCGCGGCCAAGATGGTGATCTGCGATATGGACCATCCCGATATCGAAGCTTTTGTGAACTGGAAGGTGATCGAAGAGCAAAAGGTGGCAAGCCTTGTGGCCGGTTCAAAACTGCATGAACTGAAGCTGAACGAAATTTTTGCCGCCATCAAAACCTGGGACGGTCAAATCGAAGATGCGACCGACCCGGCGAAGAATGAATCGCTCAAGGCCTCGATCCGGTCAGCAAAGAAATCCATGATCCCAGAAACCTATGTCAGCCGTATTCTGCAATACGCGCGTCAGGGGTATACCAGCATCGAATTCCCGACCTATGACACCGATTGGGACAGCGAAGCCTATGTGACTGTGTCGGGGCAAAACTCGAACAACTCGGTTCGGGTGACAGATGCGTTTTTGCAAGCGGTGCGGGATGATGCCGACTGGGCGTTGATCCGGCGCACAGATGGCAAGGTGGCCAAAACGCTTAAAGCACGCGAGCTGTGGGACCAGATTGGCCATGCTGCATGGGCCTGTGCAGATCCAGGTATTCAATATCATGACACCGTCAACGCGTGGCACACCTGCCCCGAAGACGGCGCCATCCGTGGATCAAACCCATGTTCTGAATACATGTTCCTTGATGACACGGCCTGTAATCTTGCGTCGATGAACCTGCTGACCTTTTACACCAATGGCACGTTTGACGCCGAGGCCTATGTGCACGCCACGCGTTTGTGGACGCTGACGTTGGAAATTTCGGTTCTGATGGCGCAGTTCCCGTCAAAGGAAATCGCGCAGCGCAGCTATGATTTCCGCACCTTGGGCTTGGGCTATGCCAATATTGGCGGGCTGTTGATGACCATGGGGTTGGGTTACGATAGCGATAAGGGCCGGGCGCTGTGCGGGGCGTTGACTGCGTTGATGACCGGGGTGGCATATGCCACCAGTGCCGAGGTCGCGGGCGAATTGGGTGCCTTTCCCGGCTATGCCAAAAACGCCCAACACATGCTGCGGGTCATCCGCAATCATCGCCGGGCTGCGCATGGTGATACCGATTTTGAACAGGTTAACGTGGCACCTGTGCTGCTTGATCAGGGCAACTGCCCCGATCCGCGGTTGGTGGAAATGGCAAAATCGGCTTGGGATGAAGCGCTCACTTTGGGCGAGGCACACGGCTTTCGCAACGCACAGGCTACTGTGATTGCCCCCACCGGCACCATTGGGTTGGTGATGGATTGTGACACCACCGGGATTGAGCCTGATTTTGCCTTGGTCAAATTCAAGAAACTGGCTGGTGGTGGTTATTTCAAGATCATCAACCGCTCGGTTCCTGCGGCGCTTGATTCGTTGGGCTATGGCTCGGCCCAAATCGAAGAGATCATCGCCTATGCGGTGGGCCACGGCACGCTGGGCAATTGCCCCGGGATCAACCACACCAGCCTGTTGGGCCATGGCTTTGGCCCGGCCGAATTGGCAAAGATTGAAGCGGCGCTGCCGTCGGCGTTTGATATCCGCTTTGTCTTTAACCAATGGACCTTGGGCGAGGCGTTTTGCACCGAAACACTGGGCATCCCCGTGGCCAAGTTGAATGACCCCAGCTTTGATCTGCTGCGCCACTTGGGCTTTACCCGTGCCCAAATCGAAGCGGCGAATGATCATGTTTGTGGTACAATGACGCTGGAAGGTGCGCCGTTTTTACAAGCGCGCCATTACAGCGTGTTTGATTGCGCCAACCCTTGCGGCAAGAAAGGCACCCGCTATCTGAGTGTCGAAAGTCACATCACCATGATGGCGGCGGCGCAAAGCTTTATTTCAGGGGCCATTTCCAAGACGATCAACATGGCAAATTCTGCCAGTATCACGGATTGTCTGAAAGCCTATGAACTCAGCTGGTCTTTGGGCATCAAGGCCAACGCGCTTTACCGTGACGGCTCGAAACTCAGCCAGCCGCTGGCATCGGCCTTGGTCGAAGATGATGAAGAGGCCGAAGAAATCCTCAGCACTGGCACACCGCAACAAAAAGCACATGTGCTGGCCGAAAAGGTGATTGAAAAGATCATCGTCAAGGAAATCGTGCGCAGCCACCGTGAAAAGCTGCCCGAGCGGCGCAAGGGCTACACCCAAAAAGCCATCGTTGGTGGTCACAAGGTTTATTTGCGTACCGGCGAATACAAAGATGGCGCTTTGGGCGAGATCTTCATCGATATGCACAAAGAGGGCGCAGGTTTCCGCGCGATGATGAACAACTTTGCCATCGCTGTGTCGGTTGGTCTGCAATACGGCGTGCCGTTGGAAGAATTCGTAGACGCCTTTACCTTTACCAAGTTTGAACCGGCGGGCATGGTGCAAGGTAATGAAACAATCAAGAATGCGACCTCGATCCTTGATTACATCTTCCGCGAATTGGCGGTCAGCTATTTGGATCGCACGGATCTGGCCCATGTCAAACCAGAAGGTGCTGCCTTTGATGATCTGGGCCGTGGCGAGGCCGAGGGCAAATCAAATCTGGCGGATCTGTCAGAGTCTGCGGCGAGCCGCAGCCTTGATGTGCTGCGTCAGATCAGTTCAACTGGGTACTTGCGTAAGCGTCTGCCGCAGGAATTGGTGGTGTTTCAGGGCGGTGTGACGGCGGCATCGGCCAATGCGATGTCCAGTGTTGCCACAACGATGGGCAACGTTGCGGTGATGGAGGCAGGTGTGGCCCTGGCCACCAGCACGGCCCTGTCATCTGGGTCTGTCGGCATGGACGCCCGCACCAAAGCCAAGATGCAAGGCTATGAGGGAGACCCTTGTGGGGAATGTGGCAATTACACGTTGGTGCGCAACGGAACCTGCATGAAGTGCAACACTTGTGGTGGCACCAGTGGGTGCAGCTAAACCCCTATGCTTGGGGTGAATAACCAAAAGGGGCCGCAGTTTGCGGCCCCTTTTTTGATCGGCTGGTCCGTTATGGGGTTTGGTTATAAAAACCGCCCATAATCCGATACCAGCAGATGCAGCGGCGTGGTGTCTTCGGTCACTTGGGCAAAGCGGCCAATGGGCTGTTCAAAAATATTGTCGGCATGGTCATCGTTTACGCTGGAAACCTCGCCAATCAGCACGTCACCACCGTCACCCCAGAACGCGTGCCAAACACTGGGCATCAGCGTCACACTTTCACCCGGACGCAGGGCCAAATGCCCACCGGCTGCCAGCGTGCGCATCTGGCCATCCACAGGCACACTGACGGGCGCATTGCGGTCAATGCTGCCATCTGGGGCTGCGGCAAAGAGCTGTAACACCAACTTGGCCCCACCACGGTTGATGATATCTTCTGTTTTCAAAATATGGCGGTGCATCGGTGACAGTTGATTGCGGCGGCTGATCATTATTTTTTCGGCATAAACCATGCCTGCACCCCGTTGTGCGTCGGCCAATGGGCCGTTCCGGGTTGTGAACAGAAAAAGCCCCATTTCGTCAAACCGGCCCTGTCCATAATCGGTGATATCCCAGCCCATGCCCCGTGTCACCAACAGGCTGTGATTTTGGGTGGCGAACTCTTGTGGTGACCAAAAGGCAAACGGCGGCAGGACAAAGCCGAACTGCGCAATAAACGCTGCGCCTTCTTGCAAAATAGTGTTGATGTGTGACCGTTTCATGGCTGCGATAAAATCTGCACGGTTTGGATCAGCTGGCCTGTCGCACTGTCGTAGATCAAGATCGCGTCATTGGTTGTCACCAGTGCAAACCAGCCTGGCGCCTGTGTGACTGCGCGCAAGGTGGCGCCATCGGGCAGGGCAATTGCCTCGGGCAGCAGGGGCGGCGTTGCCAATTCGTGGCGAACCTCTGGCAAGCGGATGACAAGCAGCCAGATCACGGTTACAAGCCCCAAGATCATCGTGGCTGTCAATGTAGTCACCAAAATCTTGAGAAAACGCAGATCGGGCGGCAGCCCCTCTGATGTTGGAGAATCGGTCATGACGTCGCGTTCCTTTGGCCTGTTGCAGGTCACCATTGGTGTGAACCCGCCCAACCGCCTTGATAAGGCGCTTGCGCGTGACGTTCCAGAGCACGCGCATCTATCGCGCTCACGATTGATGAAAATGATAGCTGGTGGGGCTGTGCGGCTTAACGGTGTTGTGGTTTCCGACCCATCGCTGCGTGTGGAAGAGGGGCAGGTGCTGGATTTGCAGCTGGATGAACCGGCTGAATTGGAAACGCTGGCCCAGCCGATCGCGCTTGAGATTGTATTTGAAGATGATGATGTAATTGTGGTCAACAAACCTGCGGGAATGGTTGTCCATCCGGCCCCCGGCACGCCTGATGGCACTTTGGTCAATGCGCTTTTGCACCATTGCCGCGATACGCTCTCGGGTATTGGCGGCGCGCGGAGGCCGGGGATTGTGCACCGGATTGATAAAGAGACATCAGGTCTGTTGGTGGTGGCGAAATCGGATCGGGCGCATCATGGCTTGGCCGAACAATTCGCCGCCCATACTGTCACACGGCGTTATTTGGCGCTGGCGCATGGGGTGCCGCAGGCCGGTGATCCGCGCTTGCGTGGCCTGCAAGGGGTCGATCTTGAGCCGGGCAATATTTTGCGCATTGCGACCCAATTGGCCCGCCACAAAACCGACCGCCAGCGTCAGGCGGTTTTGTGGCATGGTGGGCGTCACGCGGTTACGCGGGCGCGGGTTTTGCAGGCCTATGGCACGCCTGGGGTATTGGCGCTGTTGGAATGTTGGTTGGAAACCGGGCGCACGCATCAAATTCGGGTGCATATGGCCTATGCGGGCCATGGGTTGGTGGGCGATCCAACCTATGGCGGCAAACGCAAGATGGGGGCCAAGGTTCTGCCAGCCGATGTGGCGCAAGCGGTGATGGCGTTTCCGCGCCAGGCGCTGCACGCTGCCAGTCTGGGCTTTGATCATCCGGTCAGCGGTGAGCGGTTGGAATTTGCTGCCGATCTTCCCGCTGATATGGGCGATCTGTTGGTTGGGCTTGCTGCAGCACCGGGGGCTGATCCGGCTGGCCCGCCGCCCACCATGCATCTGTCGGGCGTGCCCACGCGCACAATTGCGTGAAATTTCTGACACAAATATGGTTCAGATCAAGTCGCATCCCCACATAACCAAATAAGCTGATAAAAGAGCGGCGAGGAAAGTTTTGAGTGCCAGATGGGGCGCGCAGTTCTTGAAACTGTCACCAAACGGGCCTAATTCTT
The DNA here is from genome assembly GCA_937895435.1 of uncultured Paracoccaceae bacterium. Lineage (GTDB taxonomy): Bacteria > Pseudomonadota > Alphaproteobacteria > Rhodobacterales > Rhodobacteraceae > CALAXT01. The sequence goes on along the minus strand of CALAXT010000064.1, from coordinate 11,401 downwards.
CCAGTCCGCCAATAAGAAGGGGGCCATCATGTCACGCTATGCCAATTTGCCGGTACCGTCACCCGAACAGGGTCTGAACCGTTATTTGCAAGAAATCCGCAAGTTTCCAATGTTGGAAACCGAAGAAGAATACATGCTGGCCAAACGTTGGGTCGACCACCAAGACACTGGTGCTGCGCATCGTCTGGTCACATCGCACCTGCGGTTGGCGGCGAAGCTGGCGATGGGGTATCGCGGCTATGGCTTGCCCCAAGCCGAGGTGATTTCAGAAGCCAATGTTGGCCTGATGCAGGCGGTCAAGCGTTTCGACCCGGATAAGGGATTTCGTCTGGCGACTTATGCGATGTGGTGGATTCGCGCCTCGATTCAGGAATATATTTTGCGTTCGTGGAGCTTGGTCAAAATGGGCACGACCTCTGCCCAGAAAAAGCTGTTTTTCAATCTGCGCAAAGCCAAGGCCAAACTGGGTGCTTATGAAGAAGGCGATTTGCGTCCCGAAAATGTGGCCCAAATCGCGCGGGATTTGAACGTCACCGAACAAGAGGTTGTATCGATGAACCGCCGCTTGTCGGGGGGTGACAGTTCTTTGAACGCCATGGTCGGCAGCGACGGTGATTCTGCCACCGAATGGATGGATTGGCTGGAAGACGAAGATGCTGACACTGCGGGCGTTTACGCCGAACGCGAAGAAATGTCGGCCCGTCATGGTATGTTGATGCGCGCTATGGATGTGCTCAATGACCGCGAGCGTGATATTTTGATGGAGCGTCGGTTGCAAGATGATCCGGTGACGCTGGAAGATCTGTCACACCGCTATGGTGTCAGCCGAGAACGGGTGCGCCAGATTGAAGTGCGGGCGTTCGAAAAGTTGCAAGACCGCATGCGTGAACTGGCGCAGGAAAAAGGCATGGTGGTACCCGCCTGATCTGATCTGCGCTTTTCAAGGGGCCTGTGGCATGCTAACGCGGCGGCGCAAACTAACGCTGGGGCAGGGGCCTTGGCTGAACAATGGGAAAGTGACCATCATGGCCATCGAACGTACGCTGTCGATCATCAAACCCGACGCGACCCGCCGCAACCTGACCGGCAAGATCAACGCCAAATTCGAAGAAGCTGGTCTGCGCATCGTGGCGCAAAAGCGCATTCACCTGAGCTTGGCACAGGCAGGAAAATTCTACGAAGTACACAAAGATCGCCCCTTCTATGGTGAATTGTGCGAATTCATGGCGTCAGAGCCTGTTGTTGTGCAGGTTTTGGAAGGTGAAGGTGCGATTGCAAAGAACCGCGAAGTGATGGGCGCCACCAACCCGGCCAACGCAGATGACGGCACGATCCGTAAAGAATTTGCCCTCTCGGTTGGTGAAAACTCGGTGCATGGTTCTGACGCTCCGGAAACCGCTGCAGAAGAAATTAGCTATTTCTTCTCGGGTCTTGAACTGGTTGGCTGACCTTTTGGGGCAATAACCCCCAAGATATTCAGGGCCGCCTCGAATGCGAGGCGGCCTTTTTCTTTTTGATCTTCTTTTGAAAACGTATCTGCGACAAGCGCATCAAAACGGGTGCGCAGCGCGGCCTTTTCATCGCCGCGGCAATCATTCCATGGCCGGCCCTGTAAGCCCATCACCAAAACATAATATGATATAAAATGTGGCCGCGCACCGGCGCCAAGCATACGCGCATAGGCGGCATCGGCGCCGATTTCGCGGATCTGATCGGCGGTGGTGATCCCCGCGCGGGCAAAGGCCTCGGCGCTTGCAGGGCCGAGGTTTTTTATATCTGTGACGGGCGCAGGCATGGGGCGGGGCGCCCGCCCCTAGGCCTGCAACGCGCGCACATCGATCCCTTCGGCCCGCGCTTTCATGGCTGAAATGGCCGCAATGCTGGCGGCGGCAGTGGTGAAATAGGGGATTTTGTCATAAAGCGCCACCGCGCGGATATCACGGCTGTCACTGACCGCTTGGCGGCCTTCGGTCGTGTTAAGCACCAGTGCGATATGTCCATCTTTCATCTGATCAACGATGTTGGGACGCCCTTCATAGACCTTGTTCACGGCGGTGCAGGCAACGCCCGCATCACTGAGAAACGCCGCGGTGCCGCGGGTGGCAACAATCTCAAAGCCAAGCGCAATCAGATCTTTTGCCGCAGCGGCGATGGCTGGGGTTTTATCTGAATTCTTAATTGACAAGAACACCCGGCCTTCTTGTGGCAAATCAGTGCCTGCGCCCATTTGTGCCTTAAGGAAGGCCAGCGCAAAGCTGCGATCCCAGCCCATCACCTCGCCGGTAGAGCGCATTTCTGGCCCCAGCAGGGTATCAACGCCCGGAAAGCGTGCAAAAGGCATCACCGCTTCTTTGACCGAAAACCACGGTGTGTGCGGGTCGGCCAGCGTCAGCGGATCGGCCATTGGCAAAGGCGCATCGGCATCTTGCCCAAGTGGGTAGGGGGCGCGATGGGCAAAATTGGTCAGGCTTTCACCCGCCATCAGCCGCGCGGCAATTGATGCGATCGCGCTGTCGGTGGCTTTGGCAACAAACGGCACGGTGCGCGACGCGCGAGGGTTGACCTCGAGCACAAAGATCACACCGTTTTGCACGGCAAATTGCACGTTCATCAGGCCCACAACGCCCAAGGCGCGTGCCATTTCAACGGTTTGACGTTTAATATCTGCGATTGTTTCGGGCGCAAGCGAATGCGGCGGCAGGCAACAGGCGCTGTCACCCGAATGTACCCCGGCCTCTTCGATATGCTCCATAATGCCTGCGACATGCACGTTTTCGCCATCAGAAAGCGCGTCAACATCCACCTCAATCGCGCCAGACAAATAGCTGTCGAGCAGAACAGGATTTTTGCCCGACACCTGCACTGCCTCGCGGATATAGCGTTCCAGCTGTGCGTCGTCGCGCACGATTTCCATGGCGCGTCCACCCAAAACATAAGATGGGCGGATCACCAGCGGATAGCCCACACGGGCTGCAATCGCAAAGGCCTCATCGCGCGAGCTGGCGATGCCGTTAATGGGTTGGCGCAGATCCAGCTTTTTCAACAAATGCTGAAAACGTTCGCGGTCTTCGGCCAGATCAATTGCATCGGGCGATGTGCCCAAGATGGGGATGCCTTCTTCGTGCAGAGCATTGGCAAGTTTCAGGGGGGTCTGGCCACCAAACTGAACGATCACACCATGCAGGGTGCCATTCTCTTGTTCAACCCGCAGGATTTCCAGCACATGTTCCAGCGTCAGGGGTTCAAAGTACAGCCGGTCCGATGTGTCATAATCAGTGCTGACCGTTTCGGGGTTGCAGTTGATCATGATGGTTTCATAACCCGCGTCTGTCAGTGCGAAACAGGCATGACAGCAGCAATAATCAAATTCGATCCCTTGGCCGATCCGGTTCGGGCCACCGCCCAAAATAACGACTTTCTTTCTGTCAGAGGGGCGTGCTTCGCATTCGACATCGCCCATCGCGGGCACTTCATAGGTGGAATACATATAGGGGGTCTGGGCCTCAAACTCGGCCCCGCAGGTATCAATGCGCTTAAAGACTGCGGTCACCCCAAGACGTTGGCGGGCGCGGCGCACCTGTGCTTCATCGCGGCCTGTCAGCGTGGCCAAACGCGCATCTGTAAAGCCATACATTTTTACCCGGCGCAGCCCATCGGCGCTGACCGGCAGGCCATTGCGGCGCAGATCCGCCTCCATATCCACGATTTCGCGAATGCGCGCCAAAAACCAGGGATCAAACGCAGTGGCGGCCTGGATATCATCATCTGACAGCCCATGCCGCATCGCTTGGGCAATCACCCGTATCCGGTCTGGCGTGCGCATCGACAAGGCCTTGATGATCGCGACATGTTCTGGCGCGCCTTCAATCGCAATCTCATCAAAGCCGGTCAGACCGGTTTCCAGACTGGCCAATGCTTTTTGCATCGATTCGTGAATGGTGCGCCCAATCGCCATCGCCTCGCCCACAGATTTCATGGCGGTGGTCAGTTCGGGTTTTGAGCCCGGGAACTTTTCAAAGGCAAACCGTGGGATCTTGGTTACAACATAGTCAATCGTTGGTTCAAAGCTGGCCGGGGTGACTTTGGTGATATCGTTGTCCAACTCATCCAGCGTGTAGCCCACGGCCAATTTCGCGGCGATCTTCGCAATTGGAAAACCGGTGGCCTTTGATGCCAGCGCGGATGAGCGCGACACGCGTGGGTTCATTTCGATCACAACCATACGACCATCGGCCGGGTTTACCGCCCATTGCACGTTTGATCCGCCAGTTTCCACGCCGATTTCGCGCAGCACAGCGATCGAGCCGTTGCGCATGATCTGATATTCTTTGTCGGTCAGGGTCAGTGCCGGGGCCACGGTGATCGAATCGCCCGTATGCACACCCATTGGGTCAACGTTTTCAATCGCACAAACGATGATGGCGTTGTCGGCGCGGTCACGCACCACTTCCATCTCAAATTCTTTCCAGCCCAGCAGCGATTCATCGACCAATATCTGCGCCACGGGCGAGGCATCGAGGCCTGAGCGGCAGATCCGTTCATAATCATCCCGGTTATAGGCAATGCCGCCGCCGGTGCCGCCCAGCGTGAAAGCCGGACGAATGATTGCCGGCAGTCCAACCACCTCAATCGCGGCCATGGCCTCTGATACGCCTGCGTTGATGTCATATTTGCCATTGGCCATTTTTGGGGCGGCGACAATCGTGGCGCGGGGGTTTTCCAGCCCGATCCGATCCATCGCTTCACGAAACAGCTTGCGATCTTCGGCCATTTCAATGGCTTGCCGGTTGGCCCCTATCAGCTCAACCCCAAATTTTTCCAGCACACCCATATCGGCCAGCGCCAGCGAAGTGTTCAACCCGGTCTGCCCACCCATTGTGGGCAACAGCGCGTCAGGGCGTTCTTTTTCGATGATCTTCGCCACAACCTCGGGGGTGATCGGCTCAATATAGGTGGCATCGGCCAAGTTGGGATCGGTCATGATCGTGGCCGGGTTCGAGTTCACAAGGATCACCCGATACCCTTCTTCGCGCAGTGCCTTGCAGGCCTGTGCCCCAGAATAATCGAACTCACACGCCTGCCCAATCACAATGGGCCCTGCGCCGATGATCATGATGGATTTGATATCGGTTCGCTTCGGCATAATGACCCCCAAATGCGCAAATTTCCGGGGTTATATCCGCGCAGACCTGCGGCGCAAGCCCTCACAGCATGTTTCGTGCGCTTTGCGGCGCACAATTGCTTGTATCAAATTCAACAAAGGTCGCAAATGTGGTGGGATAGGGCTGGAATTTACTGGCACGATGGGGCCAGAATGCCTAAATCACGGCCTGCTGAACGGGGATCGACACCCAAAGAAAATATAAGGGGACTTGTCTGGTGATCTTTCTAGAAGAGGGGCCGCTGCATCCTGGGCCGGGCAAGGGCCCGGTTTTATTTGATGCACCCAAGCGTCTGATCACGGCGCACAGCCCCGATCAGGTGCCCGCCGCGCTTCAGGCGCTGTCTGACGCACATGCCGAAGGCCTGTGGGTTGCGGGCTATGCCAGCTATGAACTTGGATATGTTCTTGAACCACGCCTGTCAGGGCTGATGCCGCAGGGGCAACGCCATCCCTTGATGGCCTTTGGCGTGTATGATGCCCCGGGCTCTGGGCAGGCACTGCTAAGCCAAGCCGAGCATGAGGCAGATGCTGCGCGGCTGGGCCCGCTGCGTGCTGATTGGTCTGCAGCACGCTATGGGCAGGCGTTTGAGGCGCTGCACGGCTATATTGGCGCGGGCGATTGTTATCAGGTGAACCTGACGCTGCCGCTGCGGGGCGAACGCGCGGGCACGGCGTTGGGGCTTTATGGGGCGCTGCGCCGGCGGCAGCCAGTCCGGCATGGGGCTTTTGTGGATTTGGGGGTGGGGCCTGTGGTTTTGTCCCGCTCGCCCGAGCTGTTTTTTCGCATAGATGCTGATGGCCAGATCGAAACGCGGCCCATGAAGGGCACCAGCCCGCGCGACCCCGATCCGCTGCGCGATGCGAATTTACGCGATAGTCTGGCGGCCAGTGTCAAGAACCGGGCCGAAAATCTGATGATTGTCGATTTGCTGCGCAACGACATTTCGCAAATTTGCCAGCCCGGATCGGTGCGGGTGCCCGAGCTTTTCCATGTGGAAAGTTTTACGACCGTGCACCAAATGACCTCACGCGTGACGGGGGATTTGCGGCCTGATGTTGCGATTTCTGATGTGCTGGTTGCTTTGTTTCCGTGTGGGTCCATAACGGGTGCGCCAAAAATCCGCGCGATGCAGATCATCGCCGAGTTGGAAGAGGCGCCGCGTGGTGTTTATTGTGGCGCAATTGGTTGGTTTGCGCCTGATGGCCGGGCTGAATTCAACGTGGCCATTCGCACGCTCAGCCTGTTTGACGACCAAGAGGTGGTGATGAATGTCGGGGGGGGGGTGGTCTATGACAGCACCGCCGCTGCTGAATACGAGGAAGCGTTGTGGAAAGCCCGCTTTGCGCATCTGCCATGAGCCCAGAGTTTGGCGCCAACCCGCTGCCGCCTGGCTTTGAAGTGATTGAGACCTTTTGCTGGGATGGTGCGCGGTTTGTCCGTTTGGCCCAGCATGTGGCGCGGCTGGAACGCAGCTGTCGCGCATTGGATATTTCGTTTGATCCGATGCACCTGTACGTGCGGTTGGATGCTTTGCCAGATGGCGGTGCGTTGAGGGTGCGGGTGGGGGTGGCTGCAGATGGTCAGGTGCGGGTAACGCATGGGCCTTTGGTGCCTGCGGCCCCGCTGTGGCGGGTGGGGCTGTCGGCTGATCTGCTGCGCTCTGATGATCCTTGGCTGACGATTAAAACCACCCAACGCGCCCTTTATGACCGCACGCGTGCGGCTTTGCCCGAGGGCATGGATGAAATGCTGTTTTGTAACGAAAACGCCCAGATCTGTGAGGGCACGATTACATCGGTGTTCTTTGATCGCGGGCAGGGCCTTTGCACGCCGCCGTTGACCTGCGGGGTGTTGCCGGGGGTGTTGCGGGCTGATTTGCTGCAAAGGGGGGCATGCCAAGAATCTGTGTTGCCCCAGGCAGAGCTGGCCGATGTCAGGCTTTGGGTTGGTAATTCCCTGCGTGGGCTGATTGCCGCAAAACTGGTTTGTCCAAATTAAGCTGTCAACGGCGCTTATTCAGCCAGTGCATCAACAAGGGCGCAATCGCAATTACCATCAAAATCCGCACGATATGATGCAGTGCGACATAGGCCACCTCGGCCTGCATCGCCAATGCGACAAGGCTCATTTCGGTCAGCCCACCCGGTGCGTAGGCCAAAACCACTTGCGAAATCGTCTGATCAAAAAGCGTATGAAATGACAATGCAAAGACCAGCGTCACCGCCAGTGTCAAAACTGTCGCCCCAAGGCTGAGCTTGAGGGCCTGAAAAATCGCCCGTGGTTCGCTGCCCAAAAACCGACAGCCCATGATGGTTCCCAAAAAGACCTGCGCCGCAATCACCAGCTCGCGCGGGGGGGAGCCTGCTGTGATACCTGTGGCGTGCACCCCGGCACTTAGCAGCATTGGCCCAATCAGTGTTGGCGCGGGCACCCGCAGCCAGATTGCCGCGCCAGACCCTAAAACCCCGCAGGCCAGCAATACGGCAACATCGCGCAGGTCAAGCGCAGTTGTGACCCCGCTCAGTGAAAAATTCACGCCGACGCTATAGCCCAAGATCAAACGAAACCACACGGCAATCAGGCTGATGGTGATCACCACGCGTGCGGCATGGGCCAAAATAATCTTGCGCTCATCCCCGCCCATCTCGCGCCCAAGCGTCACCATTTCGTTCAGCCCACCGGGCATGCCTGCGAAAAAAGCGGTGACAAAATCGAATTTGCCAACCATGCGGTAAAACGGCACAACCAGCACCATCGCCGCCACAAGATAGGCCAGCAAAAACCCCAGTGACATCGCCCAATGTCCGATATTGCTGACAAGATCAGGCGAAAACCCTGATCCAAGCATCACCCCGATCACGACCACGACGGTCGATCGCATCATATCGGGTGGCCGGATCGGCGCGCCCAGCATGGCCGCCACCACGGTAAAGATCATCGATCCCAGCATCCAAGGCAGCGGCAGCGACAGTTTAAAAAACACCAACCCACCAACGCTGCCGATGCAAAGCGCAAGCGCGATGCCTCTCCATTTTTGCAGGCCAGATATGGGCACCGCCATGATCGGATCTCCTGATCGGGGGCTGCGAACGGTCAAGGGGAAAGGTCGCGAGGGCAGCCACGGGCTATTTGTTCGTCCTAGACGTCTGGGGCCTGCTCTGCAAGCCTTGGTGGCTTGGCTTTCCGGACGATGGAACGGGAATTGACAGGCCTGCTAGGCCAGCAGGCTTTGAAGCTGTGCCACGACATCGGCCATATAGGTCTCATCATAGCCTTCATCATTTTCCAAAACGCTGAAAAATGCACCAACCCTGCCTGTGTGCATATCAACCATCAGATATTGCCCCCCATAGCCAGCATGCCCCAATCGACGATCGTCACACATCACATGGTGGGAATAGCGCTGCCAATGACGGCTTTTGCTAAGTGTGGGCGCAGGGCGGGTAAGGGCTGTTTTGGTGAAACTGTCGGTGTCCAAGCCCGGCCCTGAAACAGGCGTGCCACTGCGCGCAAAAAGCAAGCCAAACCGGGCCATATCGCGCGCTGACAAACACCCGCCGCCCGAAAAAGCAGGATAGCCATCAGGGCTCAGGCTGATGTGAAACCCGCCGTCATAGCCCGCAGCATCGGTGATGGTTTCCAACATTTGTGTAAGTGACACCGATGCCAGTTCCGCGGCAACCAATGTCAGTGCATCGGTATTGGCGGATTTATAATTGGCAAATGTGGTGCGGTTGGTCAGGTCTTGGCCGTGACGTGTGGCCGTCAGGCTGGCCACAAAATCGCGCAGGCGCAGCTCGGGCGGGTCTGAAGCCAGCAAGCGCCAGCCCAAAGCGGCCTCTTCGCGATAGCAATCGGCCAAAGGGTTGGCGTAATCTTCGGAAAAGTCATTTTCGATATTCATATCAAGAACATCACCAATACGAGCCTGTGCATAGGCCGGGCCAATATCGGGCAGAATTTCGCCCATCCGCTGATCTGGATGGGCGCGGCCTTGGGCAAAGAGCGCCCCATAGATCAAATGCAGATGCAGTTTCGTGATGGATTGCATCGAATGGGGGCGGTCGGTAGCAAAATCACGCGCAGCAGTCTCAAAAAGCAGATCTTGGCCTTGGGCTATGACCAGCGCGCTAAAGGCAGGGTGGGCCGTCAATCGTGATTGCGCAACGCGTGCTGCGAGATCGGGGCAGGGGGCAGAGTGCAGTGTCAGTACGGCGCGGGCGCGCAGCATCAGGCTGCGGCGAAACAGCAGATGCGCGCCATGAAAGCCCTGCCGTCGCGCCTGCGGCTGGTTCCAGCCCTGCTTGTTGCCTGCCCCAACGGTAAGATCTGGGTTGGGGTGGCTGATTAGGGGGGGCGTTTTGGGGGGCTGTGCGGTGGTCATGGGGGGGCTGTTTGGTGGATCAGCGCATCTACAATAAAGACGCCGTTTGTGCAGGCAAACAGCGGGTTGATCTCAATTTCCTGCAGGGTGGGGCTGGTCCCGTGAAAGGCCACTGTCAGATCATGGATCACGGCAGCCAAAGCCCCCAGATCAGCGGGTTGCGCGCCGCGATATCCCGACAGCACGCGCCAAATCCGCAGGCTTTGCAGTGCGCTTGTGATGTCATTTGGTGTGGCGGGCAGCAAAAGCGTTGCGGTATCGGCCAGCAATTCGACCAAAACACCCCCCGCACCCAAGGTCAGGGCGGGGCCAAATTGTGGGTCATGACGCAGGCTGACCAGCAACTCTGCCACGGGTTTTGGGGCCATCTGTTCGACCAAAAACCGGTCAGTCAGTGCAGCAGGGTCATGGGCCTTAACTGCAGATTGCATCTGCGCCAATGCGTGGGCCACCGCTGCGGGGCTGGCCAAACCTAATGCCACCGCACCGGCCTCGGATTTATGTGCCAGACGTGGTCCCAGCATTTTCAAGGCAACAGGATACCCCAAGGCGCTGGCCGCTGCACAGACATCTGTGGCCGCCACGGTTTGACCTGCGGGCACTGGCAGGCCCGCTTTGGCCAACCAGTCTTTGCCCTCGGCCTCGTCTAGCATGATGACAGAATTGTGGGTGGCAGGCCCCTGGTTTGTGGGTAAAAGTGGCGCGGGGGGGGCTGTCATAAACCGTTCCCGTGCCGCCCCCCATCTTATGGCTGCCCGCATCGCATTCAATGTTTCAGGCAGGCCCTGCATGGGGGCAATATCTTGGCCAATCAAAAAGCTTCGGGTGTCGGCATCAAGGTTTTCAGGCAGGGTCGCACAAATCGCCGCTGGAATACCGCGCCCCTTTGCTGCCGCCACAAACGCACCTGCATCTGCCAAATATGCAGGCTTAGACTCGTCAAGACCCGCGGCGGGGTAGTCCTGCACCAAGACAGTTGCATCTGCGCGTGCAAGATCCATTGCCGTGGAAAAAACTGGTCCGGTGCGTGTGGCATCCCCCCAGATCGGGGTGGTGTAATCCAGCGGGTTTGACACGGTGGCAATTTCGGGCAGCAGTTTGGCCAGCATGCTGGAAGCGGCGGCATCAAAGCCGGGAAAATCCAAGCCAATGGTTTCAGCGTGATCGGCCAGCATTGTTGCACCACCGCCCGAACAGGTGAACCCAGCCACTCTGTTGCCGCGCGGCACACCCGCGACACAGAGAAACTTTAACGTCTCTAGCAATTCCGCTGGGCTGCTCACGCGCAAAATTCCGTAACGTGCAAAGAGTGCGTTATAAAGATCATCCGCACCTGAGAGCGAGCCGGTATGGCTGACGGTGAGCGCTGCGCCAATCCGCGAGCTGCCGGTTTTTAGCACCACCAGCGGTACCCCGCGGATTATTGCGCGTTCGGCCGCCGCGCCAAATGCCGCGACATCGCCCAGCCCTTCGATATGCAGCCCGATGGCCCGTACGGCGGGATGAGAGCTGAGGTAGTCGACAAAATGTTCCAACCGCAGCACTGATTGATTGCCGGCCGAGATCATATGGGTCAGGGGCAAGCTGCGCTGGCTCATGGTGATGTCAGAACTCAGCATACCGCTTTGCGTCAGAATCGCAGCACCGCCCTTTTGCTGATTGGCCGCTGTGCCACCATGGGCAAAGGGCCACAGCGCCGAACGGTCAAGATAGTTGATAACACCATAACAATTTGGTCCAACCAGGGCCATGTCGCCCGCGGCCTCAATCAATGCGCGCTCTTTTGCTTGGCCATCGGCACCGGCTTCGCGAAAGCCCGCCGTATAGCACACAATCCCCCCCGCACCGTTTT
>CALAXT010000063.1 GCA_937895435.1 uncultured Paracoccaceae bacterium | reverse complement strand
AGGTGGCTCAACTCTCGATGGAAAAACCGGCTCACTTTTGCATGGAAATTAACATTCTCAGCACCGAACGCCCTATCTTGCTCTCCCAAAAACTCATCAAAGGATTGGTTGCCAGAAACGTCTGTATCAGCATCAATGCTGGCCAAATCGATAAGGTCTTCGCCACTGTCAAACTGAAAGATTTGATCACGGCCTTTTGCAGTCGTGCTTGTGTCGTCGATGCTCTTGAAAACAAACGTATCAGTGCTTTGATCCAAACCGGCAAAGAGCTTATCCTTGCCTGAGCCACCGGTCAGGGTGTCATCACCTTTACCGCCATAAAGCTTGTCGTTGTGATTTCCGCCAAAAATTTTGTCCGATCCAGAACCGCCGTAGAGCTTATCGTTTCCATTCTGGCCATAAAGGCGATCATCGCCATTGTTGCCTGTCAGGGTGTTGGCTTTGCCTGAACCAACGATCCGGTCGGCGTGGTGGCCACCTACAACGTTCTCAATATTTACAAGACTGTCAGTGCCAATCCCGGCATCATCATTCCCAGCCATCGCTCTTGCGATGCCCGCCTTTAAGTTGACAGACAGACCTGCCGTCGCGGAAGTATATTCAAGCGTATCATGCCCAACCCCGCCATCATACACGTCATCACCACCACCATCGCCGCCAATGATGACATCGTCTCCGTCCCCTCCGTACACGTCATCATCCCCGTCGCCTGCGTCGAGTGTATCGTCGCCAGTGCTGCCAGAGAGCATATCATCATCTGAGCTGCCAAGATAATCATCACCTGCACTGTCGTCAGTGTCATTATGGCTGTCGTCAGCACTGAAGACTTTGCTTTCACCGATATAACTATCGTCCGAAAGTTCCGAGGTGGTGTCGGACTCACTTGCACTGCTGGAACCATAAGAATGGCTGGCTTGCGTATAAAGGCCATCACCATCTAAATCGGTGTATGTTGATGTTTCAGTAACACCATGTTCAACTTCGGTTTTGGTGACCGTCGTGCCATCGAAAGACCAGGTTTCGTAAGACTTGATACGCTCATACTCCAGCCGACCATGCTCATACTCATAGACCGCCGTCACCAAGTTACCGTTAAACTCGAAAACATAGGCGTCATCGTCTTGATCATAATAGCTGCTCATCACAGTCCTCCAAGTGCATCAATTACCCGCAACGACATTTGTCACGATTCGTCATAGACTGGTCATTTCAGTTTCAAGGGTGTGACGCCATATGACAGGGGTATAATTTCGACCGAAATACGTGCATATAACCCAGGTTTATAGAGCATGCGGCGAAGATATGCCTAGTCACAGGCACATAGTTTGGGGAATTCTGATATGGAACGCAAAGCTGCTCGGGCAAAATTGACCATCGGGCTGATGGCCGCCGCTGGCTTATTTTTCTTCCAAGATGTTATCTTTGATGTCAGGCAACATCTTGGCGGGAACGTTCCATACAGCACCGAAGAACTGCTTCATTTGCTTTTTGAAGCATTTGCTGTCTTGGTGTTGGTCGTCAGCATCAAGCAGATGTCTGAATATACCAAACATCTGCAAGAAAACAGCAATGGACAACAGCTTTCCTTGTACCACCTTCGCCAAGATTTTGATGATCTGGTTCAAAACAAATTTGAACATTGGCAGCTCACACAAGCAGAGGCAGACGTCGCTCTGCTTGTTTTGCGGGGGCTAACGACAGAACAAATTGCAGAATTGAGGGGCGTGGCAAAAGGCACAATAAAGGTTCAGGCCCATAATGCGATGCAGAAGGCCGGTGTGGGCTCAAGGGTTGAATTGATGTCAATCTTTTTAGAAGAATTCATGGACGTGGGCTTAAAGAAACCGACAGAAGCAACGACAGAGATGCAAGACTGAATTAGAACCTGGTGCAAATTAATTAATTCTCAATTTTGTTTTTCTCTTACCAAAAGCCAAATCGACATAGGCTTATCTGATAGCTGATATCGCTGCCCCCCCTGTAAAAGTGGCGACATTACCGCGACAGCGAGACAAATTTAACTTTAAGAAACCCCTGCATAAAAAAACCTATGTCCAAATTGTTAGGGAGGGGCGATCCCACTGAAAGGTCGCCCCTCTTTGACTTTTACGCGCCAGCCAAGGCTGCCAGAACCCGCTCAGGTGTCAACGGCACCTGACGCAAGCGAACGCCTGTGGCGTCAAAGAAAGCGTTTGCGATGGCACCAGGAACAATCCGGGTCGTTGCCTCGCCTGCGCCGCGTGGCCCAATTTCAAGACGGTTAATCATGTGGATATCAATCGCCTCGGGCACGATATCCATTTCCATAATTGGATAGCTGTTCCAGTCTTCGGAACGCACCATCTCTGCATCAAAATCGACCTCTTCTGTCATCGTCCGACTTAGGGCCATCATAATGCTTCCCTCAATCGTTGTTTTAATCGATTTTGGGTTAACGATCTGACCATGGTCTGAAGCGACAATAAACCGCCGGACATAGGCACGGCCTGTCACTTTATTGACCTCTAACTCTGCAACCAGGGCATTGGTTGCGCCATTCCGCTGGGCATAGGCAACACCACGCCCCATGACGATATCACCCGAGCCAGCATCTGGGTTCATGCCCACGCGGGTTTGCCAGTTGGATTTTTCAGCAACCAAAGCAACAACGGCAATATCACGCGGATCCGTTAAATGTTTAAGCCGGAATTCGATCGGATCCATGCCAGCAGCAAGTGCGACCTCATCGATAAAACTCTCTTGACCAAAATGTACTTCTGGTCCCATCGGGTCACGGAAATGCGCGGTTCTTAGTGGCGAGGCGACCTTTAGCAAAGGGTCAATGACCTCTTCTGTATATCTCATCGTGTCAAACCGATAAGACTGCTCTGGCGAGCGAGACCCATAGTCATTGGTTGGCTTGCGGCCCAAAAGATGTCCGGTCAAGACCGACCCCGCTTTGTCCCCCCGTGAGCGCATATTCACTCTTGAAAATGACTTGGTTGCAAAAGAATAACCAACGACATTTCCATCTTTATCGATGCCAGCTTGGCCGCGCGTAACGGCGGCTACGCCCTTAGGATCCCAAGCGATACCTTCATTTCGCATCCACTGTACGCGCACGGGGCGCCCGACAGCTGCGGAAAGAACAGCCGCATCTGTTGCGCCATCATCAGCATCCGAACGCCCATAAGAGCCCGGGCCTGGCACCCAGATTGAGCGTACATTTTCAATATCCAGGCCCAAAACATCGGCAACACCCGGCCGAACCGAATGTGGTTTTTGCGAGTCTGTCCAGATTGTAGCACCCCCATCGCGCACATCGACCAACCCGAACGCAGGCGCCATCCGCGCATGGCTTTGAAACGGCCATTCATACTCTGCTGAAACGGTTTTCACCGCACCTTTGATGGCCGCATCAACGTCGCCCTCATCGACGGTGTTGGTTGCCTTTTTGATTTCAGCCGCCCGTATGTAATCAAACAGCCCTTTGGTATTTGTCTGAAGTTGAGGGCCAGGTTCTGACCAGACCACTTTCAGTTCACGTGACGCCCGGATCGCGTTCCATTCACTTTCAGCAACCACACCCAAAAAATTCTCGCGCCAGACAACGGTTGCGGACAATCCTGAAATTGAGCTTTCGTCCACCGATATAGGTACGGCACCAGCAACGCTCGGGCGGATCATCCGGCCGTGCAGCATGCCCGGCACAACGATATGATGGGCGAAGCTGGTTGTTGCCATTATTTTGCCCGGAACATCCTTGCGGGGCACTTCTGTTCCAACAAGGGTGTATTGATCTGGGGATTTTGGAAGACCTTTACCCTTTAGGGTCAGCCCGTTTCCATATTTCCCATTCCATTTCAGCTGGGTTGAAAAATGGTTGTCGCCGATGATCTCTCCATAAGTGACAGTTTTTGACGCATCTGAAATCACAGATACGGTGCCGTCGATTACTTTCAGATCGTCAATCGATGCAGAAAGCTTTTCTGCCGCACGCTCCAACAGAACACGCCGTGCCTCTGCCGCAGCATAGCGGATGGCAACGCCACTCATCTGCAAACCTGTACTGCCCGAAGCGCCACCCTGATCAACTGTCAGTGCCGTGTCACCTTGTATGATATGAACCCGGTCAATGCCCATATCGAGTTCTTCTGCCGCCATGATGGCAATACCGGTGTCGGTGCCTTGGCCCATGTCCATCTTGCCCCAAAAGACGGTGCATTGATTGTCTTTTGAAATGGCAATCCAGCTGTCTAATGCTGCGGGATCAAGGGGTCTGTTCGATCCCCGCGCATGTGCAGGGCTTACGCCTGCAATCAGACTAAACGGGACAGCAAAGCTGACAAACAGCGCACCGCCAGCCTTTAGAATATCACGGCGCGCAAGACCTGAGGAATTTGTTTGTTTCGTATTCATGGTCAAATCCTCACGCTTTCATTGTTTCAGCAGCGCGCTTGACTGCCCGCAGAATTGACATGTGAGTCGCACAGCGGCACTTAAGGCCTGCAAATTCATCCCGAATTTCTTGATCGGTGACGTTTGGATTGCGTTCCAGCATCGCAACCGAATACATCATCCATCCATTTGTGCAGTAGCCACATTGGGCGACTTCTTCTTCGATGAAAGCGGCTTGGACTGGATGCGGCTTTTCAGCTGTTCCCAGCCCGTCAAGCGTTCGAATTTCACCAACGGCGTCAGAAATTCCAGTTACACAAGACCGAATAGGCACGCCATCCATCAAAACGGTGCAAGCCCCGCACTGCGCCAGACCACATCCAAATTTTGGGCCTTTTTTTTCAAGCTCGCCGCGCAAAGCGTACAACAGAGGCATGTCTGGCTCTGCCATGATTTCATGGGTTACCCCATCAACATTAATTGAAAATCGTTCCGTCATGATGTTCCCCCCGGTTGTAGGTTGCGGTTATCAAAGGCTTTGAATCCGCGTTGTTTTTATAAGACACAGCCATTAAAAATCGGCACAGTGAGAACACATATGCTGATCACACTGTCATACAGAAAGCCGTGGTGACTTTTTTGTCAACAATTTTTTTAGCCGCTCAGATTTTAACTGTCAGAGCATCTCGAGGTTGGGGCACACTTGGTTTGTGGTCGTACCGTGACGCTGGCGGAATTTTAAAGGTGACGTCATCGTTGGGTGAACGAAAGCCAACCAATGGGTGTCTGGCACCATCGCGGAAAATTGCGCCATGACCACGATTGCAGACACCTGCGCGCTTGGGCTGCTTGCCTGCAAAGGGTTTTGCCCCGATCAAGGATCAACTTGGCACAAACATTTTCACAAAAATGTCGGTGCAGCTTAAACCAAAGAACAAAACCGCTTTCTTGGCCGTTTGCCCGATCTATAGGTAACCATGGCTATTCGATTAGTGCGCCACCCATGTTGCTTACCGCACGTTGCGCCATGACTTGCACCAACGCGGCACGGTAATCTTTGCAACCATGAAAATCATCCAAAAGCCCAACAGGATCGAGGCTCAGATTTTCAAGCGCCTCGGGGCCAAAACTGTTCATCAGTGCCTTTTCAGCTGCTTTCCAGCGAAATACCCCGGCGCTGCCAGCACCTGTCACAGCCACTCGAACGCTCTGACCTCCAAACCAAGCAACAAAAACCGCGGCCAGCGCATAGCGCGATGCGGGATTGCGAAATTTGGCATACCCAGCTGAAACCGGAATTGGAAAGGTGATATGGGTGATAAGTTCGCCAGGTTCCAAGCAGGTTGTGTAAAGCCCATCAAAGAAATCATCTGCAGCAATTTCGCGCTCAGATGTATGCACAGTGGCCCCAAGCGCCAACACGGCCGATGGATAATCGGCGGCGGGGTCATTGTTGGCGACAGATCCACCCATCGTTCCCACGTGGCGAACTTGCACATCTCCGATTGACCCAGCCAGCAACCCAAGTGCGGGTATCGCCTTACAAAGACCCGCATGTCTGGAAACGGCCGCATGGGTTTCTGCAGCCCCAATCCGCACATATTCGTCGTCCACGTCTATTCCATGCAATTGGGCAATCTTACGAACATCAATCAGATCCGTTGGGCTGGCCAAGCGACTTTTCATGGTGGGAAGCAATGTGTGACCACCAGACAAAAAGGCAGGATCGTCACATTGGCCAAAAAGCTCAACCGCTTCGCTCAGGCTCTTGGGCGCATGATAGTGTGTTGGGTACATTATTTCTGACGCTCCGCTTCAGATTGGGCTTTGCCGCGGCCAAGCCACAGGATCACCGCGATAAACGTCTGCCGCCGACAGCGCCGCTTTGACGATGTTATGATAGCCAGTACAGCGACACAGGTTCCCCTCTAACTCATGGCGAATGGTTTGCTCATCCAGTTGGCCTTCATGGCGTTCAATCATATTGACCGTCACCATCACCATGCCGGGCGTGCAAAATCCACACTGAAGCCCATGATGGACATGGAACGCCTCTTGCACAGGGTGCAGGACTTCGCCATCCGCCAACCCTTCGATTGTCTGAACATGGCATCCCGCAGCAGCCATGGCCAGCACTGTGCAGGATTTGACAGCCCTACCGTCCAAAACCACGGTGCAGGCTCCGCATTGGCTGGTATCACAGCCGACATGGGTCCCTGTCAGGCCCAGCCCATCCCGCAGCAGTTGTACAAGCAATGTACGACCTTCAACATTGGCCGTGCGTGGCTCACCATTGACCATCAGGGAAATTGGGTTCATCCGACGCGCCCACCCTGCAAATCTTTCAGGACGTTTTCGTAAATTCCCAGGTCGAGATACCGCGAAATATCTGTCAGTGGCGCGTCGCAAGCACCGTGGCGCGTGCGCAAATCTAGGACTTGGGCCATGCCCTTTGGCAAAATTTCTCCGTTAGGTGTAAGACCAGAACGTGGGGACATCAGGCTTTTCATCACCGATCCGACGGCCTGCGGCTTGATCTCTGGCATACGCTCTTGCAGCAAAGCCTCTGCCGCATCACGATTGGCCGGGTCTGTGACCCAAGCAAGCCCACGCAGGTACCCCTTAACCAACGCACGCACTTGATCGGGATGATCCCGCAAAAAAGACCGCCGTGTCGCGCAAACACCGCCCTGATAGCTTTCAAACAACCGTGATGACGTGTCCAAAACCTTAAACCCTGCACGGGTCGCAAGGCTGGTAAAGGGCTCAATCGTTAGCGTGGCTGCGTGTGTGCCATCCTGAACTGAATGCCAACGCTGCGGCGTTGCGCCGACAGCCACATATTGCGTGTCAGCTTTCGCAAGCCCGCCTTGGGCAATCATTTCATCCAGCACGAAAGCAAAGCCTGTGGCCAGCGCATCAAGCGCGATGGTGCGCCCTTTCAGATCAGCAAATGTCACCACATCGGGTGCCACAATCAAGCTTAGCTCTAGCTGTGTTGCGCCCATCACCACGACATAGTCTGGATTGACATCAGGGCCGGCTGCCCCCTGCCCCTCGCCATAGGCAACAACGTTGTCAAAGGCGGTAAACACCATTTCACAATCACCATCAGCAGTTTTTTGCGCCTGCATGACGGAACTTGGGGTCAGGCTCAGATCAACTTTGACCCCCTCTTCAGCAAAAAAACCTTGGGCGATTGCAGCAAAGATCGGCAGATTTGGGGCGCCAGGAAAAGCGATGATACGGATGGTTGGAAGTGGGGAAGTGTGCATTGGGTCAGCCTTTTGAGGATATGTCTGTGGCACATTGAGCGGCATGAACCGCGCGCCAGATCGCATTGGGGGTGACAGGCATTTCGATATCTTTGACGCCAAACTCTTGCAGGGCATCAAGCACAGCCAAAACAACGGTTGCCAGTGCGGGTGTTGTGCCACCTTCACCACCGGCCTTGATGCCGAGCGGGTTGGTTGGCGAAAGCACTTCAGCAATTTCACATTGAAATGACGGAAGATTGTCAGAGCGCGGCATACCATAGTCCATCAAAGATCCGGCAAGCGGTTGGCCGGTGTCGGTATCAATGGTGCAGTTTTCCCACATCGCCTGCCCGACACCTTGGGCGATGCCACCATGGGTTTGGCCATGAACAATCAGCGGGTTGATGCAGCGCCCCACATCGTCAACGGATGCATATCGGGTGATTGAAATGCCCCAAGTCTGGCGATCAATTTCGACCTCGCAGATTGCCGCACCATTTGGGAAAACTGGAGTGTGCATTTCATTGGTGCGCCCAACATGCAGCGGGCCATAGCGGCTTTCGGTCAAGCGCGCCAGCTCCCAAAGCGTAAGCGCTTGATTACTTTTGGTAATCTTGAGCTGGCCATCTTCAAAACGCACCTGATCTGTTGCCACATCAAAGGTTTGTGCTGCACGCCGTTTTGCAAGGGCGATAAGATCAGCAGAAGCTTTGGCCATCACAGTGCCCGCATGGCGCATTGAGCGGCCTGAATGCGATCCACCGCCCACGCTGACAATATCAGTATCACCCAAAATCAATGTAATTTGCTCAACGGGCACCTGCAGCATATCAGCAATAACTTGGGCAAAGCTAGTTTCATGCCCTTGGCCACTTGGCTGTGTGCCAATCACAACTTCAATACCACCGTCTGGGCGAACAGTGATTTCGCTGCGCTCTTTTGGCGAGCCAATGGATGATTCAACGTAATTTGCGAAACCACGCCCCAGCAGCTTGCCGCGGCCATGCGCATGTTTACGACGGCTTTCAAAGCCCTCCCAATCGAATAATTCCAGAACGCGGTCCATGTTGCGTTCATATTCGCCACTGTCATAGGTCGAGCCGACGGCGTTGGTATAGGGCATCTGATCGGCAGAAATCAGGTTTCTGCGGCGCAATTCCAATGGATCCATTCCCAGCTTTTGCGCGGCAATTTGCACCAATCTTTCGATCGCATAGGTGACCTCGGGGCGGCCAGAACTACGGTAGGCCTGTGTACACATCGTGTGGGTAAACACGGCCCGTGCGCGCAGTGTGGCATGCGGAATGTCATACGACCCAGTAATCAGGCCCGCCCCTTTGCCCAACGGCGAAAGCGATACACAGCGCGCCCCGACATTGCTCAGATTATCGGCACGCATTGCCAGAAACTTGCCATTTTCATCCAAGGCAAGCGCCACTGTCGTCAGCAGGTCACGACCTTGGTAATCGGTCAAAAACGCCTCAGACCTTGATGCGGTGTATTTTACAGGGCGCCCCAGTTTTTGTGCGGCCCAAAGAACCAGCCCAAATTCAACATAAACCCGGTTGCGCGCACCAAAATTGCCGCCAACATCATAAGATAGAACCCGCAGGCGGCTTGGATCAATGCCAAGGGCCGCCGCAATTTCAGCTTTTTGTTTGACCGCCCCACCGCTGCCAGCCCATAACGTGAAGCGCCCAGTTTCGGCATCATAAGCCCCCAAGGCTGCGCGCGGCTCGATCGTGACAGCGGTCACACGATTGACTTGAAACCGGGCAGAGACCACATGGGCGGCGGCGGCAAAAGCAGCATCCGTTGCCGCAACATTGCCAAAAGTTGTGTCAATAAAGACATTTTCAGGCACTTCGTCCCACACACTGGGCGCACCCGGCGCAGCTGCGTCCGACGAATGCGTGACATGGGGTAAGGGTTCATACTCAACATCGACATGTTCGGCAGCATCTTGGGCCTGCGCTTGCGTCTCGGCAATCACAACGGCGACCGCTTCACCGACGTGTCGCGCCTTGTCTACAGCCAAAAACAGATGCGGCCCAATAAAGGGGGTGCCCCCGCCGGGGGCTGTAAGTTTCATGTCGTATTTCGTTGAGGGAACAGGATTGTGCGGGATAGGCCCAAGCCCATCATTCACCGCATCTTGGCCCGTCAAAACCGCAAGAACACCGGGGCAAGACAGCGCCTGTGCAGGATCTATCGAAACAATCCGTGCATGCGGATGGGGTGAGCGAACAATCGCCGCAAAAACCTGACCGGGGGCCGTAAAATCATCACTAAACTGGCCCTTGCCCGTCAACAGCCTGCGGTCTTCTTTGCGCCGCAAAGGCTTGCCAATTTGGCGAAACAGGCTGTCGCGGATCAGCGCCATTTCGGGGCTGTCGGGATCCAGATTATAGGGGTCATGCACAGAATTCACGCGAAACCCCGCTGACCAAATGGGATTTTCCTGCGATTAACCAACAATGTCTGCTCCCGTTATTCAACAATGCTTTCGGATAGTTGCCTGAATAATGGCAAAGCTATCCCGCCGGATTATGAACTGAAACGGCGTTGCATATCGTATTAATGTATGACAGTATTATTGACAAGCGGTAATTCAGCTATCGGCAGAACTGCACCGCGGATGCAGGCGAACAAAACAGCCGCTGGGGGGCAAGGTGCACCATCTCAAAACGACCCATCAGGCCCCAAAGCTTGGGCAACCCATAAAGCGGTTCGAAGATGATCGGTTGCTCAGGGGGCAGGCCCAATTCAGTGCCGATCTTTCAGACCAAAATGCCCTGTCGATGGGGGTATTGCGTGCCACCGTGGCTGCTGGACAGATCCGGAACCTTGATGTCAGCAAAGCGCGGGCCTGTGCGGGGGTGCATGAGGTTCTGACAGGCAAGGATATTGTTGCAGATGGGATCGGATCTTTTCTGACACGCCTGCGTCACCCTGGCCCAGATGGCGATACGATGCGTGTGCCTGATTTTTTCCCGTTGGCGATTGATCATGTGCGCTATGTCGGGGATCCCGTCGCCATTGTTTTGGCCGACACATCCGAGCATGCCGAGGCAGCACTTGATCTGATTTTACTCGAAATTGATGCACAAGATTGTGTTGTTGATGCCCGCCAGGCGCTTGCACCCGATGCGCCCAAAGTATGGGCGGAATTCCCTGATAACCGTTGCTTTCATCTGGAAAAGGGTGATGGCGCTGCCGTCAGTGCAGCCATGGACGCAGCACACCATATTATTCGCCAACGCTTGCGCCTGTCGCGGGTAACGGCGGCACCTATGGAAACACGCGGATTGCGCGCAACTTATGATGCAACGCAGGGGCGGTTTCATCTGGAAACTGGCACACAAACCCCCCATCGCATCGCTATGGACTTAGCACCTGTTCTGGGCGTTTCTGTAGCCAGCATTCATGTGCGCGCCACCGATGCGGGTGGGTCATTTGGGATGAAGAACGCCGCCTATCCCGAACAAGCACTGGCGCTTTGGGCCGCTCGGCGGTTGGGGCGGTGCATATCCTGGCAAGCCACGCGGATTGAGGCGTTTCAATCCGATGCGCATGGCCGTGATCAATGGGCCGATGCTGAGCTGGCATTGGATCAAGATGGCCGTTTTCTGGCGCTGCGCGTGCATATTGTCGCAAATTTGGGTGCCTATCTTGGCCCGGCGACAGCGCATCCTCCCACGGCGAACCTTGGCGGTTTGGCTGGGGTCTATCAAACGCCAGCGCTCCATGTTTCGGTCGATGGTGTGTTTACCAATACGCAATTCACTGCACCCTATCGCGGGGCGGGCCGCCCCGAGGCAACATATATCATCGAACGGATGATTGATCTGGCCGCACAGGAACTTGGGATTGATCGGGCAGAACTGCGCCTGCGCAACATGATCACGCCAGAGCAAATGCCCTATAAAACAGGGTTAATCTTTACCTATGACAGTGGGGATTTTCCAGGCGTTATGCGGCAGGCATTGCAAGATGCAGATTGGGCAGGCTTTGCCACGCGCCAAAAGGCATCAGCCGCCCGGGGGCGACTGCGCGGGATTGGCATTGCCAATCCAATCGAAATTGCCGGTGGCCCTGAGGGCAAACCACACCCAGAATTTGCACGCTTGGAACTGTCGCCCCACGGACACGTTAGGCTGAGCATCGGGTCTTGCGACACAGGACAGGGTCACGCGACGATCTATCGCCAGATTATCGGTGAGCACCTTGGAATAGCAGGGGCAGATATCGAAATTTTGTCAGGGGATACAGATCAGGTGCCACAGGGCACGGGCACCTTTGGCTCTCGCACTATGACGGCTGCGGGAACGGCGCTGGTGCGGGCAATGGACCGGGTGATTGATGCTTTGCGCCCCCTTGCGGCGGAACGTCTGCAGGCAAATGTCACGCAGATCGTGTTTGCGAATGGTGCATTCCAAGCACAAGGAAATACCAGCACAATCAATTTGGCCGCCGTTATGGCCGGGCAAACCCAGCCCGTAACCATGGATGTGTTTGAAAGCGCCGCCGGTGCGACCTTTCCCAATGGATGTCATATTTGCGAGGTCGAGATTGATCCTGAAACGGGGTCTGTTGATCTGCAATCTTATATTGTTGTCGACGATGTCGGAAACGTGCTCAACCCGATGCTGGTTGATGGACAAATTTCGGGTGGTATTGCACAGGGAGTGGGGCAGGCGCTGATGGAACAGATCGTGCACGATCCCGACACCGGTCAGCTTTTGTCGGCCACCTTTATGGATTACGCGATGCCGCGCGCCGACAACCTGCCCAATCTGCAGATCAGCAGCCTTCCCGTTGCGACTTTGATGAACCCTCTGGGGGTCAAGGGCGTGGGTGAGGCTGGCACTGTGGGAGCGCTGGCGGCAACGATCAGCGCCGTTTGTGATGCATTGGCAGTGCGCCAGATCCGTCACATCGATATGCCTGCCACGTCTGCGCGCATATGGCAGGCGATGTCTGAAACCTCACTTGCCGAGCGCCCGTATTGTGGCCCATGATTACACAGCCCCGTTAGGCCAGACCCAGTTCGGCTAAGCGTGCAAACCGCCTGAAAAATTGAAAGGATTATCTTTGCGTCGTATCATCATCGCCATAACGGGGGCGTCAGGGGTTATTTACGGCATTCGTGCGCTGCAACTGCTGCGTGAGCTGCCCGATATTGAAACCCACGCAATCATTTCACCATCGGCTTTCCGCACGGCATTGGATGAAGTTGATATGTCCAGCGACGAGATGAAGGCGCTGCCCGACCGCCTTTACAGTCACCGCGATATCGGGGCCGCGATTTCATCGGGTTCGTTTCGCACAGAGGGCATGCTTGTCATGCCCTGTTCGATCAAAACGCTCAGCGGTATTGCCCATTGCTATAATGACGAACTGATCGTGCGCGCGGCAGATGTGTGTTTGAAAGAACGCCGCCGCGTTGTGCTATTGCTGCGCGAAACGCCGCTGCATGCAGGCCATATTGCCCTGATGGATCAAGCCACGCGCAATGGCGCCATCATAATGCCACCGGTTCCAGCCTTTTACAGTCGCCCAAAAACATTGGCAGAAATGGTTGACCAAACGGTGGGGCGGGCCTTGGATTTGGTTGATATTCATATGCCCCATGTCAAACGCTGGCATGAAGATGAGACAGGTCAACAGACCTGACTGTCTAGACCGCTGCGGCAATCAGCGCCAACTGTTGGCGTGACGCGTGATCTAGCGGGATCTTGCGAAAATGCTGCAATCCAGCCTCTAGATTGGCCGCCACAATCGGTGCGGTGTCAATCTGCAAGATGGCGTCCCCCAACTCTGAGGGCTGGCAGAAGCTATCCGCGTGTTCCGCCAGCCACGCCAACTCTAACCGTTCGGCGCTCAGCTCAGCCGATTTTATCGCCTCACGCAGTGGGGTGGTTTGGTCTGACGGCGCGGGAGCGGGGCCGTATTTCAGTCGTTGCCGAATTTTGCGCAAAGGCTGCACCACCTCTGCGCGCCAAGGCGCAATTTGGGCATCTAGCTTTGCGATATCATCCAGGCTTGTCCAGCGCGCACAGGCCCCAAGCCATGCTGAAAACAACAAAATCGGCACATCCACGCCATCGGTTTCTTGCAATTCCAAACAAACCCCAGCCACACCGTCAGCCTTGTAAACCCTGAGGACAAAGGGCCACAGTGGTTCTGGAATTACGCGCGCCATCTGATCAGCCCGCAAATTGCAGGGCCGAGGCGGCTGCGTGTTCAACATGCCGTTTGGCAGCAAGACGGGCCGCATCCACATCGCGGGCCTTTATGGCTGCAACCAAACTTTCGATTTCTTCGATGCTTTGGGCCTGACGATCAAGGCGCGTCATTGATTTGCTGCGCAATTGCGCCGTGCGCAAAGTCAAACGAGACAGAAGTTCAAGCGCCACCAGATTATCAGCAACTTTGCAAATGTGCCGGTAAAATACACGTTTGGCTTCCACAATGGCAATAAAGTCGCTGCTTTTATAAGCTCTGATCAGTTCATTTGCCCCTTGGGTCAAGCCACGCAGATCTTCAGGTGTCGCCACCCTGATGAACTGCTCAACGATCAGGGCCTCGACATCAGCCCTGATAGAATAAACGTTTTCGGCATCGCGACGTGAAATTTTCACAACCGTCAATCCGCGGGCCGAGGTCTGGGCTATAATCCGTTCTGCCTCAAGCTCGCGCAGGGCCTCACGCAGCGAGGTCCGGCTGACGCACATCTGTTGACACAGATCCTTTTCAACCAGCCGTTCGCCAGGCTTTAAAGTGCCACGCTCAATGGCTGTGCGCATCGTTTCAATGATGCGCAAACGCAAAGGGGCGGTTTCCTGCGCGATCGGTGCCAGCCCGCTCTCATGGATATCGCTCATACCAGACTTCCTTTAAACGTCAGAAAAGATGCACCAAGTGCGCATTGGCGCGTGCTATTTGCATATTCTGTGCCTCATCACAATGCGGCGGGTTGTCTTGCAAGGATACGATCATCGAAATCATGCACTTCGCGACATAACTCCTATCGCTCAATCGTACGGGCTGGGGTTTCAGGCTTCATGCCTCCCCGCTGGCGTGCACCGGTATGGGCACCGTTTTCTTCCCAATCACCCGCCACTGCGCGTTCTGCAAACCCTGTCCAAAGATCATCCCAATCGCCCAGATGATACCCGTGCCAAGGCGACTGCGGGGTCAATCTTGGCAATTGCAATTCTTCCCATATTTCCTTGGCACGCGACATGAACTGCTCTGCCGGAAGCGCCAATGGCGGCATTTTGCCCTTGAGCGTGGCATCGATCATCAGGGTTCCGTCTGATCCGCCAGCGCCGGATTTGGGGCCATGCCCGCCAGACCTGTAAGGTGTCATGACCACGTCGGTGTTGATATTTGACCGATAGGCGATTGACCAAAAAATAGCGTCTGCATTATTTGGCTCAATGTCATCAGACACAGCAATCACAACTTTGCCACACTGTGCTTGCAATGCTGCAGCCCCTTGCAACCCACGCCAGATTTCAGTTTGGGGGGCCGAACGATCGAATTGCAGAAAAATGACCTTGCGGATGTTGGTCAGTGGCTCATGCATAACGACGCGCTTGATGCCTTTAATGTTCAAAACGCGTTTGAGATGTTCAAAATACAGCGGTTCGTATGCCACCTTTTTCAACACGGACGATTCGCTGGGCGTTACCTGACTGACGATTGAAACAAAAACCGGGTTTTTGCGCATCGTGATCGCAGTCACCTGCATCGACATATTAAAATCTTCCAGCGCGATATGGCCATGGCTTTCGCCAAAGGGACCTTCGGGTTCCAGGTAGTCCGTTGCAATCAAGCCCTCGATCACAATCTCGGAATCGGCGGGGATTTCCAAATCAACGGTTTTGCATCGTACAGTGCGAACGGGCCGGCCCATCAATCCGCCAGCCACATCCATTTCATCCTCATCAATGCGCAGCTTTTGGGGCCCGGTGAACAGCACAGCAGGCGCACAGCCAACAACAATCGCAACTGGCATTTTTTCGCCACGGGCTTGATATTTCAACCAATGTTGATACCCGCCCGCCCCACTCAGGCGACTGGCCATCCGCACACCCAGCCTGTCCCGCGCCTTAAGAGCACCGCGATAAGTCCCCATGTTACGCACGCCTGTCTCAGGATCCTTGGTCACGACCAATGTTGCGGTCAAATAAGGGGCAGAATCAAAGCCTGGCGTTGAGACAGGGACGGGCAACATAGCCAGCCCCCCACCCTCACGCGTCAAATCTTCGCCAGTAAGCACAATTTCTTGGCAAGGGGCATCTGTAATTAATTCTGATGGAATTGGGTTGGCCATAGCATCAACCCAGACCTTGCCAATATCTTCGACGCCCACCCCCAACCCAGCGGCATAGATTTCAGGAGATGCCGCCAGCGCCCCAACCACGACGGGGATGTCATACTTTTTGCCTTTGGCATCTATCACGTTGGTAAAAAGAAAAGCACGACGGTCTTGTTCGGGCAGGCCACCCTGAAATTGCCAGCGCATCAGCGGATGCAATTCGCTGTCTTTGTCAATCGGCCGCGTGATGCGGGTTAACAGACCGCGGGCCTCTAGATTGGCCAGATGCTCATGCAGATCAGCGGGGGCAAACCGTTCAGTCATTCCTAAAACGCTCCAATTGGGTAAGACCGTGAAACAAAATAAGGCCAAGGCGTGGTTGTGTTTTCAATTTTTCACATTGGCCATAAAAAATTGGCCAGCAATCCTAAAACATCGCTGACCAATCGTTTTGGGCAGACAGATCTGCCCAAACTGCGGCCCAGCCAAAGCCTGGGCCGCACCTATATTATTTGGGAAGTTCGTCAGCGGTGCTGTCATCCATGGCAGCCATAGCCGCCGCAATCAGCTCTGGCGAGGCGGACATCATTTCTTTGCTGAGACCTTCGACATATTCGCCGGACTCTGGGTCGATGATGGCTTGGCGCTTGGCGGCATCTTCGATGAAGGCCGGATCTTTCAACATGGCCTGAAACGCGTCACGCAGGGCCGATATAACCTCTTCTGAGGTGTTCGGGTGAACCATGATCGAGCGACCGATTGGCGCGCCAGATGAAATAAAGCGCAAAACCTTTTGTGCTTCAGGGTCATCGGTCAGTTCAAACATCAGCGGCACGTTCGGCAGATCAGGGTCGCGAACCAGACCCGCCTGAAACACGACTTTAATTTCACCATTATCGATATTGGCCGTGTCAGATGCCAGCGACGCCCAGTTTTCCGATGTCATATCGGTTTCGCCACGCAATGTGGCCAGCATCGCGGGCTCTGAGCCAGAGTAGCCGCAGATAACACGGAATTTCAGTCCAGCCAGATTGCGAACAGCCGTTGGCTGTTGTCCGCTGCGCGACCCCTTACCGGTGCAGGCCACCACAATTTCAGTGTTGCGCATGTCTTCAACTGTGGTCGCTGGCGCATCTTTGCGCACAACAAAGGCAGCATTTGCAGGTGCAAAGCGCCCAATGTAGCGGAATTCAGCTGTTTTCCAGTTTGCTTTTTTTGGATCAAGCAATTCAGTTTGACCAAGCGTGTCTGGGAAAATCCCCAGCGACAGCCCATCTGGTGCGGTCTTATTGATGAAATAGGCCGTGCCTTTACGGCCACCGCCACCCGGCATGTGCTCAACAATAATGTTTGGATTTCCGGGAATGAAATTCCCCAGATGCGCAGCTGCAAGCTGTGCATAGAGGTCATAAGAGCCTCCGGGTGGATGGCCGATCACGATCGTAACGGTCTGGCCCTTATAGATGTCCTCGACCGTGCTGGCCTGAGCTACACCTGCACCACAGAAAAGACCTGTGGTCAGCGCCGCCGCCAACACGCCCTTTTTCCAAGAAAATTCAAACCCCATCGTCTTCTCCCTTTTGGTTTTCTTCAGTGCGGGCCACAGGCCTAATCCCCGTACCCCATTCTAGATCAGACTGCATTTGGCGCCTCCACACCGCTTGCGTCCTTTGCCGTCACGCCCTCCCCACGCAGATTTGTGGGCAACCTATGCACCATCGTCTTTGCGGTTGTCAGTCATACTGCCATACAATATAACAACACACAACACTGTCCAGCCCCCAAAGAATTGGTGCGGCGAGAGACACCCACGGGAGGATTTACGTTGGTTCTTGATGCCGCCATGGACGCGCTTTTGATCTTACTTGATCCCATGCGCCTGATGTTCGTTGCCTTTGGTACGCTGCTTGGCCTGATGATTGGGGTGATTCCCGGTATCGGCGGGTTGGTCGGGCTGTCACTTTTGCTGCCATTTACATTTACCATGGATCCTTACACCGCCCTTGCCTTTTTGGTTGGGGTTCAAGCCGTCACCACAACATCAGACACAATTCCTGCAGTGCTGTTTGGTGTGCCGGGCACCAGTGGGTCTGCAGCGACGGTTCTGGATGGCCATCCAATGGCGCGAAAGGGCGAGGCCGGCCGGGCCTATGGCGCAGCTTTCACGGCTTCCGTCTTTGGTGGGCTGTTTGGTGCTTTGATTTTGGCGATATCGATTCCAGTGATGCAGCCTTTGATCATGGCCGTTGGCACACCTGAAATGCTTGCGACATGCCTTTTGGGGCTGACGCTGGTGGTCACGCTCAGCCATGGCGCACTATTTAAGGGCTTGGTGGCGGCAGCGTTGGGGCTCTTGCTCTCAACGATCGGGGATGAGGCACAAACCGGCGAAATGCGCTGGACGTTTGACACTTATTACCTTTGGGATGGGCTTTCCTTGGTTGCGGTGGCCTTGGGGCTGTTTGCTGTTCCCGAGATGCTTGATCTGGGGGCATCTAAAAAATCGGTCTCAAGCAGTGGTGCAAAAGCTGATCCTTGGCAGCAGTTGCAAGGGGCCAAAGATGTTGTGAAAAACTGGTGGCTGGTGATCCGCTGCGCCAGTATCGGCACACTTTTGGGCGCGATCCCGGGGATTGGTGCGAATGTTATTGATTGGATCGCTTATGGCTTTGCCGCCAAGGTAACCAAAGGTTCCAATGAAACTTTTGGCAAAGGCGATGTGCGCGGGGTAATTGCGTCTGAAAGTGCCAATAACGCCAAAGAGGGCGGCGCACTGATGCCCACGCTTGTTTTTGGCATTCCGGGGTCAGCCTCAATGGCGATCTTGTTGGGGGCGTTTTTGATCCATGGGATCAAGCCCGGCCCCGACATGCTGGGGCCTAAGCTGGATGTGACCTTTACGCTTGTTTGGACGGTCGCACTTGCCAATATTCTGGGCGCGGGTGTGTGTATTTTGTTGGCGGGCCAATTTGCAAAGCTTGCCACCGTGCGCGCAGGCTTCTTGGTGCCCTTGGTCTTCAGCGTGATGGTGATTGGCGCCTATCAGGGGTCAAAAAGCTTTGGTGATCTGATCGTTCTGATCGCGTTTGGTCTTTTGGGGTGGGTCATGAAACGTTTGGGGTGGCCCCGGCCACCCCTTATTTTGGCCTTTGTCTTGGGTAAGCTGATCGAAAATTATCTGTTCATTTCGCATTTGCGGTATGGCGTCGATTGGATGCTGCGGCCTGTACCCGCTATTTTGCTGAGCTTGATGGTCTTCATGCTGTTTTCGCCGCTGATCCGGCGGTTTTTACCAACCAAGAAATCCGCAGGCGGCTCTGCATCATCGGCGGCTCCAGTTGCAAAGCCAGCCCACAACAGCCAAGGCGAGTTTTGGGCCGACATGGCCCTTTGGGGCGTAATGATTGGGCTGTTTGTCTATGTATTGTCATCGTCCAACGGTTGGGATTTACCCGCCAAAATGATGCCACAAGCCCTTGCCCTTGCCGGTTTGTTGGCCAGTGCAGGTTTTTTTGTGCTTTTTGCCATGAAAAAAATTCCACCAATTTTGGTGGGCGATCATGAACCTCTGTCAAAGGTTGGACGTCAGTGGATATGGCTTTTGTCATTGGTTGTGGCGATCAAGCTGATTGGCATGGTGCCCGCGATCATGGCCTTTGCCGCAGCCTATATGCTGCGCGAAGGCAAAGCAAAACCTGCGACAACGGCAATGATCTTGGTGCCATTTTTGGCAGCACTTTATGTGCTGTTTGAACACACGCTGCATGTGCCATGGCCCGCATCAGTCCTGGGCGATATTTTCCCCGATCTGCGCAAGCTGACGGGACGCATGCTGTAAATTTTGCTTATCCCTGAAGAAAAAGGACGCGCATTATGGATGACCTTAGCACTGCAAAACCGACGGGCGAGACGATTTATGGCAGCGACGTTATTGCCGATGCGCTGCGCGAGCAGGGGTTCCCGTATATCTGCCTCAATCCTGGGGCCAGTTATCGCGGGCTTCACGATTCTTTGGTGAATTATCTGGGCAATACGGTGCCAGAAATCATCACGTGTATGCATGAAGAACACGCGGTGGGCATTGCCCAAGGGTATGCCAAGGTAACCGACCGTGCACTGGCGGTGGCGGTTCACAGTAATGTTGGGCTGATGCATGCCTCAATGGGCATTTTCAACGCCTGGTGCGACCGCACGCCCATGCTGATCATGGGTGCTACAGGTCCCGTCGATGCCGCACAACGGCGGCCTTGGATCGAATGGATACACACCACACTCGATCAGGGCGGCCTGGTGCGCGACTATACCAAATGGGATGATCAGCCTGCATCGCCCGAAGCTGCGGTGGAATCTGTGCGGCGTGGCGTGATGCTTGCCAATACCCGCCCCGGTGGTCCGGTCTATATCAATCTTGATGTCAGCGTTCAGGAAGCAGAGTTGGCAGCCCCACCCGCACTGAACCCCATTTCACTCTATGACACACCCGAGGACACCGAACCACCAACAGCCGCTTTGGCCCGGGCTGTTGAAATTCTGTCAAAGGCCACGCGGCCATTTTTCTTTTGTGGCCGCGCCAGCCGCAGCCTGCAGGGGTGGAACGATAAGATCCGTTTGGTGGAATTGCTGGGCGGGCGGGCCACGGCACATATGAAATTGGCAGCGTCTTTCCCAACCACCCATCCCGCCTTTGTCGGGGAAACTGGCTGGCGGCTCAAAGGGCCCGTACTCGCCGCAATCCATGATGCTGACGCAATCATCATGCTTGATTGGTTGGATGCGGGCAACGCAATCAACCTCGCTTTTCCTGCGGGGAAAAAACGTCCACCCATCATCAACATATCAAATGATTTTCACATTCATCGTGGTTGGAACGCCGATTACGGCGGATTGCCTGCAGTTGATGTGAACATTCCTACAGTGCCGGAAACCGGTGTGCGGGCCTTGCTGGAAAAACTGAACACATTGTTGCCCGAACGCCCTGCGCAAGCGCTGCGCACCTGGCAGATTGACCAGCCCGAGGGCCAAGGCGAGATTGGATTGATGGATCTGGCACGCACTTTTGCGCATGTATCCAACACCCGTGATCTGTGCATTACATCCCGCCCGCTCGGCTGGCCCGCGAATGGCAATGTCATAGAGCATCCGCTTGATTTCTTGGGCCATACGGGTGGGGGGGGCTTGGGGGCTGGCACATCGATTGCCGTCGGTGTGGCGCTTGGGCTTAGACAAATCGGATCAAGCAAAACCACCGTCGCAATCTTGGGGGATGGCGATTACACGATGGGGCTGACAGCAATCTGGAATGCAGCCACACTTAAGCTGCCGATACTGTTTGTGGTTGCCAACAACCATTCCTATTACAACGACGAAGATCACCAAATTAAAGTTGCCCACAAACGTAAACGACCCGCCGAAAACGCGCCCATTGGCCAGCGTATGCAAAGCCCCGAACCAGATTTGGCAGCTTTGGCGCGTGGCTTGGGGTTAGAATCGCCAGCACCTGTAACCGATCTCGCCAAGCTAAAGGGCGCGCTCGAAACCGCCTTTGCCCGCGTGGCCGAGGGGGCCGCCTATGTTTTGGATATACGGGTGCGGGCCGAATATATTGGTGAGGCCATGCACGACGTCAGCTGACGAAAAATCCGCATGTGTGGGGGCAGTCCCACACATGTATCTTGCCGTGAACCTTGGAGAGCCCGATGCAAAACACAGCCATCACGACCGCCGCAGATGGAACAACACTTTTTTATCGGACATGGGGAACCCAAACACAGGGGCCACGCTTAGCGTTGGTACATTCACTTGCGATGGATGGTGCGTTTTGGGATCGCGTTGCAAAAGAACTGCAAGATGAGATGCAGATTTTGGCATTAGATTGTCGCGGTCACGGAAAATCAGGCAACGCGCCTGGGCCCTATGATGTTGGTCTCTTTGCTGATGATTTAGCAGCGGTGCTGAATCACGCCGGTTGGCCAGACAGCGTTGTTGCAGGCGCATCCATGGGGGGCTGCGTTGCACTGTCGTTTGCGCAGAAATACCCCATGCGCACAAAGGCGCTGGGGTTGATTGATACCACCTCATACTATGGTGCCGATGCGCCTGCCGCTTGGGAAGACCGCGCCCAAAAAGCGCTGCAAGGCGGCATGGCTGCTCTGATCGGGTTTCAGAAAAGCCGCTGGTTTAGTGAAGCGTTTCAAACTAATCATCCAGATATTGTTGAAGTCGCAGTAGAGGTATTTTTGCGCAACAATCTTGATTGCTACGCCGATACTTGCCGCATGTTGGGGCAGTGCGATTTGCGGGCGGGTATGGCGCAAATGATATGTCCCACCGAAGTTGTTGTGGGGGAAGAAGATTATGCAACGCCCGTTGTGATGGCCGAAGAAATGGCCCGCACGATTGCAGGTGCTAACCTGACAGTTCTGCCCACCGTGCGTCACTTTACCCCGCTCGAAACACCCACTGTGATTGCGCAGCATCTGCGTGTGCTGGCACAGAGGGCTTAAACGCACAACATGATTAGCGCCCGCCAATGGCCGCACGTCACGCGTGCGTACAGGCCATTGGCGTTACCTCTCAACAGAAAAGTGGCAATGATGGGCGGCGCAGTCGCGCGGCATCGTCAAGCGGCTGGCCAAGATACATCTGGTCCATGACCAGCCAGACTTGGGGGCTCAGGCTCAGGCTCAGGCTCAGGCTCAGGCTCAGGCCAAGTTCACCACAGCGTTGCATATGGGGTGCAACAACAATCCCGTCACGCAACAGCACAAAAACGCAAAAGGTCGCCCGAAGGCGACCTTTGCAAACTTTCTGCTGTTGCAGAACCCAATTGGAGCGGGCGAAGAGATTCGAACTCTCGACCCTAACCTTGGCAAGGTTATGCTCTACCCCTGAGCTACGCCCGCGTCCTTGGGTGAGAGCGATCTATAAACTCTGCAGCGGACCTGCAAGGGGGAAAATGGCAAGCTGTGAAAATTTCCGCATATTTTGCGAATACCCCCCCAAAGGGCGCACAAGCGCTGGCCCAAATGCCCCGCAGATTGTCGCGAACAGGCAGGACGGCGCGGGATTTTGCGCACAAAAAGACACACAACAAAAGGATCACCATGCCCCGCGCGCCAATTTCTGAAACTGCCCGTATCAGCATTCTATGTGCGCTTGCTGCATCATTTTCTTTTTCAATCAATGATATCACGGTTCGCTCTTTTGCCAGCAGTCTGCCCCTGCATGAGGTTGTGCTGTTTCGATCGCTGATTGCCTTTGTGTTGACGGCCGTGTTGCTGGGGCGCGGGCAAAGCCTGTGGCAGCTCTTGCGCACAAAACGCCCCGGCGCACAGGCGCTGCGGGGGCTGTTTGTTATCATATCAAACTTTACCTTTTTCGCAGGTCTGGCCGCCCTGCCCCTGGCCGAAGCATCGGCGATCTTTTTTGTGGCCCCCTTAGTGGTCACTGCCTTTTCGGCGATTTTTCTGCGCGAATATGTCGGGCCACGGCGCTGGCTGGCGCTTTGCGTCGGGATGGCGGGGGTGCTTTTAATCATAAAGCCCGGCTCTATCGCGTTTCATTGGGCACTGATCTTGCCCGCACTGTCTGCTGTGGCCTATGCCAGCATGCATATTATGACGCGGCACATGGGGCTGTCAGAGCCAGCCGTGACCATGTCACTTTATGTCAACCTTGCCTTTTTTCTGGCATGTAGCGTGATGGGGCTGGTTTTTGGCGATGGCAGTTATGCCGGCAGCGGGCATCCATCGTTAGAGTTTTTGTTTCGGGCTTGGGTGATGCCCACCGGGCATGATGTGATGCTGTTTTTTGTGGCAGGCTTTGCCAGTGGGGCAGGCGGATATCTGATCACGCAAGCCTATCGCCGCTCTGAGGCCGGATTGGTGGCCCCATTTGAATATTCATCTCTGGTGCTGGCAGCAATTTGGGGCTTTGTGTTCTGGGGTGAGGTGCCGGGGGGCTTGTCGAGCCTTGGCATCTGCCTCATTCTGGCATCTGGCATTTTTGTGGCCCTGCGCGAGGCTGATCAAAAAGTGCCACCGGGGGCGAAACAGGTGGCCGGACGGCGTTAGGGGGCAAAATGTTAGAACTGCAGGGGGCACAAGAACAGCTTTTGGGCCAAGATGCCCAGGCGCTGCGCGAGGCACTGGCCCATGGCACGCTGTCCAGCCGTGCCCTGGCCGAGGCATGCCTGACCCGCATTACAAGGCTTGACCCGCAGATCCGAGCTTTTGCGTGGATCGACCCGGACTATGTCCGGGCGCAGGCCGATCGGCTGGATAATCTGCACAAGTCAGGCGCGCCACTTGGGCCGCTGCATGGGCTGCCCATTGCTTTGAAAGATGTGATCGACACCGCGGATATGCCCACCGAAAACGGCACGCCCTTGGATCAAGGGCGCAGGCCCACGCAAGATGCAGCCATCGTGGCCCGTCTGCGTGATGCAGGTGCGCTGATCATTGGCAAAACGGTGACGACCGAACTTGCGTTCTTACACCCGGGCCCCACCTGTAACCCAACCAATGTGCACCATACGCCGGGCGGTTCATCCCAGGGTTCGGCGGCTGCGGTGGCAGCACGAATGGTGCCCCTGGCTATCGGAACACAAACCGGCGGATCCGTGACACGACCTGCGGCTTATTGCGGGGTGGTGGGCCTCAAGCCCAGTTTTGCGGCGCTGCCGCGCAGGGGCGTCTTGCTGCAATCACACAGCTTGGACACTTTGGGGATCTTTGCCCAAACCTTGGGTGGCGTGGCTTTGGTTTATGATGCGGTGGTTGAGGGAAAACTGGGCCGCATGACCGGCGCCCTTACCCATGCCCCAACCGTGCGGGGGGCGCAGCAGTTTGGCATTTTAGCCACCCTGCCCGGCACCACACCGGGCGAGCCCGCCCCGCAGCACCCTGATGTGCGCGCCATGATGGCCAATGTTGCGGCCCGCCTGGGGGCCGAGGCAATCGCCATGGACCTGCCCGAGGTTTTTGACCACGCAGCCTTGATGCGCGAATGTATTAATGATGTCGAAATGGCCGCCTGCTATGCCCCCTATCAAGCCGCAGAAACAGACACACGCCGCCTGTCCCCTGAAATGCACGCAGCCCTGACACGCGCGGCGGGCCACACAACCGCCAGCTATCACGCAGCACGCGCCTTTCAACATGACCTGATTTCAGCACTTGAGCCACTTTTTGCGCGGGCTGATGTTTTGGTGTGCCCCGCCACGCCAACCCCTGCCCCCAAAGGGCTTGGCTCAACCGGCAGTTCGATTTTCAATGGGCTGTGGACACTCTGCGGAACCCCCACACTGACGCTGCCGCTATACCAAACCCAAGATGGCCTGCCGCTGGGGCTGCAACTGGTTGCCCGCCCCGGCGCCGAGGCCATTTTGTTGCGCCGTGCCGCCACAATCTGGCAAAAACTACAATAGCCAGCAAGTCACAGCGCCGCCAAGCCCAACCGGTTGATAGGCTGATAAAGATCAATGCGACGGTCGCGAAACAGGCCCCAACTGCAGCGCAGTTGGGCGATGGCATCCAAATCAAACCGCGCGGTCAGCACCTGAGATTGGTCACGACTGGCTTTGGCCAGCAGCTGTCCCGTATGATCAGAGATAAAGGATGAGCCGTAAAACGTGACATCCACGCCCTCGGGCGCCGTCTCCAACCCGATCCGATTGCTGGCGATCACCGGCATGATATTGGCCGCCGCATGACCGCGCATCGTCATTTCCCAATGCGCCGCGCTATCATAGCCGGGGCTGGGCGGTTCTGAGCCAATCGCGGTCGGGTAGAGCAACATCTCTGCGCCCTGCAACGCCATGACCCGCGCAGCCTCGGGGAACCATTGATCCCAGCAAATGCCAACCCCGATTGCCCCCACCGCCGTCTGCCACACCCGAAAGCCACTGTCGCCCGGCGAAAAATAGAATTTTTCTTCATAGCCCGGGCCCTGCGGAATGTGCGATTTGCGGTAGACCCCCAGCATTTTGCCATCTGCATCAATCATCGCGACTGAATTGAAAAACGCCGGCCCCGCCCGTTCAAAAAACGACACCGGCAGCACAACCCCCACGTCACGCGCCAACGCCTGAAACCGGGCAATCAGCGGGTTTCCCGCCACCGGCTGCGCCAAATCGAAATATTCGGCGCGCTGCGTGATGCAAAAATACGGGGTGGCAAACAGCTCTTGCACCAAAACCACCCCTGCCCCGGCCGCTGCGGCCTGCCGCACCAGCACTTCGGCCGCATCAACATTGGCGGGCAGATCCCAGCTGCAGGCAAACTGCGTCGCTGCCACGCAGACCTCACGCATCGGCAAAGCCCTCGAGCACATTCACCGTGTTGATCCCCACCGCCTCAATTGCATAGCCGCCCTCCATGCAAAACACCGTGGGCAGGTTCAGCGCGCCAATCCGTCGCCCGGCATCGGTGAAATCATCACTTTGCAATTTGAAAAAGCTGATCGGATCATCTTTGAACGCATCCACCCCCAGCGATACCACCAGCGCCTCGGCGCCCCAACCACGGATCCGGGTGATCGCATCATCAAGCGCCTCTGACCACGGGCCATAGCCGGTGCCGGGCAGCATGGGATAGTTCAGGTTCGCCCCCTCACCCGCACCCACACCCGTTTCATCCGCATAGCCCAGGAAATAAGGATAGGCATCCTCGGGCGCGCCATGCAACGAGGCAAAGAACACATCGCCCCGATCGTAAAAGATATCTTGCGTGCCATTGCCGTGGTGAAAGTCGATATCCAAAATCGCCACCCGGCCCGCGCCACCATCACGCATCATCTGGGCCACAATCGCGGCATTGTTCAAAAAGCAATAACCGCCATATTGATCGGCGCTGGCGTGGTGCCCCGGCGGGCGACACAGCGCAAAAGCCGCCCGCGCGCCTGCCGCCACATGGCGCTGCGCGGCCTGCGCCGAGGCACAAGACGACAGCGCCGCCGCCCATGTGCCCCCGGTAATCGCGGTTTCCGAGGCGTGGCTGTAATAGCCGACTTTGCCATCAATATTGCGGGGCACGCGGGCCTGCTGCATGCGGCGGGTGGGCATGCCGGGGGCAATGATTTCGCCGCTGCACCCGGCCGCTTTCCATTCCGCCCAAGCGGTGCGCAGAAATTCCAGATAGTCGGGTTTGTGCAGCGCATCGACCGGGGCCATATCGACCGCCCCCGGCGCATGCAAATCATGCAGCCCACGTTCTTTCAGCCGGGCCAGCACATATTCCATCCGGCTGGGCCGTTCATAGGGCGTCACAAACGCCCCCCCCGACAGTTCAGCCTGCGGGAA
>CALAXT010000062.1 GCA_937895435.1 uncultured Paracoccaceae bacterium | reverse complement strand
GCCCCGGTTGTCTTGGCCCCGGTTGTCTTGGCCCCGGTTGTCTTGGCCTCGGTTGTCTTGGCCTCGGTTGTCTTGGCTGCGATTGTCCTGACCACGGCCGTCTTGGTCACGATTATCTTGATCGCGGCTATCTTGATAACGTGGGTCATCGGAAACTGCCGATCCGCCCTCATCACTGCGCCCACAACCGCCATCTTGCTCACCATAGCGTGGCTGGCGGCCACCCTGCTGGTTGTCATGGATTTGGCGCTGTTCAGCCTCACGCTGGGCCTCGCGCTGCGCTTCGCCCAGCATGCGGGTATAATGTTCTGCGTGTTGCAGAAAATTCTCATAGGCCACACGATCATTCGACAGCTGCGCATCCCGCGCTAAAAGCTGGTATTTTTCGATGATCTGCTGGGGCGTGCCACGCACCTTGCCCTCGGGGCCCGAACTGTCGAACACACGGTTGACAATATTGCCCAGTGTCCGGGGACGGTTCGGTTTGGAACGCGAACGTTGTTTAGATGATCTCATGTCTTTTTTGTTTCCAGCCTTTGGGTGGCTTTTTCAAAACGCCAAGCGTCCTTTTGGGGGCGCATCAAGCCGTTATCTGATAGCGTTTTGGCTTGTGAATTGGGGGTTATGGCAGACTGCCAAGACCCGCGCGTACTGGATTAAACACGCCCAAAGCCGCAGAGCAAGCAAAAACTTTGTCACGGACGCATGAAATCTACGCCCCCATCAGCCCAATGTCCCAGTAACAACCCGGTCGCGGCCATCAAGATCTTGCACAACGCCAACCTGCTGAAACCCACCCCCTTGCCAAAAGCCACTGACAGCCGCGGCTTGGCTGGGGCCAATCTCTGCCAAAAGCCGCCCCCGCGGCGTCAAAAATTGGGGGGCTTGGGCTGCAATCACGCGATATGGCCCCAGCCCATCTCCACCAGGGCTCAGCGCCATCAACGGTTCCCACAATCGCACCTCAGGCGATAACCCCGCCATTTCATCGGCCGCGATATAGGGTGGGTTTGACACAATCAAATCAAACATCAAATCGTGGGGAAGCGCAGAAAACCAATCCGATTGCAGGAATTCCACCCGATCCTGCACACCAAGTGCCAAAGCATTCTGACGGGCAATCTGCAGCGCTTCAGCCGAAACATCCACCGCCACCGCCACCGCATCAGGACGCTCTGCCAACAAAGACAACACGATCGCCCCACTGCCAGTGCCCAAATCCAAAACCCGGCGGAACGGATGCGCCAATGCCGCCAGCACAAGCGTTTCGGTTTCTGGGCGCGGGTCAAGCACATCGGGGCTGACACCAAAGCGGCGGCCAAAAAACAGCCGCTGCCCGGTGATCTGCGACAATGGCTGACGTGCGGCACGCGCGGTAATGGCACGCTCAAAACGGGCCAAGTCTCTGGCGTCCAGCCTGTCTTGCAGATGCAGGCTGATGCGATCAGTGGGCCAGCCTGCGACAAAGGCCAGCAGCAAACGCGCATCACGAACAGGGTCAGGCACGCCGGCTGCGCGCAGCAGCACTATGGCATCAGGTAACGCTTCGGCGGCCTTCATGCCTCCATCTCGGCCAGACGTGTGGCCTGATCATCGGCAATCAGCGCATCAATGATTTCATCCAGGTCGCCCTGCAAGATCGGTTCAAGCCGGTAAAGCGTCAGGTTGATGCGATGATCGGTCATCCGACCTTGGGGAAAATTATAGGTGCGAATCCGTTCAGACCGATCACCAGATCCCACTTGGGCTTTGCGCACGGCAGAACGTTCCGCGTCGGCGCGTCCCCGCTCCATGTCGTAAAGCCGCGCGCGCAGCACCTGCATGGCAATCGCCCGGTTTTGGTGTTGCGATTTCTGGGCTGAGGTCACGACAATCCCGGTTGGGATGTGGGTAAGACGCACCGCGGAATCGGTCGTGTTGACATGCTGGCCACCCGCCCCCGAGGCGCGCATCGTATCAATACGGATGTCACTGGCGGGGATGTCCAGTTCCACGTCTTCGGCCTCGGGCAGGACGGCCACGGTGGCGGCTGATGTGTGAATACGGCCGCTGGCCTCGGTTGCGGGCACGCGCTGCACCCGATGCACACCAGATTCAAATTTAAGTCGGGCAAAAACGCCCTCACCCTGCACGCTGGCCACCAGTTCTTTCAACCCACCCAGTTCGGTCG
Organism: uncultured Paracoccaceae bacterium; assembly: GCA_937895435.1. Lineage (GTDB taxonomy): Bacteria > Pseudomonadota > Alphaproteobacteria > Rhodobacterales > Rhodobacteraceae > CALAXT01. Next base: position 19,785 of record CALAXT010000062.1, on the reverse strand, counting down.
CAGCCTCTTCAATTACTTGAAAGCGCCAGCCGCGTGCCTCGGCATAGCGCTGATACATCCGCGCCAGATCGGCCGCAAACAGTGCCGCCTCTTCGCCACCGGTGCCGGGACGAATTTCCAAAATAGCAGGGCGGGCATCAGCCGCATCTTTGGGCAACAACGCCAGTTGCAGCCGCTGTTCCATATCTGGCAATTTGCCGCGCAACTGTGGCAGTTCATCTTCGGCCAAGGCGCGCATTTCAGAATCACGCAACAGCGCCTCGGTGGCGTCTAAATCCTGTAAAAGCTGGCGATAGGCATCAATCTCTTCCACCACCGGCTTTAACTCTGCATATTCGCGCGACAACGCTGCGATTTCGACAGGGCTCGCGCCAGCATTCAACCGGGCCTCCAGAAACTGAAAGCGGCGGGCGATTTGTTCAAGTTTTTCCATCGGGACCATGGGCGCGGTTATGCCCGGCCAGCCGCCTACGTCAAGGGCCTACGTCAAGGGCCCTATTATCCGTTGGTGTTGGAAAGCGAGGCCAACCACTGACGCAGTCGCGCTGCATTCACCCCCAGATCACCCTCACCAAAGCGCAAACGGGCAAAAATCAGCAATTCACTGCCCTCAGGCGCCTCGGTCGCTGTCGCGGTAATGTAATCGGGAAACCCCCACAGTGCCGAACGCGTCACCCAAGTGATACGGCCCGATTGCGCACTGCCCGACAGGCGCGTGGTGCGGGGCGTGCCAAGGGCAATGGCGTCCAGCCGTGCCAACAGATCAGCAGGGGCCAGCGTATGTTGGCTAAAGCTGCGCGCACTGCCCAGTTGCGTCAGCATCACAGCGCCCTGCCCCAGCGGCTCGGGTGTACCGCCCCAGTCTTTGGGTCGTTGGCCTGCGACCGGGTCATCATGCCAGCGCGCCGGGTCTGATGGGGCCAACCGCACATAGGCCGCAAAGCCCAACACAACCAGTACAACCGCCACCAACCCCAGCTTTAAGGCCCCCATTTCCGTCCCCTTTTTTTCAGACTTTAGGCGCGCTGACGTTTGTTCCAGCAAAACAGGCACATCAACTCGACGGCCACATGCGCCCCCATAATGGCCGTGGCCCCAGTCGTGTCATAGGGGGGTGAGACCTCAACGACATCGCCACCCACCATATTGATCCCCGCCAGATCACGCAGCATGATTGCGCATTGCGACGATGTCAGCCCACCCCAAACCGGCGTGCCCGTGCCCGGCGCAAAGGCTGGGTCAAGCGCGTCAATGTCAAAGGTCAGATAGGTTGGATAGTCACCCAAAATCTGGCGGATCTGCGCAACCGTGGCAGCAGGCCCCTGTTCATGGACCGTACGCGCATCAATCGTATGCACCCCCAACGGATCATCATTATGGGTGCGAATACCAACCTGAACCGAGCGTTTGGGGTCAATAATCCCACTTTTGACCGCTTTATAAAACATCGTGCCATGATCAATCCGGTCAAAATCGTCATCAGGCCATGTGTCAGAATGGGCATCAAAATGCAAAAGGCTGAGTGGGCCATATTTTTCGGCGTAAGCACGCAGGATTGGGAATGTTATATAGTGATCCCCCCCCAAGGTCAGCGACCCAGCACCAGCAGCCAAAATTCCGCGAATATGGGCAGTTAGCCTGTCGGGAAAATCACAGACCCGCGCATAATCGAACGCCATATCGCCATAATCGGCAATATTAAATTCAGTCACTGGATCAAACCCCCAGCCATAGGGCGGGTCATAAGCCTGCAGCGATGACGCCTCGCGGATTGCACGCGGGCCAAAGCGGGTTCCGGGGCGGTGGGTCACGGCCTGATCAAACGGAACGCCTGTAACAGCCAGATCAACCCCAGTTAAATCTTTGGAATACGTACGGCGCAAAAAACTTGTGGCCCCGCCAAACGCATTTTCAAACGCGGCCCCCCGAAACCCCTGACGCGTCAGCGCGGTATCAACCTGCGAACTTGCATCTTCCAGTGCCATTATCCCAGCCTCACGTGTTCACGGGTCAGATCATCGGTGACCCTCCGAATTGCTCTTTCCAATGTTTCTGTCACGAAATCAATCTGATCCCGGCTGATCGTCAACGGTGGTGACATCACGTTCAAATGCCCCAAAGGCCGCACCATCAACCCTAAGCTTTCGCTGATATCTGAAATGCGCTTCCCCACATCCAAGCCTTCAGGCAGCATCCGGCCCGTGACCTTATCGGCAACATTCTCGACGCACATCATCAGCTTCATGCCACGCACCTGGCCCACCAGCGGCAACGCTTCCAACTGGCTCAAGCTTTGCTCAAAATAGGCCCCCACGTCGCGAACGCGCGCATTCAGATTTTCACGTTCCATGATTTCAATATTTTTCAAGGACGCCGCACAGGCCACCGGATGCCCAGCATAGGTAAACCCCGAGGTAAACCACCGGCTGCCATCCGCTGCCATCACATCCCAGATCCTGTCTGAAAAAATCACCGCCCCAATCGGCACATATCCCGAGCTGAGCCCTTTGGCAGTACAGATCATATCGGGCTGCACATCAAACACATCTGCCGCACTGAACCAGTGGCCCAATCGACCAAATGCGGTGACCACCTCATCTGCGATAAACAAAATGCCGTGACGCTGGCAGACCTGCCACATGCGATGCAAATAGCCCTTTGGCGGCATGATCACCCCCCCCGAGGCCTGAATGGGTTCCGCAAAAAACCCACCCACACGATCAGCGCCAATTTCGGCAATCTTGGCCTCAAATTCGGCGACAAGCCAATCACAAAATGCAGCTTCATCGCCCAAAGGCGCGCCATCGGGGCGGCGATAGCAATTGGGCGGGCTGATATGATGGATCGTATCGCTCAGATAACGGAATTCATCAATCCGATCTCCGGGCCGTTTTCCGACCGACTGCGAGGCATAGGTTGACCCGTGATAAGAATAATCGCGCGCGATCACGTGGATCTTTTCCGGATGGCCCAAGGCGGATTGGTAATACTGCACCATCCGAAATGCCGAATCGACCGCCGTCGACCCACCAGTGGTAAAATGCACACGGTTCAAGTCACCCGGCGCCAGCTGGGCAAGCCTGCCCGCCAACTGCGCTGCTGGGTCATTTGTCATATCGACCATGGTGTTAGAATAGGCCAGCCGCATCACCTGCTGAGAAATAGCATCCGCCATTTCCTGACGCCCCAGACCAATATTTGTGCACCAAAGCCCGCCCACCGCATCCAGATAGCGCGCGCCATTGGCATCCCACAAATAACAACCCTCACCCCGGCTGATAACCAAAGCCCCTTTTTGCTCAAAAGCGCCAAAGTTGGTCCAAGGGTGCAGCGCATGACGGCGATCCGTTTCCCACAATTGTGCAGCGGCGTCATTTTTCAAGATGTCAGCCATCAGGCATGTCCTTTCGTGTCACGCCTGACAGCTTAGGCGGGGCGCCCGCCCAGGTCACCCCTTTTTCCCAAAACACATGGGAAAAACGCAAAACAAAGAAACGCAAAACAAAGACTGGGCCTATACCCCGGCCGGGTTTTCAATATCGGCACCAATGGCTTTTAGATCAGCATAACGATCACCAATCCGGTGATGCGGCCGGCCACCTGTGGCGGCCCCCAGCGCAACCACCAGTTCATCATGGCCGGGCGCATCAGGGATGGAAAACTGCACCGTCAAGTAATGAGACCGGCGGCCACTGTCATGCTTGTCCATCAGCGGTATCTGAACTTGGCTGTTGGCCGGGCCACGGCTGTTGGTGAACCCAAGATAGGTCTTGGCCCCAACCGCCTCGCGGTAGAAATTGCCAAAGCGCAGCGTGTGGATCAATGCCGAGCCATGTTCCAATTCGCAATCCGTGCCCGCCAGTGCCGCTTTGCCATAGGCCTCAATCGCATCACCAGACCCGGCCAAGGCAATCAAACGATCTGTCAGCAATTTGCCCAAAACTGGTGCCATGCGGGCAATGTCCGGCATCAGATCTTCGACATACCCACGGCCATGCCATGGATTTTTAACAACGGCGGCCACCCCAATCAGTCGCAGCATTGGCGTGGCTGGCCGTGCCCCATCGCGATGAATTTCCTCATCATATGTCACGACTTTGCGTAATTCTGGTAAAAGCATGGGGTGGGTCCTTTCTGTTCACGCACCGCTCAGGCGGCGCGTTTGTCCTGTGGTTTCATTGCCCTGATAAATGCCAAAGGCCCCGTGGCGATATTCCTCGGCATAGCGGCGCAACATCGAAATTTCGGCGCGTGCGCCCAATGCGTTCCATGGGATATCATCGGCAGCAAAGGCCACCATACCCGCAGGGGCGGGACCGGTGAACTGACCATGATAATAGATACAATGCACCCCCGCCTGTCGATCTTCAAACACCGCGTAAAGAAAATCAATGTCGGCGGTCACGTCTTGGGCCAGCAAACCTTGGCGCAAACTGTCCAGACTGGGCAGCGGCGCCTGTGGCAAAGCAAAACCGCCATTGGGCGTGCGGCATAGCAACACCTGACCATCCTGGCTAAGCAATGCCCCCACCCGCGCCCCTCCTGGCGCTGCAGCTGCCTGCACCAGTGAATTCTCAAGCCCGATTGTGAAATATTTCCCACCAAAATAGCCCAGCGGCGCACCCTCAAATCGGGCAAAGTCGATCACCCGGCCAATCAGCACGATATGGTCTCCCGCATCCACCAGCTTTTCACGGGCGCACACAAAATGCCCCAGCGCGCCCGAGATCAGCGGCACCTCTGCCAAGCCCGGCGCCCAATCGCATTGGTCAAACTTATCCACCGCGCGGCTGGCAAACAGCCCTGAAATCGCCCGCTGATCCTCACCCAAAATATTTACACCAAAATGCGGGGCCTGCATGAATGCGTTGCAGCTGTGCGCCGATTTGGCCAAACAAACCAGCAAAAGTGGCGGATCCAGTGAAACTGATGAAAACGAATTGGCCGTCATTCCGCGTGGCGTACCATCGTCTTGGCGGGTGGTTAAAACCGTCACACCAGTGGCAAAGGCGCCAAACGCATCCCGCAGCGCGCGCGGGTCAGACACGGATGGTGCAATCAGATCTGTCAGAATCTGTGCAGTGTCTTGCCCCAATCGTGCGGGCGCACGCGGGTCAGGGGTGGGATGACCACCAAAACGCAGCGGATTGGCCGCAACCCGCCAAGGTCTGTGCCCCGGCGATGGATGCGGTATCGTGGCAAGCATCCCACGGGCCGCAACATGCGGATCGGAAAAGATATCGGCCACAGTATTGACGGGGCCAAATGGGACAAGCCCGCCCAATTTTTCAGCCAAGGCCGCTTTGGTCTGACCCGCCGTCCAATCGGCGACAAGCGCGTTCAGCACCCCCGCATGCTCGCGCCGCCCCGCACGGCTGGCAAAACGGGGATCTTGGGGCAACTCTGCAAAGCGAGGCGCGCCCTGCCCCATGACACGCGCCAAAGCTTGCCAAAACGCGTCATCGACAATCCCCAATGCCACCTGACCGTCGGCGGCGGGAAAGATGCCAAAAGGTGCCAGCAGCGGATGTCCATTGCCCTCGGGGCCGGGCACGGTGCCATCAAAATCATGCTGATAAACCGCCCGTTCACACAGGCTGATCATCGCATCATACATCGCCACATCCAAAAACTGCCCCTGCCCAGTCGCCTCAGCCGCGCGCAAAGCCGCCACAATGCCAAAGGCCATCATCATACCGGCAAAAACATCCCCAATCCCCGGTCCAACTTTGGTGGGGGTGGTCGCATCGGGACCAGTCAGCGCAATCAGCCCGCCCATCGCCTGCGCCACGACATCATATGACGGCCAATTGGCATAAGGGCTGGCCCCGCTGCGCGGATCGCCAAAACCTCGGATCGCAGCATAGACAAGACGCGGGTTTTCAGCGGCCAAGACCTCATAGCTCAGGCCCAATCGCTCCATCACCCCGGGGCGGAAATTTTCAACCACCACGTCTGCGCAGCGCACAAGCTGCAAAAACTGCACCCGGCCGCTGTCAGATTTCAAATCGAGCACCACGCTTTTCTTTGAGCGATTAAGGCTGACAAAATACCCCGCCCAATCATGGTCGGGGTCATCGGCCCGAAACGGTCCATTGGCCCGGCTGGTATCGCCATCAAGACCCTCAATCTTGATCACCTCGGCACCATGATCGGCCAACATCATTGTGCAATAAGGGCCAGACAACATGCGACTTAAATCAAGCACACGCAGCCCAGACAAAATCCCCCCGGCCACCGTCATTGTGCTGTGCCCCGGCCATACACCCGGTTCAAAAACGCCAAAACCGGCGCGTTCACCGCATCGGGATGCTCCGCCAACGCCATGTGGCGCAGCCCGGGCAACACCATAGTCGCAGAACCTTTGATTTCGGCGGCAATCGCGGCCATCATTTCGGGACCATTACCGAAATCCTGATCGCCGGTCATGATCAGTGCGGGGCAAGCAATTGGTGGGGTGGGCGCGACAATTTCATCAATGCCATCGGCCAAAATCGCATAAAACGACGGGTAGACCGCAGGGTCATTTGACATGACCCACCCGCGCACCAAATCCATAATTTCCGGATTTTGGGCCCGGAAACCACTTGTAAACCAACGATCAAGCGCGGCCTCAACCGTGGCGGCGGGGCCTTGGTGGCGCGCTTGCTCAACCCGCGCCCAAATAGCCGCCTGAGCTTGGGCGGACCGGCTGTGGGGAGAGTGTAAAATCACCAAAGCCTCTGTGCGCGTCGGAAAATCTTGGGCAAATCGGCGCGCAATCATCCCACCCAGTGAAAATCCAACAAGGCTGGCGCGTGGGTACCCCAGATCATCCAACAGGCCCAAAATTTGCCGCGCCAAAAGCGCCAAATCAGGTGTGGTGTCAGGGGCTGGGCTTTCACCATGACCCCAGATGTCATGCGCCAAAACCCGAAAGCCTGCCGCAGCCAAAACCGGTGCCATCCAGCGCCACACCGTACGGTTCAACCCCAAGCCATGGATCAGCACCACCACCGGGCCATCATCTGGCCCGCTCAGATCAAAATGGGTGCCATCGGGTGCAATTTGCATCAGCATGCCCCCACATCATCGGCCAAGGGGCGCCAAGCGATCACTTCAACTTCAACTTTCACATCGACCAAAAGCGGGCTGATCACAGCCGAGCGGGCCGGTGGATCAGTGGGAAAATATTCGCCATAAACGGCGTTAAAGCCAGGAAAATCTGCGCGATCAGTCAACCAAACCATCGCCTTGACCACATCGCCCCGCGTGCACCCTGCCAAAGCAAGTGTGGCGGTAATATCATCCAATACAGCGCGGGTTTGATCTTCGATTGTGCCATCGCACATCACAGCCCCATCGCGCATCGGAATCTGACCAGTCAGATACACATGATCTCCGGCCCGGATCGCACGCGACAGTGACAGCCGCCGCCCCCCAATTTCCAATGGGCCACCGATAACCTGCTTTTGATCTGCCATGCGTGTCTCCCTCTGGCTTTTGGTGCCACCAAGGCCCAACGCACAATACGCAATTTTCGCCACACAGTGTCGAAAATTGGCACGCACCCAACAGCTTTCCGGGCAGTATACCGCGACAGACCGATCACCAAAGGGGGGGGGCACTATGAGCCAAGTCACAAAATATCAGATGCTCATCGATGGGCAATGGTGCGATGCCAGCGACGGCAAAACCTTTGACAGCACATCCCCCAGCACAGGTGCGGTCTGGGCCAAGATCCCCGAAGCAACCGCCGATGACGTCGACCGCGCCGTGCGCGCGGCCGACCGGGCCTTTACCACTGGCCCATGGGCCAGCATGACCCCTTCTGCCCGTGGGGGTTGCCTGCGCAAACTGGGCGATCTGTTGGCTGCTCAATCTGAATCCTTGGGGCGTACAGAAACCATAGACACTGGCAAAATGCTGAAAGAAACGCGCTGGCAGGCCAAGTATATTGCAGAGTTTTTCCATTTTTATGCTGGAGCCGCCGATAAAATTGCAGGCGAGACGCTGCCCATCGACAAACCCGATCTGTTTGTATTTACCCAACGCGAACCGCTGGGGGTGGTGGCGGCCATCGTGCCTTGGAATTCCCAACTGTTTTTGGTGGCGGTCAAGATTGGCCCAGCGCTGGCGGCGGGCAATACGGTCGTTTTGAAAGCATCAGAACATGCCTCAGCCGCCATGCTGGAATTTGGCCAGTTGATTGAGGCTGCAGGTTTTCCACCGGGCGTGGTCAATATCGTCACGGGACATGGCGATCCTTGCGGGCGCGTGCTGACATCGCACCCTTTGGTGGCGCGCATTTCCTTTACCGGGGGGCCGGGCGCAGCACGGCATGTGCTTTACAATTCAGCAGAAAACTTTGCCGAAGTATCGTTGGAACTGGGTGGAAAATCGCCCTTTATCGTTTTTGACGATGCCGATATCGAAAGTGCGGTAAACGGCTCAATTGCGGGCATCTTTGGGGCCACTGGGCAAAGCTGTGTGGCAGGATCGCGTCTCTATTTGCATGAAGATATTGCCGATGCGTTTTTAGAGCGAATGGTGGCGCTGGCAGGCCATATCCGCATTGGCGACCCGTTAGAAGAAGATACACAAATGGGCCCCCTATGCACCCAAGGGCAGCTGCACCACATCGAGGCCGAATTGGCCCACGCCCAATCCCAAGGTGCGCACTTGATTTGTGGTGGCAAGCAGCCCGCGGGCATGGGTGGCACCTATTTTGAACCCACTATCATCGAATGCCCCAGCCAGGATCTGCGCATAGTCGATACCGAATTGTTTGGCCCTGTTCTATCCGTGCTGCGCTTTCGCACAGAAGGCCAGGTGATTGCGCTGGCCAATGCCACCAAACACGGGCTTGCCGCTGGCATCTTTACCCGCGACGGAGCGCGCCAGATGCGCATGGCAAAAGCGGTGCGGGCGGGAATTGTTTGGGTTAACACATATCGGGCGGTGTCCCCCATTGCGGCCTTTGGCGGGGTCAAGGGATCAGGCTATGGCCGTGAAAGCGGCTTTCAGGCAATGTATGATTACACGCGCCCGAAAACGATTTGGGTTAACACCTCAAGCACGCCAATGGCCAATCCTTTTGTGATGCGCTGATCCCCTATACCACTCCACAGTTTGCTGGCCCCCGCTAGGGGGCCAGTTTTCGTTTGCCCCATCGGGCCGCATATCTTGGCGAATTTTAATACGATACGGCGAATTTTCGATAATTTGGCCTGCCAATCCAGCCAAGAGTGCCACATGGCGGCATAAGCGTTGGAGGGCGTGATGAAATTTCAACTGGCAATCAATCTTGAACGGATGGACGACAGCTTGACCATGCCCGAGGTCACGCGCCACACGCTTGAGATGGTGCAGATGGCCGACCAAGGCGGGTTTAACATCGCTTGGGCGGCAGAACATCACGCGCTCGAAATGACCATTGCGCCCAATCCATTTTCCATTCTGACATGGTGGGCGGGGCATACCGACAAAATCCGGCTGGGCACCGCCTGCGTTGCAGCGGCCTATTGGCACCCGATCAAAGCCGCAGGTGAGGCTGCTTTTTTTGATCTGATATCTGGTGGACGGTTGGAATTTGGGATCGGCTCTGGCGCTTATCAACGAGAATTTGACCGGATGCATCCGGGGCTGAAGCAATCAGACGCGTGGCGTTATATGCAAGAAATGTTGCCAGCCGTGCGTGCGCTGTGGGCCGGAGATTACGCGCATGATGGCGAGTTCTGGCAATTTCCGACATCAACCTCGGTGCCAAAGCCACTGCAAACCCAAGTGCCCGTCTGGATCGCAGCACGCGCGCCCATCACCTATGATTTTGCAGTCAAGCATGGCTGCAATGTGATGTCGTGGCCCCTCACCCGCGACATGTCTGAGGCTGAGACTTATATGGGGCGCCTGAATGAGGCAATGGCAGCCCACCCAGGTGCAAAGCGCCCCACCATGGCGATGATGCGCCACACAGCCGTATATGACAAAGACGCTGATGCCATGATCCCCGTGCGCGCCGCCCAACGCCAATTGTCGCAGTTTGAAAATCTGTTCAAGAATATGGGTGATGTCAAAGACGGCTTTCCCAAAGAAATTCCCTTTGATCAACTGGCAAATCGCGCGGAATATGACCCTGATATGCTGCAGCGCAATCTGATGTTTGGAACCCCCGATCAGGTCATTGAAAAGCTGAAAATGTATGAGGCGTTAGGGGTGGATGAATTCATCTATTACGCCAGCATGGGTCTGGGCTTGCCAGAACAAAAACGCTCAATGGAGCTGTTTTGCAAAGAAGTCATCCCAGCCTTTAGCTGAAAGGATCTGAAACATGAGCCATGTCGAAATCACCCGCCGCGGCCGCGTGCTAGAAGTCAAGCTGAACAAGCCCAAAGTGAACGCCATTGATGTGGCGATGAGCCAAGAGTTAGGCGCCGCATTTGCGATGTTGCGCGATGACCCCGATCTCTGGGTAGGCATTCTAACCGCCGAGGGTGATCGGGTCTTTTCAGCGGGATGGGATCTTAAGGCACTGAATGCCGGCGACATGAGCTTGGATAATTGGTGGGAAACTGCCGATTATGGTGATGGCGGGTTTGCCGGGCTCACCGAAAATTGGCGCCTGAACAAGCCTGTGATCGCGGCGTTGAACGGGTTGGTGATTGGCGGTGGGTTTGAATTGGCGCTGGCATGTGATTTGGTTATTGCAGCCGACCATGTTGAATTTGGTCTGCCGGAAATGCCCTTGGGCATCGTACCCGATGCAGGGGCCCTGCAGCGTCTGCCCCGACGCATTCCCCACAATATCGCAACCGAAATGTTCTTGCTGGGCCGCCGGATGAGCGCGCAAGAGGCCGCGCATTATGGGCTGGTCAACAAGGTTGTGCCCAAAGAACAGCTGATGGATGCAGCCCGCGCTTGGGCTGATCAAATTGCCCAGTCAGCCCCACTGGCCATGCAATCGGTCAAAGAGGTGGCGCGCGCCATCGAATGTGTGCCGCTGGAACAGGCTTTCGCCCATATGCGCAGCGACAGTCTGCCCACCTATCGCGCGATGCTGAAATCAGAAGACAGCGCCGAAGGCGTGGCCGCTTTTGTTGAGAAACGCGCCCCCGTGTTCAAAGGCAAATAGCCCCGCCATTGGTTTAGGAGAAAGCCATGTATCCTGATGTCCATTCTGTGCAGCGCATCACGTCGATTGGGGCCGGGCCGATCGGCGGGGGGTGGGCTGCACATTTTCTGGCGCGCGGTTATGATGTTACGGCCTATGTCCATTCCGACAGCGAAATACCAGCCTTGATGGCGATTATTGACACCGCTTGGATAAGCCTGACGACACTCGGGCTGGCCAAAGGGGCCTCGCTTGATCGGCTGACCATCACCACCGATTTGGCCGCAGCCGTAAAAGACGCACAATTCATTCAAGAAAGTGCCCCCGAACGGCTGGCCATCAAACAGGCGCTTTATGCCCAGCTGGGCCGGCTTGCGCCACAAAACTGCATCATCGCATCATCCACCTCTGGGCTGACCATGTCAGAGATTCAGGCCGATTGCCCCACGCCCGAGCGTACTGTGATCGGGCATCCGTTCAATCCGCCCTATTTGCTGGCCTTGGTGGAAATCATCGGGGGCGATGCAACCGACCCGGGCGCTGTGCAATGGGCAGAGGCGTTTTACAAAGTTGCAGGCAAAGCCCCCTTGGTGATGCTGAAAGAAATTCCGGGCTTTATCGCCACCCGTCTGCAAGAAGCCCTGTGGCGCGAGGCCCTGCATATGGTTGCAAATGGCGAGGCGACGCCCGATCAGATTGACACCGCCCTGATGAATGGCCCCGCGGCGCGTATGGCTGTTCAGGGCCAGTGTATGGCCTTTCATGTGGCCTGTGGTGCGGGGGGGATGGCCACCAATCTTGATCAATTCGGCCCGGCACTTAAACTGCCTTGGACCCGGCTTGACGCACCCGAGCTGACAAAAGAACTGCGCGACCGCATGGTTGAGGGTTGCAACGCCATCGCCGGTGACAGACCATTTCAAGAAATGGCCGCCCAGCGCGACAAAGAAATTGTGGCAGTTTTGAACGCGATTAAGACCGCGCGCGCTTAAATTGCGCTCAAAACCTAAACACCGCCCATAGTTGGTGCACGGGGGGCGGCCCTGCCTTGACGCGCAGCATGGCGGGCCTCAAGACCTTCGAGAAATTTTGACAATGTGCCCGGCCAACTGGGTGTGGCATCTTTTTCAGGCCAGGCCTGCCGGTAATCACTGGGCCGGCGGCCAAAGCATTTGCCAAACGAAAATGCAAAATGCGACAGTGTGTTAAAACCGGATGCGGTGGCGATATCGCGCACACTGAGATCCGTGGCAATCAACAGCACCCGCGCATGTTGCAGCCGAAGCAACAGACAAAACTGCACCACTGTGCAGCCAATATTGTGTTTGAACTGCCGTTCTAACTGGCGCTGTGAAACCCCCAATGAGGCCGCTATCTCGGGCACACTCAGCGGCTCGGCAATGTGCTTTTCAATCAAGTTGATCGCCGCACGCACCATAGGCACCAAAGTCTCCAACCCCCGCCCCATCGTGCGCCGCTGCGGTGCGTTGGCCGGGCGGATCGGGTGATGCAACATCTGATCAGCAATTTCACCGGCCAATCGTTCGCCCAAATCATCGCCAATCAGCTTAAGCATCAGATCAACCCCAGCCAGCCCCCCGGCACAGGTCATCACCCGCTCATCGAGGGTAAACAGCTGTTCGACCAGGGCAACCTCATCAAACTGTTCTTGAAACCCTCCCACCCACGACCAATGCGTGGTGGCCCGCTTGCCTTCAAGCAAACCAGCACGTGCAACAAGATAGCAGCCCAATTCGACCGCACAGATCCGCGCCCCAGCGCGCGATTGTCGCCGTATCCAAGCCAAGACATCGCGGTTTTTGTAAAGCTCTCCCCCCCAGCTGGCCATTACAAACACAATTTCATCGCGCCGGCTGCGGTCATCGGGCAGTGGCGCCGACAGCTTTAACCCATTGCTGGCCGATATTTCAGGGCCTTCAAAAGAAACGATATCCCAACTGTAAACCGGCGCAGGCGACAGGTAATTCGCAATCCGCATCGTTTCAATCATGGTGATCAGCGTGCTCATGTTAAAGCGCGGCACAACCAGAAATGTCACCTTTTTGCGTGCCCCCGCTGATGCAGAAGACGCCTCTTTTGTTTGGGCAGCCTGGCCACCCTGAATGGTCAGATTTTTCGACATGTAGACACCATATAGGTCGAATAATTGATATGGAACGGCCTTTATCGGTCCAAGATAAAAAAAATTGACAAGGAGTTGCGCATGAATTTCGAAGTGGTCGTGACCTGTGCTGTCACGGGTGCGGGTGACACAACTGGCAAAAGCCCGCATGTGCCCATCACCCCCAAGCAGATCGCCCAAGAGGCGATTGAGGCCGCCAAAGCTGGTGCGTCAGCGGTTCATATTCATGTGCGCGATCCGCAAACTGGCAAGGCCTCACGCGATCCAGCGCTCTTCGCCGAAGTGGTGGCCCGCGTGCGTGACAGCGGCACTGATGTGGTCTTAAACCTGACGGCTGGGATGGGCGGCGATTGGACACCCGATCCCAACAACCCTGCCATGCCCGGCCCCGGCACCGATATGATCGGCCCCGATGCCCGTCTGGCCCATGTGCAAGATTGTCTGCCTGAAATCTGTTCACTGGATTGCGGCACCCTGAATTTCGGCAATGATGATAACATCTATATTTCAACCCCGCCGATGCTGCGCCGCATGGCCACACTGACCAAAGCATGGGGCGTGAAACCCGAGATGGAGGTGTTTGATTTGGGCCATATTCGCTTTGCAAAAGCGATGGTGGCCGAGGGGCTGATTGCCGAGCCTCCGATGTTTCAGCTGTGTCTGGGCATCCCATGGGGGGCCGATCAGACGGTTGAAACGATGAAAGCCATGAAAGAGCAGCTGCCTGCAGGGGCCAGCTGGGCCAGTTTTGGAATTTCGCGCATGCAAATGCCCATGGCGGCAGCGGCTGTGGCCTTGGGTGGGAATGTGCGGGTGGGGTTGGAAGACAACATCTGGCTTGATCGCGGCGTTCTGGCCACCAATGCGCAATTGGTTGAACGGGTGATTGGCATCATCGAAAGAATGGGCGCGCGGGTGCAAACCCCACAACAGGCCCGCAACACGCTTAAACTGCGCGGGGCGGACACATCAGCATGACCCAGCCATCCGCCCAAACCCATCAGGGTTCTGCGCCATACGAAGGCCTGCGGCTTAATGGGCTAACAAAACGGTTTGGGCGGTTCACCGCCGTTGATGGGGTTGATCTGCACATTCGACGCGGTGAATTCTTGACCCTGCTGGGGCCTTCGGGGTCGGGCAAGACCACACTTTTGATGATGATTGCCGGTTTTCAGGATATCAGCGCAGGCGACATAGCCCTCGATGGGCATTCAATCACCACAGTTCCCGCCGAAAAGCGTAATTTTGGCATGGTGTTTCAGGGCTATGCGCTGTTTCCACACATGAGCGTGCGCGACAATATCGCCTATCCGCTGTCTGTGCGCAAACGCCCCCATGCCGAGATTACTGCCCGTGTCGATGAAATGTTGGAGTTGGTTCAGCTGACCAAGTTTGACACACGCCTGCCCGGTCAGCTGTCGGGTGGCCAGCAACAGCGCGTGGCGCTGGCACGCGCGCTGTGCTTTGCACCCCCGGTTTTGCTGCTGGATGAACCCTTGGGCGCGTTAGACAAAAAACTGCGGATCGAGGTGCAAGCCCAGCTAAAAGCCATTCATCAGCGCGTCGGTACCACGTTTATCTATGTAACGCATGATCAGGAAGAAGCGCTGTCAATGTCAGACCGCGTTGTCATCATGCAAAATGGCCGGATCGAACAGCTGGGCACCCCGCAAGAACTGTATCAGCGCCCCGCCACACAGTTTGCCGCAAGCTTTTTGGGTAAAAGCAACTTTTTGCATTGCTCAGACGGGCTTTATGCGCTGCGCCCTGAGAAAATTGATATCTGTCCGGCCACGCAGACGGCAGGCGCGCCCTTGGGGCCGCACCGCACCACAGCCGTTGTTCACAGCGTGACCTATTTCGGGTCAATCCTGTCTTACACGGTCGCTTTGCCTGATGGCACGACCCTTCAGGTTGACGTTGATGCCTGGCGCGGCGGGCCAACGCTTGATCGGGGAGCGCAGGTGACACTGGATTGGCCCGATGAAGCTGCAGTCAAGCTGGCCCCCGACACACCATAACCCAAACGAGCACAGGCATACCTGCGCCGTCATCCAACAGGCCAAATGGGCCATCCAACAAGGAGGAACTTCAATGCAAGACAAACAGTTCATGCGCGAGACCCTGATTGAGGGGGCCAAGGCATATAAAGCCGGGCGGATGCAGCGGCGTACATTCATCGCACTTTTGGGGATGGCTGGCTTTGGCGCGGCCACGCTGTCACCGCGCGCTGCAGATGCGGCGGCTGACCGGATTGTGCTTTGGAATTGGGGGGGGCAATCTGAAGAATGCCACGGTAACGCCATCGGCAAACCTTTTACGGCAGCCACAGGCATTCCTTTGGCCTTTGATACGTCGGGGCCGCTGCAAGGCAAGATTAAGGAAATGGTCGACAGCGGAAATGTCACCGCAGATGTCTGTGATGGTGATCTTTTTGATGCGGTGGCCTTGGGGCAAACCGGCCATCTTGAGGCTATCGACTATGACGTGGTTGACCGTGCCAAAACGCTGCCAGGCTACGCACTCGATTTTGGCGTGTCGGTTATTCTTTACGGCTATGCGTTTGTCTATGACACCAAAGCCTATGGCGACAATCCCCCCAATTCTTGGGCTGATTTTTTTGATACCGCAAAATTCCCCGGCAAACGTTCGCTGTACAAATGGGCCAATGGATCGCTGGAAGCGGCCTTAATGGCGGATGGTGTTGCCAAAGACGCGCTCTATCCGTTGGATCTGCCGCGCGCACTGGCCAAAATAAAATCGATCAAGGATGATTCCATTTATTGGGGATCGGGTTCAGAAGCACACTCGATGGTGGTGAATGGCGAAGTATCGATGGGCATGGTTTGGCAAAACCGCGGGCGCAACATCGAGCAAGACACAGACGGCCGCTATAAGCTGGTGATGAACGAAGCGCTGGCCATGCCCGGCGCCTATATCGTGCCGCGCGGCAACCCTGGTGGGCGCGAGGCCGTGATGAAATTCATCGCAGCCGCCCAAAGTGTTCCCGCACAGCTTGAACTGTTTGACTGCCTGGGCATGACGCCATCAAACCCCGAAGCCTTTGCCCAACTGCCCACAGATGGCCAGCCCTATGCCATCACCTCGGCTGAAAACATCAACCGCGTGGCCTATAATGACCCACATTGGTGGGGCAACAACACCGATGAGGCCGTAAACGGCTTTTTGGACGCGATCAGCTAAACCTGCCGACAGTGGGGTTGGCGGCCGCATCGTGCACCGCCGACCCTGATTTCCTAAACGTGACAAACGCAGCCCTGCGCCCGCCCCGCAAAAGGACAGCCCCCTTGGCCCACACGCCCGCAATTCCTCTGCAAGCCCGGAACATGTGGCGCTATTTGCCCCGCGGTGGATGGCTGTTGGTGGCGCCTCTCATGGTGTTGGTTCTGGGGCTCTTTTTAGGGCCGCTTACAAATATCATGGTGATCAGCGTCACTGATCCAAAACCGGGACTGGGCAATTATGCTGCCCTTTTTCAATCCGACGCATTGGGGGGGATTTTATGGACAACACTGCGGGTCTGTGTGCTCACCACGGCAATCAGTGTGACGTTGGGGTACTGCATTGCCCACGCGATGATCCACGCGTTGGCGCGTGAACGCAATTGGATGCTGAGCCTGTTGCTTGTGTCATTTTGGATATCAGTTTTGGTGCGTACATTTTCGTGGCTGATGCTGTTGGGGCGCAACGGACTGGTCAACAATGGGCTAGAGGCGATTGGGCTTATCACTCAACCAATTGAATTCATGCGCAACGAACTGGGCGTATTGATTGGGATGGTGCATTACATGGTGCCCTATGCCGTGCTGCCACTTTTGGCCTCAATGCAGACAATCGATGCCCGCGTTCTGGCAGCATCTCGTAATTTGGGGGCATCGCCGGCACAGACGTTTTGGCGCGTTTATCTGCCACTGACGCGGCCCGGTTTGGTCGCCGCAGCGCTTTTGGTTTTTATTCTCAGTCTTGGATTTTATGTGACCCCCGCGATTTTGGGTGGTGGCAAAGTGTTGATGGTGGCCGAATATATCTCGGTTCAAATTCTGGTCACCCTACGCTGGGGGACCGCGGCTATGCTGGCCGTCCTGATGCTGGGGGGCGTGTTGGGCCTGTTGTTCGTGATGTCACGTTTCATGAAGCTTTCAACCGTCTTTGGGGGGACAAAACCATGATGCAAAAGTCGGGGCTTGGCCAAAAGATCAACCGCGTTTGGGCTATTTTTCTGCTGGTTTTTTTGGTGGCCCCAGCCCTCGTCGCCCTGCCCGTGTCACTGACACCAAAGCGGTTTTTATCGATGCCGACAGACACACTGTCGCTGCGGCATTTTGAAAAACTGTTTACCAGCCCGGAATGGATATCAAGCTTTGTGCAAAGCGCCACAATCGCACTTACCTCTGCGGCATTTGCAACCATTTTGGGCACGCTTTGCGCCATCGGATTATGGCGCATTTCTTCGCGTGCGGGCGAGGTGGTGCGGGCATTTCTGCTGTTACCACTTGTGATCCCTCCTATCATTTCAGCAATGGCATTTTACCGACTGTTCGTGCCACTGGGACTGATTGACAGCTATCTTGGGCTAATGTTGGCCCACACGGTTTTGGCCGCACCGTTGGTATTGATTACGGTTTCTGCGTCACTGGCAGGGTTTGACCCGCGGCTGGAACAAGCATCGCGCAATTTGGGGGCATCATCGATGACAACCCTGCTGCGTGTCATTTTGCCATCCATCCGTCCAGGGGTGCTGGCGGGGGCAGTTTTTGCCTTTATCGCATCTTGGGATGAGATCGTCGTGACGCTGTTTTTATCAAAATTCAACGTCTACACACTGCCCAGGCGGATGTGGAACGGCATTCGCGAAAACACCGACCCCACAGTGGCCGCAGCGGCCGTGGTGCTGATTGGCATCACAATCATTGCCTTTTTGATATGGGCGCTGGTTCAGCGGCGCGCCCGCACCCAAAACAGCTGACCCGCCCCTCCCCCACAATAACCCCCATGACCCCGAGGCACCCGTGACCCACGAAAACCCCCAAGACCAAACCCATGAAAATGATCTGTTGCTGGCCACCGTCCGCGCCTTCATGGAGGCCGAGATTTATCCCCACGAAGATATGGTTGACCGCACGGGTGAGGTGCCCCCAGAGTTGGGTCGCCAAATTGAAAGCCGCGCCAAAGCAGCCGGGCTTTATTCTGCAAACCTGCCCGAATCCGTTGGCGGTGGTGGGCTGAGCAAATCGGCCATGGCTGTGATTGAACGCGAATATGGCAAAACCAGCCATGCGCTGCATTCCTGGATCGGGCGACCCACTGAAATTTTATTGGCTTGTTCGGGCGATCAACTTGCACGCTATCTGCTGCCCTGCGTGCGTGGTGAAAAGCGCGAATTGTTTGCCCTGACAGAACCCGAAGCAGGATCAGATGTCATGGGCATGAAATCGAACGCGCGCCGCGATGGTGATGATTGGATCTTGAACGGATCAAAACATTTCATCTCGGGGCCCTGCATGCCCGATTTCGCCATCGTGTTTGCAGCCACAGGGGTTGATGAGACAAAACGCGGGCCGCGCAAACGCGTGACGGCGTTTTTGGTGGATGTTGGTACCAAAGGCTTTGATATCCGCGAGGGCAACCGCTGCATCAGCTATCGTGGGTATAAAAACTATCAGCTCGCCTTTAGCGATGTCCGGCTGGGGCCCGATCAGATCTTGGGCGAAGAGGGGCGCGGGTTGGAACTGGCCGGAAAATGGTTGGGGATGGGGCGAATTTGGGTTGGGGCATGTTGCTGCGGCAAGGCCGAGCGCATTTTGGGCCTGGCAACCGAATGGGCCGCCAACCGTCGCCAGTTTGGCCAACCGATTGGTAATTTTCAGGCAACGGGCTTTCGTCTGGCAGACATGGCCATAGGGCTGCGCACTGCTGACTTGCTGGTGCGCGACGCGGTCGCCCGCGCCGAGGCAGAAAACTTGCAAGATGCTGACGCTGCGATGGTTAAGGTTTATTGTTCTGAAATGCTCGGTCGGGTGGCCGATGACACAGTGCAAATCTATGGCGGCATGGGCCTGATGGAAGAGTTGCCCATTCAGCGGCTTTGGCGCGATTCACGGCTTGAACGTATCTGGGATGGCACATCCGAAATCCAACGCCATATCATCACCCGTGCGATTCTGCGCCCCTTGGGGGCCTGACCCGCTTACGACAGCAATATGGATACCCTCATGCAGCCCATTCTTCACGCCAATATGACGCGGCTTTTCAACCCGCGCCACATTGCCTTTATCGGTGGGCGCGACGCCGAAGTGGCGATGCATGAGGCCGCGCGGATAGGCTTTTCCGGCCAAATCTGGCCAGTTAATCCGCGCCGGCCCACGCTGGGCGGCTATCGCTGTTTTGCCAGCGTCAATGACCTGCCAGAACCACCCGACGCAGTATTTTTGGCAGTGCCCGCAGCGGCGGCGGTCGAAACTGTGGATATGCTGCGACAAAACGGTGCGGGGGGGATTGTGTGCTATACGGCGGGCTTTCGCGAAGCCGGTGC
>CALAXT010000061.1 GCA_937895435.1 uncultured Paracoccaceae bacterium | reverse complement strand
ACCGGCCTGTCACGCCGGGGGTCGCGGGTTCGAGCCCCGTCAACCGCGCCACTTTCTTTCAAAAAATATGTGTCTGTAGAGTTGCGTCAAAAACGCGCAATTCGTTCGGTGAGCAGCTCAAAGAATCCTTCTGCGTCAAGGCCTGTCATGAACGTGACATTGGTGGGGCGTTTGGTGGCCCCCCACCAATCGGCCACGGTCATGCCCAGTGTCAGCGGGCTTTGCGTTTCAACCATCACATTGATGTCGCGCCCCGAGAACAGCTCTGGCTGCAGCAAATAGGCGATCACGCAAGGGTCATGCAGCGGTGCGCCATCTTGCCCATATTTGCGTGCATCATAGCGGTCAAAAAAGCTGGTCCAACTGGCGACAGCATGGCCTGCGGCTGTGCCTAAATCACGAAATGCAGCGACGCGTGCCTTCGATGTCAGGGCCTGATGTGTCAGATCCAGCGGCATCATCACAATCGGCGCACCGCAGGCCAGCACCGTTGCGGCGGCCTCTGGGTCTACAAAAATATTGAATTCGGCACAGGGGGTGACATTGCCACCTGCACTGTAGGCGCCACCCATCAAAACAATCTGCGCCACGCGGGCGGCGATGTCAGGCGCGCGTTGAAAGGCTGATGCCAGATTGCTTAGCGGCCCCAAAGCGCAAAGCGTGATCGTGCCCACCGGTTCCGCGCGCAGCGTTTCAATTATAAAATCAACCGCATGGCGGTCTTGCAACGGCATCTGCGGTTCCGGTAACGCCACCCCATCCAGTCCGGTTTTGCCATGCACATGCTCGGCTGTGACCAGCGGGCGGGCCAGTGGAGCGGCGCAACCGGCAAAGATTGGCAAATCAGGGCGCTGCGCCAGTTCGCAGATCATTGCGGCGTTGCGGGTGGTGTGGTGCAGCCCGACGTTACCCGCGACAATGCTCAGCCCCAATACATCAAGCTCATCGCTCGCCAAGGCCAGCAAAATGGCCACAGCATCATCTTGGCCCGGATCGGTATCTATGATGATCTTACGTACGGCCATTGGTCGATCCCCCCTGCAACTTTCATTGGCATGAAAAGCGCAGGGGGGGGGAATGTCCATGCCAAAGGGGATGCTGCCAAACGTGCGCGGGAAGGCTGCAGGGCTTAGCCGTCGAAATTGATTTCTTCCATAAGTTTCAGCGCCTGTGGGCGATGGGCGGCAAGGGCGGCCAGATTGGCGGTATCGGGGGTGAAACTGCCCCAGCTTTCCACCAGCTCTGAGCGTGCAACACCTGTGCGCAGCGGGAATTCATGGTTAATTTCGGCATAAATCTTTTGTGCAGGCTCTGAGGTCAGAAACTCCATCAGCTTTAGCGCATCTTCGCGGTGTGGCGCTGATTTTGTCATCGCCATGCCTGATATGTTCACATGCGTGCCACCCTCGGCAAAGGTTGGAAAGATGATCCGCACGCTGTCTGCCCATTTGCGTTGATCGGGGTCGGCCATCATTTCCCCCATGTAATAGGTGTTTCCCAATGAAATGTCGCATTCCCCCGCCCAGATTGATTTGACTTGATCGCGGTCGCCGCCCTCTGGGCGCTTTGCCAGATTGTCGTGCAGACCCGTCGCCCAAGCGCGCGCGGCTTGGGCGCCATGATGATCAATTACCGCCGCAAGCAGTGCCAAATTATAGTCATGCGTGCCTGCGCGTGAACAGATCCGCCCCTGCCATTTTGGGTCGGCCAGATCTTCATAGGTGCTGATTGCACCATCGGCCACGCGGTCTTTGCTGGCAAAAACCACGCGTGCGCGGCTGGTCAGGCCAAACCACTGGTTGTCAGCATCGCGAAACGCGGCGGGGATATTCGTGTTCAGGGTTTCTGAGATTACGGGTTGGGTGACGCCTGCGGCAACCACCTGCGCCAACCGTGCAATGTCAACTGTCATTACCAGATCAGCAGGCGAGCGCGCGCCCTCGGCTTTTAGTCGCTCGGCCATGCCCTTGTTCACAAAGGCCACATTAACTGCAATGCCCGTCTGCGCCGTAAAGGCGTCAAAGAGGGGCTGCACCAGTTCTGGCTGACGATGAGAATACACGTTGACCTCTTGCGCAAGGGCGGCGCCGGTGCAGAGGGCAAGACCTGAAACTGAAGCTAAAATGGCTGTGACACGAAGTGACATCGCGGGACTCCTGCATGCGATTACATGACAGGATTTAACCTGAGTATTTTAGTCAGGTCAATAGGTGATTGTTTCAGTCGGGTTTATTTTGCCGCTCAGCGTGTTTTGCGGCATCCCACAGCGCATCCATTTCGGCCAAATTTGACTGCTCGGGCCGTTTGCCAGCAATGGCCAATGCTGCTTCAACGGCGCCAAACCGGCGGGTAAATTTTGCGTTTGTGGCGCGCAAAGCGGCCTCTGGGTCGACCCCCAGATGGCGGCCAAGATTGGCCATGACAAACATCAAATCGCCAAACTCTTCAAAGACTTCGGTCTGGGTCAGGCTGTCGCGCGCTTCGATCAATTCACGCGACTCTTCGATCATCTTATCCAAAACCTGATCGGTCTGGGGCCAATCAAACCCAACCCGTGCCGCGCGCGCTTGCAATTTGACCGCCCGCATCAACGCCGGCAACCCCATCGCTACTCCATCAAGTGTGCCGCCTTGGGCGGCACCTGCGCGTTCAGCGGCCTTGATGGCCTCCCAATCGGCGGTTTGCTGGGCGGCTGTTTTGGTTTCGCGGTTGGGGCCAAACACATGCGGGTGGCGGTGCAACATCTTATCGCTGATTGATCGCACCACGTCAGAAAAATTAAACAGACCCGCATCTTGCGCGATTTGTGCGTGAAAAACGGCCTGAAACAGCAAGTCGCCCAATTCATCGCGCAGTGCGTTCCAATCTTGACGCTCGATGGCGTCGGCGACCTCATGGGCTTCTTCGATCGTATAGGGGGCGATGGTGGCAAATGTTTGCTCTTTATCCCAAGGGCAGCCCCCATCTGGGTCGCGCAAACGGCGCATGATGTCCAGCAAGCGCTCAATGCCGCAATCGGTTCCAGTCTTTGGCCCCGTCGTATGATCGCCCTGTTCAGGGTCAAGTTTTACAGGGTGCTTGGTCATTGCGCTTTGCCTCGGTTTCAGATCATTCTTTGGGCATAGCGCTGTTCGGCCCAAGGAGTCCAGAATGCCCGTTCTTAATCGAATCGCAGATTTTGCCCCAGAAATGGCCAAGTGGCGCCATCATTTGCATTCCCAACCCGAGCTGGAATTTGACTGCCACGCCACAGCTGCATTTGTGGCAGATCAGTTGCGCGCATTTGGGGTGGACGAAATTCATCAGGGCATTGCCCAAAGCGGTCTGGTGGCGATCATCAATGGCCAAGGTGCAGGGCCAACGCTGGGCTTGCGTGCCGATATGGATGCCCTGCCGATATCCGAGATGACGGGTGCCGCGCACGCCTCAACCAAAACGGGTGTGATGCATGCGTGTGGCCATGACGGGCATATGGTGATGCTGCTGGGGGCTGCAAAATATCTGGCTGAAACCCGACGCTTTGCCGGGCGGGTGGCGCTGATTTTTCAGCCCGCCGAGGAAGAGGGCGGTGGTGGTGAGGTGATGGTGCGTGAAGGTATCATGGACCGGTTTGACATTTCCCAAGTCTATGCGCTGCACAATGCCCCCAATTTGGATTTGGGCCATTTTATAACCACGCCTGGCCCAATCATGGCGGCAGTAGATACTGCCTATGTGACCGTCACGGGGCGGGGCGGTCACGGGGCTAATCCACACGAATGCATTGATCCGATTGTGGCCGCGATTGCGATGATTTCTGCGGTTCAAACCATTGTCAGTCGCAATATTTACGCGCTGCAAGATGTCGTGATTTCGGTCACGCAAATCCATGCTGGCACCGCCAGTAATATCATCCCAGATCAGGCCACATTCTGCGCCACGATCCGAACTTTTGACAAAGATGTTCAAGCCCAGGTGCAAAAGCGGTTTGAAGAAATCGTTGCAGGCCATGCCGCAGCCTATGGCGTGCAGGCCGAACTGATCTATGAGTTGGGATATCCGGCCACGATCAATCAGCCTGAATGTACCGATTTTGCCGCAGACGTTGCACGTGAGATTGTTGGCGAGGCTGCGGTGGATGCCCGCGCGCCGCGCGAAATGGGGGCTGAAGATTTTTCTTACATGCTCGAAGCCCGGCCGGGTGCCTATCTGTTCATCGGGCAGGGACCGGGGGCGGGGCTTCACCATGCGGCCTATGATTTTAATGACGATGTCGCGCCGATCGGTGCCAGCTTTTTTGCCCGGTTGGCGGAACGCGCACAGCCGTTGCCATAAGGGAGCGAGCAGATGGAAGATAACCGTCCACAGCATCGTGTTGCGTGCCATTGCGGGGCTGTCAGGTTTCTGGTGCGGTTGGAAGACGCATTTACCACTGTTCGCCGGTGTTCATGTTCTTATTGCCGGATGCGCGGTGCGATCTCTGTATCGGCCCATGTGACGGATATTGATTTTATCCAAGGCCAAGAAAATCTGGCGCTTTATCAATTTCATACAGGCACAGCGCGACATTTTTTCTGCAAGACATGCGGCATCTACACGCATCATCAACGCCGCTCGATTCCCGATCAGCTCGGGATCAACGTCGCCTGCATCACAGGCGTCAGCCCGTTTGATTTTTCTGCCGTACCCGTGGTGGATGGGGTTGTGCATCCATCAGATGTGGGTGGGGCGCCGCATATTATTGGCACCTTGCGGTTTGACCGTGGGCAATAGGTTTTGGGCTTAGCGCCCGCGGCGCTTATTGCCGCCGCGTTGGCCCGCCCGTCCTGCCGTTGAGCGCCCGCGCGCAGCGGTTGCGGCCTCAACCGCGTCTTCGACCGCGGATTGGCGTGCCAGCGGGTCGTCCGATATTGCAAGTTCTACCGCCTCCAGTCGTTTGACCTCATCGCGCAACCGTGCGGCCTCTTCGAATTCAAGGTTTTCGGCAGCCTTGCGCATTTCTGTGCGCAGCGCGTTGAGATGGGCGGTAAGATTGGCGCCAACCAGTGGTTTTTCGACCTGGGCGGTTATGCGCGCCTGATCGGTGTCACCCTTCCACAGGCCTGAAAGCACATCTTCGACATTCTTGCGGATGGTCTGCGGCGTGATGCCGTGGGTGGCGTTATAGGCCAGTTGTTTTTCGCGGCGCCGTTCTGTTTCGCGCATGGCGCGCTCCATGCTGCCGGTGATCCGATCAGCATACATAATCACCCTGCCTTCGGCGTTGCGCGCAGCCCGCCCAATCGTTTGCACAAGCGATGTTTCAGAGCGCAAGAACCCTTCTTTGTCGGCATCAAGGATCGCCACCAACCCGCATTCGGGAATATCAAGCCCCTCACGCAGCAGGTTGATGCCGACCAGCACGTCAAATGTGCCCAAGCGCAGGTCGCGCAAAATCTCAATACGTTCAATCGTATCGATGTCAGAATGCATATATCGGATCCGGATGCCCTGTTCGTGCAGATATTCGGTCAGATCTTCGGCCATGCGCTTGGTCAGCGTGGTGACCAATACCCGATAGCCCGCCGCTGCCACCCGCCGCACTTCATCGAGCAGATCATCGACCTGCATCGATACCGGACGGATTTCAATGATCGGATCAACCAGCCCGGTGGGGCGGATCACCTGTTCGGTAAAAATTCCCCCGGTCTGTTCCATTTCCCAAGCGGCGGGGGTTGCTGAAACAAATACGGTCTGCGGCCGCATTGCGTCCCACTCTTCAAATTTCAGCGGACGGTTATCCATGCAAGACGGCAGACGAAAGCCATGCTCTGCCAGCGTAAATTTACGCCGATAGTCGCCGCGATACATCCCGCCGATTTGGGGCACCGACACATGGCTTTCATCAGCAAAGACGATGGCAGTGTCTGGAATGAATTCAAACAGGGTTGGCGGTGGCTCACCCGGGGCCCGGCCCGTCAGATAACGTGAATAGTTTTCAATGCCATTGCAAACGCCTGTGGCCTCAAGCATTTCCAGATCAAAGCTGGTGCGTTGTTCCAATCGTTGGGCCTCGAGCAACTTGCCATCAGCCACCATTTGATCCAACCGGTGGCGCAGCTCAGCCTTGATGCCAATGATCGCTTGGCGCATCGTTGGGCGTGGCGTGACATAGTGCGAATTGGCATAGATACGGATTTTGTCAAAACTATCGGTTTTCGCGCCGGTCAGCGGATCAATTTCCAAAAT
>CALAXT010000060.1 GCA_937895435.1 uncultured Paracoccaceae bacterium | reverse complement strand
TGATGCGTCCGCCAAGCCCCCAGCCCAGAAAGCCGCACCCCATGCCGCAAGATCATCGCCCCAATCGCATTGACCGACAGCGCCCTGATGCGCCCATCTTGGCGGGTTTTGGTGCGCATAAGGTTGGGGTGCAAACGCTGCATCTGATCAATCCCGATCAGCTTGATATTCGACACGCGACCAACACCAATACCCCAAGCTATGATCGACCTTTGACGGTTGAAATGTGGTACCCTGCTGACAGCCCCACTGCCCCCGGCACGCAGTATCATACAGTCCTGCGTGATGGCGTGACGCCGGTCACCCTATCGGGCAGCGCAATTCGCGATGCCGCACCGATCGCCGCTGCAAGAATGTGTCCTTTGGTGATCTTGTCGCATGGCTATCCGGGCAATCGCTTTTTGATGGGCCATCTGGGCGAAAATTTGGCCTCAAAGGGCTATGTCGTGGCGTCGATCGACCATACGGACAGCACCTATCAAGACAAGTCGCCGCTGGGCTCCACCCTGATCAACCGGCCTTATGATACACGCTTTGTCATCGATGCTTTGGCTGACATGCACGATGGCCCGGCGCACTTGGCCGATACTGACCGTGTGGCCATCATCGGCTATTCCATGGGCGGGTATGGTGCGCTGGTTTCTGGGGGGGCTGGTGTCAGTCAAGCGGCGGTCGATTTTGCTGGTGGTGCGCCTGCGCGGCTGTTGGGCTGTCATCAGGTGGGCGATCCGCGCCACCTTGCGCAGAAAGACCAGCGTTTGAAGGCGATCGTGCCGATTGGGCCGTGGGGCCGAGCGCGTGGAATTTGGGATGCGGCTGGCCTTGCTGGCCTGAGCACACCCATGTTGTTGATTGCGGGCAGTGCTGATGATGTGTCTGGTTATGCCGACGGTATGCGCCGGATTTTTGAAGAAACCATCGCCACGTCGCGTCATCTGCTGACCTTTGATCATGCCGGCCATAACGCTGCAGCGCCGATACCCGCGCCTGAGGAAAGTTGGCATCCGGTTGATACGCTGGATTTTGTGCCGTTTGAACATTACGCAGACACCGTCTGGGATGGCGTGCGCATGAACAATATTGCGCAGCATTTCATCACGGCTTTCTTGGGCCAGCATTTGAAATCTGATCCGGCGATGGCTGCGTTTTTGGGCGCAGTCCCTGATCAGAGCCCAGCAGAGACTTGGCCGGGTTTTGCCCCCGGCACACAGCGTGGCTTGCGGTTGGAATATCGGCAACCTTTGGGCTGAATATCACGAAAGTGTCATATCGCGTCACGGTCGCGTTACACGGCGCGGGTATCGCCTGTTGGATATCTTTCCAACATGAGGTCGATCATGAACACGTTTTTCAAAGCCTGCTTCACCGCTGCCAGCATTCTGGGGGCCTCGGTTGCCCATGCTGCCGACACTGTCCGTTTTGCCGTAACCGATATTGATGGCATGGAAGCGCTGCAGCGCGAAATGGGCCCATTTAAAGAGGCTTTTGAAAAGGCCTCGGGGTTGAGCGTTGAGTTCTTTCCGGTTTCGGGCCGCACCATCGCGGTTGAGGCAATGGCCGCCGATCAGGTTGATTTTGTGCTGACTGGGCCTGCCGAATATGTCGTGTTCAACGCCCGCCTGAAGGCCCAGCCAGTGGTGGTGTGGAACCGCCCCGATTACTATTCAAAGGTCGTTGTGCTTGATCAAAGCCCGTATCAGACGGTTGCTGATCTTAAGGGTACGAAGATCTCGCTTGGTGAAATTGGCTCGACCTCGCAGCATTTGGCACCTGCAACGCTGCTGGCCGATGGTGGTTTGGAATATGGCCGGGATTATGAGCCGGTGTTTTTGAAGCGCAACGTGGCCGTAGAGGCAATGATTGCAGGCGATATCGCCGCCATTGGCATGAACAAGGGCCATATGGATAAGATCGTGAAATCATTCCCCGATCAGAAATTCCGCGCGCTGGTTGATGGCCCCGACCTGCCAATGGACCTGCTGCTGGTCAGCGCAACTGTTCCCGCTGAAATCGTCGACATCGTGCGCCGCACGTTTGCTGAGAAAAGTGCAGATTTGCTGGCAGCTGTCACCTCGGTTGACGATAACGCCAAATATATCGGCGGCAGCTTCACCACAGACGTCAATGACAAAGACTATGATCTGGTGCGCAAGATGTATGCCACCGTAGGCGTCACCGAATTCATGACGTTTCTAGAGTAAGTTTTGATGACACTTGTCACCAAAATTTCGGCTGTCGCAACAGGCCTTTCAGAGGAAAGGCCTGTTGTTTGCGTTGAACATCTTGCCAAATCCTATGGCGGGCCGCAGATTTTGCGCGATGTTTCGTTTTCGCTGCAAAAGGGCGTGTCACTGGCCATTATCGGGGCTAATGGGTCTGGAAAATCAACGCTTTTGAAAACCCTGATCCGGTTGACCGAACCCAGTGCGGGCAGCATCCGCATTCTGGATCAGGACGTGTGCGCCCTGTCGGGCAGCGCGCTGCGCCGGTTTCGTTCGCGCTTGGGGGTGGTGTGGCAGCGCCATAATCTGGTGCCGCGACTCTGTGCGCTAAGCAATGTCGTGCATGGTGTGCAATCGCGCCAATCTGGGATGCGCAGTTGGTGGCAATCTATTGCCCCACAAGCCGTGCGCGCCGAGGCGTTAGAGTGTCTTGACCGTGTTGGCATGGCAGATTTTGCCCTGCGCCGGGTTGACAGCCTATCGGGTGGGCAATCGCAGCGGGTGGCCATTGCCCGGATGTTGATGCAGCGCCCAGAACTGATTTTGGCCGATGAACCCGATGCCAGCCTTGATCCGCAATCGGGCGAAGATGTGATGCGTCTGCTGTCAGACCTGGCCCGACAACAGGGTATTTCGCTGATTTTCGTATCGCATCGGTTGGAACATACGTTGCAGTTTTCTGACCAGATCTTGGGGTTGTTGGGCGGAGAGCTGACGCTGAACCTGCCAACATCTGCGGCCCACGCAGAACAGCTGCGCCGGTTTTTTGAGACAGAGGAATGACCATGGCACCTGCCGTATCGGCCCGCAATTTACCGAGATTTGCCCAGCGTTCTGTGCTGGAATATGTGGTTATTCTGTTTATCCTGGCGATGGTGATCAGCAGTCTGGCTGCCACTGCGCCGAAAGTTGATTCGATCGTGCGGGGGCTGACGCGGCTCTTTTCGCCACAAGGCATGTTGATGCAGATGTTCCCACCCGATTTTGCGCGGGCGGATCGGATCGCATGGAAATTGTTGGAAACCTTGCAGATGGCGGTGGCGGGCGCCGCGCTTGGTCTGGTGTTTGCCGTGCCTTTTGCCATTCTGGCTACAGATCGGCTGTCGCCCCATCCGGTGGTGCGCACCATCGCACGCGGGCTGATTGCCGTCTTTCGCACGATCCCTGATTTGGTGTGGGCGATCTTTTTTATTATTATCGTGGGGCTTGGGCCAGCCGCCGGTGTGATGGCGATCATGATTGACAAGATCGGCTTTGCTGGTCGTTTTTTTGCCGAGGCCATGGAAGAGGCAGATACCGGCCCTCAAGATGCACTGCGCGCCATTGGGGCCAGCCGTTTGGGGGTGATCTTTTCAGCCGTCATTCCAGCCTGTCTGCCCTCATTCACTGCGACATCGCTGTTTGCACTGGAAAAAGCGGTGCGTGGCTCTGCGGCGTTGGGGCTGGTGGGTGCTGGCGGGATTGGTGTTGATTTAAAGGTGGCGTTTGATCTGTTTAATTATGATGAGGCGCTGGCCATCATTTTGATGATGTTTGCATTGGTGGTTGCCGTGGAACAGGCCAGCAGCTGGATCCGCGCCAAACTGATTTGACTGCGGCAGGGCAACCTCAGCGCATCAGCACCAATTCAACTGTCGCCCCCCGCAACATGCCATTGCTGGTGATGCGCGCACTGCCACCATGCGCTTCCGCCACACCCATCACGATGGCAAGCCCCAGCCCACAGCCATCGCGGCCATCATCGCGCAGACGAAAGAACCGATCGAAAACCCGATGCTGCATGTCGGCCGGGATGCCGGGGCCGCTGTCGCTGACGCTCAGCGTGATGCATTGTGAAAGATAGTCGAGGCTGACGGCAATTTCACCACAGCGCTCACAGCCATAATAGGCGGCGTTGGCCAACAGATTTTCCAGTGCCTCTTCAATCATCACACCATCTGCGATCACCCATCGCGGGGTACCCGTTTGATGAAATGATACCTCGATTCCGCGTGGCAATTGGCGTTCGGCAAACTGTCGTGTGCGGCTTTCGACAATCTGCGACAGATCGGTTTCCACCGCCAAGTTGCGCAAAGACCGCCCGCGCATCCGTTCAAGCGACAACAGCTGATTGGTCAGACGGCCTGCATGGCGCGCTGCCTGGGCCAGCGTTGTCACGCGGCTGCGCAATGTGCGTTCATCTGGGGCGCTCAGCGCTGCTTCGGCTTGGGCTTGGATTGCGGCAATGGGGTTGCGCACCTGATGGGCGGCATCTGAAATAAAAGCATCGCGCTGGGCGATGGCCTGTGACAATCGGGCAAAGAGCGAATTGGTGGTATCAACCACGGGGCGCAGTTCGGGCGGCACCCAGCGGCGGATGGGGCGCAGATCATCTGCGCTGCGTGTTCCTATCGCTGCGCGCAAGTCTTGCAATGGTTGCAGACCGCGTTTGATCCCAAACCACAAAATCAGCGCAGCTGTTCCAACCAGAACGGTCAACAAGCTGGCCGATTGCAGCAGCAGCTCGAAACTGAGTGCGGCACGTTGGGTAACATTTTGCCAAACTTCAACCGTGACCCAGCCGCCAAACTGCGGTTCGCTGATGAATTCACGCACAACCACCACCCGCACCGGTTTTCCAAAGGAAACGCTGTCATAAAAGACCGGTGCGCCACTGAGAATTTTCAGGCCCGGCGGCGGGCTTGGCAGATCGGAATACCCGGTGACAAAGCTACCCTCGGGGCCAGTGACGCGATAATAAAGTGGATCGCCCAGTGATTGGGTCAGCGCCTCAAGCAGCTCTTCGGTCAGCAAATCGCCCTCAGACAGCACAACGTCACGAGAAATAGTCAGTGCGACAGCCAGCAGCGTGTTGTCATAAAGCCGCTCGGACAGGCGTTCGGCCAGCATGAACCGTCCTGATGCTGCCAGCCCTGCAACCAAAATCAGTGGCGCGATCAGCAAAATAAACAAGCGCCCCCGCAAGGATGCGCGCAACGTGCCTGCTGCAAATGTCCACATCAGGCTGTCCCATCATCCAACATATAGCCCAAACCGCGTGCGGTCCGGATCATGACGCCTGTGCCCTCAAGCTTGCGGCGCAAGCGTGACACCAGCAGTTCAACAGCATTGGCATCGATATCTGCGCCGGTGCCATAAAGCGCATCTGCAATTCGTTCTTTGGCCAAAATGCGACCGCGGTGATCAAGCAAGATGTCCAAAAGCGCCAATTCGCGACGGGGCAGGGCGGGCAATGGGCCATCTGGGCCGCTGATCTGGCGGGTGCGCCGATCATAGACCATCGTGCCAAGGGGCTCTTGATCGGCGTTTCGGGTTGGGCGGCGGCGGTTCAGGGCGCGCAAGCGTGCGGTTAGCTCGGCCATTTCAAAGGGTTTGACCAAATAATCATCGGCGCCTGCATCCAGCCCCGTTACCCGATCTGATGTTTTGCCCAT
Source organism: uncultured Paracoccaceae bacterium (assembly GCA_937895435.1). Classification (GTDB taxonomy): domain Bacteria; phylum Pseudomonadota; class Alphaproteobacteria; order Rhodobacterales; family Rhodobacteraceae; genus CALAXT01. The sequence goes on along the minus strand of CALAXT010000060.1, from coordinate 1,788 downwards.
TGCGGTCAGAATCAAAACCGGCGTGGCATCCCCCTTGGCACGCAACGCACGCACAATTTCCAAACCAGACCGGCCCGGCAAGTTCACATCAATAATCGCTACATCTGCACCGGCGGTCTCTAAAAACGCTGATCCTGCCAGACCATCTTGCAGCCAATCAACCGCATGTCCTTGATCTTGCAGCGCATTTTCAATACCGCGGGCCAGGCTTTCATTGTCTTCGATCAGGGCGATGCGCATTTGGCGGCTCCGACAGGTTATGGACAGCTTTGCCCTATAAGACATCTTCAAGCCCGTGCGAGGTCTAAAATCAAGCACGCGCGACGATGGACAGGCGATATCTGCACCTTTGCAGGACGTTTGCACCGACATCTGAGGGTCAGGGAGGAAAGAATGACCGGTATTATGACAATGACGCGCCGCGGCGCGCTGGGGCTTGCTTTGGCAACGGCTGCCAGCCTTGGATTGACAGGGGCGGCAAAAGCCGAGGTTAATTTTGCAGGCCAGACTGTGGAATGGATTATTCCGTTTTCGGCCGGTGGTGGCTCGGACACATGGGCGCGTTTTAACGCGCCACTTTTGCAGAAATATTTGCCGGGCAACCCGACCGTGGTCGTGGTGAACGAACCCGGTGGTGGTTCGACCAAAGGCACCAATCTGTTTACCGCGCGTGCCAAGCCCGATGGGTTGACGATTTTGGGTACCTCTGGGTCGACCCAGTTCCCCTATCTTTTGGGTGATCCGCGCGTGCGTTATGAGTACCAGGATTGGAAAATTGCGATGGCCGCGCCCACTGGCGGCGTGGTTTACACCAGCCCGTCCACTGGGGTGACGAACCCGCAGGAAATCGGCAAACTGGCTGGACAAAAGCTGGTTTACGCAAGCCAGGGTGCGACCTCGCTCGATCTGGTGCCGCTGTTGGGCTTTAAAATGATGGGCTTTGACGTTCAGCACGTTTTTGGTTTCAAAGGTCGCGGCGATGGTCGTTTGGCGTTTGAGCGTGGCGAAGTGAATATCGATTATCAGACCTCATCGGCTTATCTGAAAAACGTGACGCCGCTTGTGGAAGCTGGCACCGCTGTTCCACTGTTCTCATGGGGCGTGCTGGATGATGACGGCAACGTTGTGCGCGATCCGACCTTCCCCGATCTGCCCAGCTATGTTGAAGCCTATGAAACACTGACTGGCAAAGCGCCATCGGGCCCGGATTTTGACGCCTATGTTGCGTTCTTTACCGCAGGCTTCCCAGCGCAAAAGATGGTGTTCTTGCCACAGGGCACCGATGACGCGATTGTTGATGCCTATCAGGCCGCGTTTGAAGCGATGAAGGCAGACCCGGAATATATCGAAAAATCGAAAAAGATTCTGGGCAGCTACGGTCAGGTCACGGGTCGTCTGGCCAATGCACTGTTCAAAAAAGGCACCACGATCTCGCCCGAGCTGCGCAAGCAAGTCGTTGACATGCTTGAAGCAGGATATGGTGTAAAGCTGGGCGGCTGATCGCCCTTCTTCAAGATAACACCGGCCCAAAGCCGGTCTGGCAGAGAGGGTGCGCCCTCTCTGCCTTTTCTTGCCCTTCAAAAATCAGTTAGGATATCGCCGTGGTTGACACGCTTTTAACGGCGCTTGCGGCGCTTTTGACGCTGCAACATCTGTTGTACATGCTGGTCGGCGTGAGCGTCGGTTTGGTCATCGGTGTTATTCCTGGTTTGGGGGGCATTGCTGGTCTGTCGCTTCTCATGCCGTTTCTTTACGGCATGGATGAGGTGTCGGCCCTGGCTATGTTGA